>NZ_JBQVQL010000054.1:0-33153 GCF_052440005.1 Phreatobacter sp.
GGCGGGAGCAGGCGTCATGGCGGGCGCCCGCGCGGTGGCGAAAGGCAGGCGGTCGGGATGGTTGCTGGCGACGTACCAGCCGAGAGCGCCCGCGCCGCCGAGCAGCAGCAGCACCAGAACGATGGCGATGACCCCGCCGCCCTTGCGGGCCGGCTTCTCCTCGTCCTCGCCCAGCACGGCGACCCGCGGACGGATCGGCGCCTGACCGCCGTCGTTGGCGTCGATGAACGGGCCCTGGCGGCCGACGGCGGGCTCGATGCGCTCGGGCTCGGCGGGGGCCGACGGCGCGTTCAGCTGGTCGCGCGCAGAGCGGTGCGCATGGGCGGCTGCATCCCCGAGGCTCTCGGCGTCATGGGCGGCGTCGCTGACGGTGCGGGCGCCGGCGATGGAGATCGCCTCCGGGCGCGGCGTCACCTTGCCGAGGGAGGCGAACTCGCGCTCCAGCATGGCGTCGAGGCTGTCCGCGGAATTCTCCAGCTCGACCTTGCGGATCGCGTCCTCGAGCGACATCCGCTCGCGGGTGATGTGCTCCTCGGGGAGCGGCGGGTTCATGTTGCGCAGCTGGGCCAGCAGCGCCGCGCGCGCGCGCTCGTAAACGCCACGCCGCGCTTCGCCGGTGTTCTCCGCCAGTGCCCCAACGGCGCGGGAAATAAGGGGCGTATAATCGGCCATCGAAACTCGCTTCTCGCCCCTCTACTCTTACTCGAAGGGATTGCGCACCAGAATCGTGTCGTCCCGTTCCGGGCTCGTCGATAGTAACGCGACCGGACAACCAATCAATTCCTCGATACGACGGACATACTTGATCGCCTGCGCCGGCAGTTCTCCCCAGGAGCGGGCGCCCATGGTGGTGGAGTCCCAGCCCTCGATCGTCTCGTAGACGGGGGTGGCGCGGGCCTGCGCCTCCTGGTTGGCGGGGAGGATGTCGATCCGCTTGCCGTCGAGTTCATAGGCGACGCAGACCTTGATCTCCTTGAACACGTCGAGGATGTCGAGCTTGGTCAGCGCGATGCCGTCGATACCGTTGGTCTTCACCGCCTGGCGCACGAGCACGGCGTCGAACCAGCCGCAGCGGCGCCGGCGGCCGGTGACGGTGCCGAATTCGCGGCCGCGATCGCCCATGATCTGGCCGTTCTCGTCCTCGAGCTCGGTCGGGAACGGGCCGCCGCCGACGCGCGTCGTGTAGGCCTTGGTGATGCCGAGGACGTAGTTGATGGCGCCCGGCCCCATGCCCGATCCGATGGCGGCCTGGCCGGCGACGGTGTTCGACGAGGTGACGAAGGGATAGGTGCCGTGGTCGATGTCGAGCAGCGTGCCCTGGGCGCCCTCGAAGAGGATGCGCTTGCCGGCGCGCCGGGCGTCGTCCAGCAGGTCGAAGACCGTCGTCACATAGGGCAGCACCTTCGGCGCGACCGCGGCGAGTTCGTCATACAGCGCCTGGGCCTCGATCTCCGGCAGTTGCAGGCCGCGGCGCAGCGCGTTGTGGTGGGCCAGCAACCGCTCGATCTTGGGCGTCAGCGAGCCGAGATCGGTCAGGTCGGTCATGCGGATGGCGCGGCGGCCGACCTTGTCCTCGTAGGCCGGGCCGATGCCGCGGCCGGTCGTACCGATCTTCGTCCCGGCGTTAGCGCCCTCGCGCTGCTGGTCGAGTTCGCGGTGCAGGGAGAGGATGAGGCAGGCATTCTCGGCGATGCGCAGCGTCTGCGGGCCGATGGCCACACCCTGGGCCGAGACACGCTCGATCTCCGCCACCAGCGCATGGGGATCGATCACCACGCCGTTGCCGATGACCGAGAGCTTGCCGGGACGCACGATGCCGGAGGGCAGCAGGGACAGCTTGTAGGTGACGCCGTCGATCACCAGTGTGTGGCCGGCATTGTGCCCGCCCTGGAACCTGACGACCACGTCCGCCTGGCTGGACAGCCAGTCGACGATCTTGCCCTTGCCCTCGTCGCCCCACTGCGAGCCGACGACAACCACGTTCGCCATGGTCCAAAACCCTCCACGGCAAGGCAAACCCCGGCTTCGCGTCCCTCGCGCGCCGGGGCCCTTGCACTGTGCGGATAAAGGATCGTCGCCGGGGTGGCAAGCGTCGTGCCGAAGGGTGGATCGGCGGAGGCCGCATGGCCTCGCGCCGCGGGCGAGGCCTCAGGAGCGGCCCTGGACCGGCTGAATCCGCCGCTCGGACGGCCAGCGCAAGCGCCAGCCGTGACGGATTTCGCGCGTCGCGCCGGGGGCGAGATCCACCGTCCAGGCGACGATGCCACGGCGGCCGTCCACATCGCGTGTCGTCGGCGCGGTCAGTCCGGCGAGCGATTCGACGACGATGTCCTGCACCTCCGTCACGGGCAGCCGGTCCTCGACGACGACCCGGCGCGGCGCCTGCGCGCCGTTGCGCAGGATGATGCGGAACTCCCGCTCCTCCGTCTTCGAGGTCGAGATGAGGCCTGACGAACCGTCCGTGCGGCGGACCGTCTGGTGCTCGACCCGCACGAGGTCGTCGGGCCCGAAGCCGAGCTTCACCTCGTCCTCGCGGGTGGCGGCGGCGAGCGTCGTGCGGCCGGCGAAGAGGCCGTCGCGGTAGAGCGTGACGCGCCCGGGCATGAGCGGAACGTCCTCGCCGTGGCGGAAGCGGGCCTCGATGAAGGCCGTGGTGTCGAGGCTGGGCACGACCCGTGACACGAGGTCCGGCGCGATGGTGCCGCTGCCGATGCGGATGGCGCGGGCGCCATCGCCGCTGGCGATGGTGGCCCGCCCCGGCACGGCGAAGCTCGCCTGGAAGCCGCCCATGTCGACGGTTGCCTCGCTCTCGCCGATCCGGCCCGCCAGCGGGCCGCCGCCATCGGCCTGGGCACGGCTCACGGGGGAGGCCGGCGCGGCGGCGAGGGGCGGCGGTGGCGGGCTTCCTGCGCGTTCCCGCATCGCCTCGGGTTCGAGATAGCGGACGAGAAGCGGCGGCAGGACCGGCACGGCCCCTCCCCGCGCCACCCGTGCGGTGGAGACGGTCAGGGCGACGTCGGTCCAGTCCTCGCCGGTGCGCTGGCGGATCTCGGCGCGGCGGACGAGCTCGAGGGCGGGTTTGGCGCCGATCGTCACCAGCCGCGCGTCGTAGACCGGGCTCCAGCGGGCGTCGCGGACGGCATAGGTGAGCGTGAGCTCGCCCCGGAAGGGCGCCGCGGCCTCCACCGCCACCCGCGCCTCCAGGCGCCGCGGCGGCTGGCTCTTCAGCCCGGCCTCGATCTCGGCGATCTCGCGGTCGAGCCCGCGCTGGCGCTGCTCGGCCTGGCGGATGGCACGGTCGGCGTCGCGCGTCACCTGATGGGCGGCGGCGAGCGCCTGGCTGGCGGCGGCGACGTCGAGGCCGCGGTCCCCCGCCGACAGCGTCGAGGGGGCGACGAGGGCCTCAGCCGCGCGCTTGCGCATCCGTTCGGCGGCGATGGCGTCGTCGAGGGCGAGACGCTCGTCCTTCAGGCTCTCGAGCCGTTGGACCGCCTGCGGATCGCTGCGTTCGGTCGGGCGCGCCTGGCGGGCATCGATCGAGCCGACCGCGAGCGAGCCCTCGCCGCTGCCGGTCAGGCGCAGCGATCCGGCATCGGCAGCGAGCGGCAGGTCGTC
This sequence comes from Phreatobacter sp., assembly GCF_052440005.1. Taxonomy (GTDB): domain Bacteria; phylum Pseudomonadota; class Alphaproteobacteria; order Rhizobiales; family Phreatobacteraceae; genus Phreatobacter. The sequence goes on from NZ_JBQVQL010000054.1 coordinate 3,616, forward strand.
GAGGACGAGGACATGGTCGCCCGCCGGCACGTCGACGGCGAAGCGGCGGGTGACGCTGGCGCCGTCGGGGAAGACGGTGACCGCCTCGACGCGCGAGGCCGGACGGAACTCCGCCGCGGCGGCGCCGGCCGCGGGAGCGACGAGGACGAGGGTCAGGGCGGCGAGGCGCTGCGGCTTCATCGGGTGGTGCTCCGTTGTGGGGAGCGCCATGCTGGCAGCCCGAATCGGGCCGCCGCAGGGCCGAATCGCGGCGCGCGCTGTCCGGAGCCTCAGCCGAAGCGGCCGGTGATGTAGTCGCGGGTGCGGGTGTCGACCGGATTGGTGAAGATCTGGTCGGTCGCCCCCTCCTCCACCATGATGCCGAGATGGAAGAAGGCGGTGCGCTGCGAGACGCGGGCCGCCTGCTGCATCGAGTGCGTGACGATGACGATGGTGAAGTTCTGCTTCAGCTCGTCGATCAGTTCCTCGATCTTGGCGGTGGCGATGGGGTCGAGGGCCGAGCAGGGCTCGTCCATCAGGATCACTTCCGGAGACACCGCGATGGCGCGGGCGATGCAGAGGCGCTGCTGCTGGCCGCCCGACAGGCCGGTGCCGGATTCCAGCAGGCGGTCCTTCACCTCGTTCCACAGGCTCGCCTTCTTCAGCGCCGTCTCCACCACCTCGTCGAGGTCGGTCTTGCTCTTGACGAGGCCGTGGATGCGCGGGCCGTAGGCGACGTTCTCGTAGATCGACTTCGGGAAGGGGTTCGGCTTCTGGAACACCATGCCGACGCGGGCGCGCAGCTGCACGACGTCGAGGTTGCGGTCATAGATGTCCTGCTCGTCGATGCGGATGTCGCCCGTCACCCGGCAGATCGGGATGGTGTCGTTCATCCGGTTGATGCAGCGCAGGAAGGTGGACTTGCCGCAGCCCGACGGGCCGATGAAGGCCATGACCGAGCGCTCGGGAATGTCGACGTTGACGTCCTTGATGGCGTGTTTCTCGCCGTAGAAGACGTTGACGTTGCGGCCCGTGATCTTGGGGTGCACCGCCGCGGTCGGAACGGCGGTGGTGGCCGCCGTCGTCTCGAAGCTGGGAAGCGAGTTCATCGACGTCATCCTTTTGTCGTGGGCGCCCGGCCGATCACCAGCGGCGCTCGAACTTCTTGCGCAGGAACACGGCGGCCGCGTTCATGACGATGAGGAACAGCAGCAGCACCACGATGGCAGCCGCGGTCTTGTTCTGGAAGGCCTGTTCGGGGAAATCGGCCCACATGAAGATCTGCACCGGCAGCAGCGTGGCGGCGTCGGCGAAGCCGCGCGGGCTGTCGACCACGAAGGCCACCATGCCGATCATCAGCAGCGGCGCGGTCTCGCCGAGCGCGTGGGCCATGCCCAGGATGGTGCCGGTGAGGATACCGGGCATCGCCAGCGGCAGCACGTGGTGGAACACCGCCTGCTGGTGCGAGGCGCCGACCCCGAGGGCGGCCTCCTTCACCGAGGGCGGCACGGCGCGCAGCGCGGCGCGCGAGGCGATGATGATGATCGGCAGCGTCATCAGCGCCAGCACGAAGCCGCCGACCACAGGGGCCGAGCGCGGCATGCCGAACACGTTGAGGAACACCGCGAGGCCGAGGAGGCCGTAGATGATGGACGGCACCGCCGCGAGGTTGTTGATGTTGACCTCGATCATCTCGGTCCAGCGGTTCTTCGGCGCGAACTCCTCGAGGTAGATGGCCGCCGCCACGCCCACGGGGAAGGACAGGCCGAGGGTGATGAGGAGCGTCAGGAACGAGCCGACGATGGCGACCCAGACGCCGGCGAGCTCCGCCTCGCGCGACGCGCCGCCGAAGAAGAACTCGCGGGAGATGCGGCGCTCGACGAGGCCGCGCTCCTTCAGCGATTCCAGATAGGCGATCTCGCGGTCGGTGATGCGGCGGTTGGCCTCGGTCTGGACGATGCGCACGATCTCCCAGGCGCCGGCGGCGGCGAGGTTGGTCGAGGCGAGCGGGATCAGCACCTCGCCGGTGGCGCGGGCGTTCTGGATCTGCGACAGCTTGACGATGCCGCCGTTGATGCGGACCAGATAGCTCGACACCGTGTTGTCGAGGGTCTCCGACTGGTCGGCGCCGTTGATCCGCTGGGTCAGGGTCTCGATGCGCTGGCGCAGCTGGGTGATGTCGTTCTGCGTCGCGGCGAGCTGGCGGCCCTCCGTCTCGACACGGCCCTGCAGGCGCTCGCGGTCCGTGCCGGTCGCCGCCTCCGCGGCCTGGCGGAGAGAGGTGATGTCGCGCTCCTGGCCGCTGGCGACGCGCTCCTTGCCGGCGAGGTCGCGCTGGAGGTTGGCGCGCACGATGGTGAGCTGCGCCTTGATGGCGGCGAGCAGCGGCTGGAAATTGGCGACGGTCGAGGAGAGCTCGATCTGGCCCGAGGTGCCGGACACCGTCAAGTCGCCCGCGCCGCGGGTCACGACGGTCTCCGTGGTCTGGCCCTTCAGGTAGAGGTCGGCATTGTCGTCCAGCGGAAGATAAACCTCCTGCGTCGTGCCGAGCCAGGCGGGGTTGGCCATCGCCTGGCGACGCAGGATCGAGGGCGCGCCCGAGGAGACGAGGTTGCCGAGGGCGCGCCGCGCGGTGCGGTCGGTGGCGCCAGGGAAATAGGCCCGCACGGCGCCGTTCACCACCGCGTCGAAATTCGCCGCGCCGATGGCCGCCGGCAGGTCGGCGCCGCTCGCGTGGCGCGGATTGAACGTCTCCGGCTTCATCTCGACCGCGATCTTCACGTAGTTCTGGGTGAAGGCCGGGATCGCCTGGGTGATGATGGTCGACAGGAAGATGACGAGGAACCCGGCGGCCACCAGCACCGCGCCGAGGCCCAGCGACTTGAACAGGAACTCCGCCCGGTAGCGCGCCTTGAGCCGCGCCTGTGCCTGGTCGTTGGTGTGGATGTCGGTGGAAACCCGAGGCAGCGAGACGTCAGTCATACTGTTCCCGATACTTGTTGACGACGCGCAGTGCGACGAGATTGAGCGACAGGGTGATGACGAAGAGCACGAGGCCGAGGCCGAAGGCAGCGAGCGTCTTCGGGCTGTCGAATTCCTGGTCACCGGTCAGCAGCGTGCCGATCTGCACCGTGATGGTGGTGACCGCCTCCAGCGGGTTGAGCGTCAGGTTGGCGGCGAGGCCGGCCGCCATGACCACGATCATCGTCTCGCCCATGGCGCGCGAGACCGCCAGCACAAGGGCCGAGACGATGCCGGGGAGCGCGGCCGGCAGCACCACCTTGCGGATGGTCTCGGACTTCGTGGCCCCGAGGCCCGCCGAGCCGTCGCGCAGCGACTGCGGCACGGCGTTGATGACGTCGTCGGAGAGCGAGGAGACGAAGGGCACGATCATGATGCCCATGACCACGCCGGCCGCCAGCGCGCTCTCCGAGGAGACGTCGAGGCCGAGCGCATGGCCCGAGTTGCGGATGAAGGGCGCCACCGTCAGCGCGGCGAAGAAGCCGTAGACGACGGTCGGGATGCCCGCGAGGATTTCCAGTACCGGCTTGCCGACGGCGCGCACCTTCGGGGTGGCGTAGTCGGAGAGATAGACCGCGGCCATGATGCCCAGCGGCGCGGCCACCACCATGGCGATGAAGGTGATGAGCAGCGTGCCGGTCAGCAGCGGGATGAAGCCGAAGGCGGCCGTGCCGCCGACCTGATCGGCGCGGAAGGCCATCTGCTGGGGCGTCCAGGTGAGGCCGAAGAGGAAGTCGATGGGACTGACCATCGAGAAGAAGCGCATCGATTCCGCGATCAGCGACACGACGATGCCGATGGTCGTCAGGATGGCGATGGTCGCCGAGACGGCCAGCAGGACCTTCACCACCGACTCGACCCTGTGGCGGGACCGGAAGGCCGGCGCGATGGCGTTCCAGGCGTAGACGAAGCCGGCGACGCCGACGGCGGCCATGAGCACGATCATCATTGTCGTGCTGGTGGCGGCGCGGGAGGAGAGCACGGCGGCCGCGTCGCTGCGCACCGCGTCGCGGATGCCGGCCGTGCCGCCGAAGGCGATGGCCTGGATGTCGCGCCAGAAGCCGTCGAGCTGGGCGACGCTGGAGGTGGCGAGCTGGGCGGAGAACTGGGAGAGCACCATCGAGCGCAGGACGTTGGGCGCGGCGATGGACCAGACGACGAGAACGATGAGGGCGGGTCCCACCGTCATGATGGCGAGCCAGGCGCCATAATAGCCGGGCAGCGAATGGAGCGCGGCGTAGTTCGAGCCCGCGAGGGCGATCGATCGGCGCCGGCCAGCCAGATGACAGGCGATGGCGATCGCCACCAGAATGCCGAACAGGGTCAGGAACATCGCTTGCGTCCGTTCATCGCCGCCCGTACCGGAACGGCTCGCCATGCAGTGGAGAAGGGCCCGGCGGCGGCGCCGGGCCCTTTCCGTCTATCGGCCGGGTCAGAGACCGGCGAGGCCCGTGGCCGCGCGGGCGGCGCGGGAGACCTCTTCGCGGCGCGCCGTCGGCAGCGGAACGAGGCCCTTCTTCTCGAGGTAGCCGTCGTCACCCATGGCCTGCTCGGAGACGTACTCGTTGATGAACTCCTGCAGACCAGGCACCACGCCGATATGCTCCTTCTTCACGTAGAAGTAGAGCGAGCGCGACAGCGGGTACTTGCCCGACGAGATGTTCTCGACCGTGTCCTCGACGCCGTTGACGCGGGCGCCCTGGATCTTGTCGCGGTTCTCCTCGAGGAAGGAGTAGCCGAACACGCCGAAGGCGGAGGGGTTGGCGACGAGACGCTGCACGATGATGTTGTCGTTCTCGCCGGCTTCGACGAAGGCGCCGTCGGCGCGCACCTGCTGGCAGGCGCGGGCGTCGATCTGCACGTTCACGCGCTTCTGCAGGGCCTTGCAGCCCTCGAGCATGGCGAGCTCGTTGAAGGCGTCACGGGTGCCCGAGGTCGGCGGCGGGCCGAGAACCTCGATCTTGGCGTTGGGCAGGTTCGGCGCAATGTCCGACCAGTTCTTGTTCGGGTTGTCGACCAGCTGGCCCTGGGCGTTCGGCACCTTGGCGGCGAGAGCCAGGAAGATCTGCTCGAGCGTCAGCTGGATGGCCGGGCCCTGCTTGGAATTGGCGACGACGATGCCGTCGAAGCCGACGACGATCTCGATCGGCGTCACGCCGTTCTTCTTGCAGGTCTCGAACTCGGAGGCGGTGATACGACGCGAGGCATTGGCGGCGTCCGGAGTGTTGACGCCGACGCCGGCGCAGAAGAGGCGCATGCCGCCGCCCGTGCCGGTGGACTCCACGATCGGGGCCTTGCCCGACTGCTGGCCGAAGCGCTCGGCGACGGCGGTGGTGAACGGGAAGACGGTGGACGAGCCGGTCACCTGGATGCGGTCACGGGCTTCGGCCGAGGGGGCCGCCACCATGACGCCGCCGATCGCGACGACCGCGGCAGAAAGGAAGAGGGAGAGTTTCACAGGATGCTCCTGTCCTTGGAGGAACCTCGTCCAGCGCAGGTCTGCGCAGGGTCGGACAAGGGATGCAGCCTCTGGATAGGGCCGCTGCGCGATACTTCTATGACCTCTGCTTGACAGAAAGATGAAGAGAAAATCTTTTCAATTGCAGACACTTGACCGATATCGACCGAATTTGTCGCAATCACCGGATGACTCGCGGCCACCGCCCCTCCCGGGGGCATTGCTCGGCTGCGCCGGAGCCGCTGCCGCCGGTCTCCCGCGCGTCTATAGTGACGCTCCATCAGGGTTTTTCGCAAGCATGCGCCTCTATGACCGTCCCTATCTCATTCTGGCCGCCACGACCCTGATCTGGGCCGGCAACGCCATCGCGAGCCGCCTCGCCATCGGCCACGTCTCGCCGATGATGCTGACGACGCTGCGCTGGGTCGGCACCCTCTCCCTGATGATCGCCATCGCCGGCAGTGCCTTCGTCCGCGAATGGCCCCTGATCCGCGCCCACTGGAAATGGCTGGCCATCCTCGGCGTCGTCGGCTTCACCGGCTTCAACGCCATGTTCTACCTGGCCGCCCTCTACACCACGGCGGTCAACATCGGCATCATCCAGGGCTCGATCCCGGTCATGGTTCTGACCGGTGCCTATCTCGTCCATCGCACGGCCGTGACCGCGCTGCAGGCGATCGGCATCGTCGTGACCATCGCCGGCATCGCCCTCCTGGCGGCGCGGGGCGACCTCGCCGTGCTGACCGGTCTCGCCTTCAACTTCGGCGACGTGCTGATGCTGATCGCCTGCCTCGGCTATGCCGCCTATACGGTGGCCCTGCGCAACCGCCCCGCCATCTCCCCGCGCCCCTTCTTCATGGCGCTGGCGCTGGTGGCCCTGATCTCGTCGCTGCCGCTGCTCGCCGCAGAGGTCGCCCACGGAACGGCCCGCTGGCCCGACCTGAACGGCTGGCTGATTATCCTCTATGTCGCGGTGCTGCCGGGCTTCGTCGCCCAGCTCTTCTTCATGCGCGGCGTGGAACTGATCGGGCCGGGCCGGGCCGGGCTCTGGGTCAACCTCGTGCCGGTCTGGTCGGCGATCCTCGGGCCGCTGATCCTCGGCGAGGTCTTCGCCTGGTATCACGCCGTGGCGCTCATGCTCGTCCTCGGCGGCATCGCCATCGCCGAGAGCGGCAAGCGCTGATCAGCGGACTGCGTAGCGCATGTAGCCGTTGAGGATCTGGCCGATCCAGGCGAGCCCGATGCCGAAGGCGACCGCCAGCGCCGCGCCTGCGGCGATGCGCCCGGCATTGCCGCCCTCGAACAGGGCTGCGCCCTGTAGCGCCGGCCAGACCACCCACAGCACGAGGCCGGGACCGATCAGGCCGAACAGCAGGCCGAAGCCAGCGCCCTTGACGATGCCGTCACGGCCCCAGCGGTCCCAGATCAGGATGAAGAGCAGGCCCCAGAGCCCGCCGATGATCGCCGGTTGAGTGAGGCCCGGCAGGCTCGCCGGGAGCGGCGCCCGCATGGGGAAGAGCTGGATGGCGGCCATGCCGACCTGGCCCATCAGCCAGACCGCGCCCTGGAGGGCGAGGATCACGGCCAGCGCCCCCACCACGAAGCCGAAGGAGAGACGGGCGAGGACGTACATGGGGCGGGTTCCGGCGAATCGATGTGGCCGAGTGTAGCGCAGGCCGGGGCGGGCGGGGCCTGGATTGGGCCCGGGCGTTCGATCGTGGAGGAAGGCCCCACCCTTACCCTCCCCGCTGCGCGGGGAGGAAGACTTCGGCCCCTCACATCCGTCTCGCCACTTGTGCCAGACGCGGCGGGCCGGGCGCGACGCGGCAGTCCCCCTCCCCTCGCGGCAGCGAGGGGAGGGTAAGGGTGGGGCTGATGACGGCGCGATGCCGCTCAGAACGCCAGGCGGCGGGCGCGCTTCACCTGCGGAATCTCGTGGATCTGCGCGAGCAGATCGTCGGAGATGCGCTCGTCCACCGCGACGAAGCAGATGGCGTCGCCGCCGGGCTTGTCGCGGCCGAGGTTGAAGGTCGCGATGTTGACGCCGGCATCCCCCAGCAGCGAGCCGAAGCGGCCGATGAAGCCCGGCTTGTCGTCGTTGCGGACGTAGAGCATGTGCGGGGCGAATTCCGCGTCCATGGCGATGGCGCGGATCTCGACGATGCGCGGCTTGCCGTCGGCGAGAACCGTGCCGGCGGCGTGACGCGGCATGTCCTCCGCCTCCACCGTGATCATGATGCGGCTCTCGAGGTTGCCGCCGGGGGCCTCGCGCTTCACCTCGTCCACCGTGATGCCCTTGTCGTTGGCGATCGGCACGGCGTTGACCATGTTGATGTCGGAGAGGAAGGGCCGCAGCACGCCGGTCACCGCTGCGGCGGTGAGCGGGCGCACGTTGAGGTCGGCGACCTTGCCTTCGTACTCGATGCGGATGCCCTTGATCGGGGCTTCCGTGAGCTGGCCGAGGAAGGAGCCGAGCCGCTCGGCGAGCGCCACGAAGGGCCGGAGCTTCGGCGCGTCCTCTGCCGAGATCGACGGGAAGTTCACCGCATTGGTGATGGCCCCCGACAGCAGGTAGTCCGACATCTGCTCGGCCACCTGCAGGGCGACGTTCTCCTGCGCCTCGGTCGTGGCGGCGCCGAGATGCGGCGTGCAGATCACGTTCGGGTGGCCGAAGAGCGGGTTGGCAGTCGCCGGCTCCTCGGAGAAGACGTCGAAGGCCGCGCCCGCCACGTGGCCGGCATCGAGGGCGTCGCGCAGCGCCTGCTCGTCGACGAGGCCGCCGCGGGCGCAGTTGATGATGCGCACGCCCTTCTTCGTCTTCGCCAGCGCCTCGCGGGAGAGGACGTTCTTCGTCTGCGCCGTCATCGGCACGTGCAGCGTGATGAAGTCGGCGCGGCGCAGCAGCTCGTCGAGCTCGACCTTCTCGACGCCGATGGAGACGGCCCGCTCCGGCGACAGGTAGGGATCGAAGGCGATCACCTTCATCTTCAGGCCCAGTGCCCGGTCGGCGACGATGGAGCCGATATTGCCGCAGCCGATGACGCCGAGCGTCTTCGACGTCAGCTCGACGCCCATGTACTTGTTCTTCTCCCACTGTCCGGCCTGGGTGGTCCGGTCGGCGTCGGGGATCTGCCGGGCGATGGCGAACATCATCGCGATGGCGTGCTCGGCCGTGGTGATCGAATTGCCGAAGGGCGTGTTCATCACGATGATGCCCTTGGCCGTCGCGGCGGGGATGTCGACGTTGTCGACGCCGATGCCGGCGCGGCCGATCACCTTGAGGTTCTTGGCGTTGGCGAGGATCGCCGGCGTCACCTTGCTGGCCGAGCGGATGGCGAGGCCGTCATAGTCGCCGATGATGGCGGCGAGCTTGTCCTTGTCCTTGCCGAGGGCCGGCTGGAAGTCGACGTCGATGCCGCGATCCCTGAAGATCTGGACGGCGGCGGGCGAAAGGGCGTCGGAAATGAGGACGCGGGGTTTGGTCATGGGATCATGCTCCGCATGGGCCTCTCCGTCGCGGAGAGGACGCGCCGTCTGGGCGCAGAGGGAAAAGGATGGACACCGTGGAGCGGTCAAGCGCTCCGGACGTCCCCCCGGCCGAGCGATAACGAGGGGAAGGGGGTCCAGGAGTTGCAGGGCGCCGGGAGCGCCCCCTGGATCCCCTTCCCTCGCCGCTCACGCGGCTCGCCGGGGATGACGGGAGGTGGCTTGCAGCCTCAGGCCGCCTTCTTCAGCTTGGCCTTCTCGGTGGCGAAGGCATAGGCGATCCAGGGCATCAGTGCCTTGAGGTCGCGGGCCTGCACCGTCGCGCCGCACCAGATCCTGAGACCGGGAGGCGCGTCACGGTAATGGCCGAGGTCGAGGCCGGCGCCCGCCTTCTCCAGCGTCGCGACAATGCCCTTGGCGAAGGCCGCCTGGGCGTCTTCGGGAAGCGCCGTCACGGCGGGATCGGTGAACTTCAGGCAGACCGAGGTGTTGGAGCGCGTCTTCGGCTTCACGGCCAGGAAGTCGATCCAGTCGTTCTCCCTGACGAACTTGGCGATGACGCGGGTGTTGGCATCCGCGCGCTTCACCAGGCCGTCGAGGCCGCCGACCTTCTGCGCCCACTTCAGCGCGTCGATATAGTCCTCGACGCAGAGCATGGACGGCGTGTTGATGGTCTCGCCCTCGAAGATGCCCTCGATGAGCTTGCCGCCCTTGGTCATGCGGAAGATCTTCGGCAGCGGCCAGGCCGGCTTGTAGGTCTCCAGCCGCTCCACCGCGCGGGGGGAGAGGATGAGCATGCCGTGGGCCGCCTCGCCGCCGAGCACCTTCTGCCAGGAGAAGGTCACGACATCGAGCTTGTCCCAGTCGAGGCGCTGGGCGAAGGCCGCCGAGGTCGCGTCGCAGATGGTCAGGCCCTCGCGGTCGGCCGCGATCCAGTCGGCGTTCGGCACGCGCACGCCCGAGGTCGTGCCGTTCCAGGTGAAGACGACGTCGCGGGTCTTCGTGTCGATCTTTTTCAGGTTCGGCAGCTCGCCGTAGGGGGCGGTGATGGTGCGCACGTCGGCGAGCTTCAGCTGCTTCACCACGTCGGTGACCCAGCCCTCGCCGAAGCTCTCCCAGGAGACCATGTCGACGCCGCGGGCGCCGAGCATCGACCACATGGCCATCTCCACCGCGCCGGTGTCCGAGGCTGGCACGATGCCGATCCGGTAGCCGGCGGGCACCTGCAGAACCTCGCGCGTCAGGTCGATGGCGAGCTTCAGCTTCGCCTTGCCGACCTTGGCGCGGTGAGACCGCCCGAGGGGCGCATCAGCCAGAGCTTTGAGGGACCAGCCGGGGCGCTTGGCGCAGGGGCCGGACGAAAAGGTATTGGCGCGCGGAAGCGCGGTCGGGGCGGTTGTCGCCATTTGGATCTCCATCCTCACAGATGGGCGTGCCCCGTTGGGGGGGCATGTCCCGTTGACCGGGATAGGCGCAAGCGGGGACGCGGTCAAGGAAAACGGTAGCGGGGCGCGGCGGCAAACGTCAGCGGTCGGCACAGGTCGCTCCGCCCGTCGCCCCCGGCGAGGCCCAAAGACTCGACGCAAGAAGGGGAGTTCGAGGGAGATGAGAGGATTCGTCCGTCACCCCCTGGATCCCCTTCGCCTCGCTGCGCTCGGCCGGGGATGACGGGAGGAGCTTCACAACACCGGCGGCGGGACAGTCCGACTCGTCACGGTTTTTCGCCGGCCCTCACTCCCCCATCAGGGCCTCGAGCCGCTCCACCGGATGGTTCTCGCCCACCGAGAGCGCGAGGATGCGGGAGATGTGGCTGCGCGGCAGGCCGGTCTCGGCGGCGAAGGCGTTCACCTGCGCCTGCACCTTCCGGAGGTCGCCCTTGGACGTCGGGTCGGCGGCGACGTCGAGGCCGGCGTCGCGCAGCGCCGCCACCATGTCCTGCGAGGTGACGAAGCCGTCCCAGCCGATGAAGCGGAGGAAATACTGGCCGGTCTTGCCGCCGAGGCGGGCGCCGCGCTTGGCCAGCACGTCAAGGAGCCCGGCCTGGTCGTTGGCCGGCCAGCCGGCGAGGAAGGCACCGAACGAGCCGTGCTCCTTGGCGATCGCGCTCACGAAGGCGGCGTTCTCGCGCACCGACTTGATCTTCTGCGGATTCTTGACGATCCGGCCGTCGCGGGCGAGGTCGTGCCAGAACTCGTCGGGCTGGAAGGTCAGCGCCTGCGGCACGAAGCCGAGGAAGGCCTCCTCGAAGCCAGGCCATTTCTTCTCGATGACGCCCCAGACGAAGCCGGCGGAGAACACGCGCTTCGTCATCTCGGCGAGCACACGGTCGTCGCCAAGGGCGGCGAGGGCGGCACGGTCGGGCACGGCCGGCATGAGGCCCGCCAGGACCTCATCGCCGCCCTTGCGGCGCGCGGCGCGGGCGCGGATCGTCTCGAATGGTGTCATGGTCTCCCCCTGAAGGGCACCCATCCCACGCCGAAGGCCCGGGCGTGGCAAGAGCCATGGACCGAAGAGGCTTTAAGGCCCCACCGGCTCACGCCGTCCTCGTCACGCCCCCGCCGGCAGGGCGTAGGGGCTCTTGTCGCGGGCGATGAAGGACCCCGCGCCCATGGCGCCGACGACCTTGCCGTCGTCCACCACGGTCCGGCCCTTGGCGATGGTCATGACCGGCCATCCCGTGACGGCGAAGCCCTCCCACGGCGTGTAGTCCGACCCGTGGTGCAATATCTCCTGCCGGATCGTTTCCTTGCGGTTCGGGTCCCACAGGACGATGTCGGCGTCCGAACCCACCGCGATCGTGCCCTTCTGGGGATAGAGCCCGTAGAGCTTCGCGTGGTTGGTGGAGGTCAGCGCCACGAACTCGTTCATGCTGATCCGGCCCTTGGCGACGCCCTCGGACCACAGCACCGGCATGCGGGTCTCCACGCCCGGCAGGCCGTTCGGCACCCACTTGAAGGAGGTGCGCCCCTTCTCGTTCAGCTTGCCGCGCGGGCTGTCGTAGAAGAAGGGGCAATGGTCGGAGGAGAAGGTCTGGAACACGCCCTGCTTCAGGCCCTCCCAGATCGCGTTCTGGCTGTCGGTGTCGCGCGGCGGCGGCGAGCAGACGTATTTGGAGCCCGACATGTCCATGTTCAGGCCCTTCATGTCGTCCTCGGTGAGGGTGATGTATTGCGGGCAGGTCTCGGCATAGACTTTGAGGCCGCGCTGGCGGGCCCAGCGGATCTGCTCCATCGCCTCGCGGCCGGAGACGTGGACGATCATGATCGGCACGTCGAGCAACTCGGCATGGCTTATGGCGCGGTGGGTGGCCTCGCGCTCGATCACCTGCGGCCGCGACGGACCGTGATAGTAGGGCGCCGTCTTGCCGGCCGCCTCCAGCCGTTCGGTCAGGAACTTGATGTTGTCGTAGCCCTCGGCATGGACCATCACCAGCGCCTGCTCGCGGCGGGCCACCTCGAAGACCTCCAGCAGCTGGCGGTCGGAAAGGACGAGGTCGTCATAGGTCATGAAGACCTTGAACGAGGTGCAGCCGTCGGAAAAGAGCGCAGGCAGTTCCTGATTGAGCACCGTCGGCGTCGGGTCGGAGACGACGAGATGGAAGCCGTAGTCGATATAGGCCTTGCCCTCGGCTTTCTTGTGATAGTCGCTGACGCAGGCGCGCAGGCTCTCGCCCTTCACCTGCATGGCGAAGGGAATGATGGTGGTGTTGCCGCCGGCCGCCGCCGAGCGCGTGCCGCTCTCGAACCCGTCGGCCATGGTGACGTCCGGGCCAGAGGGCTGATCGAGATGGACGTGGCTGTCGATGCCGCCGGGCATGACGATGAGGCCCGAGGCGTCGATGGTGCGGGCCGCCTCGGTGATGTTCTCGGCGAGCAGGGCCACCTTGCCGTTCTTGATGCCGACGTCGCAGCGAATGGTGTCGGAAGCCGTGACCACGGTGCCGCCGCGGATGGCGAGGTCGATATCGAGCATGAGGCGGGTTCCCGGAGCGATCGTGGGCGGTGCTGGCCGCACCGCATCGTCGCACCGCATTTTCCGCCGTCCGTCAAGCCCGCGCGCTTCATGGCGGACGACGCCGTCCGTCGGGCGCAAGTCCTGCTGCAGTGCGAAGAATCGTCGCCTGCACCGGCGGAGGTTAACTCAGGGTTAACCTTTCCCCTTTATCAAGGAAATCGTTCAGTTCGCTGGACGCGAGTGGCTCCTGTCCACTCTGTTTGACGCCTCCCTGTATTCCACTTCAAGGCCGCCTCCGGGCGGCCTTTTTTTGTCCGCGCACCGGCCGTCGATGCGCGCCGCCTTGGCAGCGCCGCGATTCCGGCGTGTGATGATCGCTGATGCCGTCGCCCGTCCCGTCGCGGGACGGGCCCGATTGGCACCGGCCTTGCTGCATCGGACCCGAGAGCTGCCAGCTGCCTTCGCGTTTACCTTTCCTTAAGCAAAAGCTTTACAGGGGCGCGGAGACGGCGGCACACACGGGTCCTGAGGGAGTTGTAGCGTGATGTCGCACGAGAGCGTTTCGTCCATGGCCGAGCCCACCGTCGCCTTCGGTGCGCGGCTTGCCAGTTCCCCGGCCTTCAAGGAGCTGTTCCGGGACGGAATGGGCCTCGTGGAAGAGACGGCCGCCTATCTCGACGGCCCCGGCCGCGAGGAAAGCCGCGCTCTGGAGCGCGGACCGGCCCTCGCCTATGCCACCGAGAGCATGCGCCTCACCACCCGCCTGATGCAGCTCGCCTCCTGGCTGCTGCTGCAGCGCGCCGTCAACGAGGGCGAGCTCACCCAGGAGCAGGCGGCGCTGGAGAAGTCCAAGGTGCGGCTCTCCTCGGTCGGCGCACCGACGCCCGCCTCGATCATCGAAGAGCTTCCCGCTTCCCTCGGGGCGCTGATTGGCAAGGCCATGCGGCTGCAGGAGCGCATCGTTCACATGGACCGCGTCCTGTTCTCCCGGGAGGCCCCCGAGGCCGACCGCCAGGTCAACGCCATCTCCGGCCAGATCGACCTTCTGGCGAACGCCTTCGGCATTCGCCGCTGATCTGCGGCCCGGCACGCTGGATTTCGGCGTGCCGCCCGCCTATAAGTCGCGCCGACCTGTAGCCGGCGCTCCGCGCGGCGCGCTTTTTGACTGCGCCCCCTGACACCGGCTGACCACCGCCGAGAGGGGCATATGGCCGGGCATTCACAGTTCAAGAACATCATGCACCGCAAGGGCCGCCAGGACGCGGCCCGCTCGAAGCTGTTCGGCAAGCTGGCGCGCGAGATCACCGTGGCGGCCAAGATGGGCCAGCCCGATCCCGCCATGAACCCGCGCCTGCGCGCCGCCATCCTGGCGGCCCGCGCCGAGAACATGACCAAGGACACGATCCAGCGGGCGATCAACAAGGCCACCGCCGGCGACGGCGAGAATTACGACGAGATCCGCTACGAGGGTTACGGCCCCGGCGGCGTCGCCGTCATCGTCGAGGCGCTGACCGACAACCGCAACCGCACCGCCTCGGAAGTCCGCTCCTACTTCACCAAGTCCGGCGGCAATCTCGCCGAGACCGGCGCCGTCTCGTTCATGTTCGACCGGGTCGGCACCATCGAGTTCGCCGCCGACAAGGCCTCGGCCGACGACATGCTGGAGGCCGCCATCGAGGCGGGCGCCGAGGACGTCGTCTCCTCGGAGACCGGTCACGAGATCACCACCGCCGCCGACGCCCTCGCCGAGGTGGCGAAGGCGCTCGAGGCGAAGTTCGGCGAGCCGAACAAGACCGCGCTGACCTGGAAGCCGCAGACCGCCGTCGCCGTCGACGACGAGACCGGCGAGAAGCTGCTGCGCCTGATGGACAATCTCGACGAGAACGACGACGTGCAGAACGTCTACTCGAATTTCGAGCTGTCCGAGGCGCTCGTGGCGAAGATGGGCGGCTGAGGCCCTTCGGCCTGCCGCCAACTCCGCCCCCGGCTCAACCCCCGATACCCCGCGTAAACCCTTACACTTCGTTTCAGTTGCCGTTCATATAGGGACGGTACTATTGGACCATGCCGCGCGCCGCAGGAGTGCCTGACGGGCCGGACGGAGGGGGTTTTGCATGTTCAAGCACGTTGCATCGGCAACAGTCGCGGTCCTGTGCCTGTCGGGTGCGGCACTGGCGCAATCACCCGGCAATGCCGTGGTCTTCGCCGTCTTCGAAAACCCCGAACCGCATCATGGCTGCATCGTCAGCGAACGCGATCGGGACGGTGGCTATGACAAGCTCGTCCTGGGGCGTTGCGACAGCCCCGCGGCGCGTTTCGTCATCGACGAGCGCGCGAAGCGCATCAGGCCGGCCGGCCGGCCCAACCTGTGCATGAGCGACACGACGGGAGCGGGCGCCGCACCCTTCGAGGCCATCCTGCGCGATTGCACGCCCGACGGATTCGGCCAGTACTACACCTATAATCGTGGCCAGAACCGCATCGTGGCCCTGACCGAGGACAATCGCGAGGAGCGGAACGCCTTCTGCTTCTATGTCGGCCCCCAGCGTGGCCGGCGCACCGCGATCCTCAACGAGCCCTGCAACGCGCCCCGCCTGCGGACGGCGCAGATCGCCTTCTTCGTCGCGCCGGCCAGCGCGGTGGGAGCTGCCGGTGCGGGCGCACCCGCATCGCCTCCTGCCCAGGCCGCGCCCATGGCGTCCGACCCGCGTCCGCCGCAGGCAGGCCCGGCTGGCCAGCTGACGCGCTCGCCCTGGGGCCGGTCCGGCCCGTGGGCCATCGACGCGTCCTTTCTGCCCTCCGGCTTCAGCACCTGCCGGGCCGTCCGGCAGAGCGACAGCGGCGAGATCCGCATCGGCCTCAACGCCCAGCTCGACATGACCATGTCCACCCCCGCCGACCGCGCCACGGCACCTCCGGGCACGCGCGCCAACGTGACGCTGCGCGCCGGTCGCGACCGCGAGGTGGTGCCGGGCGCGGTCAATTCCGAGGGCCGGCTCGCCTTCACGGTCCCGCCGCCGATCGGCCGGACCATGGTCGAGACGAACCTCAGGGAGATGTTCGTGGAAGGCCCCGACGGCATGTCGGTAGTGCCAATCGCCGGGTTCCGCGCCCTCTGGGACGAGCTGAACGCCTGCGTCGGCGCCCAGGGGCGCCGCTGAGCTGGGACGCGACTAGCGCAGCAGCCTGTCGAGCAGCGGCAGGCTGGTGAGCGCCGCGGTGGCAATCACCGCGAAGGCGACGGGGCGGAACAGCCGCGGGTCCGCCCTGTCGAAGAGCAGCGAGCCGAGGCCGATGCCGACGCCGTAGGGGATGATCGTCCAGGCGGCGCCGCGGAAGACCTCGGGCGTGTAGATGCCGGCGAGCGCCAGCAGGCTCATCGACAGCACCGAAGCCGGCACGAAGAAGGCGACAGAGGAGCCGCGCACGCCGGCATTGTGGCTCGGCCCGGCCAGCCAGAACAGCGACAGCACCATGCCGCCGAGGCTGGCGAGCCCGGAGATGAGGCCCGAGGCGACACCCGTCGCGAGCGTCGCCGGCATGCCGGGGGAGCGCTCGATCCGGCCGACGGACAGGAGCAGCGTCAGCACCAGCACGATCGAGAGCGAGGTGACCCAGCGCACCGGCGTCGGGTCGATGGTGACGAGGAGCCAGACGCCGAGCGGCAGGCCCACCACGTAGCCGACGAAGAGCGGCCCGATCTCGCCCCAGCGGGCATGACGCCAGGTGGAGCGGATCATCGCCAGCTGCATGATGGCGTCGATGATCGACATGATGCCGATGGCGGCCTTGGGGCCGAGATAGGCGCCGGCGACCGGCATGAAGATCATCGCCGAGCCGAAGCCCGTATAGCCGCGCACCGTGCCGGCGAAGAAGGCGGCGACGATGACGGCGATCGGCGGCGGCGAGCCGAGGGCAGCGAGGAGGTCCAAGGGGGAGGCCTTCGAGCGTTTCCGGAGTTTTCCCGTCGCTTACGGGGATTTTTCCGGCTCTGGAACCGACGGCGACGCGGGACACGCCTGCACATGGGCTAGGCCTCGGCGACGCTGCCGCCCTTGCCGCCGTGGCCGAAGCGCTGGCGATAGTCGCGCGGGCTCAGCGCCGTGGCGCGGCTGAAGTGGTGCCGCAATGTCGCCGTGCTCCCGAAGCCCGAGAGCCTCGCCACCTCCTCGACGGGCAGCGCGGTCGTCTCCAGCAGCCGCCGGGCCTCGTCCACGCGGACGCCGGCCAGCCACTCGCCCGGCGATGTTCCCATCGCCTCCGCAAACCGGCGCAGGAAGCTGCGCTCGCTGAGGGCGGCCTTCCGCGCCATGTCCGCGATGGTCCAGCGGTGTCGCGGTTCCGCGCGCACGAGGTCGAGCAGCGGCGACAGCCGGCTTTCGCGGCGCTTGGGCACCGGCCGCTCCACGAATTGCGCCTGGCCGCCATTGCGGTGGGCCGGCATGACGAGGCGGCGGGCGACGCTGTTGGCGGCATCGGCGCCGAAATCGGCGCGCACGATGTGAAGCATGAGGTCGATCCCGGCCGCCGAGCCTGCCGACGTGAGCACGCGCCCCTCCTCGACGTAGAGCACGGACGCATCCACCGCGACCTCGGGATGCGCCCTCTCCAGCGCCTCGGCGTAACGCCAATGCGTCGCGGCCCGCCTTCCGTCGAGAAGCCCCGTCGCGGCGAGCACGAACGCGCCCGAACAGATCGAGGCGAGCCGCGCGCCCCGGGCATGGGCCGCAATCAGCGCTCCCCGCAGCCGCTCCGGAACGGGGACGCCCGCGCCCTTCCACCCGGGCATGACGATCAGGTCGGCTTCCTCGATCAGTTCCAGCCCGCCATCCACCTCGAACCGCAGGCCGCCATGGGCGCGCAGCGCTCCGGAATCGACGGCCGCCGTGGCGAAGCGATACCAGCCGGCGCCCATCTCCGGCCGGGCGAGGCCGAACACCTCTGCGGCGATGGCGTATTCGAAGGTGCAGAGCCCGTCATAGGCGATGGCGACCACCAGCGGGCCGGTCGTGGGGGCTTCCGTCCGCCCGACGGCTGGGCTCGGTGATTCTGGCGTGATCTTCAGCATGGATGGCGAACCTGCCACTCGCGGAGCTTCGGAGGAAGCGGGAAGAACGGGCATCGCCAACACAAGGAGACGCGACCATGCCCAGCGCCGTGACCCGGATCCCCGCCGCGCCCGCAGCCGAAGCCGAGGCCCATTTCGCCGCCGAGTTCACCTTCGAGACCGACTGCTGGGACGTTCACGAAGCCATGGGCCAGGGGGCCGACTTCGTGCTCCTGGACGTGCGCGGGCCCGCGCTGTTCGCGGCAGGCCATGTTCCCGGCGCCATCAACCTGCCGCATGGCAAGATCATCGCGTCGAAGATGGCGCAGTGGCCGGAAGGCACGCTGTTCGTCACCTACTGCGCCGGGCCTCACTGCAACGGGGCCGCCCGCGGCGCCCTGCGGCTCGCCCAGCTCGGCCGGCCCGTCAAGATCATGGCGGGCGGGATCACCGGCTGGCTCGACGAGGGGTTCGCGCTGGAGACGTCGGGTCCCGCCGGCCTCGCCTCGATCAGCGGTGGCTGATCGTTGCCAACGAGGCCTAGATTGCGGCGATGAATTCCACGATTCGCATCCTCGGCATCGATCCAGGCCTTCGCCGCACCGGCTGGGGCGTCATCGACGTGACCGGCAACCGCCTCGTCTTCGTCGCCTGTGGCACGGTAACTTCAGACGACAAGGCCGAGCTCGGCCCCCGCCTCGCCCAGCTCCACCGGGGGATATCCGACGTGCTCGCCGCCTGGTCGCCCGACGAGGCGGCGGTGGAGCAGACCTTCGTCAACAAGGACGCCGGCGCGACGCTGAAACTCGGACAGGCCCGAGGCATCGCGATGGTGGTGCCGGCGCTGGCGGGGATCCCCGTCGCCGAATACGAGCCCAACAAGGTCAAGAAGTCGGTCGTCGGCGCCGGTCACGCCGAGAAGAACCAGATCCACATGATGATCGGCATCCTGCTGCCGAAGGCCGACCCGAAGACGATGGATGCCGCCGACGCCCTCGCCATCGCCATCACCCACGCCCATCACCGCAGCGCCGCCGGGCGGCGCTGAGCCGCCCTCACACCGTCAGCACGATCTTGCCGACATGGGTGCTGCCCTCCATGCGGGCATGAGCCTTCGAGGCCTCCGCCAGCGGATAGGTCGAATCCATCACCACCTTCACCGTGCCGCTCTCCAGCAGCGGCCAGACCTTCGCCTTCAGCGCGTCGGCGAGCGCGGCCTTGAAGGCGATGTCGCGGATGCGCAGCGTCGAGCCGGTGAAGGTGACGCGCTTCAGCATGATCCAGCGGATGTCGGCCTTGATCTCCGAGCCGTGCAGGAAGGCGATCTGCACGATGCGCCCGTCGACGGCGACGCAGTCGAGGTTCTTCTGCACGTAGTCGCCGCCCACCATGTCGAGGATCAGGTGCGCGCCGCGCTTGCCCGTGATCTCGTTGACGGCGGCGGTGAAGTCGGTGGTGCGGTAGTTGATGGCATGGTCGGCGCCCAGGGCTTTCGCAGCCGCACACTTCTCGTCAGAGCCCGCCGTGGTGATGACGGTGGCGCCGAAGGCCTTGGCAAGCTGGATGGCGGTGACGCCGATGCCGGACGTGCCGCCGTGAATGAGGATGGTCTCGCCGGACTTCAGGCCGCCCCGGTCGAAGACGTTGGACCAGACGGTGAAGAAGGTCTCGGGGATGCCCGCCGCCTCGACCATGGAGAGGCCCGCCGGAACGGGCAGCGCATTGGTCTCGTGCACAACGGCATATTCGGCATAACCGCCACCGGCGACCAGGGCGCAGACCTTGTCGCCTGTCTTGAACCGCGTCACGCCGTCGCCGCAGGCGACGACCTCGCCGGAGAATTCGAGGCCCGGAATGTCCGAGGCACCCTTCGGCGGCGGATAGCCGCCGGAGCGCTGCAGGACGTCCGGCCGGTTGACGCCGGCCGCCGCGATCTTCACCAGCACCTCGCCCGGCCCCGGCCCGGGCACCGGCCGCGTCTGAGGCACCAGCGCCTCGGGGCCGCCGGGAACGGGGATGGCGATGGCGGTCATGGTCGGGGGCAGAGCGGTCATCGGGGCGTCCGGTTTCGACAGCGGGGGGTGAGACGGTGTAGCCTCTGGCCAGGTCCAATGCCAGTCCGCGAGGAGGAAGCCACCATGTTCGACGACGACCTGAAGCCGCGGCCCAAGCCGCCCGCCCATGTTCTCGGCCAGGACCTCTCGGCCCTCTCCGTCCATGAACTCGCCGAGCGGATCGCCCTTCTCAAGATCGAGATCGCCCGGCTGGAGATGGATATGAGCGTCAAGGAAGCGAGCAAGTCGGCGGCCGCCAGCGTCTTCAAGTTCTGATCAGGCGCGCCGCGCCCGCGGCAGGCCGTCCTCGCCGGCGGCGACATGGACCCGGTCGCCGATGCAAAGCCCCGCCTCCGCCCCGCACATGATGCGGGGCCCCTCGTCCAGGGTCACGAGGGCGATGCCGTAGCCGCCGGGAACGTCGAGTTCGGGAAGCGGGGCGCGCAGCACCGTCGTCACAGACCAGACCGTGCCCCCTCCCCCCGCCTCGACCTCGCCTATAGCCGGCGAGCTGCAGGCCGGGCAGGCGGCGCGGCGGAATTGCCAGCGATGGCCGCAGGCGCTGCAGGACTGGAGCATGACGCCGCTCATGCCGTCCGCTCCAGCACGAAGCCGGCATGGCTGGAGAAGACCCCGCCGTCGGCGTGGCAATAGGCGAGCGGCGCCTCGGCCACCTGCCGGTCGCCGGCCTCCCCGCGCATCTGCCGGACCACCTCCACCACATGGGCGAGGAAGCCAGCGACACCCGGATGGCCATAGGACATCAGCCCGCCGTGGAGGTTGAGCGGATACCGTCCGCTCCGGGAGAACAGCCCGTCCCGCGCGCCGGCGCCCGCCCCGCCGGGCTCTGCGAAACCCAGCGCCTCGAGGAAGATGGCGAGGGTCGGCGTGAAGCTGTCGTAGAGCCCGAGGAGGCGCATGTCCGCGGGGCGCCGGCCTGCGCTGTCGAAGGCCTGCGCCGCGGCAATTGTCGCTCCGAGGCCGAGATCATCAGGCATTTCCGAAACGTGCTGGTGGGTATGGGCCTCGCCCCAGCCGGCGAGGCGGATCACAGCCCCCGCCGTCGGCTCGGCTGAGACGATGACCGCAGCAGCGCCGTCGGAGATCGGACAGCAGTCGAGAAATTTCAGCGGCGTGGCGATGGGCTTCGAGGCCATGACGTCGGCGACAGTGATGGGCTTCGTCAACTGCGCGCCGGGGTGGCCCGCCGCGTGGCGGCGCATCAGCACCGCGAGTTCGGCGAGATCCGCCACGCTCGCACCGGTCTCGTGCAGATAGCGGGCGGCGACCAATGCGTAATAGGCAGGGATGGAGGCGCCGAGCGGCACCTCGTGGACGGGATGGCCGACGCCCGCCAGCGTCTTCACCGCGTCGTCGCGGCTCTGCCCGGTGAGCCGGTTCTCCCCGCCGACGACGAGCACGTGCCGGCAGGCACCCGCGGCGATCAGGTGGCGGGCGAGGATGATACCGACCGCGCCCGTGGCGCCGCCGACCTGCGCCTGATGGGCGTGGCGTGGGCGGATGGCGAGCCGCTCCGCCATGACCGTGCCCATCATCAGGTGCGGGTAGGTCGTGGCATAGCCGGAGACGAGCCCTTCCACCGCCTCGCGCGGCAGACCAGCATCGGCGAGCGCTGACAGCGCCGCCTCTTCCATGAGCTCGACCGGGCCGCGGCCGGGGTGTTTGCCGAAGGCGGTGACCGCGACGCCGGTGAGATAGGCCATCGCTCGCCGCCGCGGTCAGGCGGGCTCGGCTTCCAGCACGATGCGGCCGGCGACCTTGCCGGCCTCGAGGTCGTGCAAGGCCTCGTTCACCTGCGACATGGGCCGCTTCTCGATCGGGATCGCCGGCAGCTTCACCTTGCGGACGAGGGCGACGAACTCCTTCAGCTCCTTGAGCGAGCCGACATAGGACCCGCGGATCGAGATGGCGCGCATCGGGATGAAGGGCAGCGGATAGCGCAGCTCACCGCCGAACAGGCCGACGATGACGAGCTGGCCGCCCTTGCGCAGGCCGTTGATGGCGAGGCCCGTCGTGTCCTCGGCCCCGACGAAGTCGAGCGCCGCAGCGAGCTTGCCCTCGCCGAAGGCGGCGAGCTGCTTGGCGGCATCCGGCGCATTGGGGTCGAGCGTGGCAGCGACGCCGATGCTCTCGGCGATCCTGCGCTTCTCGGGCGACGGATCGACCGCGATGACGGGGCCCATGCCCAGCGCCTTCAGGAGTTGCAGCGCCGTCTGGCCGAGGCCGCCGATGCCGAAGACGGCGATCTTCTCGCCTTCGCGGTGCGGGCGGATCTTGTTGACGGCGCTGAACACCGTGACGCCCGAACAGGCATAGGTGGCGGCGAGTGCGGGATCGAGCCCCTCGACGTCCACGAGGAACTCCTCGTCGCGCACCAGAACGTGCTCGGCGAAGCCGCCGCGCGCCTGCACGCCCAGGAACTGCGGCTGGGCGCAGAGGTTTTCATCGCCCGACTTGCAAAGCGGGCAATTGCCACAGCCGATCCAGGTGTGGAGAAGGCGCCGGTCGCCCGGCTTCACGCTGGTCACGTCGGGCCCGACCGCCTCGACCGTGCCGAGGATCTCGTGGCCGAGGGTGAGCGGCAGCTTCAGGCCGCGGTCGGCGAGGTTCAGCGAGCGGCCGCCACCGATATTGTACTTGCCCTCCCGGATGTGGATGTCCGAGTGGCAGACGCCGCAATGGCTGACCTTCATCAGCACCTCGCGGCCCTTCGGCACCGGGCGCGGCTCCTCCGTCAGCACCAGCGGGTCGCAGGAGACGTTGAGGCGCCAGGAATGGGTGGTGCGGGCCGGCGAGAAGCTGTCCATGGCGTGTCCTCGGATGCGATGCGCGCCCGTTGGTTCGGGCGCCGCGATGGCGGGAACGCTAGCATGCGAGGACGGGCTGTAAATGTGCCGAAGGGCCGAGACGGCCCTGCGCGCCGCTCAGGCCTGCGGCGCCGGGATGATGCTCACGTGGGCCGCGACCACCCGCCAGCCCTCGGGCATGCGCGCCCAGGTCTGCATCTGCCGGCCGATCTTCTCAGGTCCCATGGCCTCGCGGTGAAAGAGGGTCGAGGCGGTCGCCATGTCGTGCCCGTAGGTGGTGATGACCGTCCGCTCGATGCGCCGCTCCAGCCCCGCTGGCGAGCGGGCCGAGCGGAAGGCGGCGATCTCGCCGTAGCCGTAGAGGTTCTCACCGATGCCGTAGCGGATCGTGTGCCCGGAGTTCCAGAACAGCGCGTCGAGGGTCGCCACGTCGTTCGTGGTCAGCGCCTTCTCATAGGCCGCGAAGGCGGCGCTCACTTCGGCGTGGACGGCGGGGTCGTTGATGATCACGGCAAGTCTCCCGGGTGGGTGCCGCGATCAGGGAGCGCTCCCGGCGGCGATGAGATGGGCGATGACGGCGCCGCCCGACGGATCGGCGGCGGCGACGATGGCGGCCACGGCGCAGGCCGTGAGGAGTGTGGTGGTAAAGAGCAGGATGCGAGGCATGGTACGCTCCCCGGAACTGCGGGAGGAACCCGCAGGCCTGCCAACCGGTCCCGGCTTACGGCGCCTTTTCCGACAATTGTCCCCACCATGGTGAACGCACTGTAACGATTGCGCATCGTCAGCCGAGCGCGGCGACGCGTGAGGCCACGATACCCGCCCGCTCCAGGTGGCCGGCGACGCGCACCGCGATGTCCTCCCGCCAGGCCGGCGCGATGATCTGCACGCCGATGGGCAGGTCCTCGCCCCCGGTCCAGACCGGCACGCTCATCACCGGCAGGCCGATGAAGGAGAAGGGCTGTGTGAAGAGGCCGAGATTGGCGCGCACGGGCACCGTCTGCCCGTCGAGGGTGAAGGTCTTCTGGCCGAGCGCTGGTGCGCGCGTCGGCGTCGCCGGCGCGATGATCACGTCCACCTCGCGGAACAACGCCCGCATGGCGTCGCGGTATTTCCGCCGGACGCGATGGGCCGTCGCGACATGGGCCGCCGGCAGGAGCGCCCCGGCCATCAGCCGGTCGCGGGTATCGGGATCGAAATCGCCCGCGCGGGTGCGAAGGCGCTCGAAATGCAGCGTTCCGCCTTCCGAACAGGTCATGACGAAGGCCGCAGCCCGCGCCGCCTCGACGAAGGGGATCTCGACGGTTCCGGCGCCGAGGGCGTCGGCGACCTTGGCGGTGGCGCTGCGGGCCGCCTCCTTCTGCATCCGGTCGAAATAGCCGGTGGCCCGGGCGATCCTGAGGCCGCCGATGCCGGCCTCGACCTCGGGCGTCAGCGCCGGTGCCGGCCGGTCCTGCGAGACCGGGTCGTCGGGATCGTGCCCGCTCATGGCGTCGTAGAAGGCGGCGCAGTCGGCCGTCGATCGCGCCAGCGGCCCCAGATGGTCGAGGCTGGTCACGAAGGGAAAGGAGCGCGCCCGCGACAGCCGCCCGAAGGTCGGCTTCAGCCCGAACAGGCCGCAGAGCGAGGACGGCACGCGGATCGAGCCGTTGGTGTCGGAACCGAGCGTCACGGGCACGAAGCCGGCGGCGGCAGCCGCGCCCGACCCGCCCGAGGAGCCGCCGGTCATGCGGGTGAGGTCGTGCGGGTTGCGCGAGGGGCCGTCATGGGCGTTCTCGCCGGTGAAGTCATAGGCGTACTCGCCCATGTTGAGCGCGCCGACCAGCACGGCGTCGGCCGCCGAGAGCTTCTCGATCAGCGCCGCGTCACGCGAAGCCGGCGCACGGTCGCGGTTGATCTTGGCGCCGGCCAGCGTCGGCAGATCCGCCACGTCGAACAGGTTCTTCACCGCATAGGGCACGCCGGCGAGCGGCCCGAGCGGGGCCCCTCCCCGCCGCTTGGCATCCACCGCCTCGGCTGTCGCCAGCGCCCGCTCGGCGGTGACGGCGGTGAAGGCGCCGACTTGCCCGTCATGGGCAGCGATGCGGGCGAGATGGGCCTCCGCCACGGCCCGCGCGGTGAAGGCGCCGGTGCGAACGCCCGTGGCGATGGCGGCGGCGGTCAGATGGGTCAGGTCGCTCATCTCAGGCCTCGAAGACCGCGGCCGGCTCGTCGTGGTCGTCGAGCGGCACGCTCTCGGCCACCCGCACCAGCCGCATCGCGATCTGCAGGTTGAGGATCACGCCCGGCCGATAGTCCGGCGCGACGGTGAGGCCGACCACCGGCGCCATGGCGTCGATGAGTGCGCCCGCAGCCTCGGCGGTGAGTTCGTCGGCCGGCATCGTCCCCTCCCTGCAAGCGCCGGCACCAGCGCTGCCCAAAACACAGGCAGAACCGGCCGGCGAAACGGCTGTTGCATACGAGGGAGCAAGTCCGGGGCCAGAAGCCCCCGGGGCCTGCGTCAGCCGCCGCGGTAGAGCAGGCGGGCGCGGATGGTGCCGGGAAGCTCGCGGATCTGCTCGAGCACTGCCCCGGCGTCGGCCACCGCGCCGTCGGCGTCGAGCACGACGTAGCCGATCTCTCCGTCGGTCTGGTAGTACTGCGCGGCGATGTTGATGCTGCGGCTGGCGAAGACGTCGTTGAGGCGGCGCAGCTCGCCGGGCAGGTTCCGCTGCACCTGGATGAAGCGGGTGCCGGCAGGCCGCACGGGCAGCTGCACCTGCGGGAAGTTCACGGCCCCCCACGTCGAGCCGACGTCGGAATATTCGATGAACTTGCGCGACACCTCGGCGCCGATGCGCTCCTGCGCCTCCTCCGTCGAGCCGCCCACATGCGGGGTGAGGATGACGTTGTCGAGGCCCTGCAGCGGCGAGACGAAGGGCTCGGCGTTGGACGAGGGCTCGACGGGGAACACGTCCACCGCCGCGCCGCGCAGGTGGCCGGACTTCAGCGCATCGGCGAGGGCCTGGAGGTCGAGGATCGTGCCGCGTGCATTGTTGATCAGATAGGCGCCCGGCTTCATGGCGGCGAGCTCGCGCGCGCCGATCATGCCCTGCGTCGCGGGGGTCTCCGGCAGATGCAGCGAGACGACGTCGGCGCGTCCGAGCAGGTCGGTGAGGCTCTCGGCCGGCTCCACGTTGCCGTGGCGCAGCTTGTCGGTGTGGTCGAAATAGATCACCCGCATGCCCATGGCTTCCGCCAGCACGGCGAGCTGCGAGCCGATATTGCCGTAACCGACGATGCCCAGCGTCTTGCCGCGGATCTCGTAGCTCGACACGGCCGACTTGTCCCAGCCGCCGGCATGGGCCGCGCCGGACTTAGGGAAGATGCGACGCAGCAGCATCACGATCTCGGCGATGGTCAGTTCCGCCACCGAGCGCGTGTTCGAGAAGGGCGCATTGAAGACCGGAACGCCCGCGCGGTTCGCCGCGACCAGATCGACCTGGTTGGTGCCCACCGAGAAGCAGCCGATGGCGATCAGCCGGTCGGCGGCCGAGAGGATCTCCGGCGTGATCTGGGTGCGCGAGCGGATGCCGAGGAGGTGGACGCCGCGGATCGCCTTGGTCAGCGCCGGGCCGTCGAGCGCCTTGGGCAGGCGCTGGATGTTGGTGTAGCCGGCCTGTTCGAGGACGCCGACCGCCGTGTCCGAAATGCCTTCCAGCAGCAGGATCTTGATGCGGTTCTTCGACAGCGACAGGGCAGCCCGGCGCGGGGCGCCCGGCGTGGCGGTTTTCGAGCTGGTGGGCATGGGGCGATTCCGTGCGACCTCAGAGGCGGCAACCGCATGACAGGTCGGGGCGGCCCGGGCAAGGGCGAGGCGCCATCACAACGGCGGGACCCGCGGGGAGCAGGCCCGGCAGCAACACCGGGAGCCGCCGTGGCGGCTCCCGAGGGACCCGTCAGCGGGTCCGGTCGATCATCTGGGTGAGGGTGTCGTGGGTGCGCTTGAGCTCCACGATCGCCTCCTCGATCTCGCGCTTCTGCTGCTCGAGATGGGCGATCTGCTCCATGCACTTCTCGCGGGAGAGCTTCAGCTGCTGGTCCGGGCCGGCATCGTTGCGCTCGTGCGCCTCGACCATCTCGGCGATCTCGGCGAGCGTGAAGCCCAGGCGCTTGCCCTTCAGGATGAGCTGCAGGCGCACGCGGTCGGCGGCGCTGTAGAGGCGGGCGAGGCCCTCGCGGCGCGGCGAGAGCAGCCCCTTGTCCTCGTAGAACCTCAGGGCACGAAGCGTGACGTCGAATTCACGAGCCAGGTCGCCGATGGTGTAGACCGCCGGGCCAGCCTTGGCGGCCTCGGCATCGTCCTCGATCCAAAAGACGTCATCGTCGTTCTTGCGAGTCATAAATGCCTTCCGTTCCATATTCTGCTCCATCCTCGCTCGGGAGGAAACCTCATTCGTGGATGGGACATCCATTACCGGAAATTGCGCGCGCGAAGCGAGAGTGCGGGACATACCGATCTGTTACTTACCGTTAGGACAGGGCAACACCTGCCACACAGGAACGCCTATAATCGCTTACCAGCAGTTTAACAGTTAACGCCCGGACGGCGTCGCCAACAAAAAAACGCGTCGTTAACCACCCATTTACCATGAACCCCAAGATTGCGGGACGGGACAGTTCGTCCGGCGCTTCAAGGATTCGCGTCGGAGGATGCCCCGACCGTGGCGATCCGTCCAGCGAGGGATGGTTGCGGTCTCATGTGGCCAAGCGTGTGGACCCGTCATGCGACACACCGTCCCCTGGAGCGTTAAGGGCGTCGATCAAGACGCGAGGGAGGCCGCCAAGGAGGCGGCCCGCCGCTCCGGCATGTCGCTGGGCGAATGGCTCAACAGCGCGATCGCCGAACAGGCCGCCGAGGCCGCCGCCGCCGCCCAGGCCGATACCGGGCTTGCGACGGTCACCCGCCGCCTGGAGTCGATTTCCCAGCGCCTGGACGCCGTGACCCGGCGCGAATCCGAGACCGCGATCCCCCGAACCGCCCCCGCGCGCAGCGACAACACCGACATCGTCCGCGCCCTCGACGCCGTGGCGCGGCTCGCAGAAATTTCCGAGCGCCGCTCTGCCGCCGCCATCGAGGCCGTCGAGCGCCTCGGGAGCGCGCGTTCCGCCCCCCTCGCCCCGACCGCTGCCCGAAGCGCGGCTCCCGTCGCCGAGCGCACCGATCATACCGCCCAGCTCGACGCGATCGCCCGCTCGATCCGCAGTCTCGACATGCCAGCCCCGCGCCACGCCGATGGAATCGAGGGTACGATGGTGCCGCCGCGCTCGTTCCGCGGCGATATCGACTCTGCGGTCGCCGAAATCGCCGCCCGTCAGAAGGCCCTCGCCCGCGGACAGGCCGAGCCTCCGGCCCGCCCGGCGGCACCGGCCATGGCCGCGGCAGCGCCCGTCATGCCCGACATGGCACCCATTGCCGCGCGCCTCGACGCCCTGTCCCGCCAGATCGAGGCTGCGCTGAGCGCGCCCCGTCCGGCAGCACCCCGCCCTCCGGAGAACCATGCCCTCGCCGGCGAGATCGGTCGCCTGAGCCAGCGCATCGACGCCATGTCGGCCGCGCCCGCCGACGGCCTGCACAGCGAGATCAAGTCGCTGTCGAGCCGGGTCGAGCAGATGCGCCGTGAGCTGGCCGAGCGCGAGACCGGCCAGTACGAGCGCGCCGTCGCCGAACTGCGCTCCGACATCGCCGCCATCGCCGACCAGCTCTCCGATCTCGCGCCGCGCCGCGCCGTCGCCTCGCTGGAGGCCGAGGTCCAGGGTCTCGGCGCCCGCCTCGACGCCGCCCGCGCCCAGGGCCTGTCGGCCGAGCCGCTGGAAGCCCTCGTCGAGGAGTTCGAACAGGCCCTCGCCCGGCTGATGCCGGCGGAAGGCATCGCCGAGGAGTTGAAGGCCCTGTCAGGGCGCATCGACACCCTGGCGAGCCGCGGCCTCAGCAACGGCCTCATCGAAAGCCTCGCGGCCGAGACAGGCGTCATCCGCGCCATGCTCGCCGACACGGTATCGCGAGACGCCATCGATGCCCTGGGCGACCAGATCGCCGCCCTCGGCCGCCGCATCGACGCCCTCGCCGAGCCGCGCCGCTCGGGCAGCGACGTCGAGGCCATCACCTCCGCCATCGAGGCGCGGATCGAGGAGATCGCCGAAAGGCTGGCCGCCGCGCCGCGGCCCAGCGCCGCCGCCTCCAATCCCCAGCTCGAGGAGGCCCTGCGCCGCCTCGCCGACAAGCTGGAGGACGGCCACGCCCGTCCCGACGACCCGAAGGCTCTCGCCGAGATCGAGCGTCACATCCTGTCGCTGGCCGCCAAGATCGACGCCGCCGACGGCCGCTTCGCCCAGCTCGGCACCATCGAGCGCGGCCTATCCGACCTCTTCGTCCAGATGGAGGAGATGCGGGCCGGCACCATCGAGGCTGCCGAAAAGGCCGCTCGCAAGGCGATTGCCGCCGCCCCCGCCTCCGGTTCGGACGCCGAGATCGAGGCATTGCGCCGGGAGATCGCCGAGGTCCGCCAGGCGCGCCTTGCCCTCGACGGCAAGGGCGCCGAGACCGTCGACGCCGTCCAGCAGACCTTCGAGCGCGTCGCCCGCCGCATTGCCGAGATCGAGCCGGCAGACGCGCCGCCCGTGGCCGCCTCGCCGCCGCTGGCCCCGCGCGAACCCGAGCCCGCCCTCGTC
>NZ_JBQVQL010000055.1:0-32880 GCF_052440005.1 Phreatobacter sp.
GAGAGGCACACCGGAACGTCGGAGCCGGTCAGCCGGGCGGCATCCATCAGGCGGGGATCGTCCGGGACGAGACCGGCGGCGCGGGCGAGGAGCCGCAGCGCCGCCGCCGCGTCCGACGAGCCGCCGCCGAGGCCCGCCGCCACCGGCAGCCGCTTGATAAGGGTGAAGGTACCGTGCGGCAGGCCCGGCACGCGGTCGGCGAGGAGCCGCGCCGCCTTCAGCACGAGGTTGTCCCCCGGTGGTCCAGCGTCGGCCGCCGTGCGGCCGCGCACCACGAGCGAGATGCCCTCCCCCCCTGGAGAGAAGCGCAACTCGTCGCCAGCGGCGGCGAAGAACACGAGGCTTTCGAGGTCGTGATAGCCGTCGGCCCGCCGTCCCCTGACGGCCAGCGTCAGGTTCACCTTGGCGGGCGCGCGCGCGACGAGGGCGGGCGGCATGGGCCGGCCGGTCGGTTCAGTTCGGCTTGGGAGCCGGCCCCTCGCCGGTGTTGCGGCTGGTCTGGACCGGGCTGTCGGTCAGGCCGTTGGCGATCTTGTCGAGGATGCGCGGCAGGTCGTCCGGCTCCGGCTTGAGGTCGCGCGCATGGTTCCACTGGAACCTTGCCTCCAGCTCGCGGCCGGCCTTCCAGTAGGCGTCGCCGAGATGGTCGTTGATCACCGGGTCCTCCGGCTTCAACTCGATCGCCCGCTCCAGCTCGGCCACCGCCTCCTCGTAGCGGCCCATGCGGTAATAGGCCCAGCCGAGGCTGTCGACGATGTAGCCGTCCTCCGGCGTCAGCTCGACGGCCTTGCGCACCAGCGCGAGGCCCTCCTCGAGGTTGATGCCCTGGTCGACCCAGGAATAGCCGAGATAGTTCAGCACCTGCGCCCGGCCGCGGGCATTGTTCTCGGGGATGAGCTCGAGCGCCTTCTTCAGGTCCGCCTCCGCCTTCGCCCACTGCTTGGTGCGCTCATAGGCGATGCCGCGGAAGTAGAAGTAGATCCAGTGCTGCGGGCCCGGATCGGAGATCAGCGCCAGCGCCTTCGAATAGGTCTCCGCCGCCTCCCCGAACATCTTGCGGGCGCGCTGGATGTTGCCGAGCGCCTGCAGCGCCTCGAGGTCCTGCGGGTTGCGGGTGATGAGCTCGGCCAGGGCCTTGCGGGCCTCGTCGGTGCGGTCGAGCTGTTCGAGGTTCAGCGCGCGCTGGATCTGCGCGTTGCGGTAGAGCGGCGAGCTCTCCGGCATGGCCTCGAAGACGGCGATCGCCCGGCGCGGCAGTTTCAGAAACTCGTAGAGGTCGGCGAGCGACAGGATCGCCATGTCCTGCTGTGGTTCCAGCCAGCGGGCGAGCTGCAGATAGATCAGGGCCAGGTCCTCGCCGCCCTGCCGCGACAGCGCCGAGCCGAGGCCGTAGAGCACCTCGGCGGCGCCCGCCTGACTGGTCCGCACCAGCATGGGCAGCGTTCCGCCCGGCTGGTTCAGCCGCTCCTGCGCCGCGACGATGACGGGATGGTTGGGGATGACCTTGTCGTAGGCGGCGAAGATCTGCCGCGCATCGTCGGCCGTCTTGGCGCGCGAGGCCCAGCGGCCGTAGGCGTCGACGATCCTGAGGATGGTCGGGTCCTGCTTGTAGGCCTCCTCCAGCCGCCGTCCTGCATCGGCCCGACGGCCGGCGGCGTCGAGGATCAGGCCGGCATGGAAGTTCTTGAAGAGGTTGTACCAGTCGGCGCCCGTGAGCCGGTCGAGCACCGCAACGCCCGCCTGCGCGTCGCCCGACCCGACGTGGGTCCAGCCGATGAGCAGGGCCGAGGTGAGGTCGGCATTGGCCCGCGGCGCCGCCGTGAGGTGGGTCCGCGCAGTCTGGAACTGCTTGGCCTTGATCGCCCGCATCGCGAGGGTCAGACGCGCCAGGCGGTGCCCGCGATCGATCTGGATCAGCCGTTCGGCCAGCGGGACCGCCTCGTCGACATTGCCGTCGGCGAGCGTCGTGACGAAGGCGCGCTCCAGGATCTCGTTGTTGCGCGGGTCCTGGCGCAGGGCGGCGCGCCAGTAGACGGACGCCGCCGAAGTGTCCCGCACGTTGGAGGCGAGCCGGGCCGCCAGCACATTGCCGTAGACGGAACCCCGCAGCGCGTCGCGGAAGGTCGGCGTCGCCCCCAGCGGTTCGAAGGTCTGGTTGCGTGTCTGCGCGAGGACCGGGGACACGACGGCGGAGGCGATGGCCACCGCCAGCGCGACGACGCGGAAATGGGTCTTGATCGTCACAATCGCTCTCTCGTCATTCCTCGGAGAAGATCGGCGCCGCACGCAAAAAAAGATGCGCCTGTCGGATCGGCGGGGTCTCGGTCCAGAATGCCTCCGAAGCCCGTGATCCGCAAGGAGACCTTGGCCCCGGACTTGGGCGATGGAAAGGCGGATGGCGGTTTCGTGATCGTCGCGCGTCGATCCGCCCCATGGCATCAGACGAGGCTTGAAGCGGCGCCGGCGAGGCTTTAGCAGGGCGCGGGGGCGTGGTTTTCGCCCGTTTCGGAATATACTTCATGGCCCTCTCGCCCGCCGACGAACTCCTGACGCTGCGCGACCTCGTCCGCTACGCCGTCACCCGCTTCGCCCAGGCACGGCTGGTCTACGGCCACGGCACCACCACCGCCCTGGACGAGGCGGCCTTCATGATGCTGGAGGGCCTCTCCCTGCCGGTCGACGAGCTCGGCCCCTGGCTCGAGGCGCGGCTCACCCGCCCCGAGCGCGAGCGGCTGATCGGCCTCATCGAAGCCCGCATCGCCACCCGCAAGCCGGCCCCCTATCTCGTCGGCCGCGCCTATATCCAGGGCGTGCCGTTCCGGGTCGACGAGCGGGTCATCGTGCCGCGTTCCTATCTCGGCGAGATGATGATGACCGGCGCCCTGACGCAGGACGGCGCGGGACCGATTCCCGATCCCTTCGAGATCACCCGCGTCCTCGACCTGTGCACCGGCTCGGGCTGCCTCGCCATCCTCGCCGCCATGGCCTATCCGAACGCAGCCGTCGACGCGGTGGACCTGTCGAAAGATGCGCTGGAGGTGGCGAAGCTCAACGTCGCCGACCACGAAATGGAGGATCGCGTCCACCTCGTCGCGGGCGACCTCTTCAAGCCGCTCGCCGGCCGGCGTTATGATCTCATCGTCGCCAATCCGCCCTACGTCGCCAAGGCCGAGGTCGACGCCTTCCCGGCGGAATACCGGGCCGAACCCGTCATGGCCCATCTCGGCGGCGCCGACGGGCTCGACCTCGTCCGCCGCATCCTCGCCTCCGCCGCCGACCACCTCACGCCGGACGGCGGCCTCCTTTGCGAGATCGGCACGGGCCGCGACATCCTCGAGGGGGAATACGACCTGCCCTTCCTCTGGCTCGATTCGGCCGAGAGCGAGGGCGAGGTGTTCTGGCTCAGTGCGGCGGATCTGGCGGTGGAATGAAACCCGGCGCGTCTCCTCGGCCCTCCCCGGCCAGGGCGTCGACCCCCTCCCCCTCCAGCCGGTAGTAGATCGCCGGCCGAACCTTCATCCCCAGCCGCTCGTAGAAGCGCTGGGCGCCGGCATTCTGCGGCTCCGCCGTGAGGTCGATGCGGGTGATGCCCTTGTCGCGGGCGAAGCGTGCGAGGAAGCCCATCAGCGCCTCGCCGGTGCCGGCTCCCCGCATGTCCTCGACGACGAAGAGATCCTTGACGAAGAGCACACCGCCGAGGCGCCGTCCCGGATGAACCAGCACGAAGAAGGCGATGCCGACGGGCCGACCCTCGCTGAACGCGAGGGCCACCAGAGATCCCAGATGATCGTCGGTCTCGATCCGCCGCATCAGGGCGGAGACTTCGTCGGCGGAACTCGGCGGAAGCTCCGGATTGTAGAAGAGGTCCATCGCCCTGTTCATGGCGGCGATGGCCCCGTGGTCTTCAGGGCCGGCGAGGCGGATGATCGTAGCGCCGGCCATCCGCCACCTCAGCGCGCGAACTTCTTGTACTGGATGCGCTTCGGAATGGTCGAATCCGTGCCGAGGCGGCGCTTCTTGTCCTCCTCGTAGTCCTGGAAATTGCCCTCGAACCACTCGACGTGGCTGTCGCCCTCGAAGGCGAGGATGTGGGTGGCGATGCGGTCGAGGAACATGCGGTCATGGCTGATGATGACGGCGCAGCCGGCATAGTCCTCCAGCGCCTCCTCGAGCGCCCTGAGCGTGTCGACGTCGAGGTCGTTGGTCGGCTCGTCGAGCAGCAGGACGTTGGCGCCGCGCTGCAGGATCTTGGCGAGATGGACGCGGTTGCGCTCGCCGCCGGAGAGCTGGCCGACCTTCTTCTGCTGGTCGCCGCCCTTGAAGTTGAAGGCGCCGCAATAGGCGCGGGCGTTGATCTCGCGCTTGCCGAGATAGAGGATCTCGTTGCCGCCGGAGATCTCCTCGTAGACGGTCTTGCCGTCGGCGAGGGCGTCGCGCGACTGATCGACATAGCCGAGCTTGACGTTGTCGGCGACGATGATCTCGCCGCCGTCCGGCGTCTCCTGGCCGGCGATCATGCGGAACAGCGTGGTCTTGCCGGCGCCGTTCGGGCCGATGACGCCGACGATACCGCCCGGCGGCAGGCGGAACGACAGGTTGTCGATCAGCAGCTTGTCGCCGAAGGCCTTGGACAGGTCCTTGAACTCGATGACGTTGTTGCCGAGGCGCTCGGCGATCGGAATGATGATCTGCGCCGTGGTCGGGCCGGCCTCGGCCGCCTTCTTGACCAGCTCGTCGTAGCGCTGGATGCGGGCCTTGTTCTTGGCCTGCCGCGCCTTCGGCGAAGACCCCATCCATTCGGCTTCGCGCTGCAGCGCCTTCAGGCGCGTCTCCTCCTCGCGGCCTTCCTGCACGAGGCGCTTCTGCTTCTGCTGGAGCCAGGAGGAGTAGTTGCCCTCGTAGGGGATGCCCTTGCCGCGGTCGAGCTCGAGAATCCACCCCGTGACGTTGTCGAGGAAGTAGCGATCGTGGGTGACGATCAGGATGGCGCCCGGATAGGTCCTCAGGTGCCCTTCCAGCCAGGCCGTCGTCTCCGCGTCGAGGTGGTTGGTCGGCTCGTCGAGCAGCAGGACTTCCGGCTGGTCGAGCAGCAGGCGGCAGAGGGCGACGCGGCGCTTCTCGCCGCCCGAGAGCTTGTCCACCGCCCAGTCGTCCGGCGGGCAGATCAGGGCATCCATCGCCTGGTCGACCTGGCTGTCGAGGTCCCACAGGCCCTGCGCCTCGATCTCGTCCTGGAGCTTGGCCATCTCGTCGGCCGTCTCGTCGGAGTAGTTCATGGCGAGGTCGTTGTAGCGGTCGAGGATCGCCTTCTTCTTGGCGACGCCGAGCATGACATTCTCGCGCACGGTGAGGCTGGTATCGAGCTGCGGCTCCTGCGGCAGGTAGCCGACGCGCACGCCCTCGGCCGCCCAGGCCTCGCCGGTATACTCCTTGTCCATCCCCGCCATGATGCGCAACAGGGTCGACTTGCCCGCGCCGTTGACGCCGAGCACGCCGATCTTGGCGTCCGGATAGAAGGACAGGTGGACGTTCTCCAGGACCTTCTTGCCGTTCGGATAGGCCTTGGTCAGGCCGGACATGTGGTAGGCGAACTGGCGAGCCATGGCGTGGGGCGTCCCTGGAGTGCCGCGTGCACCGGCGGTGCCGCGCCGCGTCGAATTGGATGTCGCGTGATCAGCGCGAGATAGCGGGCGGCGGGGAAAGCCGCAAGCCGGATGCGGCGAAATTTCCACCCCGCGCCCTGTGACAACGGCCCGGAACCATGCTGATCATGGAGACGGCCGCGAGAAAGCGCGGACCCAATCCTCAGGGGGAGACGATGGTGAAGAACAGGGCGCTGGTGGCCGGACTGGCGATCGTCATGGCGAGCGTCGGCGGGGCCGCCGCACAGCAGCTCACCGGCCGCTACCAGGTCGTCGGCGACAACGGCAACGGCACGGGCTATCGCGGCGTGGCGGTGATCAGCGGCACGGCCGGCGGCAATTGCGGCATCCGCTGGACCATCGTCAACACGCCGCCGACGCAAGGGTTCTGCATGCGCCAGGGCAACGTGCTCTCGGCCGCCTACAAGCTCGGCGAGTCCGTCGGCCTGATCGTCTACCGCATCAACGACGACGGCACCCTCGACGGCACCTGGACCATTGCCGGCCAGGAAGGTGTCGGCAAGGAAAGGCTCGTGCCGGCGCGGTGAGGCCGTCGCCTGTCCCTGTCGCGTCATGGCCGGGCTCGTCCCGGCCATCCACGACTTGAACTCCGCATGCTTGGAACGGGCTCCTGCCGGCTCCGCCCGCCTTTCCTTGGTCCGGGGGCACCCTGCAAGATCCGGTTGCGTCCTTCGAGGCTCGCTGTTGGCGCACCGTCGGCAGCGATTCCTAATCCAGCCCCGCCAGGAACCCCGTCAGGAGCCCGCTCACCTCGTCCGCCCGCTCCTGCTGGATCCAGTGGCCTGCCCCCTCGATGAGATGCACGCCCTGGCAGCCCGGCAACGTCTTCGGATAGGCCTCGATCTGCGCCTTCGAAGCGGGGAAATGCATCACCCCGTCGTTCGTGCCGGCGATGAAGAGCGAGGGCTGGCGGATCGGCTGGCCCCGCCAGGGGGCCGTCAGCGCCGCGTTCCGCCTGAGGTTGCGATACCAGTTGAGGCCGCCGCGGAAGCCGGAATGGGCGAACTGTCCGGCAAGATACGCCATGTGCGCCGGCGGCAGCCAGGGGGGTAGCTCTCCCGGCGGATCGGTGTTGGCGATGATGCCGCCCGGCGTCTTCAGGCGGATCATCGACTTGCGGCGGCCGGTCCGGTCGCCGAACCCGTCGAAATAGATGCGCTTCAGGCTATCCTCGGGATCGCGGTCGAGTTCGGCCTCGGCGACGCCCGGAGCCTGGAAATACTGCATGTAGAAGTCGCGGATGCCGAGCTTCTCCAGCGCCGTCAGCAGGTCGCTGTAGCCTGGCGGCGTCCAGGGCACGCTCATGCCGACCACGGCGCGGAAGACGTCCGGGCGCAGCAGCGCGCAGTGCCAGGCGACGGGCGCGCCCCAGTCGTGGCCGACCACCACCGCGCTCTCCGCCCCCAGTGCCTTCACGAGTTCAACCTGGTCGGCGACGAGGTCGAGGATGGAATAGCGCTCGATCTCAGCCGGGGCGTCGGTATGGCCGTAGCCGCGCATGTCGGGGGCAACCGCCCGGTAGCCGGCCGCGGCGACCGCGCGCATCTGGTGGCGCCAGGAGGCCCAGCCCTCCGGCCAGCCGTGGCATAACAGAACGAGCGGGCCCTCCCCCAGCTCGGCGACGCGCATGGCGATGCCGTTGGCCTTCACCATCCTCAGCGGGATGGGTCCGTCTTGCGTCGCGGCCATGGGACCTCCGGTCGAAGAGCTGGAACCGGAGCCTGCCCCACCGGTTGGCTCTTGAACATTCCCCCGAACAGGAGGCGGCGATGCCCCAGGGCGACAAGTCGGCCTATACGGACAAGCAGAAGCGCAAGGCCGAGCACATCGAGAAGAGCTACGAGGAGCGCGGGACCTCGGAGAAGCGGGCCGAGGCCATTGCCTGGGCGACCGTCAACAAGGAGAGCGGCGGCGGCAACAAGTCGGGCTCCGGCCGCGGCAAGGCCGACACCAAGGCCTCGGCCAAGCGGGGCGGAGCGAAGGGCGGCGAGGCCAGCGCCTCGCGCAGCGCGGCAGAGCGCTCGGCCTCGGCCAGGAAAGCCGCCGCCACCCGCAAGCGCAACGCCTCCGGGGGCTGACGCGCCCTCCCCTGTTCGGCGATCTTGAGCCAGGTGCCCCGATGGCCTTGACTGATCGCACGATCAGCGAGAGGGCGCATGGCCGGGCAAGCTGCCGGGACTGCCAAGGCGACCGCGAAGGAGGACATCCTCGACGCGGCGGAGGCCCTGTTCGCCGCGCGCGGCTTCGAGGGGGCCTCGATGCGCGCCATCGCGGAGGCGGCGGGCGTCGCCCAGGCGCTCCTCCACTATCACTACAAGACCAAGGAAGGCCTGTTCGAGGCCATGTTCACCCGCCGCTCCGGGGCCATCAACCGCATCCGGCTGGCGCGGCTCGACGTGATGCTGGCGCGCGGCCGGCCGACCGTCGAGGACATCGTGGAGGCGCTGCTGCGCCCGACCATCGAGGCCGGCCATGATCCGAGCCGCGGCGGCAGCCGCTTCGCCTCCCTCATTCTCGCCACCAGCACCGCGGAAGGAGACTGGCAGAAGGGCCTCGTCGCCCGCAGCTACGATCCCATGGCCGAGCGCTTCATCGCCGCCCTGATGGTGGCGCTCCCCGACCTCGGGCGCGCCGAGGCAACCTGGGGCTATCTCTTCGTCGTCGGCGCCGCCCTCACCCAGATGGCCCCGACCGGCCGCGCCGACCGCCTGTCGGAAGGAGCTGCGCGCGACGAGGACACCGACGCCATGCTGTCCCGCGCCGTCATCTTCGCCGCGGCCGGGCTCAAGGCTCTCGCCGCCACCCCGCCCGACGATCATTGAACCTGCGACTTCCCCTTCGAGGAGACCTCACTTGCCCCGCCGCATCATCGACCTCTCCGTGGCCCTGCGCGCAGACATCG
Organism: Phreatobacter sp.; assembly: GCF_052440005.1. Taxonomy (GTDB): domain Bacteria; phylum Pseudomonadota; class Alphaproteobacteria; order Rhizobiales; family Phreatobacteraceae; genus Phreatobacter. The sequence goes on from NZ_JBQVQL010000055.1 coordinate 8,566, forward strand.
CTTCCGATCCGCCCTCGGCCCTGCCCTCGATCACCTATGTCGACCACAAGCAGTCCGTCGCCCAGATCCTCCCCTTCTTCCCCGGCCTGACGCAGGACGACCTCCCCGGCGGCGAGGGCTGGGCGGTGGAGCAGCTCAACGTCTCCACCCATAACGGCACCCATCTCGACGCGCCCTATCACTTCCATTCGACCACCGATGGCGGCAAGCCCGCCTGGACCATCGACGAGATGCCGCTCGACTGGTGCTTTCAGCGTGGTGTGAAGCTCGATTTCCGCCATTTCCCAGACGGCTATGTCGCAACGCCGGCCGACGTCGAGGCGGAACTGAAGCGTACCGGCGTCACCCTGCAGCCGCTCGACATCGTCGTGGTCAACACCGCCGCCGGCGCCCGCTACGGCGAGCCGGATTATGTCGGCCGGGGCTGCGGCATGGGGCGGGAGGCGACGCTGTACCTGACCGAGCGCGGTGTGAGGATCACCGGCACCGACGCCTGGAGCTGGGATGCACCCTTCGTCCACACCGCGCGCAAATATGCCGAGACGGGCGATGCCGGCCTCATCTGGGAGGGCCATCGCGCCGGCATGGTCCGCGCCTATGGCCATATCGAGAAGATGACCAATCTCGACCAACTGCCCCCCACCGGCTTCACCATCTCCTGCTTCCCGTTCAAGATCCACAAAGCCTCAGCCGGATTCTGCCGCGCCGTAGCCATCTTCGAGGACTGAGACCCATGAAGCTCGTCACCTTCGTCGGCTCGCACGGCCGCGACCGCCTCGGCTGCATCATCGGGCCGGAGGGCGACGAGCATGTGCTGGACCTCGCCACGGCCGCCCACCGCGACCATGTGCCGGCGACCGCCTTCCGCTCCATGCTGGCGCTGATCGAGGCGGGGCCGCGGGCCCTCGATAAGGCTCGCGACCTCGCTGCCACCCACAAGATCGACGAGGACATCGCCCGGCCGCTGTCGCGGGTGCGGCTGCTGGCGCCGATCCCCGTGCCGCCGCAGGTGCGCGACTTCTCGGTCTTCCCCCGCCACATCCTCGACGCGCCGGTGGGAATGAGGCGGATCATCGCGCGCGCCAAGGGTGACGAAGCCGCCGCCCAGGCGCTGAAGCCCGACGCCGAGGTGCCGAAGGTCTATCGCGACCGGCCGATCTACTACTTCACCAACCGCTTCTCGATCGTCGGCCCGGACAGTGACATCGTCTGGCCCGACTATTCGAAGCTGATGGACTATGAGCTCGAATTCGCCGCCGTCCTGTGGGGCGGCGGGTCCAACATCGACCTCGGCGAGGCCGGCCGGCACATCTTCGGCTACACGATCTTCAACGACTTCTCCGCCCGCGACGCCCAGCTCGCGGAAATGGCCGGCATGCTCGGCCCCGCCAAGGGCAAGAGCTTCGACGCCGGCAATGCGCTCGGCCCCTACATCCTCACCGCCGACGAGGTGCCCGACCCCTACGGCCTCGCGGCCACGGCGCGGGTCAACGGCCAAGTCTGGACCGACAGCAGCACCGCGGGAATGCTGCATTCCTTCGAGGACATGATCGCCTATGTCTCGCGATCGGAGACCCTCAGGCCGGGCGAGGTCTTCGGCTCGGGAACGGTGAACGGCGGCTGCGGTCTGGAGCACGACCGCTTCCTCTCCCACGGCGACGTGATCGAGCTCTCGGTCGCCGGTCTCGGCACGCTCCGCAACCGGATTCTCGCCTCCGCGGCCTGACGCGAAGCCTGCCCACGCACGTCCCGCACCGCGAAATCACCTCCGTCTTTGGAAAGAGGGCGGCGCCGGGCCCACGCCCGGCAGTTTCGGCTAATGGAATGAGATTTCATTCTTTTTGCCCGCCCCGGCAACGTACCGGCGAGTATGTCGTCGACCTGTGCCGCACTGCGGCACGCCGAGAAAGCGGCCCAGCAGGCATTGCAGCCGCCGCGCATATCTGATCACACTGCCATCAACGATAAGGCCGCGCCGAAAACGGCAGCGCAAAAAGCGCAAGGCTTCCAGGGAGGATAACGGCCAATGACATCCGTTGGCTTTGCCGACGCACATCCGGAATCCGTCCAGACGCCACTCCTGGCCGTCCGTGACATCTCCGTTCGCTTCGGCGGCATCATCGCACTGAACGGCATCTCGTTCGATGTCATGCCCGGTCACGTCGTCGGGCTGATCGGCCCGAACGGGGCGGGCAAGACGACGCTGTTCAACTGCCTGAGCCGCCTCTACATCCCCAACGAGGGCGACATCCTCTTCGAGGGGCGCTCGATCATGAACGCCCCCCGCCATGCCATCGCCGAGATCGGCATGGGGCGCACCTTCCAGAACGTCGCGCTGTTCGACCGCATGTCGGTGCTCGACAACGTCAAGGTCGGCTGCCACAGCCAGACCCATGCCGGCTTCCTGCGCTCGGTGCTCAGAGCGAGCGGCGTCGCCGCCGAGGAGAAGGCGATCGAGGACCGCGCCCGCGAGCTCGTCGCCTTCATGGGCCTCGAGCCCTTCGCGGCCATGCCGGCAGGTCCCCTGCCCTTCCCCATCCGCAAGCGCGTCGAACTCGCCCGGGCCCTCGCGGCGCGGCCGAAGCTCCTCCTCCTCGACGAGCCGGCCGCCGGCCTCAACCACGACGAGATCGAGGTCCTCAAGGAGCAGATCCGCCGCGTCGTCGAAATCCAGAAGGTCACCACGTTGCTGGTGGAGCATCACATGAGCCTGGTCATGTCCGTCTCGGACAAGGTGGTGGCCATCGACTTCGGCAAGAAGATCGCCGACGGAACGCCCGCCGAGGTGCAGCGCGACCCCGAGGTCATCCGCGCCTATCTCGGGACGGGGGCCTGAGCCATGGCGCCTCTTCTCGAGATCAGCGGCCTCAAGGCCTACTACGGCGCGACGGAAGCCCTGCACGGGCTGAGCTTCACGCTCGCGCAGGGCGGCATCACGACCCTGCTCGGAGCCAACGGGGCCGGCAAGACGACGACGCTGCGCGCCATCAGCGGCCTCGTCCGCCGCGAGGGCAGCATCGTCTTCGACGGCCGGCCCATCGAGCGGATGGCGACCGAGGACATCACCCGCCTCGGCGTCGCCCACGTGCCGGAGGGCCGCGGCACCTTCGTCGGCCTCTCGGTCGAGGAGAACCTCAAGATCGCCAGCTACGGCCGGCGCGACAAGTCCGGCGTGAAGCGCGACCTCGACCTCGTCTTCACCTACTTTCCCCGCCTGAAGGAGCGCATCGCCCAGCAGGCCGGCACGCTCTCCGGCGGCGAGCAGCAGATGCTCGCCATCTCCCGCGCCCTCATGCTCGGCCCCCGGCTGATGCTGCTGGACGAGCCCTCCTTCGGCCTCGCCCCGCTCATCGTCCAGGAGATCTTCCACATCATGCGGCGGATCAACGAGGAGGCCGGCGTCTCCATGCTCCTCGTCGAGCAGAACGCGGCGCTGGCGCTGAACCTCGCCGAGAACGCCTACGTGCTGGAGACCGGCACCGTCGTCATGTCGGGGCCCTCGGCCGAGCTGAAGAACGACGAGGGCATCCGCAAATCCTACCTCGGCTACTGAGCCGGCAGCAGAGGACAGAGGAAGACGCATGGAACAGCTGATCCAGCAGATCGCATCGGGACTGGCGTCGGGAGCGATCTATGCGCTCGTCGCCCTCGCCCTGGTGATGATCTTCACGGCGACGGACCACCTGAACTTCGCCCAGGGCGAGATGGCGATGTTCTCCACCTATATCTGCTGGCAGCTCATCCAGTGGGGCTTTCCGTTCTGGCCGGCCCTCGGCTTCACCATCCTCTTCTCCTTCCTCCTCGGCGTCGCCATCGAACGGGTCATCCTGAGGCCACTTCACAACGCCTCGGTGCTCTCCATCGTCGTGGTCTTCATCGGTCTCCTCGCCATCTTCCACTCGCTGGCGGGCGGCATCTGGAGCCACACGATCAAGAACTTCCCCTCGCCCTTCCCGAACGTGACCTTCGCCGGCTCCGGCTATATCGGCTCGCACCAGATCGGCATGATCGTCGTCTCGCTGCTGATGCTCTTCGCGCTCTTCGCCTTCTTCCGCTTCACCCCGCTCGGCCTCGCCATGCGGGCGGCAGCGCAGAACCCGGTCTCGGCGCGCCTCGTCGGCGTCAAGGTGGACTGGATGCTGGCCCTCGGCTGGGGCCTCGCCGCGGCGGTCGGAGCGGTCGCCGGCGCCATGGTCGCGCCCGTCGTCTATCTCGAGCCCAACATGATGGCCTCAATCCTCCTCTACGGCTTCGCAGGCGCCCTCGTCGGCGGCATCTCCAACCCGGCCGGCGCCGTCTTCGGCGGCTTCATGGTGGGCGTGCTCGAAAACCTCGTCGCCTATTTCGGCAACCTCACCGAGAAGACCTTCGGCATCTACATCGTCGGCAACGGCGAGAAGCTGACCGTCGCCCTGATCATCGTCATCACCATCCTCACCCTGAAGCCCGCCGGCCTGTTCGGCCGCACCACCGTCAAGAGGGTGTAGCCATGACCGCCATCACCTCCACCGCCCCGGCCGCCGCGGACGGCGCGCGCAACCTGACCCGCACTTTGCTGCTCGGGCTCCTCGTCCTCGCCGCCGCCCTGCCCTTCCTCGTCGGCAAGTCCGGCTTCATCTCGAACTTCACCTTCCTGCAGCTCAGCCTCATGATCGTCTACGCGATCGCCGTGCTGGGCCTGAACCTGCTCACCGGCTTCAACGGCCAGATCTCCCTCGGCCACGGCGCCTTCTTCGCCGTCGGCGCCTATACGGCGGCGATCCTCATCGAGCAGTTCGGCGTCAATTACTGGCTGACCCTGCCGGCTGCCGCGATCCTCTGCTTCGTCATCGGCTATCTCTTCGGCCTGCCGGCCCTCCGGCTCGAGGGTCACTATCTGGCGCTGGCCACCTTCGGCCTCGCCATCGCCGTGCCCCAGATGCTGAAATACAAGCACCTGGAGCCGCTGACCAACGGCGTCATGGGCATCAACCTCTTGAAGCCCGACGCGCCCTTCGGTCTGCCGCTCTCCGGCGACCAGTGGATGTATCTGGTCGTGCTGATCGTCGCCGTCGTGATGTTCTGGATGGCGCGCAACCTGCTGAACTCCCGCCCCGGCCGCGCCATGGTGGCGATCCGCGACCACACGCTCGCCGCCGGCACGATGGGCATCGACACCTCGCGCTACAAGGCGACGGTCTTCGGCATCTCCGCCCTCTATGTCGGCATCGCCGGCGCCCTGCACGCCATCATCTTCGAGTTCGTCTCGCCCGACAGCTTCCGCTTCGAGCTCTCGATCGCCATCCTGGTCGGCGCGGTGGTCGGCGGGGTCGCCTCGCTCCCCGGCGCGGTGATCGGCGGCGTCTTCGTCCAGTTCATCGAGAAATATGCCGACGCGATGACGAAGAAGCTGACCCAGGCGATCCACCTGCCGCTCGAACTCCAGCCCTGGACGCTCTACGGCATCACCCTCATCGTGCTGATCTACGTCATGCCCGGCGGCATCGCCGGCGGCCTCGCCGCCCTGTGGGCGCGGCTGAGGCGACCACCCCAGGGAGGCTGACGCGCCGCCCTGATCTGACCGCAGTGCATCGAGACACTGTCCAAGCCCCAAGCGGCCACAGAAGACCGCACCATCCACCCGGAGGAATACCCCATGACTGAGATGAAACGCAGAACGGTCCTCGCCGGCCTCGGCGCCCTCGCCGTGACGCCGGTCTTCGCGCCCGCCATCGCCCAGAAGCGCTACGACGACGGCGCCAGCGACACCGAGATCAAGATCGGCAACATCATGCCCTATTCGGGCAACGCCTCCGCCTACGGCGTCATCGGCCGCACGTCGGAAGCCGTCATGAAGATGGTCAACGACGCCGGCGGCCTGAACGGCCGCAAGATCAACTTCATCACCTACGACGACGGCTACTCGCCGCCCAAGGCGGTGGAAATGGTGCGCAAGCTGGTCGAGGAGGACAAGGTCCTGCTCGTCTTCAACCCGCTCGGCACGCCGTCCAACACCGCCATCCAGCGTTATCTCAACCAGCGCAAGGTGCCGCAGCTCTTCGTCGCCACCGGCGCATCCAAGTGGGGCAACCCGCGCCAGTTCCCCTGGACCATGGGCTGGCAGCCGGACTACGTCACCGAGGGCGCCATCTACGCCAAGCACATCCTGTCGACCAAGCCGGACGCCAAGATCGGCGTGCTGATGCAGAACGACGACTACGGCAAGGACTACTTCAACGGCTTCAAGCAGGGCCTCGGCGCCGCCAACGAGCGCAAGATCGTCCAGCTCTCGACCTACGAGGTGACCGACCCGACCGTCGACAGCCAGATGATCCAGCTGAAGAATTCCGGCGCCGACGTGTTCTTCAACATCACCACGCCGAAGTTCGCGGCGCAGGCGATCAAGAAGGCGGCGGAGATCGCCTGGAAGCCGGTCCACTACCTCAACAACGTGTCCTCGTCCTTCGGCTCGGTGCTGAAGCCGGCCGGCATCGAGAACTCGCAGGGCATCATGGTCGCCCTCTACCGCAAGGACGCCAACGACCCGCAGTGGGTGAACTCGCCCGACGTGGTCGCCTGGAAGGCCTTCATGGCCAAGTACATGCCCAATGCCGACATGCGCGACGACGGGCACAACTTCGGCTTCTCCGTCGCCCACACCCTGCTGCAGACCCTGAAGCAGGCCGGCGACAACCTGACGCGCGAGAACGTCATGAAGGAGGCCGCCAACCTGAAGGCCTTCGAGTCGCCGCTGCTGCTGCCCGGCATCAAGGTGAACACCTCGCCGACCGACTTCTACCCGATCCAGTCGGTGCAGCTCGCCCGGGTCAAGGGCGAGAGCTTCGAGCTCTTCGGCAACGTCCTCTCCAACGAGAGCACGTCCTGAGGAGAGACCTGGCGGCGCGGGCGACCGCGCCGCCTCTTCCCCGACCCGCCCGTCAGCCCACGAGAGCCGATCCATGTATCCCGGGCACCATGCCGAGGCCCATCCGGGGCGCGCCGCCTTCATCATGACGGGATCCGGCGAGACCGTCACCTATCGCGACTTCGAGGCACGGGCGAACCGCCTCGCCCACCTGCTCCGCGCCCAGGGCCTGAAGCGCCTCGACCACTACGCCATCTTCATGGAGAACAACGCCCGCTATCTCGAGGCCTGCGGGGCCGGTGAGCGGGCCGGGCTCTACTACACCTGCGTGAACTCCTACCTGCTCGCGGACGAGCTCGCCTACATCCTCAACAACAGCGAATCCAAGCTGCTGATCACCTCGCGGTCGAAGAAGGACGTGGCGCTGCAGGCGCTGAAGCAGTGTCCGAACGTCGAGCTCTGCCTGGTGGTCGACGGCGACCCCGCCGACAGGGTCCATCCCGACTTCGCCACCGCGGTGGCGGCCTTCCCGCCGACCCCCATCCCCGACGAGGCGCTCGGCACGCCGATGCTCTATTCCTCCGGTACGACGGGCCGGCCGAAGGGCATCCTGCGGCCCCTGCCCGAGAACCCACCCTCCGAACCGTTGCCGCTCTACACCTTCCTCGACAAGCTCTGGCGCTATCGCGACGACATGGTCTACCTGTCGCCCGCCCCGCTCTATCACTCGGCGCCGCAGGCGGCCGTCGGCCTCGCCATCCGCCGCGGCGGCACGGTGATCGTCATGGAGCACTTCGACCCCGAGGCCTATCTGGCCCTGGTCGAGAAGTACCGCGTCACCCACAGCCAGCTCGTGCCGACCATGTTCTCGCGCATGCTGAAGCTGCCGATCGAGGTCCGCTCGCGCTACGACCTCTCCTCGCTCGAGATCGCCGTCCACGCCGCGGCCCCCTGCCCGCCGCAGGTGAAGGAGGACATGATCGCCTGGTGGGGGCCGATCATCCACGAATATTACGGGGCGACGGAAGCCATGGGCTTCACCGCCTGCGACAGTGAGCAGTGGCTCAGCCATCGCGGCACGGTGGGCAAGGTGCTGATGGGCGACCTGCACATCCTCGACGCCGACATGAACCCGGCGCCGAAGGGCGAGCCGGGCGAGATCTGGTTCAAGACCGCCAATCCCTTCGTCTATTTCAACGATCCCGAGCGCACTGCCGCCTCGCGCTCGGCCGACGGCACCATGTCGACCGTCGGCGACGTCGGCTATGTCGACGACGAGGGCTATCTCTACCTCACCGACCGCTCGACCTTCATGATCATCTCCGGCGGGGTGAATATCTATCCGCAGGAATGCGAAAACCTGCTCATCACCCACCCCAAGGTCGCCGACGCCGCCGTCTTCGGCGTGCCGAACGAGGACTTCGGCGAGGAGGTGAAGGCGGTGATCCAGCCGATGCCGGGCCACGAGCCGGGCGAGGCGCTCGCCGCCGAACTCATGGCCTTCTGCCGCGAGCACCTGTCGGTGCAGAAATGCCCGCGCTCCATCGACTTCATGGACGCCCTGCCGCGCCTGCCGACAGGCAAGCTCTACAAGAAGGCGCTGCGCGACCGCTACTGGGGCGACCGCAAGGTCCGCATCGTCTAAGGCGGTTGCCTGACACTTGCCATACAGGCGCGGGCGCGGTTGGCTGCGGTCGGTCTGTGAGTGCCAAGAGGCGGCAGGGGTCATGAAACGGCAAAGGTCATGAAGCGCCAGGTCATCGAGGTCCCCGTCATCTCCGAGGCGATCCGCCGCCTCGGCGCGCCGACCTCCGCCTTGGTGCGGGCCGGCGACCTCCTCTTCACCTGCGGCATGCCGCCGGTCGACATCCACACCGGCGACATCGTCCGCGGCGACATCGCGGTGCAGACGCGCGCCGCCCTGGACGCACTGGAGGTGACCCTCGCCTTCGCCGGCTCGTCCCTCGCCATGGCGGTGAAGACGACGGTCTTCATCACCGATCCGAAGCTGATGGGCACGGTCAACGCCCTCTACCGCGAGCGCTTTCCCGAGGGCTTTCCCGCCCGCACGAGCGCCGGCATCAACCCCTGGCCGGCGCCCTTCGACATCGAGATCGAGTGCATTGCGGCGATCCCGTGACGCGATCTTGCGCATGTGTATAAAATATGCACCGATGCGCGCCGACAGAACGCCGGTACTGCGAGACTGGCGAAAATGAGGATAAGCTGGTCGTTCCAGCCACTGCCGCGGGTCACTTCTCCCGGCGGCCGGGAACGACCGACGAACCGCCTGCCCGCCTGAGGACCCCACGATGAGCCTGACCCTGTTCCGCAACTTCCGCCTGCTGGATCCGGCCGTCGCCGACGAACTGGTCGAGGGCTACGAACTGCTGGTCGAGGGCGACAAGGTCAAGGAGCTCTCCGACAAGCCGATCAAGGCCTCGAAGGCGACGATCGTGAACTGCGGCAAGCGCACGCTCATGCCCGGCCTCATCGACTGCCATGTCCACGTCATCGCGACCATGGTCAATATCGGCCAGAACGCGCTCGTGCCCGACGCCCTCATCGCCTACCGCGCCGCCCGCATCATGAAGGGCATGCTCGACCGCGGCTTCACCACCGTGCGCGACCTCGGCGGCGCCACCTATCCGCTGGTCGAGGCCCAGGAGCAGGGCCTGATCGAGGCGCCCCGCCTCATCATTCCGGGCAAGGCGCTGTCGCAGACCGGCGGCCACGGCGACTCGCGCTCGCGCTACGACCGCCGCGACCCCGAGACCTGGACGCGCACCCTCGGCTCCCTCGGCCGCCTCGCCGACGGCGTCGACGCCGTGCGTCAGGCCTGCCGCGAGGAGATCAAGCAGGGCGCCCACTTCATCAAGATCATGGCGAACGGCGGCGTCGCCTCGCCGAACGATCCCATCCACTTCCTCGGCTATTCGCGCGACGAGATCATCGCCGCCGTCGAGGAGGCCACCAATGCCGGCACCTACGTCGCGGCCCACCTCTATACGGACGAGGCCATCCGCCGCGCCGTGGAGTGCGGCGTCCACAGCCTCGAGCATTGCAACCTCATCCAGTCCAAGACGGCGAAGTTTGCTGCTGAAAAGGGCGCCATCGCCTGCCCGACCCTCGTAACCTATGAATATCTCGGCGTCGAAGGCCCCGCCCTCGGCCTCGACCCGATCTCCGTCGGCAAGGTCGACACCGTGAAGGTCGCCGGCATGAAGTCGCTGGAAATCATGCACAAGGCCAAGCTGACGATGGCCTACGGCTCCGACCTCCTCGGCGAGATGCACCGCCACCAGTCGGAGGAATTCGTCATCCGCGGCCGCGTTCTCCCCGCCATCGAGGTGATCCGCTCGACCACGGTGCACGCAGCGAAGCTCTGCCGCCGCGAGGGGCAGATCGGCACGCTGAAGGCCGGCGCCTATGCCGATGCCGTGCTCGTCGACGGCAATCCGCTGAAGGACCTGTCGCTGCTGACGAAGCAGGGCGCGCATCTGGCCCTGATCATGCAGGGCGGGCGCATGCACAAGAACCAGCTCTCCTGATCGGACCACGATGACGGGATCGCCGGCATGACCTTGGACGGGCGCATATGGGGCCGGCTGGCGCTCTACGGCGTGGCCTGGGCGACGCTCGGCTTCATCCTCCTGCCGCTCATCTTCGTCACCTGGCTCGCCTTCTTCGCCCAGGAGATCCCGTCGTTCCCGCCGGAGGGCTATTCGCTGAAGTGGTTCGGCGCCATCGCCGCCAACCGCAACTTCGTCACCGGCTTTTCCACCAGCCTGCAGGTGGCGGTGGCGGCGACCGCCATCGGCCTTCTGATCGCCGTGCCCGCCAGCCTCATCCTCGCCCGCCGGCAGTTCACCGGCAGCGCCGCCGTGAACCAGTTCCTGCTGCTGCCGCTGGTGGTGCCGGGCGTCGTCATGGGCACCTCGATCTACGTCTTCCAGATCGAGACCGAGATCGCCACCGGCCTGCCGATCCTCGGCTCGCTCGGCGGCCTCGTCGCCGGCCACACCCTGCTCGTGATCCCCTGGACCGTGCGCCTCGTCACCGCAAGCCTCACCGGCCTCGACCGCGCCGCGGAGGAGGCCGCCCAGAGTCTCGGCGCCAACCAGTGGACCACCTTCTTCCGCGTCACCCTGCCGGCCATCCGGCCCGGCGTCGTCGCGGGCGCCCTGTTCGGCTTCGTCACCTCCTTCGGCAATCTGGAGATGAGCCTCTTCCTGGTCGGGCCGGGGCGCATCACCCTGCCGATCGCCATTCTGCAGTACCTCGAATGGAAGATCGACCCCACGGTCGCCGCCGTCTCCGTCCTGCAGATCCTCGTCATCGCGGTCGCCATGGTGATCACCGACCGCTACGTGAAACTTGCCCGAGTCGTCTGATCCATGGCCTCCCTCTCTCTCGACGGTCTGACCAAGCGCTACGGCGACCACCCGGTGGTCCGCTCGGTGACGCTCGACGTCCAGGACGGCGAGTTCCTCGTGCTGCTGGGCCCCTCCGGCTGCGGCAAGACCACCACTCTGCGCATGATCGCCGGCTTCGTGCCGCCGAGCGGCGGCTCGATCCGCATCGGCACGGCCGACGTCACCAGCCTGCCGCCGTGGAAGCGCAATGCCGGCCTCGTCTTCCAGAGCTACGCGCTGTTTCCGCACATGACGGTGGCCGAGAACGTCGCCTTCGGCCTGGAGATGCGCAGGGTGCCGAAGGCCGAGATCGGCCCGCGCGTGACGGAGGCCCTGCGCCTCGTGCGCCTCGACGGTTTCGGCGAGCGCTATCCCCGCCAGCTCTCCGGCGGCCAGCAGCAGCGCGTGGCGCTCGCCCGCGCCCTCGTCATCCGCCCCGACGTCCTCCTGCTCGACGAACCGCTCTCCAATCTCGACGCCAAGCTGCGCCTCGAGGTGCGCCTCGAGATCCGCGCGCTCCAGCAGCAGCTCGGCCTCACCACGGTCATGGTCACCCACGACCAGGAGGAGGCCCTCACCATGGCCGACCGGCTGGTGGTGATGTCGGACGGCGCGGTGCGCCAGGTCGGCACCCAGTCCGACCTCTACGAGCGGCCCGCAGACCTCTTCGTCGCCGATTTCGTCGGCCGCTCGACCATGATCTCCGGCGCCGTGACCGGGCCCGGCGCCTTCCGCTCCGACGGCGGCCTCAGCCTTTCCTGCCCCGCCACCTCCACCGCGGGCCCTGTCACCGTCGCCCTGCGCCCGGAGCGCCTGACGCTCGGCCCCGCCGCCCAGGGCCTCGACAACCACGCCGCCGGCACCGTCACCTTCGTCTCCTACCTCGGTGCACTGCTCGACGTGCACGTGCGCCTCAACGCCGCCGACCATGTGGTGGTGCAGATCCCCAACCGCTCCGACGGGCACGTGCCCGCGGTCGGCGACACGATCGAGGTCGGCTGGCCGGCCTCGGCCTGCCTCGTCTTTCCACGCGAGGCTGCATGAACCCGCGGCACCGCCGCCAACTGGGAATCCAGAAGGGAGACATCGACATGACGAAGTTCACCAAGGGAATCGACCGGCGCACCACGCTGAAGGGCATGGGCCTCGCGGCTGCAGGCGCCCTCTTGCCTGCCGGCGTCACCTCGCCGGCCTCCACCCAGGCCGCCGGCCGGGTGGTCGTCGGCACCTGGGGCGGCGACTATGCCCGCCTTCTCGCCAAGAACGTCGAGGAGCCGTTCCTGAAGTCCAAGGGCTTCGAGGTCGTCCAGGACCAGGCCTCCGACGCCCCGCGCCGCGCCAAGATGGTGGCCGAGCGCCGCCTGCCGCGCGGCACGACCGACATCCAGGGCCTCTCGGCCGCCCAGATGTTCGAGATGAATGCCGCCGGCGTCGCCGAGCCGATCGATTACTCCAAGCTCAAGAACGCCGCCAACCTCATCCCGATCGCCAAGTATCCCTACGGCGTCGGCCACATCATCTCGGGCAAGGTCGTGGTCTACAACCCGAAGCTCGTGACCCCCGCGCCGACCTCCTACAAGGACTGCTTCGACCCGAAATACGGCAACAAGCTCGGCTTCATCGACATCCAGTACCAGTTCGTCATGCTCGCCGCCGGCCTCGCCGCCGCCGGTGACATGACCGCGCTGGAAAAGGGCAAGGAACTTCTCCTCGCCGCCAAGCGGGGCGGCGCCCGCATCTACCCGACCAACGAGGCCTTCGCCCAGGCGATGAAGACCGAGGAAATCTCGATCGGCATGATGTGGAAGGCGCGCGCGGTGCAGTGGCAGAACGCCGGCATCACCGTCGAGGCCGCAGCGCCGAGCGAAGGCACCATGGCCTATGTCTCCGGCTTCATGATCCCGAAGAACGCCCCCAACAAGGCCGGCGCCTATGCCTACATGGACGCCATGCTGGAAAAGGGCGCGCAGGAGAACTTCGCCATCGACATGGGTTTCGGCCCGACCGTGACGAATGCCGTCGTCGCCCCGGACCTGCAGAAGCGAATCGGCTTCACCGAGGACGAGAGCAAGAAGATGAAGGACCTCGATTACGACTTCCTCGCCAAGAACGACGCGGCAATGAAGGAGTGGTGGGACAAGGTCTTCAAGGCCTGATCGGAGGCCAGGGGGCTCGCCATGGCGGCAGTTTCAACGCGTCCGGTCGGCGAGCCCGGCAATCTCACGGCGGCGGGCCTTCTCGTGCCCGCCACCCTCTTCGTCGCGGTCGGCCTCATGGTGCCGATCGCGATCCTCTTCCGCTACAGCCTGAACGCCTTCGTGCCCGGCCAGCTGATGGTCGACGCGCTCACCATCGACAACTACGTCAAGTTCTTCACCGACCCCTTCTACCTGCAGGTGCTGTGGCGAACCGTCCGCGTCGCGGTGGCCTGCACGATCTTTTGCCTCCTGTTCGGCTTTCCCCTCGCCTATGTGCTGGCGCGCACCCAGTCGCGCTTCAAGAACCTGCTGGTGATGGCGATCGTACTGCCGCTCTTCGTCGGCAACGCGGTGCGCGCCGCCGGCTGGATGGTCGCCTTCGGCTCCAAGGGCTTCGTCAACGCCACGCTGATGGGGATGGGCGTCATCTCCCAGCCCATCGAGATCATGTACACCGAGCTCGCCGTGGTCATCGGCATCATCGCGGTGAACCTGCCCTTCATGGTGCTGACCCTGCAGAGCGTCATCGAGGGCATTGACCGCAACGTGGAAGAGGCCGCCTTCTCGCTCGGCGCCCCGCCCATGACCATGGCGACGCGCGTGCTCTTCCCCCTCGCCCTTCCCGGCATCCTCGCCGGCGTCATCCTCACCTTCATCCTGGCCATGAACGCCTATGCGACGCCGGTGCTGCTCGGTGGGCCGAAGTTCCAGACCATGGGCCCGCTGGTGTTCTCCACCTTCGCCCAGCAGAACAACTGGCCCTTCGGCGGCGCCGTCTCCTTCATCCTGATGACGGCGACGCTGATTCTGACCGTCGCATCGAGCCTCCTGATCCGCCGCCGCTACGCCTGAGCCAGCGCCACGATCTCCGGCGCGAGATCGTCCTGCGGGCGGCCGGCGTCCAGCCGCCGCCAGCCGATGGCGCCGAGGTCGTAGCTGAGCTGGGTCTCCACCGTTCCGACGGTGGCGTCGGACGGGTCGCCCTGCCGCGCCGCCACCCGCGCCTTCAGCCGCTCCGGCGGCACATCGAGCCAGATGCCGGTGAAGCGGCAGCCGGCGGAGCGCGCCACGGCCTCCACCGCCTCGCGCTCGCCGGGACGGGCATGGACCGCGTCGGCGATGACGGCATGACCGGCGGAGAGCACCGCCGCCGCGCCCTCGCGCATCGCGCCATAGACGGCGGTGGAGACCTCGGGGCGGTAAGCCTCGGGTCCCAGGCGCTCCGTCGCCCCCATGCCGAACCGCGCCTTGCGCAGCCGGTCGCTCGACAGGATCCGCGCGCCCGGCAGGGGCCCGAGGGACGGCGCGACGAGGGTCGCGAGCGTCGACTTGCCCGACCCGCTGAGGCCACCGACGGCGAGGAGCACGGGCGCCTCGGGCGCCAGCGCCTCGCCGGCGAGGTCGAGATAGGTCCGCGCCGCGCCGACGTCGCCGGACGCCGCCGTCACATGGGCCCGCACCGCCGCCCTGACAGCCACGAGGAAGGGGAGAAGCGCCAGTCCCGCCGCTTCCCCGGTGGCGTCGCAATAGCGGTTCATCACCCGGTTCGCCGCCGCCCGCTGCCCACGGTGCCAGAGATCCATGACGAGGAACGCGAGGTCATAGAGCACGTCGGTGGTGGCGAGGTCCTCGTCGAATTCCAGGCAGTCGAAGATCACCGGCCGGCCACGAAGAGTGCAGATGTTGCGCAGGTGCAGATCGCCGTGACAGCGCCGCACGAAGCCCGCCGCGGCGCGCCCGTCGAGGAGGGCCGCATGCCTTGCGAGCCCGTCGCGGAACAGCCTGTCGAGCGCTTGGGCCTCGTCCTCGCCCACGAGGCCGCTTGCGGTGAAGGCGGCGGCGTTGACGTCCAGCACCCGCGCCATGCGCGCCGCCCCGGCGCGGTCGGCGGAGACGTCCGCGGCCACATGCAGCGCGGCGATGTCGGCGGCGAGCGCGTCGACGAGGTTCCCCGGCAGCGGCCCCTGCCCCGCCAGACGGTCGAGAAGGCCCGCCTGGTCGAAGGGGCGCATGCGCACCACCGCATCGACCAGCGCCCCCTCGCCGTCGAGGGCGAGGCCGCCGTCGCCCGCGCGCGTGATGCGGCTCGCGCCGCGATAGATGAGCCCTTCCGGATCGGTGCGCCGGTTGAGGCGATATTCCCGTTCGCAGAAGGCGAGCCTCAGCTCCGGGGAGGAGAAATCCAGGTAGGGCAGCGTCACCGGCTTCTTCAGCTTGAACACGACGTCGCGGCCGATCACCACCTGCGAAATATGCGTGGTGACGACCTCGGCACCATCGCCCGCGAGCCGCTCGAGGAAGGCGAGAACCTCCGTGCCGCCGGCCTCCCCGTCACCCATGTCCCGCGCCTCCCAAAACCCCGTCCCGCGCCTGCCTGCATAGCCGGGATCATGGCGAGGCTCTATGACGAGGATCAGGCGGAGGGAACGGCATGATCGACGTCATCGTGGTGGGCGCGGGCTCGGCGGGCGCGGCCCTCGCCGCGCGGCTCTCGGAAGATCCGGGGCGGCGCGTGCTTCTGCTGGAGGCCGGCCGCGACTGGCGTTCGCACGAGGCGCCGCACGCCCTGCGCAGCGCCAACATCATCCCCTTCATGCACGACCCGCGGCATCAGGCGAAATGGCAGTGGCCGGGCCTCATGACCCGCCGCACGCGCGCGCAGGAGCCGAAATTCTACTGGCGCGGCCGGACCATGGGCGGCAGCTCCACGGTCAATGCGCAGATCGCTATCCGCGGCGTGCCCGAGGCCTTCGACAGATGGGCAGCGCTCGGCTGCACCGGCTGGGCGGCGGCGGACGTCCTGCCCCTCTTCGACGCCATCGAGGACGATCCCGTCACCGGCACGGACCCCGGCGCCCGCCGCGGCGGGCCGCTCCCCGTCCACCGCACGCCCTTCGACGAGTGGGGCAGCGTCGACCGGGCGCTGCGCGCCGCAGCGCTCGCGGCCGGCTACCCCTGGAAGGAGGACCTCAACGCCCCCGCGGGCGAAGGCGTCTCCTGCTACCCCATCAACAGCCGCGACGGCCTGCGCGTCACCACCAATGACGGCTACCTCGAACCCGCCCGCAGCCGTCAGAACCTGACGATCCGCGGCGATGCGCTGGTCGACTGCATCCTCTTCGACGGCCGCCGCGCCACCGGCGTGCGCCTCCGCTCGGGCGACGGCAGCGTCGAGGACATCGCCGCGCGCGAGGTGGTGCTCTCGGCCGGCGCCATCCACAGCCCCGCCATCCTGATGCGCTCGGGCATCGGGCCGGCGGCGGACCTCGCCGCCCTCGGCATTCCCGTCCTCACCGATCTCCCGGTGGGCCGGAGCTTCATGGACCACCCGATCCTTCGCGCCAGTCTCGCCCTCACGCCCGAGGCCGCGGCGCAGCACCCGGACGCGCGCCACACGAATTGCTGCGTCACCTATTCCTCCGGTCTCGCCGGCGGC
The DNA here is from genome assembly GCF_052440005.1 of Phreatobacter sp. Classification (GTDB taxonomy): domain Bacteria; phylum Pseudomonadota; class Alphaproteobacteria; order Rhizobiales; family Phreatobacteraceae; genus Phreatobacter. Next base: position 25,459 of record NZ_JBQVQL010000055.1, read on the forward strand.
GGCGAGCGCGACATGATCATGATCGGCTTCAACCATCGCGGCCTCGGCGACGGCCGCCCCGCGCCCCAGGGCGCCATCGGCATCGCCCTCTACGACGCCTTTTCCCGCGGCGAGGTGCGCCTCTCATCCGCCGACCCGCAAGCCAACCCGGTGGTCGAGGAGAACATGCTGGACGACGAGCGTGACCTCATGCGCATGCGCGACGGCATCCGCCGCCTCGCCAGCCTCACCGCCCAGCCGGCCGTCGCCGGCATCGCCACCGCCATCACCTTCGGCGAAAGTGGCATCGCCTTCGCCGCGGCCGCCGCCCTCCCCGATGCCGAGCTCGACGCGCTGATGCTGCAGGAGGCCTCCGACATCCAGCACGCCGCCGGCACCTGCCGCATGGGCCCCGCGGGAGACCCCGCCGCCGTGGTGGACCCGGACCTCAGGGTCCACGGCCTCGAAGCCTTGCGCGTCGCCGATGCCGCCATCATGCCCACCGACTGCCGCGCCAACCTGCACTTCACCTGCGTGATGATCGGCGAGATGGCGGCCAAGAGGATGAGGGCGGGACGGTAGTCGCGTCTAGGGGACGGGAACGACGCGGGTCAGGATGACCAGCATCGCCATCAGGAGCACGAGATTGAAGCCCATGCCGGCCCAGTGAAGCTGGCGCAGCCGCACCACGCCCGCGGTGTCGCCGGTATCGCGGATGGCCGCGGCAGCATCGAACGCGTTCAGGAAGCGCCCCTTCGCGGCCGCCCCGAGGACGCCGACGGAGGCGGGCACGAGGGCGACGGCAAAGCGTCCCGTGACCGCGAAGGCCAGCGCGGAGGCCGCCCCCGAGAGCTGCAGCAGTTTGAAATGGGCACTGAACAGCACGCGCAGCAGCGTGGTGACGCTCGGGATCGCCAGAGACACCATCAGGAAGCTGGGCGATGCCAGCAGGAAATAGGCCTGCGGCAGCAGCAGGACCACGATGGCGATGATGGCGATGGGATCCGGCATGCAGCAGCGCCCGAACGAGGGTCCAGGCCGCATGGTGCCACTGTCGCTTCCGTCGAGGAAGGGTCAGGTGTGCGGGCGGATGCGATGGAAAATGGTGGGCCCGGAGGGACTCGAACCCCCAACCAAGCGGTTATGAGCCGCCGGCTCTAACCATTGAGCTACAGGCCCACCTGCCGGGCGCTTCTGGCGCGCGGCGTGCCGCGAAAAGGCTGCAAAGAAACCCTCGGGGCGGCACGAAACGGTGATGGCATCCTCGTCCCGCGGCGTCAATCATCGCCCGCGTGCAACCATCGGGATCATCATGGCCTCGTCTTCGCTCCGCCCGCGCCCCTCGCGCCGCCTCCCCCTGGCCGGCCTCGCCTTCGCCGCACTCGCGGCCACGCTCGCCCCCGCCGCTGCCCAATCCACCACCTCGCCGCGCCAGATCTCCATCCAGGGCGAAGGCCAGGCCTCCGCCGCGCCCGACGAGGCGGTGATCGGCGGCGGCACGCAGGTTCAGGCCCGCACCGCCAAGGAGGCGATGGACGGCAATTCCGCCGCCATGCGCCAGGTGCAGGAGGCCTTGAGGCAGGCCGGCATCGCCGAGCGGGACGTTTCAACCTCCGCTCTGACCCTGCGCCCCCTCATCGAGCAGGGCTCGGGCAACGGCCGCCCGCGCGTCACCGGCTATGCCGCCGGCCACCGCGTCACGGTGCGCGTGCGCGATCTCGCGCGGCTCGGCGACGTGCTGGACCGCATGGTGGCTGCTGGCGCCAACCAGATCGACGGGCTCGACCTCACCGTGTCCGACTGGTCCGCCAAGGTCGACGAGGCGCGAATCGCGGCGGTGACCGACGCCCGCCGCAAGGCCGAGGCCCTGGCGCGGGCCGCCGGTGCAAGGCTCGGCAAGGTCGTCACGATCACCGAGCACGGCGGCGCCATGCCCCCGCCCATGGTGCGCAGCGCGGCGTCGCGTTCGCTCTCCGCCTCCGGCCCGACGCCGGTGGCGACCGGTGACCAGACCTTCCGCCTCTCCGTCTCGGTGGTGTGGGAACTGGTGGACTGAGCGGCCGGGCGGCGTGGCCTACTCGGCTGCGTCGTCGCGCTCGCCGAACTGGATTGCCACGTAGTGGGCGTAGAGCCCGTTGCGCGCGATGAGTTCGGCATGGGTGCCGGTCTCGGCCACCCGGCCGGCCTCGATGACGAGGATCTTGTCGGCGCGCATGATGGTCGAGAGCCGGTGCGCAATGACGATGGAGGTGCGGCCGCTCAGAAGCTGGTCGAGCGCCCGCTGCACCTCGAACTCACTCTCCGAGTCGAGGGCGGAGGTCGCCTCGTCCAGCAGCATGATCGGCGCATCCTTGAGGATGGCGCGGGCGATGGCGACGCGCTGGCGCTGTCCGCCCGACAGGCCCTGCCCGTGCTCGCCGATGAGCGTCTGGTAGCCTTCCGGCAGGCCGAGGATGAAGTCGTGGGCATGGGCCGCCCGCGCCGCCGCCTCGATCTCGGCATCGCTCGCATCGGGGCGCCCGACGGCGATGTTCTCGCGCACCGTGCCCTGGAACAGGAAGACGTCCTGGCTGACGAAGGCCATGGCGCCACGCAGCGAGGCAAAGGTCACGTCGCGCACGTTCTGCCCGTCGACGGTGATGGCGCCGCTGCGCACGTCGAAGAAGCGCTGCACCAGCGAGATGATGGTGGACTTGCCGCCGCCCGACGGGCCGACCAGGGCCGTGGTCTTGCCGCCGGCGGCGACGAAGGACAGCTCCCGCAGGACCGGGTCCTCGTTGTGATAGCCGAAGCTCACGCGGTCGAAGACCACCGTCCCGTCGGCAATCGCCAGCGCCGGCGCGTCGGGCTTTTCCTTGAGCGTCGGCTCGGTGTCGAGCAATTCGTACATGAGGCGCACGCCGACGAGACCCTTCTCCACCTCGACGCCGAGCCGGGCGAGGCGCTTGGCCGGGTCGTAGGCGAGCAGCAGCGCCGTCACGAAGGCGAAGAAGGCGCCGGCGTCGACGCCCTGGTGGATGACCCTCCAGGCGCCGTAGACGATGGCGGCGGAAATCGCGAGCCCGCCGAGCGTCTCCATCAGCGGGCCGGTGCGCGCGCCGAGCGTGGCGATCTTGTCGGCGCGGTGGCGGACGGACGCAATGGTCTCGTCCATGCGCGCCTGCATGCGGTCCTCCATGCCGAAGGACTTGACGATGCGCACGCCCTGCACCGTCTCCTGCACCACGCCCACCATGGACGAGAGCGAGGTGAATTCGCTCTGCGCCAGGCGCCGCACCCGCCGCCTCAGGCGGTTCACGCCATAGACGGCCACCGGCATGACGGCGCCGGAGACGATGAACATCAGCGGGTCGGTGACGATCATCACGATGAGCAGGCCGGCGACCGTCAGAAGGTCGCGTCCCACCGTCGTGACGATGTTCTGCAGGACGTCGCGGGCCGCCTGGGCATTGTGCGTCACCCGCGTCACGAGGTCGGCGGAGGCATGCTGCTGATAGAAGTCGACGCCCTGCGACAGCAGGTGGTTGAAGATGCGCGTCTGCTGCGCCGCGACGATGGCGTTGCCGATCCGCGAGAGGATGACGTTGGAGGCGTAGGAGGCGACGCCCTTGACGAGGAAGATCGAGAAGACGGTGACGCCGAACCACACCGCGAGCGTGAAGTCCCGGTTCTGGAAAACGCCGTTGATCAGGTCGCGCATGATCCAGGCGCTGAGCGCCGTGCAGGCGGCGACGATGGCCATGAAGACGAAGGCCAGCGCATAGCGCGGCGCATAGGCGCGCAGGCTCTCTCCCACCAGGCGCTTGAGCGTCTGGCCCCTTTGGGCGTCGATGCGGGGGAACAGGCGGAGAAGCCTCATGGGGCCGGGACTCGCTGCGGAACAACGCGCCGAATAACAGGTTTCGCGCACGAGACCAAGGAGAGCGCCCTCTTGGCGCCCGGGCAGGCGGGGGCCCGTCTTGCGGCGACCCGGCTTCGGTGCCAAGAGACGGCGCCATGGCGACCATCGAAAACCTCTTCGTCACACGGCTCTACCGCGGCGAGATCGGCCACGATGACGGGCTCCTCCCCGAGATCGATCAGGCCTGCCGCTCTCTGGCGGTGGACGATACGGCCGGCATCCGCTGGTGCCGCAAGAACGGCTATCCCGGCTATACGAGTTACGCCTCGCTCGACGACCTGCCCTGGCGCTTCCCCGTCTTCAAGGCGCTCGCCCGCCAGCTCGACCGGCATGTCGCCGCCTTCGCCAGGGACCTGGCGCTCGACCTCGGCGGCCGCAAGCTCGTGCTCGATTCGCTCTGGGTGAACGTCCTGCCGGAGGGCGGCGCCCACGCCTCCCACATCCATCCGCACAGCGTCATCTCGGGCACGCTCTACGTCGCCATGCCGAAGGGTGCAGCGGCGCTGAAGCTCGAGGATCCCCGCAGCGGCCGGATGATGGCCCATCCGCCGCGCAAGAGCGCCGCCGCGCGCGAGTTGCAGACCTTCGTCTCGGTGGCGACGTCGCGCGGCGACGTGCTGCTCTGGGAGAGCTTCGTGCGCCACGAGGTGCCTATGAACCGCAGCGCCGAGGAGCGCATCTCCGTCAGCTTCAACTACCGCTGGGGCTAGGATCGCCTCACGCCGCCGGCACCGGTCGGGGGCGCCCCTCCTCGTCGATGGCGACGAAGGCGAAGGTCGCTTCCGTCACCTTCTCGCGCTCCGTGCTGCGGAAGCGCTGGGCCCAGGCCTCCACATGGATCTTCATCGAGGTCCGGCCGATGTGGAAGACCTCCGTGTAGACCTCCAGCACGTCGCCGACGCGCACCGGGCGGATGAAGGTCATCGCCTCCACCGCGATGGTGACGACGCGCCCCTTCGCCCGCTCGACGCCGGCGATGCCGCCCGCCTGGTCCATGCGCGCCATCACCCAGCCGCCGAAGATATCGCCGTTGGCGTTGGTATCGGCCGGCATGGCGCTGATGCGCACCGTCAGCTGGCCGCGGGGCGCTGCGTCGATCTGGCGGATGGGGCGGGGCATGGGTGATTCCGTCTGGGGACTGCGTTACCGATTGAGCCAGCCTTCTCCGGCGGGCACAACTCGCCTCGAGGCGTCGCCACCGGGCTCAGGGCCCCCGGATGTCAGCGCGCCGACCCCAGAAGAAACCGCGATGAATCCGCCGTTCCGCGGCGTCATCGCGGCGGCTCCGGGCATCTCCCAAAAGTTCGTCCTTGCAATTGCCGGCCGAAGGGCGTATCTCATGTCGACGTTTCGGCCGTTCTTTTTTGGCCCCGCGCCGCCAATTCGGCGCACCGCTGATCAAAAATCTTCGAAAACGTGACCCGAACTGCTCGTGCGTGACGCGAGTCGTCGTTCTCTGCTCGCTTCGCGAAAGGATACCCCATGCAGACCGGAACCGTGAAATGGTTCAACTCCCAGAAGGGCTTCGGCTTCATTCAGCCGGACGGTGGCGGCACTGACGTGTTCGTCCACATCAGCGCCGTCGAGCGCGCTGGCCTCTACGGCCTCAACGAAGGCCAGAAGATCTCCTTCGAAGTCGTCGCCGACCGCCGCTCGGGCAAGTCGTCGGCCGACAACCTGAAGGCTGTCGACTGATTTCAACGCACCGGACCTGTCGCCGCCGTGGATGTATCGGCGGCGGAGGGGACCGGGATGAGCCCCGCGCCGCGGCGCAGGGCCTCTATCCTTTGAGTGCTTGAACACCCGGAGCCGCTCCGTCCCCCGGATCGCGCGGCTCCGAACCCGTTTCATGGCCGGCCTTGGGGCCGGCGCCGCGGCGATCGAGGACATGTCATGAATTCCGAACGCCCGAGGCTCTTCATGTTCAGGTCGGGGAGCAACGAGAAGCTTTACGGCTTCGCCTCCGACCATACGGGCGGGAAGCTGCCCGAGAAATTTGCTCCGTGGACCAGCATCGGCGTGATCCGCGGCGACCAGAAACCACCCCACGGCCTGAAGCGCGAAGCCATCGAGAACGGCATTGCCGAATTCGGTTTCCAGCTCTGGCGCAAGAAGGATGCTCCGGCCAAGACGGCCTGAGCCCTCACCCCACACGATCCGACCGGGAGAAGACATGCAGGTTCTCGTCCGCGACAACAACGTCGATCAGGCTTTGCGCGTTCTGAAGAAGAAGATGCAGCGCGAGGGCATCTTCCGCGAGATGAAGCAGCGCAAGTCCTTCGAGAAGCCGTCGGAGCGGAAGAATCGCGAGAAGGCCGAGGCCATTCGCCGCGCCCGCAAGGCCGCCCGCAAGCAGGCCCAGCGCGACGGCCTCATCGCCGCCCCGAAGCCGAAGCCGCGCCCGGACCGCAAGCCGAAGTTCGGCGCCTCCTCCGGCCCGCTGGCCGCCCCGCCGCCGGCCGAGCCCGGCAGCCGCTGAGGCAAGCTCTCTCCGCTTCGACGACGACAAAGGGCCCCGAGGGGCCCTTTTTCATGCCCTGAACCATGTTCGGGCGCTTAGCGGAACAGCCGTTCGCCCTGCTCGTCGACGATCTGCCGGCCCTTGGCGAGGGAGAAGGTCGCCGCGTCCTCCATGGAGGCGTGCCGGTCGGCGCGGATGAACTTGTGCTCCTTCGGCACGCCGTCGACGGTCTTGGTGATGGTCCCCGCCGTCTGGAACTGCCCCTCGTTCCGGAAGGGGGCGGCGGTGATGGTGAAGCCCTTGTGGTCGATGGAAGCCGCCGGCGCGTCGTCCTGCGGCGCGGCGGACGAGCCCCAGCCGAACAGCGATTTGAGAAAGGACATGGTGCGCCTCGCCTCCCGCAGGCCCCGTGCCTGCCGTCCCCTTGATATCCGCTCCGCCGGCCGGGGGGAACGGCCCCGCGCAGCGCAGAGGCGGAACATCGCAGGCAGCGGGCAGTTCATACCGGGTTCACCATTCCGCCGTCAGTGTCCGGCGCGTCGGCGGCCGCCTCCAGGGCGGAGCGCCGGCATGAGAAAGGATCACCCCATGGCCATCGGTCTGAGACGGCTGCTTCCCCTTGCCGGGGCCCTCGTCGTTGGGCTCGGCGTCACGGCGGCGAGCGCCCAGGACGCGGTCACCACCGGCGCCGTCAACATGCGCGCGGGGCCCGGCACGCAGTATGAGCGGATCACCACCCTGCCCGCCGGTGCCCCGGTCGACATCGCCGACTGCACCGGCTCCTGGTGCCGCGTGGTCTATCGCGGCGTGACAGGCTATGTCGCCCGCAGCCTCCTCGACGAGGACGGCGGCGTGGTCGAGGCGCCGCCGCGCGTCTATGTCGAGCCGCCGCCGGTCTATGTCGAACCGCCCTATTTCTATGGGTCGCCGGGCTACTACGCCCCCTACCGGCCCGGCTTTCGCCCTCCCTATCGCCCCGGTCGCCCCGACTGGCGTCCCCCGACGCGGCCCGGCAGGCCCGACTTCGGCCAGCCCGGCAGGCCCGGTCCCGGACCGGGCTGGGGCGGCGGCGGCGGGCGGG
>NZ_JBQVQL010000056.1:0-32275 GCF_052440005.1 Phreatobacter sp.
AACCCCACGCCCTCCGGCTCGACATGCGGGCGGCGCTGGCGCGGCTCGCCGGCCCGCTGACCTGGGCCGAACTCGACGCGGACGGCCGGCCGCTGCGCGAGGTGACGGCAGAGCCCGAGCGCTGGGGCGACGTCGTCCTCGCCCGCAAGGAACTCGCCACCAGCTACCACCTCGCCGTGGTCACCGACGACGCCCTGCAGGGAGTGACGCACGTCGTGCGCGGCGAGGACCTGTTCGAGGCGACCGCCGTCCACCGGCTGCTGCAGGACCTCCTCGACCTGCCGGTCCCGCTTTACCGGCACCACGGCCTGGTGATGGGCCCGGACGGGCGGAAGCTGTCGAAGAGCGACCAGGCGGAGGGATTTCGCGCTCTGCGGCGGGCCGGGGTCGGGCCGGGGGACGTCAGAGCGATGCTGGGGTTTTGACGGGCGCCGGTCCAAAGACGGCGCGCTTGTCCGGCCCTTCACCCTGACCCTGACCCTCGCTGCGCTGAGAGGGGGGCTTCGACGTCTCGACCGTTTCTCGCCGGTTGTGCCTGGCGCCATGGATGGCCGGGAGGGCCGGAGGCGGTAGTCCCCCCTCTTTGCGCAGCGGGGAGGGTGAGGGTGGGGCTTTCGCGAAGGCCTCGGTAAACAGGCGGCCGCCCTTTCCACGTCATGCCCGGGCTTGTCCCGGGCATGACGCTTCGGCGAGGTGCTGGAGGCTGACCACGGCCCCCCGCCCCCTCAGATCGCCCGGCCGGCCGCCGCCCAGTAGGGATCACGCAGGCGGCGCTTGAAGATCTTGCCGGAATCCTCGCGCGGCAGGTCGTCCCGGATTTCGATGTGCCGCGGCAGCTTGTAGTCGGCGATGCGGGTCGCGAGTTCGGCCTTCAGCGCCGCTGGATCGATCTCCACCCCCGGCTGCGGCGAGATCACCGCCATGATGCTCTCGCCGAATTCGGCGTGCGGGATGCCGAAGACCGCGCAGTCGCGGACCTGCGGCAGGGCGAGCAGCGCCGCCTCGATCTCGGCCGGATAGATGTTCACCCCGCCGGCGATGATCATGTCGCGCTTGCGGTCGCACAGGAACACGTAGCCCTCGGCGTCGACATAGCCGATGTCGCCGCAGGTGATGAAGCCGTGGTCGTCCACCTCGGCTCGTTTCTCCGGCGCCTTGTGGTAGGTGAAGTCGGGATAGCCCTCGATGCGGCAGAAGAGCTCGCCGATGCCGCCCTGCGGCACTTCCCGGCCCGCATCGTCCAGCACGCGGATTTCCGCGCCCGGCGACAGCCGGCCGACCGAACCGGGCTTCTTCAGGGCGTCCTCGGAGGTGGCGAAGGTGACGGGGCCCGTCTCCGTACCGCCGTAGAACTCGTGGATGACCGGGCCCCACCAGGCGATCATCGCCGCCTTCACCTCGGCCGGGCAGGGGGCGGCGGCGTGGATGACGAAGCGCAGCGAGGAGACGTCGTAGCGCCGCCGGACCTCGTCCGGGAGTTTGAGCAGCCGCACGAACATGGTCGGCACCATGAAGATCGTGTCGATGCGGTGCGTCTCGATCAGCCGCAGCATCTCCTCCGCGTCGAAGCGCGGCATCAGCACCAGCACACCGCCGAGCCGGCCTGCGCGGATGCCGAAGGAATTGGGCGCGGAATGGTAGAGCGGCCCGGGCAGCAGGGCGCGCACGCCGGGCCTGAGGCCATAGACGAGGGCGCGCAGGCCCTCGGTCGCCTTCGCCTCCTCCGGGCTCGGCGCCTTGCGCTTCACGCCCTTGGGCTTTCCGGTCGTGCCGGATGTGTAGATCATGCTCATCGGCGCCGGCCGGGCAGCGCCCTGATAGGGCGCCTCTCCTGCGAGCCAGGCGTCGAGGTCGCGGGCGCCGGCGGGAACCGTGATCCCGGCGGGAGCGGGAAAATGCTCCGCCACCTCCGGCGGCACCGGCGCTGAGAAGATCGCGATCCCAGCCGGCAGGTGGCCGGAAAGGGGCGCCAGCAGGTCCTCGTGGCCGACCAGCACCTTGGCATCGCAATCGTCGAGGATGTAGCTGACTTCGTCTGCCTTCAGGTGCCAGTTCACCGGCACCGCATAGGCGCCGAGCATGGCCGCCCCATAGGTCGCCTCCAGAAAGGCGATGTCGTTGCGCATCAGGATGGCGACGCAGTCGCCGGGGCCGACGCCGAGCCTGTCCAGTCCCCCGGCGATGCGGCGCACCCGCGCCTCGACGGCCTCCGGGTCACGCTGCCTCCCGCCGCTGACGATGCCGCGCGACGTGCCCTCCGAACCATCAGCCATCGCCGCCACTCCCTCGCTCTTTCGGCCGGGTCAGTTGACCGCCCGTGCCCGTCCCTCCCAGTGGGGACGCCTCAGGTCCGTCTTGAGGATCTTGTTGGCCTGGGACAGCGGCATGGCCTCGCGCACCTCGATGGTCTGCGGGCACTTGAAACCGGCGATGCGCGTCTTGCAGTGGGCGATGATCTCCTCCGCCGTGGCGCTGCGGCCGGCCTTGAAGGTGACGACCGCATGCACCGCTTCGCCCCAGAGCGGGTGAGGCACGCCGATGACGGCGCATTCGCGGATGGCGGAATGGGTGAGAACGGCGTTCTCCACCTCGATCGAATAGACGTTCTCGCCGCCGGTGACGATCATGTCCTTGATCCGGTCGGACACGTAGACATAGCCGTCGGCGTCGAGATAGCCGGCGTCCCCCGTGTGCATGTAGCCGCCGCGCAGCGCCTCCGCCGTCATCTCCGGCTGGTTCCAGTAGCCCTTCATGACGGTCGGCCCCGCGACGATGATCTCGCCGATCTCGCCCACCGGTACGTCCCGGTCCTGCGGATCGACCACGCGGATGTCGCAGCCGACGATGGATCGCCCGCCGGAGGCGAGCCGGTGCACCCGGGCCGGGTCCAGCGTGTGGTCGTCGGGCTCCAGATAGGTGCAGGCCGGCGACAACTCGGTCATGCCGTAGGCCTGGGCGAAGCGGACATGGGGCAGCTTCCGGATCAGCGCCTCCAGCGTCGCCACCGGCATGGGCGCGCCGCCATAGCCGATCATCTTCAGCGAGGAGAGATCGTAGGCGTCGAGGTCCGGTTCGTTGAGGATCATCGTCATCATGGTCGGCACCATGGACGTGAAGGTGATGCGGTGCTGTTGGATCGCCTCCAGCACGCCCTTCACCGTGAAGCGCGGGATGACCACGTGGGTGGCGCCGAGCAGCGTGTTGGTGAAGACGCGCGAGCCTGCCGCAGCGTGATAGAGCGGGCCGGCATGAAGCCCGACCACCGAACTGTCGAGCTTGGTGTGCACCATGCCGCCGAACGAGTTCGCCATGCAGTTGATGTGGGTGAGCATGACGCCTTTGGAGCGACCCGTCGTGCCGCCGGTGTAGAACAGCACGGCGACGTCGTCGCCGCGGCGGCCGGCGTCCACAACCGGGTCCCGCGCACCCAGGACCGCCTCGTAGTCGATCATGCCGGCCGGCAGTGCGCCCTCGCCGGCAAAGATCACATGGGCGAGGTCAGGGCACTGCGGCCTGAGCGCTTCGGCCATGGCGGTGAACTCGTCGCCGACGAGAAGCACCTTCGCGCCGCAGTCCTGCATCAGGAAGGCCGTCTCGGGCTCGGCATAACGGGTGGAGACGGGCACGGCGATACCGCCGGCCCAGAAGGCGGCGAAGAAGAATTCGAGATAGCGGTCGGAGGAATGGGAGAGCATGGCGACCCGGTCGCCCGGGCCGACGCCGAGGTCCTGGAGGACGCCGGCGAGGCGCGCCACCCGGTCGGCGAACTCCTCCCACGTCCGGCGCCGGTCGGCGAAGATGACGGCGGTCTTGGTCGGGAAGAGCCGCCGGGCGCGGTGGACGGCGAGGGTCAGCTGCATGGTCACGGCGCCGAACTCCGCGCCGCCCCGACCTGCCGTGTCGTCCTCGTCATGCGCCTGCCCCATGCGAAGCCCGCCTGTTCGGCAGACCCGATCCATCATGAAGCGTTATTTCTCACCATGAAATACGGTTTCGCAACCGCGCCGGACGGGGGATGGAGGTAAAGGGAGGCGCGGCGCGTCAGATTTCGTAGCTGAACGCGGCCACCGTCCCCTCCGCCAGGATCTGGTCCATGGCCCGCGACGGCTCGGCGCAGCCGGCCGTGCCCACCGGCTTCGCCGGAACGCCGGCCACCGTCGTGTTCGGCGCCACCGGATGCAGCACCACCGATCCCGCGGCGACGCGGGCGCAGCGGCCGATCTCGATATTCCCGAGGATCTTGGCGCCGGCGCCGAGCAGCACGCCGCGCCGCACCTTCGGATGGCGGTCGCCCGCCTCCTTGCCGGTGCCGCCGAGGGTGACGTTCTGCAGGATGGAGACGTCGTCCTCGATCACCGCGGTCTCGCCGACCACGAGGCCGGTGGCGTGGTCGAGGAACACGCCCTTGCCCATCACCACGGCGGGGTTGATGTCGGTCTGGAAGACCTCCGAGGACCGGCTCTGCAGGTAGAGCGCGAAGTCGCGGCGGCCCTGGCCGAGGAGCCAGTGGGCGAGCCGGTGGGTCTGCAGCGCGTGGAAGCCCTTGAAGAACAGCACCGGCTCGATCAGCCGGTCGGCGGCGGGGTCGCGGTCGATGACGGCAGCGGCATCGGCGCGCATCGCCACGGCGATGGTGGACGAGGCTCCAAGGGCCTCGGTGAAGGCATCGTGCAGCACGTCGGCGGGAACGTCGCCCGTGCCCAGCCGCGCGGAGATGCGGCGCGCGACGGCGTCCTCGAAGGAGGAGGCCCGGCCGATGGTGCGCAGGACCAGCGTCGCCAGCTCCGGATTGGCCGAGGCCATGGCATTGGCCTCGCTGCGCAGCCGGTGCCAGGCGAGATCAGCCGTGTCGGAGGGCAGGGGGATGATGGTTCCCGTCGCCTGGGTCTTCGCCATGAAACGATCCTCCGCAGCAAGGATGAAGGGGAATAAGGGCACTGTCCGGACGGGATTCAAGTCAAATCGCCGGGATAGAACGCCCGTCTTCGATCGCGGTCAGCAGTGGGATGCGCGTTTTGTGCGGGGCGGCATTGGGGGAAGATCGATCCTGGTGTCGGTCCGCGAAACGATGCGGATGGATCCAGGCAATCTCTCCGTCATGCCCGGCCTTGTACCGGGCAGCCACGAGTTTCCTTCAGATTGCGGTGGTCAAGTCGTGGATGGCCGGGACAAGCACGGCCATGACGGGAGCCGGTTCGCGCGTTTCGATGAACGGGTCTCCGCGGACGAAGCCGACGCGCCTCACACCGCCATGGCCTGCTTCTCTCGCCGCCGCTGCACCGACGAGGGAATCCGCAGCGCCTCGCGGTACTTGGCGACGGTCCGCCGGGCGATGTCGATGCCCGAGGCCTTCAGCTTGTCCATGATGGCATCGTCCGAGAGCACGTCGTCGGGCGTTTCCGCGTCGATCATCTGCTTGATGCGGTAGCGCACCGCCTCCGCCGAGTGGCTCTCGCCGCCGACCTCCGAATTCGCGATTGACGAGGTGAAGAAGTACTTCATCTCGAAGATGCCGCGGGTGGTGGCGATCGACTTGTTCGACGTGACCCGCGACACCGTCGATTCGTGCATGCTGATGGCGTCGGCGATGGTCTTCAGATTCAGCGGCCTGAGATATTGCACGCCGAGGGCGAAGAAGGCGTCCTGCTGGCGGACGATCTCGGTGGCGACCTTCAGGATCGTGCGGGCACGCTGGTCGAGGGCGCGGGCGAGCCACGTCGCCGTCTGCAGCGCGTCGGCGAGGAAGGTCTTCTCGGTGTCGCTCTTCGTGGTTTTCGAGACGCGAGCGTAATAGCTCTGGTTGACCAGGACCTTGGGCAGCGTCTCGCTGTTCAGCTCGACGATCCAGCCGCCGTCCGGGCCGGCGCGCACCATGACGTCCGGCACCAGTGGCTGGACGGGCGCGAAGCCGAAGGCGAGGCCCGGCTTCGGATTGAGCCGGCGGATCTCCGCCACCATGTCGGCGAGGTCCTCGTCGTCGACCGCACAGATCTTCTTCAGCGCCTGGTAGTCGCGCTTTCCGAGGAGGTCGAGATGGCCGACCAGCGCCTGCATGGCGGGGTCGAAGCGGTTCTTGTCCTTCAGCTGGATGGCGAGGCATTCCGCCAGGTTGCGGGCTGCGACCCCCGAGGGCTCGAAGCTCTGGATCACCTCGAGCACGCTGGTGACATCCTCGATCTCGGCCCCCAGCCGGTCGGCGACCTCCTCGACGGTGACGGTGAGGTAGCCGGCCTCGTCCACGGCGTCGATCAGCATCTGCCCGATCAGGCGGTCCGCAGGCGTCTCCACGGCGAGGGTGAGCTGGTTCGCCAGGTGGTCCACCAGCGACAGATCGGCGGAAACGAAGGCCTCGAGGTTGTAGTCCTCGTTGTCGCTGCCGCCCGAGCCGACGTTGGACCAGGACGAGGTCATCGGGTCGGAGGCCGCATCGGCGTGCCGTGCCTCCGGCCCCTTGTCGTCGGGAAAGACGTTCTCGAGGTCGGTGCCGAGCCGCTCCTCGATGTCGGTGCGGCTGTTGCCCATGTCGTCGCCCAGCCAGTCGCCGGCCTGGGCATCGCCCGGATCGGCGGCTGCCGGCACGTCCGGCGCCTCGCCCTCGACGGCGGGTTCGGGGGCGTCGGCGCGCTCGAGCAGCGGGTTCTTCTCCAGCTCCTGCTCGACATAGGCGACGAGGTCGAGGTTCGACAGCTGCAGGAGCTTGATGGCCTGCATCAGCTGGGGTGTCATCACCAGCGACTGGCCAACGCGGAGCTCTAGTCGGGCTGACAGGGCCATCGTCTCGGGCGCATCCCTCGGGGTTTCTTGCGCCGCATCATAGAGGTCCGGCGGCACGAACAGCAAGGTTCATGCCATGGTTCCGATGACTGAGGAGTTAAGACCGCGTCCCGTGATTCTTCCGCAGCGTCAGAGGCGGAATTCCTCGCCGAGATAAAGCCGGCGGACGTCGGGGTTGGAGACGATCTCGTTCGGCGTGCCTTCCATCAGCACCTGACCCGAATGGATGATGTAGGCGCGGTCGATAAGGCCGAGCGTCTCGCGCACGTTGTGGTCGGTGATGAGCACGCCGATGCCGCGTTCCTTCAGGTGGCGCACGAGATTCTGGATGTCGCCCACCGCGATCGGGTCGATGCCGGCGAAGGGCTCGTCGAGCAGCATGAAGGAGGGGCGGGTCGCCAGCGCGCGGGCGATCTCGAGGCGGCGCCGCTCGCCGCCCGACAGGGCGATGGCGGGACTCTTGCGCAGCCGCGTGATGGTGAATTCCTCGAGCAGCTCGTCGAGGTCGCGCTCGCGCTTGGCCTTGTCCTTCTCGGTGACCTCGAGCACGGCGCGGATATTGTCCTCGACGTTGAGGCCGCGGAAGATCGAGGCCTCCTGCGGCAGGTAGCCGATGCCGAGGCGGGCCCGCCGGTACATCGGCAGGGCCGTGATGTCGTGGCCGTCGAGCTCGATATGGCCCTTGTCGGCCTCAACGAGGCCGGTGATCATGTAGAAGACGGTGGTCTTGCCGGCGCCGTTCGGCCCGAGCAGGCCGACGGCCTCGCCGCGCCTGAGGTCGAGGCTGACGCCGCGCACGACGGCGCGGCCCTTGTAGCTCTTCCAGACGCCGTGGACCGACATCACGCCCTCGCCGGAGCGGGGCTCCTCCTGCGCGCGCGCCGCCGGGGCGGGCTCGGGACGGTCGAGTTCCGCCACCTGGGCGGCCATCTCCTTGACCAGCCAGTCGTCGTCGACGGCCGCCGCGGGGGCTGGCCGGCGTCCCAGGAGGCCGGAGACACGCGCGAGGACGGACACGGGGCTGGCTGTCCTATCCGCGGGGGCTGCGCGCCTGCGGCCGGGCGGGCGTGCAGTCGGGATTGTTGGCCCCGCCGCCGGGTGCCGCACCGCCGCCGCCCTGCAGGATGCCGGAGACGCGGCCGCCCGAGGGCGCGGCGTCGATGCGCACGCGGTTGGTGGTGAGGTCGGCGTGCAGACGGGCGCCGCGCAGGATGTTGTCGCACTGCGTCAGCGTGACGTTCCCCTCCATGATCGCCTCGTTGCGGCGGGCGTCGAAGGAGCCGCGCTCGGCGGTCGCCGTCTGGTTCTTGGAGCGGACGATGACGCCGCCCTGCATCTCGAAGCGGCGCACGTTCTGCGTCTCGGACGATCCGGCGGGGGCCGCGCCCTGGCGCGGGGTCGTGGTCGCCGGCCGTCCGGCGGCCGCAGCGGCGTTGTCCTCGTAGAAGATGACCAGGCGTGCGGTCTGCAGCGTCGACTCGCCCTGCTGGACGCGCACGTTGCCGGACAGCACGGCGCGCTTCTCGGTGTCGAAGACCTCGGCGCGGTCAGCCTCGAAATTGATCGGGTCGCTGCGGTTCTGGGTGAAGCCGACGAACGGGCTTCCGGCCTGCTGGGCCGTCGCCACGGGTGCGAAGAGCCCGGCGGCGAGCAGCGCCGCCGCCAGCGGGCGCCTGTCGAAAAGGAGCGCGGCGGTGCCGGCCAGCGTCATGGTCAGTCTCCGGATCGGCTTGGCGCAGGAGAAGGCTGCGAAAGATCGGTGATGGTCGGATCGGGCGGTTCGGGCGTGAAGCTACCACGCACCGTGCCTTCAAGCACGATCACCTTGCCGTTGTCACTAATTTGCATGCGCTCGGAAACGATCTGGCCACGCGGCGACGTCAGCTTCACCGGCCCGTTGGAGGCGATCGTCCCCGCCCGCGTGTCGACCAGCGCATGGCCGAGCTCGCCCGTCTGCCCGCTGGAGGTCGTCACCACCACGTCCTGATTGAGTTCCACGCGGCCGGTCTTGGTGTCGAGCAGGCCCGTCGCCGAGACGACGCGGGCCGTGCCGCCGCCTTCCAGCTGCATTTCCGAATCGATGGAGGTCAGCGCCACGACGTTGGCCTGGGTGATGTCGTGCTCGGCGCGCGTGGCGGTGACGCGGTAGAAGCGGTTGTCCGTCGTGTAGCCGGTGAGACGGGGCGCCTCCATTGTCACCTTCGAGCCCGACATGGACACGGCGCCGACGGAGATGGGCAGGTTCAGGCTCTTCAGCGGATCCCACCAGGAGATGAAGACCACGCCGACGAAGATGACGACCGCAGCGGCGGGGACGAGCACACGCAGCCGACGCACCGTCTTCGAATGACGATAGGCGAGGCTGAAGGCCGCCTTGCGCTCGACGCTGCCGTCCTTGCCGCCTCGGGCGGACCCGTCCCATTCATCCGTCCGCCGCGCTGCCATCGTCCCGTCCGTTCTCCTCCTGCATGGCCGGCGTTACCGCCTGCCGCACCGGCACTGACCACGACTCTATGGCCCCACCATGGCGCGCCCGCAACCCGCGGCACCCCCCGGCGGCCGTTCACGAATGGGCGAAGATGTCCGTCTCCGGCCAGCCCGCGAGGTCGAGCGCGGCGCGGGTCGGCAGGAAGGCGAAGCAGGCCTCCGCCAGCGCCGTGCGGTTCTCGCGCGCCAGCATGGCGTCGAGCCTCTCCTTCAGGGCGTGGAGATGCAGGACGTCGGAGGCGGCATAGTCGAGCTGGGCCGGGGTGAGGGTCTCCGCCGCCCAGTCAGAGCTCTGCTGCACCTTGGACATGTCGATGCCGAGAAGCTCGCGCGACAGGTCCTTCAGGCCGTGGCGGTCGGTATAGGTGCGCACCAGCTTGGAGGCGATCTTGGTGCAGTAGACGGGCCGCGTCTCCACCCCGAAGGCGTGCTTCAGCACCGCCACGTCGAACCGGGCGAAGTGGAAGAGCTTGATCACCTCAGGATCGGTCAGCAGGGCGCAGAGGTTCGGCGGCGCCGGCTGTCCCGGGCGGATCTGCACCACGTCGGCAGTGCCGTCGCCCGGCGAGAGTTGGACGACGCAGAGCCGGTCGCGCTGCGGCACGAGGCCAAGCGTCTCGGTGTCGATGGCGACGGTGCCGACCTGGTAGTGGCGGAGGTCGGGCAGGTCGCCGACATGGGCGCGGATGGTCATGGATCGTCTCGGGCAGCGGGGTGGTCGGCGGCGGCCGTCCTTCATGTGCTCCGGGCGGAGGCGCATGGACTTCGGACCGCTTCAGGTCCTATAGGGCGACGGATGCGAGAAATCCAATGACCGCGACACCGCTGAAGCTCTACGCCTTCGACGCCGAGGACCTCGCGGTCCTGTCGGCCCATCTGCAGGACGCGGTGCTGAAGGCCAGCGACATCGCCTATCTCGCCCGCGAGCGCCGCTTCGCCCTCGTCTGCAACCGCTTCGACTGGACCGCCGCCGAGGCCGGCGACTGCCAGCGCCGCCGCACCGGCCTGCGCGTCGAGCGCGTCACCGCCGTCAAGGCCCGTGCCGTGCCGAAGGGCGAGGACACCGTGCTGGAGCTGCTCGCCATCCATTTCGAGCCGGAGGGCGGCGAATCCCCCGGCGGCACGATGGAACTCGTCTTCGCCGGCGGCGGCGCCATCCGCCTCGTGGTGGAATGCGTCGAGGCGGCGATGGACGACCTCGGGCCGATGTGGGCGGGCGTCGCCACCCCCCGGCACGACTGACCGCTCAGCGCGGCCGCGGCGCCGCCACCTCCGCCGCGATCGTCGCCACCGCCTCCACCGTCGCCGCCTCCGGCGTGATCCGCCAGGAGGCGAAGAAGTCGAGCTCGGGCAGCGGCACGCTCGTGGGCAGCGACCGCAGCCGACCGGCGGCGAGTTCGGTACCGGCAATCGCCTCCGGCACCGCTGCGATGCCGAGCCCGTCCTCCGCCATGCGCAGGATCGTCGCCATGGAGGAGGAGGCGTGGATGCGCACCGGCGGCAGGTCGGGCGCCGAGAACATCTCGCGCAGGATCAGGTAGGGCCGGGTGTTCCGCGAGAAGGTGAGGATCGGATGGGCCGCAAGCGCCGCCAGATCCAGCGGCCCCGCCGGAAAGGAGAGGCCGGGGCCGGCCAGGAAGGCGAGGCGGTAGGTCGACAGCGGCATGTTGCGCAGTTGCGCCGCCGCCAGCGCTCCGAGGGCGAAGACGAGGTCGAGCTCCTGCGCCACCAGCCGGTCGCGCAGGTTCGGCGTGATGTCCACCTCTATCTCCAGCGCCAGGCCCGGATAGGCCTTGGCCATCCGCTCGACGAAACGCGGCAGCCAGGTGTGGACGATGGTCTCGGCGACGCCGAGACGCAGCGTGCCGCGGATGGCGGTGCGGTCCGCCACCGCATGCAGCATCTCGGCACGCAGCTTCAGGAGGCGCTCGGCATAGTCGATGACGCGCCGGCCCGCGTCGGTCGCCACCACCGTGCGCTTCTCGCGCACCAGCAGGCGCTGGCCGATCTCCGCCTCCAGCTGGGCGATGCGCTGGGACACGGCGGGCTGGGTCGTGTGCAGCTTCACCGCGGCGCGGTTGAAGCTCTTGAGGGTTGCCACCCAGACCAGCGTCTCGAGCGCCTTGAAGTCCACCATGCCGTCGTCAATCGATAAGCTGGATTAATCGTAACCAATCCAAACTTCGGATTGGACCAGATGCAAGGGGAATGGTGGACTGTTCTCCCAGGGATGCATCTCCCGGGAGAAAATCATGGCTGTCGCCCAGTTTCGCGCACCCGGCATCACCGACGTCAGCGATCCCGCGGCGGTGCGCCGGGCCATCCGCCGCGGCGACATCACCGGTCATACGGCGGGCCTCGCCCCGGGCCGCGTGCAGGGCAATCTCGCCATTCTGCCCAGGGATCTCGCCGGCGATTTCCTGCGCTTCTGCACGCTCAATCCCAAGCCCTGCCCGGTGATCGGCCTGTCGGAGCCGGGCGACCCGACGGTGCCCGCCCTCGGCGCCGATCTCGACATCCGCACCGACATCCCCCGCTACCGCGTCTGGAAGGACGGCGAGCTGGTCGCCGAGCCCACGGACATCCGCGAGTTCTGGCGCGACGATCTCGTCGCCTTCGTCATCGGCTGCTCGTTCTCCTTCGAGGAGGCGCTGATCCAGGACGGCATCCCGATGCGCCATATCGGCTGCAACACCACCGTGCCGATGTGGCGGACCAACATCGCGTGCGCCCCGGCAGGGCCCTTCTCCGGCCCGATGGTCGTCTCCATGCGTCCGCTGAAACCCGCCGACGCCATCCGTGCCGTACAGATCACCTCGCGCTTTCCCGCCGTCCATGGCGCGCCGGTCCATATCGGCCTGCCCGAGGCCATCGGCATCCGCGACATCTCAACGCCCGACTACGGCGACCCCGTCGAGGTGAAGGCGGACGAACTTCCCGTCTTCTGGGCCTGCGGCGTCACCCCCCAGTCCGTGATCGCCAAGGCGCGCCCGCCCTTCGCCATCACCCACGCGCCCGGCTCCATGCTCGTCACGGACCTCACCAACAGCCGGATCGCCGCCCTGTGACCAGCCCCGCCCCGACGCCGCACCCCGGCTTCGGGGCCTTCGGCAAGATCCATCGCGAGTTCTTCGACGCGCTCTCGCCCGACGGCTGGCGTGCCGTCCCGGGCTATGTCGGCGTCGAGGAGAAGATCCTCTCGGGTCACCTCGATACGGTGGCGCGCAAGGGCGCCGTCACGCGGCTCGGCCGGTGGTCGGCGGGCGCGGCGGTGGACCATCCCGTGTCGCACGACTGGTGCGAGGAGGTCTTCATCGTCTCCGGCTCCCTGATGATTGGCACGCTTGCTGCTAAGTCCGAGGGCGTGCGGCTGCCGTTCGGCACCCATGCGGTGCGGCCGCCGCATGTCCTCCATGGTCCCTTCTTCAGCGACGAGGGCTGTCTGCTGATCGAATTCCTCTACTACCCGCCCGCCGAATAAGAACACTCCAGAGACTACGCCGACCGACCACCGCCGCCCTCGCGCGGCCCATCGACGAAGGAGAGACCTCCATGATCCGCTTGCGAACCGCCGCCACGGCGGTGGCCCTGACCCTGTCCGGCGCCCTGCCGGTCCTCGCCCAGGCCGTCCCCGCCGGCCCGCCGGTGAACGTCCAGATCGTCACCCAGCCCGGCCCGGCCATGCCGCAGTTCACCCGCGTCGACCAGCCGCTGCTGCGCGACGGCCTCGCCGCCAAGTCGAACGGCCGCATCCGCGTGACGCTCGCCTCCTGGCCCGAGCGCAACCTCAACGGTCCCGAAATCCTCCGTCTCGTCCGTTCCGGCCAGGTGGATATCGGTGCGGTGCCGCTGAACACGGTCGCGGGCGACGTGCCGCTGCTCGACGTGGTCGACCTCGCCGGCCTCAACCCCAGCCTCGACCAGGCCCGCAAGGTGGCCGCCGCCATGCTGCCCGAGGTCAACAAGGAGCTGGAGCGCTTCGGCGTCCGCATCCTCGTCATGTACCCCTTCGCCGCCCAGGAGTTCTTCTGCCGCGGCCAGGTCACGAGCCTTGCGGATCTGCGCGGCAAGCGCATCCGCACCGGCGGCGGCTCGTCCAACGACTTCGTCACCCAGATCGGCGGCCAGCCGACCGGCATCGGCTTCCCGGAAGTCTACGGCGCCCTCGAGCGCGGCGTCGTCGACTGCGCCATCACCGGCACCGGCTCGGGCAACTCCGCCCGCTGGTACGAAGTGACCCAGAGCCTCTACGCACTGCCGCTCTTCTGGTCGGTCTCCGCCTATGTGGTGAACATCCAGTGGTGGAACCGTCTCGACCCGGCGGTGCGCGCCGCCATGGAGGCGACCATGAAGGAGGTCGAGGACGCCCAGTGGAAGCTCGGCCTTGAGCAGACCGAGGACGGCATTTCCTGCAACATCGGTGACCGTGCCGGCTGCAAGCTCGGCCGCATTCCCGACGCCAACCCGATGCGCGTCTACCGTCCGGTCCCCGCCGACACCGAGGTGATGCGCACGACGCTGACCTCCACCATCCTGCCGAACTGGGTGAAGCGCTGCGGCGCCCGCTGCGGCGAGATCTACAACCGCGTCGTGGCGCCGATCACCGGCGTCACCTATGCCGGCAACTGACGGCCGCGATCACCGGCGTCACGCGGGGGGCCATCCCTCCCGCGTGACGGGGAACGGGCGAGGGGCACGCTGCCGCCGGGCGGCGGCGGCAGGGCCGGGGGAACAGGCATGCTCAACACTCTGATCGATGTCGCCGGCCTCGGCCGGCGGTCCATGGCGCGGCTCGGCACCGTCATGGGCTATGTGGCGGGCTGGGGCTTCATCGCCACGGCCGGGCTCATCACCTTCGACGTGCTGGCGCGCCGCTTCCTCGGCTTCTCGACGCAGGCGACCACCGAGCTCTCCGGCTATGCGCTGGCCTTCGGCATCGCCTGGGGCCTCGCCCACACCTTGTCCATGCGCGCCCATGTCCGCATCGACGTGGTGGTGAACCTCTTTCCGCCGCGCATCCGCCACTGGCTGCACCTGACGAGCCTTGCCTTCCTCGCCGTGCTGGTCGGCTACCTCTTCTACGGCGCCTGGACGCTGGTGGAGGAATCCCTCCTCTTCGGCGCCACCGACATCAGCGTCATCCGCACCCCCCTCGCCATCCCGCAGGGGCTCTGGGCCTTCGGCATCGGCGCCTTCTTCCTGCTCATCCTCGCCATGCTGGTGGAATGCCTGCTGCTCATCCTCGCCGGCCGTGGCAACGAGGCGGAGCTGCTGCTGCACAGCCGCTCCTACCAGGAGGAGGTCGCCGAGGTGCTGGAGGCCGTCGGCGAGCCCGTCCCAGGCGATCCCGCCGCCCCCGCAAAGCCCGCCCATCCCGAGGTGAAGCCGTGATCGCCGTCGTCTTCCTCCTCATCCTCGTCGGCATCATGCTGGGCATGAGCTTCACCGGCCATGCCCCGTCCGGCGAGCTCATGGGCGAGATCATGCTGCTGGTCGGCCTGTTCATGCTGTTCTTCGGCATGGGCATCTATGTCGGCGCGGCCCTCGGCGTGCTCGGCCTCATCGTCGGCTACGCCTTCTCCGACCGCCCCTTCTGGCTCTTCATCGGGCAGACCATCTGGAACCCGTCCTCGTCCTTCGTGCTGGTGGCGGTGCCGCTCTTCCTGCTGATGGGCGAGATCCTGCTGCGCGCCGGCCTTTCCGACCGGCTCTACAAGACGCTCAACATCTGGCTGAACCGCATGCCGGGCGGCCTCCTCCACACCAACATCGCGGCCTCCGGCGTCTTCTCGGCCATTTCCGGCTCGTCGGTCGCCACCGCCGCCACCATGGGCTCGGTGGCGCTGCCCTTCTTCAAGGACAAGCCCTACGATCCGAAGATGGTGCTGGGCTCCCTCGCCGCCGGCGGCGCGCTCGGCAACCTCATCCCGCCGGGCATCACCTTCATCATCTACGGCCTCATCACCGAGACCTCGGTCGGCGCGCTCTACATCGCCGCCATCGGCCCGAGCATCCTGGTCGTCGTTTTCTTCATCGCCATCATCCTGATGAAGGCGAAGACCGCCGCCCCCCGCGATCCCGACGGCCCCCGCTATTCCTGGGGCGAGAAGATTCGCAGCCTCGTCGACCTCACCCCGACCGCCGTGCTGATCCTCATCGTGCTCGGCACCATCTACGGCGGCCTCGCCACGGCCACCGAATCGGCGGCGCTGGGCGTCGTCGCGGCCATCGTACTCGCCGCCCTCGACGGCAAGCTCTCCTTCAAGATGCTCAACGATTCGGCCGAGGCGACGGCGCGCAACACGGCGCTGATCGGCCTCATCCTCTTCGGCGCCTACCTGCTCAACTACGTCTTCACGGCGCTCGGCGTGCCGCAGGCCCTCGCCCAGCTCGTCTCGCAGATGCCGTTGCCGCCCTGGGCCATCATGCTGCTGATCATCGGCTTCTACCTGGCGCTCGGCACCTTCATGGAGGGTTTCTCCATGATGATCACGACGATCCCCGTCATCTTCCCCGTCGTCACCGCGCTCGGCTACGACCCGATCTGGTTCGGCGTCATCGTCGTCATGCTGGTGGAGATCGCGCTGATCTCGCCGCCCGACGGCACGGTGCTCTACGTGCTGCAGGGCATGCGGAAGGACGGCGGGCCGATCACCGACGTCTTCACCGGCGTGCTCCCCTTCATGCTCGTCTACATCCTCGCCGTCGGGGTGCTCATGGTCTTCCCCTCCATCGCCACCTGGCTGCCGACGGTGATGCGCTGAAACGGGCGCGGGACGCGGTCGGTTCAGATTGCGTTCAGTTGCGCCGCCGCAATGATCGGGCTCTCACAACCTTCGGGGCGTGCTGGCGGGGACCGACCGGATTCATCCTGCGCGACAATATCGCGTGGCCGATGGCTTTATTCGGAAACGAACGGTCGCTATAGCTCAGCCCCGGATTTTCAGCGGATAGAGGCTGGAATGCGCCGTCGGGGCGTGGCCGGTCCAGGGACGAAAGCTCGGATATGACGCGTGTCGCAATTGTGGGTGGCGGGCCGGGTGGGCTCTTCACCAATTACCTGCTCGACCGGTTCTGCGACGGTCTGTTCACCGCCACTCTCTTCGAAGCCTCCGACCGCCTCGGCGGCAAGGTCGCCACAGACAGCTTCGAGAAGGGCAATTCCCTCTTCGAGCGCGGCGTCGCCGAGTACTACGACTACTCGCACTTCGGTCCCGACCCGCTGAAGCGCATCATCACCGAGGTGATGGGTCTCGACGTCGTGCCGATGGACGGCAAGGGCGTCATCCTCGAGGGCAAGGTCCTCAACAACCGCCGCGACATCAAGAAGCACTTCGGCGAGGCGACGCTGAAGGCGATCGACGCCTTTCACGCCAAGTGCCACGAACTCTGCTCGCCCGACGAGTACTACGAGGGCTATTCGGGCGACGACAACAAGCACCCCTGGGGCGGCAAGACCTTCCGCGAGGTCCTCGACGAGGTCGGGGACGAGATGGCCCGCAAGTACATCGAGGTCGCGGCCCGCTCCGACGTCGCCACCGAGGCGCAGCTCACCAACGCGCTGAACGGCCTGAAGAACGTCCTCATGGACGATCCGAAGTACCTCCGCCTCTACTCCATCGCCGGTGGCAACGAGAAGCTGATCGAGGGCCTCGCCGAGCGCATCTCCGCCAAGGTCATGCTGGAGAGCCGCGTCTCCAAGATCCGCCGCAACGAGGGTGGCACCTACACGCTCACGGTCCGCCGCAAGGGCCGCGACGAGACCCACGAATTCGACCACGTCGTCGTCGCCGTTCCGAACTACTGGGTCAGCCAGATCGAGTTCGAGGGCCGCGAGGAGCGCATGGCGATCCAGAAGCACCAGGCCCGCTACGACAACCCGGCCCACTACCTGCGCGTCACCATCCAGTTCAAGAAGCCGTTCTGGGCCGAGACCTTCCAGGGCCATTACGTGATGACGGACGCCTTCGGCGGCTGCTGCATCTACGACGAGAGTGCCCGCCATCCCTCCAAGCACGGCGTGCTCGGCTGGCTGATCCCCTCCACCCATGCCCTCGCCCTGTCGAACCTCGACGACGAGCGCCTCGTGCAGCTCGCTCTCGATTCGCTTCCCGCCGAGCTCATCGCCCCGGCCAAGAAGCAGTTCCTCGACGCCAAGGTGCAGCGCTGGGTCGGCACCATCTCCGGCCTGCCGGGTGGCCATCCCGCCCCCGAGCTGCGCGAGCGCCACCAGCCCGACGGCAAGGTGCTGCCGAACCTCTACCTCGTCGGCGACTACCTCTTCGATTCGACCGTCAACGGCGCCTACGACAGCGCCAACTTCGTCGTCGACATGATGATGGGCAAGCTGCGCGGCGCCGCCTATTCCGGCGCCCGCAAGAAGGCGGACCTCGAGAAGCAGAAGGGCGTCGTGGAGGAGGGCTTCGTCGAGTCGACCCTCACGGACGACTACCACGACGAATATGCCGTCGGCCTCTCCTACGAGGAGAGCTTCCGCGAGTATTTCGACGAGCAGTACAACGCCGACCTCTACGAGTGCATCTTCGGCATCAAGCCGCCCTACACGCTGCTCGACGTCGGCTCGGCCTCGGGCCTGACGCTGAAGTGCTTCGCCGACATCGGCATCGATGCCTGGGGTATCGAGAACGCCCGCCACGTCCATTCGCAGACGCCGAAGGAGTGGCTGCACCGCAACCTGCTCGGCGACGTCACCAACCTGCCCTTCGAGGACCAGTCCTTCGACGTCATCTACGACACGTGCCTGTGCTACGTGCCGGAGGAGCTGATCGACAAGGCGATCCAGGAGCTCTACCGCGTCACCCGCATCGGCATCTTCTTCGGCGGCATCACCGCCGACATGACCCGCGAGGTGATCGAGTATCACGACGTCTTCGACGGCGTCCTGACGCTGGAATCGACCTGGCAGTGGTCCGAGCGCTTCCAGCGCCACGGCTGGCGCCCGGCCGTGCACGACCAGAAGATCCTGAAGAAGGCCTGGAAGATCGAGTGCGACGCCAACGAGGGCGACTTCCCCTGGTATCCGGACATGGAGACCATGCGCTACTGCTTCTACGCCAAGCCCGACGCCGCCAAGTGGGTGGAGAAGCTGATGGCCGGCCGCGAGAAGGGGCCGACCTCGAAGCTGCGCCTCGTTGCCGGCGGCCGCTGAGCCGCTCCCGCACGGGAGCACCGTTCTCGAGGGCCGGATCCCATGGGTCCGGCCCTCATGCGTTCGGCGGGGCGCCGGTCCCGCGCGATTTCGGGTGCATCCTGTTACGGAATGATGCATGACCAGCGGCGGGCGGCCCGCCATGCCCGGCCCTTCCCCCGACCTGCGATGATCCAAGATCCGTCATGAGCCAGGACAAGAACTACGTCGAGCCCGATGACGTGGACGATGAGGAGGAGGAAGAGGACGTCAGTGCAGACGACCTCCGGCTCATGGCGCGGTTCCTCGCGCCCTTCGCCGCCCCCTACAAGACGACCATCGCCCTCCTCGTGGTGCTGATTCTCACCGAGGCGGCGCTGAACTTCTCCTTCCCCCTGGTCACGCAGTACCTGATCGACGAGGGGCTGATCAAAAAGGAGTGGCGCGCGCTCCTGAACTCCCTGCTCTTCATGGGAATTGCCGCCATCGCCGTCTCCGGCGTCGCCCTCTTCGCCGACTTCGTCTACACGCGCCTCTTCGCCGACATCACCCGCGACATCCGCCAGCGGCTGTTCGACCACGTCCAGTCGATGTCGATGCCCTTCTTCCACACCACGCCGACGGGCACCGTGCTGTCGCGCTTCTCCGGCGATCTCGTCGCCCTCGAGGCGGCGCTCGTCGCCTTCGTGCCGGGCTTCGTCATGCCCTTCATGGAGGTGATCTACGCCTCCATCCTGATGTTCATGTTCGACATCTGGCTTGGGCTCATCGCCTCGCTCGTCTTCCCGATGATCCTGTGGTGGCCGCGCATCTTCGCCCGCAAGGCCTTCCTCTTCGCCTATGACAAGCGCCAGACCGAGGGGCGCCTCATCAGCGCGATCCAGGAGAACGTCTCGGCCCAGCCGGTCATCAAGGCCTTCGGCATGGCGGGCCGGGCGCGCCTGCACTTCGCCGGCCTCAACGGTACCTGGGTCGGCGTCGCCCGCCGTACCAACTTCTCCTCCGCGCTGGTGGAGCGGACCGCCCAGACGGGTCTCTACGTCATCCACATCGCCGTCTTCGCGCTCGGCGCCTACTGGGCCTTCACCGACCGCATCACGGTCGGCACCATCATCGCCTTCGAAGGCGTCTTCCTGTCCATGGGCTACGCCCTCACCAACGTGACGCAATACGTGCCGACCATGGCGCAGGCGGCGGGCTCGATCCGCCACCTCGACGATCTCCTGGCGGTCAAGCCGACCATGGTCGACGCGCCGGATGCCGGCCCGCTCGCGCCCTTCGAGCGCGAGATCGTCTTCGACAACGTCGCCTTCTCCTATCCCGGCTCCTCTTTCCGCACCGAGAATCTCTCGGTCACCGTGCCGAAGGGATCCTTCCTCGGCATCGTCGGGCCCTCCGGGTCGGGCAAGAGCACCTTCCTCAACCTGCTGATGCGCTTCTACGATCCGCTTGAAGGGCGGGTGACCGTCGACGGCACCGACATCCGCACCGTCACCCAGGCCGCTCTGCGCGCCCAGATGGCCGTGGTGTTCCAGGAGAGCTTCCTCTTCAACACCTCGATCGCGGAGAACATCCGCATGGCGCACCCGGACGCCACGATGGAGGAGATTATCGCAGCGGCCCGCCAGGCCGAGGTCCACGACTTCATCGCCGCCCTGCCGCAGGGCTACGAGACGACGGTCGGCGAGCGCGGCGGCCAGCTCTCCGGCGGCCAGCGCCAGCGCGTCGCCATTGCCCGCGCCCTCGTCCGCAACCCCGCCGTGCTGGTGCTCGACGAGGCGACGAGCGCGTTGGACGCCGAGACCGAATCCAAGCTTAACGAGACCCTGCGCCGCATCGCCGAGACGCGCACCGTCGTCTCCGTCACCCATCGCCTCGGCTCGGTGGTCACTGCCGACCGCATCATCGTCCTCGACCACGGTCATATCGTCGAGACCGGCACCCATGGCGAACTCATCCGCGCGGGCGGGCTCTACGCCACCATGTGGTCGCGCCAGCAGTCGGCGCGCCAGGCCGTGGCGGCGGTCGACGAGGACGACGAAGAGGAAGAATGAGGCAGGGGCGGGCGGCGCCGCTCGCGGCGCGCCCGTCGGCCCTTACAGCGCGCCTGGCGACGCTTACAGCGCGCCGATGTCCGGGGCGTGCGGGTTCTTCATGCCGACGACATGGTAGCCGGCATCCACGTGGTGGATCTCGCCGGTGACGCCGCGGGACAGATCCGACAGCAGGTACATGCCGGAATCGCCGACCTCGTCGATGGTGACGGTGCGGCGCAGCGGCGAATTGTACTCGTTCCACTTGAGGATGTAGCGGAAGTCGCCGATGCCGGAGGCGGCCAGCGTCTTGATCGGGCCGGCCGAGATGGCGTTGACGCGGATCTTCTTCTCGCCGAGGTCGGCGGCCATGTAGCGCACGCTCGCCTCGAGGGCCGCCTTGGCGACGCCCATGACGTTGTAATGCGGCATCCACTTCTCGGCGCCGTAATAGGTGAGGGTGAGCAGCGAGCCGCCGTCCACCATCAGCTTCTCGGCGCGCTGGGCGATGGCCGTGAAGGAATAGCAGGAGATCAGCAGCGACTTGGTGAAGTTGCCCTCGGTCGTGTCGACGTAGCGGCCGGTGAGCTCGTCCTTGTCGGAAAAGGCGATGGCGTGCAGGAGGAAGTCGAGCTTGCCGAAGACCTTTTCGGTCTCGGCGAAGACGGCGTCGATGCTGGCGCTGTCGGTGACGTCGCAATGGCCGACCACATGGCCGCCGACCTCGGCCGCCAGCGGGCGCACGCGCTTTTCCAGCGCCTCGCCCTGGAAGGTGAAGGCGAGTTCGGCGCCCTGATCGGCACAGGCCTTGGCGATGCCCCAGGCGATGGAGCGGTTGTTCGCCACGCCCATGATCAGGCCGCGCTTGCCCTTCATCATGCCTGCCATATCAGTCCTCACCCGGCATGCCGCCGCAAAATCAGCCGGACCCTATGCCATTGCCACGCCCCGCGTGCAAGGCGGACGGGACGGCGCGGCCCGTCAGGTCAGGCGCCGCAGGCCGCCGGGAGTGTCGATCACGGCTTCGTAGCGCATGGCCGGACCCGCGACGACGGCCGGCCCGCCCTCCGCGGCGAGGTCGTGATGCAGGGCGGCGATGGTCGCCGCGCCGGGATGGTCGAGCGTGAAGGAGACGAGCCTCGCGCCGAGGTCCGCGATCATCGCCATGGAACGCGGCCGGCCCCGTCGGTCGATGAGGGACGGCGCGGCGCCGTCCAGCGGCAGCGAGCCGTCGTCCGGGATGACGAAATCGAAGACCGGCGCTTCCGGCGGCAGCGACACCTTGCGGCCGAAGATCGCCTCCCGTCCCCGCAGAACCGTGTCGATGGTGTCCGTGCCGGCCACCCAGCCCCTCAGACGCCGCCCCGCCTCCCAGTCGGCCCGGACCCGGGCGGGTTGGTCGAGGCCGAACCAGCGGGCGCGGCCGGGAGGGATGCCGGCGGGGTCGGTGGCGACGATCTCGAGATAGACTGCGCCGCCGAGCTGCAGAAGGTGGTTGTGCGTGCCCATATAGGCGTGGCGCTGGCCGAAGGGCACGTCGAGGTCGAGGCAGTCGCGGACATGGGCGACACCCTCGGCGAGGGTCGGCGCGATCACCGTCAGGTGGTCGAGCTGCAGCACGGCGCGGGCCTCACAGCCCGTCGCGCGGATCGCCCTTGCGGCGCTCCTTGAGGATGCGGGCAAAGCCTTCGAGATCGGCGCTGGCCTCGGGGAGGGCGATGCGCACGGTGACATAGAGGTCGCCCGCGCCGCTATCCGCCGGCAGGCCCTTGCCGCGCAGGCGGAACGTCCTGCCCGACGACGTCATGGCGGGAAGCGTCAGCTCCACCTCGCCGTCGAGCGTCGGCGCCCTCACCTTGGCGCCGAGGATCGCCTCGTCGAGGGCGATCGGCAGGTCGAGCCGCAGATCCTTGCCCTCGGCCTTGAAGGCGGGATGCGGCTCCACCGCCACCACCACATAGGCGTCGCCCGCCGCCCGGCCGAGGCTGCCGGGCTTGCCCTTGCCGCGCAGGCGCATGCGGTGCCCGTCCCGCGTACCCGGCGGGACCTTGAGGTCGATCGATTCGCCCGTCGGGAGCACCACCCGCTGGGTGGAGCCGCGGGCAGCGTCCAGGAACGGCACCTTGATGGTCAGCGTCACGTCCTCGCCCGAGGGCGGGGCGGAGAAATCCTCGCCGAAGGGCGAGCGGCCACGCCCCCCCTTCGCGCCTCCGGTCATGCCGGAGAGGATGTCGAAGAAGTCGTCCATCGGCGGCGGGCCGCCGGCCTGGCCGCCGGTGCGGCCGCCGCCACGCTGGAAGCCGTCGCGGCCGAAGGAGAAGTTTTCGAAGATCGTCTCGCCGTGCGGGCCGGTGCCCGTTCGGGTGCCGGGCCGGCCGCCGAAGCCCTCGAAGCCGGCGAAGCGCGGCTTGCCCTCGGCGTCGATCTCGCCGCGGTCGAACTGGCGCTTCTTGTCGGCGTCCGACAGGAGTTCGTAGGCGTTGTTCAGTTCCGCGAAACGGTCCTGCGCCTTGGGGTCGTTGGGGTTGGCGTCGGGATGCAGCGCCTTGGCCTTCTTGCGGAAGCCGCGCTTGATCTCGTCGGCGCTCGCCGAGCGCGCGACGCCGATGACGTCGTAGGGATCGCGAGCCATGGTCGTCCTTGAGGAAGGGTGCCCGTGAGGACACCCGGCGGTGTGCGGGTTCGGTCGTCAATGTGGGGGCGGACGCCCCTGTTCACAAGTTCGCGACCGGAACGGCTCAGCTGCGCCGCCAGGGCCTGAGTTCCAGGACGGCCCAGGGGCCGGTGGTGCGGCAGGCGCGGCCGTCGAACCAGACCTCCTTGCCGTCCTTGATGGCGCTGCCGAGGAAGTCGCGGCAGGTCTGTCCGGCGCTGCCGCCGGCGCGCTGCAGGGCAGTCACCGTGCCGCTCATGCCGGACTGGGCGTTGGTCCAGGGCAGGCTCGGCGTTTCAGCGCGGTCGGCGAGAGCCTCCATGAGCACCGCCTTGGCGGCCTCCCAGTCGGCCTGCGGAATGGGCAGGGGTCCAGCCGGCGTCGCCGCCGGAGCGGCGGGGGCCTCGGCCGGGCGGCGAACGGATCCGGTCGTCACCGTGTCGTCGTCGACGGGCCGCGCCATCTGGGCGGTGCCGGGCGGCGCCACGTTGGCGCGCTCCCACAGCGAGGGCAGCGCCACGGTGCAGCCCTGCAGGAACAGGCAGGCACCCGCTACGACGAAAAGCGTCAAGCGGTTCGGGCATGGCCGGTCGCGCGCCGGGAGGCATGGGCGCGCCCCCCCGCTTTCGCTATAGACATGGCGAACGCCACTCGTGTCGCCCATACGCCTGCAAACTCCGGAGCTGATCCGCTCTGGCCCGCAGTCAACATCGGAGTTCGTTAATGTCCGGTTCGGATCAGGACGATTTCACGACGATCGACGAGCCCTTCCAGCTCTTCGACCAATGGCTGGCCGATGCCGGCGCCTCCGAGCCCAACGATCCCAATGCCATGGCGCTCGCCACCGTCGACGCCGACGGCCTGCCCAACGTGCGCATGGTGCTGCTGAAGGGCGTCGATCCCCGGGGCTTCGTCTTCTACACCAACACCGAGAGCCAGAAGGGAACCGAGCTCGACGGCCAGAAGAAGGCCGCCGTGGTCTTCCACTGGAAGTCGTTGCGCCGCCAGGTGCGGGTGCGTGGGCCCGTGGAGCGGGTGTCGGATGCCGAGGCGGACGAATATTTCGCCTCGCGTCCGCGCGGCAGCCGCATCGGCGCCTGGGCGAGCCAGCAGTCGCGCCCGCTCGAGAGCCGCTTTGCCCTGGAAAAGGCCGTCGCGGTCTACACCGCCAAGCACGCCGTCGGCGAGGTGCCCCGCCCGCCGCACTGGACCGGTTTCCGCATCCTCCCCGTCTCCATGGAGTTCTGGCACGACCGGCCGTTCCGCCTGCACGACCGGGTGCAGTTCACCCGCGCCGAGCCGGCGGGACAATGGACGGCCAAGCGCCGCCTCTACCCGTGATGCGCGAACGGCCATAGGCAGACGCCGCGGATGGCTCTATGAACGGGCCTTCCGCTCCGCGGCGAGACCCGAGGCCATCGTGAACCAGTCCCGACGCACGCTCCTCCTGACCGGTGCCAGCCGTGGCATCGGCCACGCGACCGTCAAACGCTTCTCCTCCGCCGGCTGGCGCGTCATCACCTGCTCGCGCCAGGCCTTTCCCGAGAACTGCCCTTGGGAGATGGGTCCCGAGGACCATATCCAGGTTGATCTCGCCGATCCCGACGACACCGAGCGGGCCATCGACGAAATCCGTGGCCGCCTCGTCGGCGGCCGGCTCGAGGCCCTCGTCAACAATGCCGGCATCTCGCCCAAGGGCGAGGGCGGTGCCCGGCTCAACTCGCTGCACACGCCGCTGAAGGTCTGGCAGCAGGTCTTCCAGGTGAACTTCTTCTCCTCGATCCTGCTGGCGCGCGGCCTCCTGAAGGAGCTCGCCGAGGCCAAGGGCTCGGTGGTGAACGTGACCTCCATCGCCGGTTCGCGCGTCCACCCCTTCGCAGGCGCCGCCTATGCCACCTCCAAGGCGGCGCTCGCCGGCCTGACGCGGGAGATGGCGGGCGACTTCGCCCCCCACGGTATCCGCGTCAACGCCATCGCCCCCGGCGAGATCGACACCTCGATCCTCTCCCCCGGCACCGAGAAGATCGTCGAGCAGATCCCGATGCGCCGCCTCGGCACGCCGGACGAGGTCGCCAAGATCATCTACGTGCTCTGCACCGAGACCTCGAGCTACCTGAACGGCGCCGAGATCCACATCAACGGCGGCCAGCACGTGTGAGCGGGCGCTCGTTCGGTGGGCGCGGCCGGGTTGACGGCTGACACCGCACCACCGCGTCATGTCCGGCCCTGTGCCGGGCATCCACGACTTGAACACCGCGCCTTGAGAAGAATTCGTGGATGCCCGGGCCAAGCCCGGGCCTGACGGATAGGGTCTGCAACCCCCACCGCCCAGCCGCTCCCCTCACCCCGCCATCGCCCGGAGCCGCTCCGCCGTCTCGGCATCGGCCGGCAAAAACGTCTCGATGGCAAGCTCGGCCAGCGTCACGTCCACCGGCGTTCCGAACACCGTCGTCGTGGTGATGAGGGTCAGCAGTCCCGCCGCCGTCTGCAGCTTCACCGGGATGAACAGCTCCCCCGCCTCCTGGCCCTTCCGCGGATGTGGCTGCGAGAAGGGCACCGGAAAGGCCGAGACCTCGGCGAGCAGCGCCTCCAGGACGGGATCGGCGGTGAGCTCGATCTGCCGCCTCAGCCGCGCCAGCACGTGGGCGCGCACCTCACCGAGATTGACGATCCGCGGCGCGATGCCCCGGGGGTGCAGCGACAGCCGCACCATGTTGATGGGACCGGCCAGCAGCTCGGGCGCGCAGCCTTCCAGAAACGGCCCGATGGCGCGGTTGTGGGCGACGATGGACCAGTGCCGGTCGAGCGCCACCGCCGGATAGGGCTCGTGGCCGGCGAGGACGAGGTCGACCGCCCGGCGCGCGGCGGCGACGCCGGGATCGTCCAGCCGCCGCTCCGGGAAGACCGGCGCGAATCCGCCGGCGACCAGCAGCACGTTGCGTTCCCGCAAGGGGATGTCGAGCCGCTCGGCGAGCTTCAGGATCATCTCACGGCTCGGCGCCGCCCGTCCGGTCTCGACGAAGCTGAGATGGCGGGTCGAGACCTCCGCGTCGAGGGCGAGGTCCATCTGGCTGAGGCGGCGGCGCTGTCGCCAGTCGCGCAGATGGTCGCCGACGGTGCGGGTGGGCGAGGAGGTGGCGGCTGATCGTGTCGTCATGGGGGAAGACTAGCCCCGGCCGCGGCCTCGGACCAATGACGTCAGAGGTAATCGACCCCATGCCGGGCGGGCGCCATCGTCGGGGCACTGCGGACCGGATCCCCCGCCGCGAACCCGACCGAGGAGCCCGTCATGTCCTTCGCCTTCGCCCTCTTCCGCGCCCCCGATGCCCCGACCTTCCTGCGCCGCGTGCTCGCCTTCGACGCCGTCACCTCCGGCGCCATGGGCCTCGCCTTGATCGTCGGAGCCGGCACGCTCGGGCCGCTCCTGAACCTCCCCGTGCCGCTGCTCAGGGGCGTCGGCCTGTCCTTCATCCCCTTCGTCGCGCTGGTGGCCTATGCCGCGGCGCGCAGCCCGGCGAGCCGCGCCCTCGGGTTCACGGTCGCCGCCCTCAACGCAGTCTGGGTCGTCCTCAGCTTCGCCGTGCTTCTGACCGGCTCCGTCGCGCCGAATGGGCTCGGCACGGTCTTCGTCGCGGCGCAGGCGGTCTTCGTCGGCATCCTCGCCGAACTGCAGGTCATCGGCGCCCGCCGCCTTGCGTCCTGAGGCTGCCGCGGAGGGCTGGCGCTACAGCCAGCCCTTCTTGCGGAAGTAGAGATAGGGCAGCACGCCGGACAGGATCATGAGCGTGATCGCCATGGGATAGCCGAAGTCCCAGGCGAGTTCCGGCATCTGCTTGAAGTTCATGCCGTAGATCGTGCCGACCAGCGTCGGCGGCATGAACACCACCGACAGCACCGCGAAGATCTTGACGATGTTGTTCTGCTCGATGCCGATCAGGCCCAGCGTCGCATCGAGCAGGAAGGTGATCTTGTTCGACAGGGAATCGCAGTGCTGGGTGAGCGAATCGCTGTCCCGGCTCTGGCTCTTCAGCAGCGCGCGCACGTCCTTGGTGACCTTGCTGCCTTCCACCTCGGTGGCGAGGAAGAGCAGCAGGCGGTTGATGGAGACCAGGCTCTCGCGGGCCTTGGAGACCAGCTCGCCCTTGGTGCCGAGGGTCTGGAGCACGTCCTGGAAGGCCTTGTCGCGGCGCCCGGCGCCCTTGCGGAAGATGTCCGTCGACACCTGCTCGATTTCCTCGCTGACCTTTTCGAGGATGTCCGCGACGCGGTCGATGATCGTGTCGAGGAGGCCTGTGAGCACCGATTCCGGCGTTCCCTGCACCGTGCCCGGCTTCTGGGCCCGGTTGAGGAAGAGGTTGATGGGCTTGGGCGTGTCGTAGCGCACGGTGATGAGGCGGGTCGGCGCCAGGACGAAGGAGATCTGCGTCAGCTTCGGCGTGCCGCGCTCGGTGTTGCAGAGCGTCGTGGCGGTCATGTAGCGCACGCCGTGGTCGACATAGAGGCGGCTGGACGGCTCGATCTCCTGCATCTCCTCCCGCGTGGGAATCTCGATGCCGAGGCAGCGCTCCAGCGCCTTGTCCTCCTGCTGCGAGGGCTGGAACAGGTCCACCCACACGACATGGGGCGGAACCGTCTCGGCCGTGGTCTCGATCCGGACCAGCGCCTCGTTCTCGACGGCATAGGCATTCAGCATGTCGGCATCGCTCCGCACCCGGCTCGCCCCGACCGCTTACCGGCTCCGGCACGCGATGGGAAGCAGGCGCGGCGTGACGCCGAACCGTGACAGGAGCGTGACGGTCTCCGCCGGTCTTGCGTCCGGCGAGGCACGCCCCTACGCAGGCGGCATGGATCTGCCCGCATCGCTCCAGGCGGCCGTCACGGGCTTCCTCCTCGGCCTCGGCCTCATCGTCGCCATCGGCGCCCAGAACGCCTTCGTCCTCCGCCAGGGCCTGCTGCGCCGCCACGTTCTCGTGGTGACCACCCTCTGCGCCCTGTCCGACGCGGTGCTGATCGCCGCCGGCGTCGCCGGCCTCGGCGGTCTCGTCGCCCGCTCTCCCGTCCTCCTGACGGTTGCGACCCTCGGCGGCGCCGCCTTCCTCCTCGCCTATGGGTTGCTCGCAGCGAAGCGTGCCCTGCGGCCGGCGCGGCTCACCGCCGCGGAAGAAGGCGAGGCCGGCCTCGGCCGCGTCGTCGCCGCGACCCTCGCCTTCACCTTCCTCAACCCGCACGTCTATCTCGATACGGTGGTGCTCGTCGGATCCCTGTCCGCCCGCTATGGTGGCGACGCCCGGCTCGCCTTCGCCCTCGGCGCCATGACGGCCTCTTTCCTGTGGTTCTACAGCCTCGGCTTCGGCGCCCGGCTGCTCGCCCCGCTCTTCGCGAGGCCTGCCGCCTGGCGCGTCCTCGACGGGCTCATCGCCTGCGTCATGGTCGCCATCGCCCTGTCCCTGCTCAACGCCTGGCGCGCCGGCTGAGGCCAAAAAAAGGGGCCGGTCACGAGGACCGGCCCAAAGTCGTTCAGGAGAGGCATGCGGGAGGTCTGAAAGCGCGGCCGAAGCCGCAGAAACCCTCAGTCCATGGAGAGCGGATAAACCTCGGTCCGGGGACCGGGGGAAGGCTTGCGGGCCTTGATGAAGGGCGCGGCAGCAGCGACCGCTGGTATGCCGATGGTCCGGTAGCGATCCTCCAGCGGTTCGCGGGCCGGTCTCTGGGTGGCATTAGGGGCCGCCATGGCGGGTTTCATCATCGTCTCCATTCGTCGTGGGCGGGTTGCATGGGCCGGCCCCGACGAGAAGACAGGCTAGAGGGCCGTTGCGGCGGCTCTGGGTTGCGATCATGGAGCGATCGTGGCGACGGCGAGCCGGCATCGCGGCGCCAGGGACGGGCCGTGACCTGCCGCGTCATGGCAAAATTGCAACAGTTTCAGGGCTTTCACAGCGGTTGCCGGCCGCTTTCCGTTGACCCCGCGTCAAGGCTTCGCCACAACGATTGCGGTATCCGGAACATCATGGACGCGCTGCATCGGCGGCGGGCATGACGCCGTTCCATTGAGGGGTCTGAACATGCGGTGGGGCGTTCTTGCAATCGTGGCTCTGGCTTTGGCCGGCTGCAACAACCAGACGGTCAGCTCGACCCAGCCGGTCTCCGAACGCGACCGCACCCTGATGGCCCAGGCGCCGCAGGTGGAGATGGATTACTGGCGCATGCCGCTGCGCGTGCCCTACCGCACCACCGAGCGCCCCGGCACCATCGTCGTCGAGACCTCCAGCAAGCACCTCTTCCTCGTCGAGGAGGGCGGCACGGCGATCCGCTATCAGGTCGCCGTCGGCAACGAGGCCTTCGGCTGGACCGGCACCGCCATCATCCAGCGCAAGGCCGAATGGCCGACCTGGACGCCGCCGGCCGAGATGCGCCGCCGCTGGCCGACGCTTCCCGCCTTCATGGAGGGCGGCCCTCAGAACCCGATGGGCTCGCGCGCGCTCTATCTCTACCAGAACGGCCGCGACACGCTCTATCGCATCCACGGCACCAACTCGCCGCTGCAGATCGGCGAGGCTGTCTCGTCGGGCTGCATCCGCATGCACAACGAGCACGCGATCGATCTCTACAATCGCGTCGGCACCGGCACGAAGGTCATCGTCCGCTGAACGCACGGACGCTTCTCGTCTGACGAGCACGGCGGCCCATTGGCCGCCGTTTTCATGTGAAGGATCGGGGTGAGCCGGGTTCAGCCGCCCTTGGCCGGCTTCGGCGACTTGATCGCGCCCGCTACCGCCTTCAGGCCGACCTGGCCATAGCGGTCTTCGAGCTTGACGCCCTTGGGCGGCGTCGGCTGGGGCTTTGCGCCCATGGTTTCCTCCTCGGATGGATTGGCTCCATCCCATTGATTCCCGTCCTCTTTCTACACCATGCCGGCAAACCGTCGTAGGGGGTTTCCGTGCGCTGCGGCAGCCTGCCGCTGCACTGCGGGGCCGAGCCTCGGGGCGACAGCCGGGACCTCCCTTTCAACAGCAAGATGTTGAGGGTGGATGCGTTGTCCAACGCTAGATGTGGCGTCCAGCCCCGATCCGTGCCAGTCTGAACCCACGTTTCAGGCAGCCCACGGACAGACAGGCGCGATGAAATTCTCCCGTCTGCGCATTCACGGCTTCAAGACCTTCGTCGAGCCGACCGACTTCCTGATCGAGCCGGGGCTGACCGGCGTCGTCGGTCCGAACGGCTGCGGCAAGTCGAATCTGGTCGAGGCCCTGCGCTGGGTCATGGGCGAGAACTCGTTCAAGAACATGCGTGCCTCCGGCATGGACGACGTGATCTTCTCGGGCTCCGGCAACCGTCCGGCGCGCAACACCGCCGAGGTGATGCTCACCGTCGACAATTCCCGCCGCCTCGCCCCCGCGCAGTTCAACGACCACGACGTGCTGGAGGTCTCCCGCCGCATCGAGCGCGAGGCGGGCTCGCTCTACAAGATCAACGGCCGCGAGGTGCGCGCCCGCGACGTGCAGATCCTCTTCGCCGACGCCTCCACCGGATCGCGCTCGCCGGCCCTCGTCCGCCAGGGGCAGATCGGCGAGATCATCAGCGCCAAGCCTCAGGCCCGCCGCCGCATCCTGGAGGAAGCCGCAGGGATCGCCGGCCTGCACGCCCGCCGTCACGAGGCCGAGACGCGGCTGAAGGGCGCCGAGACCAATCTCGACCGGCTGGAGACCGTCCTCTCCCAGATCGAGAGCCAGCTCGACGGGCTGAAGCGCCAGGCCCGCCAGGCGGTGCGCTATCGCGGCCTCTCCGCCGACATCCGCAAGGCCGAGGCGACCCTCGCCTGGCTGAAGTTCCGCGAGGCCGGCGAGCTCGTCCGCGAGGCCGAGCGTCTGGTCGAGCTGGAGACCCGCACGGTCGCCGAGCGCACCACGGATCAGGCCACGGCGGCGAAGGATCAGGCGGTGGCCGCCCACCAGCTGCCGGCCTTGCGTGATGAAGCCGCCAAGGCCGGCGCTGCGCTGCACCGTCTCGTCACCGCCCGCGACCAGCTCGAGGGCGAGGAAAAGCGCGCCCGCGAGCGCATGGCCGAGCTCGACCGCCGCATTGCCCAGCTCGACGGCGACCTGGCGCGTGAAAGAGCCCTCGGCGCCGACGCCGAGGGAGTCATGGCCCGCCTGGTGGCCGAGGAGGCCGAACTCGCCGCCATCGGCGAGGGCGCGAAGACGGCCGAGGCCGAGGCTCTCGCTGGGGTCGCCGCGGCCGAGACGGCGCTCGCCGTCGCCGAAAAGGCCTTTTCCGAAGCGACCTCCGCGCTCGCCGAGATCGTCGCCCGCCGCAACCAGCTGGAACGCTCGATCCGCGATGCCGGCGAGAGGCTGATGCGGCTCGAAGGTCAGCTCGCCGAGATCGACGCCGAGACGGCGAAGCTGGAGGCAGGCTCTGACCACGCCGCCCGCCTCGACGCGCTGCGGGCCGAGCTCGCCGCCGCCGCCGCCGCTCTCACCACGGCCGAGGCCGAAGCGGTCGCTGCCGAACAGGCTCATGTCGCGGCCAGGTCCCAGGAGGGCGAGGCCCGCCGTCCCCTCGCCGACGCCGAACGCCTCGTGCAGCGGATCGACACGGAGGTGCGCACCCTCTCCAAGATTCTCAACGTCGCCCATGCCTCCAAATGGCCGCCGGTTCTGGAGGCCATCTCGGTCGCCCGCGGCTACGAGACGGCGCTGGGCGCCGCCCTCGGCGACGATCTCGACGCGCCGACGGCGAGCGCCTCGCCGCAGCATTGGGGCGGCGCCGACGGCACCGGCGATGCCGGCCTGCCCGAAGGGGTCGAACCCCTTTCGGCGCGGGTCAGGGCGCCGGCCGAGCTCGCCCGCCGCCTCGCCCAGATCGGCCTCGTGGACAAGGCCGACGGCGCCCGCCTCGCATCCCTCCTGAAGCCCGGCCAGCGCCTCGTCTCGCGGGAGGGCGACCTGTGGCGCTGGGACGGCTTCGTCGTCGCCGCCAACGCGCCCACCGCCGCCGCCCGCCGCCTCGCCGAGCGCAACCGGCTCGGCGACCTTGAGAAGGACCTGGTCACCGCGAAGGAGAAGGCCGCCGACCTGCGCAAGCTGGCCGATGTGGCCCTCGGCCTGGTCAAGGCCGCCGCCGAGCGCGAGCAGCAGGCCCGTGACGGCTGGCGCGCCGCCCAGCGCCGGGCCGACGCCC
>NZ_JBQVQL010000057.1:0-31597 GCF_052440005.1 Phreatobacter sp.
ATCGTCGATTACGGCTCGGGCAATCTGCACTCGGCGCAGAAGGCCTTCGAGCGCATGGCCCGCGAGCGCGGCCTCAACGCGCCGGTCGTCGTCACCGCCGATCCCGATCTCGTCCGCAAGGCGGACCGCATCGTCCTGCCGGGCGTGGGCGCCTTCGCCGACTGCAAGCGCGGCCTCGTCGGCGTGCCCGGCATGGTGGAGGCCATGACGGAGGCCGTGCGCGGCCGCGGCCGCCCCTTCCTCGGCATCTGCGTGGGCATGCAGCTCATGGCCGGCCGCGGCCTCGAGAAGGAGACCTCCGCCGGCCTCGGCTGGGTGCCCGGCGACATCGACCTGATCCGCCCGGCGGATGCGAGCCTGAAAATCCCCCACATGGGCTGGAACACGCTGAACGTGACGCGCGACCATCCCGTGCTCGCCGGCATTCCCACCGGCCCCGACGGGCTGCACGCCTATTTCGTGCACTCCTATCACCTCACCGCCACTGCCGCCGACGTCGTCCTCGCCGAGGCCGACTACGGCACGCGCGTCACCGCCATGATCGCCCGCGACACCATGGTCGGTACGCAGTTCCACCCCGAGAAGAGCCAGACCCTGGGCCTGTCGCTGATCGGCAATTTCCTGGAGTGGCGGCCGTGAGCATGGAGTTACGCTGTCCGTCACCCCCGGCGAGCCCGAAGGGCGAGGGAAGGGGGTCCAGACATGGATTGATCCCGCTCCCGGCATATGCACCCGTCAACTCCTGGATCCCCTTCCCCTCGCTTCACTCGGCCGGGGATGACGGGCTGAACAAGGCCCGGCTCGGTCGTCACCCCGCCGTCGAGACCGCATCATGAGGCTCTTTCCCGCCATCGACCTGAAGGAGGGCCGCTGCGTCCGCCTGCGCCAGGGCGACATGGACCAGGCGACCGTCTATGCCGACGATCCCGCCGCCCAGGCGCGCGCCTTCGAGGCGCAGGGCTTCGACTATCTCCACGTCGTCGACCTCGACGGCGCCTTCGCCGGCAAGCCGGTCAACGCGGCAGCGGTGGAAGCGATCCGCGCCGCCACCACCTTTCCCGTCCAGCTCGGCGGCGGCATCCGCGACATGAAGACGGTCGAGGGCTGGCTCGCCAAGGGCGTCTCCCGGGTGATCATCGGCACCGCGGCGGTGCGCGATCCGGACTTCGTGAAGAGCGCGGCCAAGGCTTTCCCCGGCCAGGTGGCCGTCGGCATCGACGCCCGCGACGGCTGGGTCGCCGTGGAGGGCTGGGCCGAGACCTCGACGCTCGCCGCCCACGACCTCGCCCGCCGTTTCGAGGACGCCGGCGTCGCCGCCATCGTCTACACCAACATCGCCCGCGACGGCATGCTGACCGGCATCGACTGGGACGGCACCATCGCCCTCGCCGAGGCCGTCTCGATCCCCGTGATCGCCTCGGGCGGCCTCGCCTCCCTCGACGACGTGCGCCAGCTCCTGACGCCGCGCGCGGCGAAACTGGAGGGCGCCATCACCGGCAAGGCGCTCTATGACGGCCGGCTCGACCCGGCAGAGGCCATCGCCCTGATCCGCGGAGCACGCGCCGCATGACCTTCAAGGTGCGCATCATCCCCTGCCTCGACGTCAAGGACGGCCGTGTCGTCAAGGGCGTGCAGTTCGTCGACCTGATCGATGCCGGCGATCCCGTCGAGGCCGCCAAGGCCTATGACGCGGCAGGCGCCGACGAGCTCACCTTCCTCGACATCACCGCCAGCAGCGACGACCGCCGCACCATGTTCGACGTGGTGACGCGCACGGCGGAGGCCTGCTTCATGCCGCTCACCGTTGGCGGCGGCGTGCGTACGGTCGACGACATCCGCGCCCTGCTGGTTTCCGGGGCCGACAAGGTGTCGATCAACACCGCGGCGGTGAATGACCGCGCCTTCGTCGGCCGCGCCGCCGACAAGTTCGGCAACCAGTGCATCGTGGTGGCCATCGACGCCAAGCGCGTATCGGCGGACGGCGAACCGGACCGCTGGGAGATCTTCACCCACGGCGGCC
Source organism: Phreatobacter sp. (assembly GCF_052440005.1). Lineage (GTDB taxonomy): Bacteria > Pseudomonadota > Alphaproteobacteria > Rhizobiales > Phreatobacteraceae > Phreatobacter. Next base: position 2,021 of record NZ_JBQVQL010000057.1, read on the forward strand.
GCAAACCCACCGGCATCGACGCCGTCGCCTATGCCCGCGAGGTGGTGTCGCTCGGCGCCGGCGAGATCCTCCTCACCTCCATGGACCGCGACGGCACCAAATCCGGCTTCGACCTGAAGCTGACCCGCGCCGTCGCCGACGCCGTGCCGGTCCCGGTCATCGCCTCGGGCGGCGTCGGGGCGCTCGACCATTTCGTCGACGGGGTCGCGGTTGGCGGCGCCACGGGCGTGCTGGCGGCATCCGTCTTCCACTTCGGCACCTTCACCATCGGTGAGGTGAAGCGGCACATGAAGGCCGCGGGCCTCCCCATCCGCATGGACGGGATCGCCGTCTGAGGGGGCTGCCGCGGTCGCAATGCGGGCGTTCATCGGCTCGCCCGCCGGAAAGTGCGTCCTTCGAGGCTCGCCGCCGGGCGATGCTGACGCATCGCCGGAGCTCGCACCTCAGGATGAGGATGTGGGTGTCCTGCACCTGGGGACGTGGGTACGGTCTGGGAGACGCCACGCGGCGTTGTCACGGGACCTCCGGTGCCAAGCGCCACCGTCCTCATCCTGAGGTGCGAGCGTAGCGAGCCTCGAAGGACGCACTTTCCGCCGGGCAATCCTGATCCTCATGGGACAAGGTGCAAGCCTGTCGCTAGTCTGGCGCAGCATCACTGAAGATCCTCATGACCCCCGCCGACACGCTCCTCGCCCTCGCCGGCCTCTGGCTCATCGCCGTCATCACGCCTGGCCCGAACATGATCCTGTTCATGGCGGTCGGCCTGTCCTCGCCCACCCCTTCCGTCGTGGCCACCGCCGCCGCGATCCTGATCGGAACCGCCTGCTGGGGCCTCGCCGGTCTCTTCGGCCTGTTCTGGCTTTTCGAGCTCTTCCCTGCCGCAGCCATGGCGGTGAAGGTGGCCGGCGGCCTCTATCTCGCCTGGATGGGCCTCGGCCTCATCCGCCGTAACCTCACCGCCCCGCCGGAAACCGCCCGGGCGCCCGCCGCCATGCTCACGCCCCGCCGCGCCTTCCTCACCGGCCTCGCCACGGCGCTCGGCAATCCGAAGAGCCTCGTCTTCGTCTCCTCGCTCTTCGCCGTGACGCGCCTCGCCGAGCAGCCGCTCGCCATCGGCCTCGCCGGCGTCGGCGTGATGTTCGCCATGTCGACGCTCTACTACGTCACCCTCGGCGTCGCGCTGAGGACCCTGCCCTTCGCCCGCCGGCCCGGCGCCGCGGGCCGCGTTCTCGCCCTGGGCACCGGCGTCGTGATGATGGCCTATGGCGGCAAGATGGCCTGGGAGCGCTAGGACCCGCCGATCAGCTCGGGCCGGTATTCGAAATGCATGGTGTCGTAGTGATACCACTTGCCGCCCCAGATGAAGCGCTGGGCCTCGAACACCTCGGCGATCGCAAAGGGAATGCGGTTGCGATAGGGGATGTCGCCGCGCGCCCGGGCCCATGACCAGTAGTCGGAGTGGGTGACGTTGAGATCGATGGCGGCCGCATAGGCGTGCATGCTCAGAAGGCCGGTGTCCGCGACCGCCCGGCAGTTGAAGGTGCCGGCGGAGGGGACGAGATAGGCCTTCAGCCTGTCGGGCAGACCCTCGAGATCGGCGACGACGCGCTCCAGCCGGGACGCCACGTCGTTCACCGTGGTCACCGGCAGCGGCTGTGGCCGCGTCTTCGGCATCCAGGTGACGGTGCGGTGGCGGCCGGCCGCACCGCCGCGCCGGCAGTCGCCGTACATCTTCACGAAGAAGGCGGTGTTGCGCAGCCGCCCCGGGCTGTGGTCGCGGGCGGGCGGCCCGGCGGGCGGGCCGGACACATAGGTCTGTCGCACCTGGTCGGCGAGAGTCGCGTCGCGCAGCATCGCTTCGAAAGGGCGTTCCGGGCGCCCGGCGCCCGACGGCATGCGCGTGCCGTCCCGCCAGACGAGATCGCCGCCGTCGATCCGGGCGAGGTGGTCGGGATAGGCGGCGACGAGGCGGCCGAGGCGCTCTCCCTCGTCGGCCGACGCGAGCCTCGGCACCAGGAGCGGCGCCGCCAGCGCGGCGAGGACGGTGCGGCGGGACGGGCCCACCGTCGTCAGTCGGTGCAGCCGTTGAGCCGTTCGGCCCGGATGATGGCCTGGATGATCCGGCGCTGGGTGTTCGAAAGCGGCACGTCGCCCTGCCGGTCGTAGGCGCAGCCGGCATTGCCGAAGGTGCGGACCGCCCGCGGCGTGCTGAAGCAGTAGCCGGCATCCTTGTAGATCTGGTTGCGCTCCATCCACAGGTCGCGGCACGCCCAGCCGTCGTAGTTCTGGGCGGCGACGCCTGCGGTGGTGGCGACGAGGAAGAGGGCGGCGGTGGCGAGCCTTGCGGTCATGGCGATCCTCGACGGTGTGAACGCGAACGCCGCCACCCTAGGGTAGCGGCGTCCGACAATCCATCAGGGATGATGAGCGCTTCAGCGCGCCGCGTGGGTGGCGCGCGACAGGTGGGCGGCGGCGCCGTCCGGAACACCGCGGACCGGCATGCGGGCGCTGGCCTCGTGGGCCGTGATGAAGGTGGCGATGGCCTGGGTGCGGCGCTCGACGCCGAGCTTCCGCAGGATCGAGGAGACGTGCGACTTCACGGTCCCCTCGGAGATGCCGAGGTCGTAGGCGATCTGCTTGTTGAGGCGGCCGCGGCTCATCAGGTCGAGGACCTTGAACTGCTGGCCCGACAGCGCGTCGAGCTTGCGGGAGGAGGAGAGGTCGCCCTCAGGGTCGATGGCGGTCACCACCGGCCACCAGGTGCGCTGGGCGAGCACGCTGCCGAGGGCGGCGCGCAGGTGGTCGGCCGGCAGGTCGAGCGGAAGGGCGGCCACGGCGCCGCGGGCGCGCGCCTCCTGCACCGGACGGCGATCGGCATGGTCGATCAGGACGGCGACGCGGGCACCCTCGGCGAGGTCGAGGGTGTCGAGGTCGGAAAGGCTCGCGATCACCAGGCTCGCCTTGGCGGGGTCGGTCGCGAGCGCGCCCGGATGGCTGGCCCGGACGAGTGCTTCGATGGTCTCGGCGACGATGGGGAAGGCGTGGCGGACGGCGAAGTGCAACGTCTCACGGACGGAAGTGTCGGCGGTCATGTTCGGTTCCTCCAAGGGCCCTGTGGCGCGCCGGTTGATCCGATCTTGCTTGGCCGGGACGCTAGCACCGGGGTGGCCGTCGTCAAAATGCGAAATGTCATGCTGCGAAATTGCGAAATTTTTGCATCTACACCTTTAGGCCAATGTGGTTTAGCCTAGGACGAAAGAACAAGGCGGACGAGGGGTTCCATGTCGCGCAAAGTCTTCGTCGGTCCCGCGCTGCGCCGGCTGCGCGAGGAGACGCGCCTCACCCAGACGGCCTTTTCCCAGCGCCTCGGCCTGTCCGTCAGCTATCTCAACCAGATCGAGAACAACCAGCGGCCGGTGACGGCCAGCGTGCTCGTCGCCCTCGGCCAGACCTTCGGCGTCGACCTCGCGACCTTCGCGACCGACGACACCGACCGTCTGGTCACCGACCTGCGCGAGGCCGCGGCCGACCCCCTGCTCACCGACACGACCCCCAGCCTCCAGGACCTGAAGCGCGTCGCCTCCGACAGCCCCGCCTTCGCCCGCGCCTTCCTGCGCATGCACCAGACGGCCCGCCGCCTCGGCGAGCGCCTGCAGGCGGCCGGCGACGCGCCCATCCTGCCGCCCTCGGGCGAGGAGACCGCCGGCGCCCTGCTGCCCTATGAAGAGGTGCGTGACTATTTCCACTACGTCGACAACTATGTCGACGACCTCGACCGCGCCGGAGAGGATCTGGCGGAGCGGCTGGGCCTCGCCGCCGCCAGCGATCGTGTCCAGGTTCTCGCCGGCTATCTCGCCGCCCGCCATGGCCTCAACGTCGACGCCAATGCCAGCCTCGGCGACGACGTGCTCGAGCGCTACGAGGCGGGGCCCAACATCGTCGCGCTCGACGGCTCGCTCGATTCCTCCACCCGCGCCTTCCTGCTCGCCAACCGCATCGCCCGGCTGGAACAGGCCGACACCCTGGCGGCCATCGTCTCGGCGGCCGGCTTCCGCTCGCGCGCCGCGGCGGACATCGGCCGCGTGGCGCTGGCCAACTACTTTGCCGGCGCGCTCCTGCTGCCCTACCGGCGCTTCCTCGCCGCCGCCAAGGAGACGCGCCACGACCTCGACTGGCTCGGCCGCATATTCGGCGCCAGCCTCGAACAGGTCTGCCACCGCCTCTCGACGCTGCAGCGCGCCGGCCAGCGCGGCATCCCCTTCTACTTCGTCAAGGTCGACCGCGCCGGCAACGTCATCAAGCGCCACTCGGCGACGCGCTTCCAGTTCGCGAGGTTCGGCGGCGCCTGCCCGCTGTGGAACGTGCACGAGGCCTTCGAGCAGGCGGGGCGCACCTTCGTCCAGGTTGCCGAGATGCCGGACGGCACGCGCTATCTCTCCCTCGCCCGCGCCGTCACCAAGGGCGCGGCCCACTGGCGCGCCCCGGTGCGCCGCTACGCCTTCGGCCTTGGCTGCGAGATCTCCTATGCCGGCGAGATCGTCTATTCCGAGGGCATCGACCTCAAGGCCGACGCCAACGTGGCGAAGATCGGCGTCTCCTGCCGCATATGCGAGCGCGCCAACTGCCACCAGCGCGCCGTGCCGCCCATCGACCGGGAGATCCGGGTGCCGACCGACCGGCGCAAGGTCGTGCCCTTCGATCTGAGCTGAACTCGCTCCGGACCGCCCTCCGCGGCGGCCGGCACCTATCCCTCCGCGTCATGCCCGGCCTTGTGCCGGGCATCCACGAATTTGCTGCGAGCCGTGTGTTCAAGTCGCGCATGGCCGGGACAAGCCCGGCCATGACGGAGAGGGCGGTGACGGCCATCGGCGCCTCACCGCCGGGTCAGCGTGCGCGCCACCGCGTCCTTCCAGCGCGCAAGCTTGTCCTCGCGCGTCGCGGCGTCCATGGCGGGCGAGAAGCGCCGATCGAGCGCCCAGCTCCGCGCGAACTCCGCCGGCTCCGGGCAGACGCCCTGCGACAGGCCCGCGAGATAGGCCGCCCCCAGCGCCGTCGTCTCCAGCACCTTCGGCCGGTCCACCGGCGCATCGAGCAGGTCGGCGAGACGCTGCATCGTCCAGTCGGAGGCGACCATGCCCCCGTCGACCCTGAGCACCGTGCCGGAGGAGCCCGCCCCCGGCCAGTCCGCCTTCATGGCGCCGAGGAGGTCGGCGGTCTGGAAGCAGACGCTTTCGAGCGCAGCCCGCGCCATCTCCTTCGGCCCCGTGCCGCGCGTCAGCCCGAAAATGGCACCGCGGCAGTCGGCGTCCCAGTAGGGCGCGCCGAGGCCGACGAAGGCGGGAACGAGGATGACCTCCTGGTTCGGGTCCGAGGCGGCGGCGAGTGCTCCGGTTTCCCCCGCCATCTTCACGATGCCGAGCCCGTCGCGCAGCCATTGCACCGCGGCCCCGGCGACGAAGATGGAGCCCTCAAGCGCATAGGTGCGCTTGCCGCCGAGCTGGTAGGCGATGGTGGTGAGCAGCTTGTTGCGCGAGGTCACGGCCTCGGTGCCCGTGTTCAGCAGGGCGAAGCAGCCGGTGCCGTAGGTCGACTTCATCATGCCCGGCGCGAAACAGGCCTGGCCCACGGTCGCCGCCTGCTGGTCGCCGGCCATCCCGCCGACCGCGATGGGGCCGCCGAAGAGCTCAGGGTCGGTGGCCCCGAAAGCTGCGGCGCAATCCATCACCTTGGGCAGCATGGCCATCGGCACCTGGAGAAGCCGGCAGAGGTCGTCGTCCCAGACACCCCGATGGATGTCGAACAACATGGTGCGCGCGGCGTTGGTGGCGTCGGTGGCATGCACCCGCCCGCCGGTCAGCCGCCACAGGAGGAAACAGTCGATCGTGCCGAAGGCGAGTTCGCCGCGCTCCGCCTTCTCCCGTGCGCCCGGCACCGTGTCGAGAATCCAGGCGAGCTTCGTGCCGGAGAAATAGGGGTCGATGACGAGGCCGGAGCGCGCCTGCACCAGGGCCTCATGGCCCTCGTCCCGCAGTCTTGCGCAGGCGGCAGACGTGCGCCGGTCCTGCCAGACGATGGCGCGGTGAAGGGGCTCTCCCGTCGCCCGGTCCCACACCACCACGGTCTCCCGCTGGTTGGTGATCCCGATGCCGGCGACATCCGCGGCGGTAACCCCGGCCTTCGCCAGCGCCTCGCGCGTCGTCTCCACCACGCTCGTCCAGATCTCCTCCGGATCGTGCTCGACCCAGCCGGAGGCCGGGAAGTGCTGGGTGAACTCGCGCTGCGCCACGGCCAGCACCTCCAGCCGCGTGCTGAAGACGATGGCGCGGGAGGAGGTCGTGCCCTGGTCGATGGCGACGATGACGGGATGGTGCCGATCGGAGGGCATGCGCGTTTCCTCATGCAAGGCGCGGCTCGGCCGCTGCCGGATTGCGTCCATTGTGCCACCTCCCGGCCTTGCGGCGGAAGCCAAAAGGCGTCAGACGGAGGGCCGAACGCGCGCGTGGGGAATGGCATGACCGGGACGACGGTCGACCTGCTGGTGGTCGGCGGAGGCATCAACGGGGCTGGCATCGCCCGCGACGCGGCAGGCCGCGGCGCTTCCGTCATGCTGGTCGAGCAGGACGACCTCGCCAGCGCCACCTCGTCCTGGTCCACCAAGCTGATCCACGGCGGCCTGCGCTATCTCGAGCACTACGAGTTCCGCCTGGTGCGCGAGGCGCTGATCGAGCGCGAGGTGCTGTGGGGCATCGCGCCGCACATCATCCGTCCCCTGCGCTTCGTGCTGCCGCACCACGAGGGGCTGCGCCCGGCCTGGCTGCTGCGCCTCGGCCTGTTCCTCTACGACCATCTCGGCGGCCGCAAGCGCCTCTGGGCGACCCGCACGCTGGACCTCGCGACGAATGCCGCCGGCAAGCCTCTGAAGACCGGCTACGGCAAGGCGTTCGAATATTCCGATTGCCGCGTCGACGATTCGCGCCTCGTAGTGCTCAACGCCCGCGATGCCGCCGACCGTGGCGCCATCGTCCGCACCCGCACGCGCGCGACAGCGGCGCGCCGCGAGGGTGGGCTCTGGCATGTCACTATCGAGGACCGCCTCCGTGGCGGCACGGAGACCGTCACGGCCCGGGCAGTGGTCAACGCCGCCGGCCCCTGGGTCGAGAGCTTCCTCACCGGTGCGGCGCAGACCACGCCGCCGGCGCGGGTCAGGCTCGTCCAGGGCTCGCACATCGTCGTGCGCAAGCTCTACGACCACGACCGCGCCTACATCTTCCAGAACGCCGACAACCGCATCATCTTCGCCATCCCCTACGAGCGCGACTTCACCCTCATCGGCACCACCGACCAGGACTATGCCGGCGACCCCGGCGCGGTGAAGGCGAGCGAGGCCGAGATCGCCTATCTCTGCGCGGCGGCGAGCGAGTATTTCCGCGATCCCGTGACCCCCGCCGACGTCGTCTGGACCTATTCGGGCGTGCGCCCGCTCTACGACGACGGCGCTTCCGCCGCCCAGGAGGCGACCCGCGACTACGTCCTGCACAAGGACGGCGGCGGGGCCGTGCCGCCGCTGCTTTCCGTCTTTGGCGGCAAGATCACCACCTATCGCCGTCTCGCCATCAGCGCTCTCGCCGACCTCGCGGCGGACCTGCCGGCCCTGCGCGGCAAGGCCGACTGGACGGCCGGCGCGCCGCTCCCCGGCGGCGACATCGACATCGACGCGCCGGTGAGCGCCGGCGAGAGCCTGTGGCGCAGCCATCCCTTCCTCGATCCTGCGGCCGCCGCCCGCCTCGCCGCCGCCTATGGCACGCGCGCGGGGCGCATCCTCGCCGGCGCCAGGACCATGGCGGATCTCGGACGCGACTTCGGTGGCGGGCTCACCGAGGCCGAGATCGCCTATCTCAGGCGCGAGGAATGGGCGGTGACCGCCGAGGACGTCCTCTGGCGGCGCTCCAAGCTCGGCCTCCACCTCGATGCGGAGCAGCGGGCGGCCGTCGCGGCCCATATCGGCGGATGAGGCGGCCGGCGGTCGTCGTCGTCGGGGCGGGGCCCGCCGGCCTTTTCGCCGCCGAGCGCCTCGCCGCGGCGGGGGCCGCCGTCACCGTCTACGACCGCATGCCCTCGCCGGCCCGAAAGTTGCTGCTCGCCGGCCGCGGCGGCCTCAACCTCACCCATTCCGAGCCGCGCCGGGCGTTCCTGGAACGCTACCCCGCCTTGCCGCCGCCCATGGCGCAAGCCCTCGACGCCTATCCCCCGGCGGCGTTGCGGGACTGGGCGGAGGGTCTCGGCGAGCCGACCTTCGTCGGCACGTCGGGGCGCGTCTTCCCGCGCGCTTTCAAGGCCTCGCCGCTGGTCCGTGCCTGGCTCGCCCGCCTGGGAGGCCTCGGCGTCAGCCTCGTCATGCGGCACCGCCTGGTGGGCATCGGCCCGGGCCCTGTGCTCCGGTTCGACGGGCCGGGGGGCCGGGCCGAGGTCGCGTGCGACGCCGCCCTGCTCGCGCTCGGCGGCGCGAGCTGGCCGCGCATGGGCTCAGACGGCGGCTGGACGACCCTGCTGGAGGGGCAGGGCGTCGCCGTCGCTCCCCTGCGCCCCGCCAACATGGGCGTCGAGATCGCCTGGACGGCGGATTTCGCCACCCGCTTCGCCGGCCAGCCGCTCAAGGCCGTCACGATCGCCCTCGGATACAGGACCGTGCGCGGGGAGGCGATGATCACTGCCGAGGGCCTGGAGGGCGGCGCGATCTACGCGCTCTCCGCCACGATCCGCGAGGCGCTCGCCACAAACGGCGGCGCGCGGCTCGCCATCGACCTGAAACCGGATCTGGCCCTGGATGCGGTCGCTGCCCGGCTCGCCGGCGCCCGGCCGAAGGACTCGCTCTCCGCGACGCTGAAGAAGCGCCTCGGGCTCGCACCGCAGGCGGTCGCGCTGCTGCGCGAGACCGAACGGGGCGGCATGCCGCGCGAACCGCTGGCCCTCGCGAACCGGATCAAGGCGGCGAGGCTCGCCGTCTCGGGCGTCCGGCCGCTCGACCGGGCGATCTCGACCGCCGGCGGCGTGCGCTTCGCGGCGCTTGGAGACGGGTTCGAGCTCGAGCGCCTGCCGGGCGTCTTCGTCGCGGGGGAGATGCTCGACTGGGAGGCGCCCACCGGCGGCTATCTGCTGCAGGCGACGTTTGCCACAGCGGCGGCGGCGGCAACCGGCATCGCCGCCCGGCTCGGCCTGCCCATGGTCCGGGACCCGGCCCCGCCCTGGTAGATCAGATGCAGCCGGCTCCCTGGGTCGGCGTGCGGCTGACGGATTCGCCGATGCGCGGCCGGGTGTAGAGCCGGTCCGACAGGAGGATCGAGCCGGAGATCAGGTAGGCCACCGTCGGCGTGTAGCTGTACTTGATCTCGGCCAGCACCAGGAAACCCGTCGTGCCGAGCGTCGGCTTCAGCTCCGTCGGCACGCTCATCGTCTGGCCGCAGGTGTAGCGCGTGGCGTTGCGCGCGTCGCTCCAAACGGCGCGCGACACGCCGAGAATGTCGGTCTGGATGCCGGTGACGACGATCTGCGCATTGCCGATGGCGAAGGGCGCGATGACGTCGGCGGTCGCGTCCAGGATGTTGCTCATGTCGTTGTTGGAGATGGTGGTGGCCTGCGACGACAGGTCGGAGAGCGCGCGCGCCGCAAGCGACACCTTGCGGTCGGCCTGCAGGCCCTGGGTCGTCTCGACCGTGGCGAGGAAGAGCGTCACCATCAGCGGCAGGACGAGGGCGAACTCGACCGCCGAGACGCCGCGGGCGTCGCGCCGCAGGTCATGGAGGCTGTCGCGGACCTTTTCGGCCGCCTGCCGGATCCGGCGGAGGGGAGACGCAAAGCTCATCTCGGCTCCTCAGAAGGGCTCGTTGCGGAAGGCGGCCGTCGCCATCAGGAGACGCTTGCCGTTGGACAGGTCGCCGATGGTGAGGCCGAAGGTCGGCATCAGGACCGGCCACTCGTAGACGGCGCGGACCACGACGATGTCGCCGCCCGCGCCCTGGGTGTAGCCCATGCCGGAATAGTTGACCGCGCCCGAGGAGACGGGCTTCGAGGTGCTGGCGCCGCCGAAGCTCGTGTAGGTCCTGACGTCGACGGCAATCCCCGCGCAATTCATCAGGGCGTTGGTCTTGGCGCAGATCTCGTTCTTGAACGCGGCCTGGTCGAAGTTCCGGGTCTGCGCCTGGCCGGTCATGATCAGGCGCGAGGCGCTGGCGGTGGCGGTCTCCAGGACCTGGCCGGCGAAGAACACCATGGCCATCTCGATGATGGCGAAGAGCAGGAACAGGAAGGGGCCGGCGACCAGGGCGAACTCGACGGCGGCCACGCCGTCGTCCGCGCGGCGGAAGCGCCGCACGATGCGCGGCCGCACCAGCGCGGCGCGCAACAGCCCCGCCCAGCCCGATTTGCGCAAGCCGGCGCGACGACAGCTCACCGACGCAGCAGACATGCCCGAGCCTCCGTTAGTCCCGGACGCCCATGGGACGTCCCGAACGCATGTCTTAGCGGAAACCCGTTGACGAACCCTTGCCCTGACGGCCGATTTTGTCGCCATGGACGGCGTGGGCAGACCCCGACGTCAGCGCGGCGCGGCAGCCGCTCCCCCGGCGGCACCGCCACCGGAGGCCGCGCCGTCGCGCGTGCGTGCGCTGTTGAGGGCGGTGTCGAAGAACGCCTTGGAATCGCCGAGAGAGATCGTGCGCTCGCACGTGGGTGCGCAGGAATAGGTCTCCCTCTCGACGCCGCGATAGACCTGCACGACCGCCTCGTTCTGCGGGCGCACGCGGATCTGGATGGTCAGAAGCGGCTCCCCGCGCGCGTCCAGGGCGATGAGGTTGGTCGCCCCGACGCTCTTGCCGGTCAGCACCATCAGGCCGCCGCGCTGCACAGACGCGTCGGCGATCAGCGGATTGCCGATGACCAGCGTGGCGACATGGGCCGGAAGGCGCATGATCCGCGCCTGATCCATGGTGACGGTCATGCCCTGGGCGACGGCGCCCGCGACATCGCCCGAGGCGGCACCGGCGAGCGGCGTCTCGGTGGCAAGGGCGGCCTGAAGGGGCAGGAGCACCGCCAGCACCGTGGCGGCCACCGTGCCGGCCCGCGCGCGGGTTCCGGTCGTCGAGGCGGAGCTGATCGTCGTTGTCATCGAAACTCTCGTCGGCAAGACGGTGCTGTCTATGGGCCGAGACAAACAGAAAATGGTGAATGAATTGCCAATGGCGGGCCGGCGGCGGTCCACGGCCGTCTGCAGTCTGGGCCGGCGGTGACTTCGCCACGAACTGACGTTCCGCCTGCGCGTCGCAGACGCCGGACCTCGCCCAATCCGGCGATGTCCTGAATCCGGCCTGCTCCAGTCACGTGTATCACAAGTCGAGAACTAAGTAGTTACTGAGAATATCGTTGGGGAACTTTGGGCTGTATCATGATGTAGTCGCCGGTAATCCCGGGTATTAATGGAAATAAACTATACTTTTCCGCCCGAGATGCAATTTAAAATCTGCTTAAATGAGCCTTTAACCATATTAGATACGTTGCCGAAATTTGGCGTTTCACGAAGTTGATTTAACGAAGGGGCAAGGGGTGCTTGCTAGGGTCCAGTCAGTTCGAACGGATCATACCAACGTGACCGGCGGACAGCGCCTCAAAGCCGAACGGCGCATCGTGGACATCTAGGAGTCAGCCATGAAGAACCTCTTCGCTCGTTTCGCCCAGGACACCTCGGGCGCGACCGCCATCGAATACGGCCTGATCGCCGCCGGCATCGCCGCCGTCGTCATCACCGCCGTCTACAACCTCGGCAGCACCGTCAACAACACCTTCACCAGCATCAACAACACGATGAAGGGTCAGTGACCTCGGCGATTCCTCGCCCTGCGATGGCCCGCCCCCCGGCGGGCCATCGGCATTCCCGAAGGCCCCACCGATGCACGCAGTGACGGGCCCACGCGCCCCGCGCCCTCCGGCCGATCGCCCGGCCCTCGACGGCACCGCCCTCGGCGATCTGCGCCAGGAGACGCGCCGCGACGTCCGCCTCGTGGTCGCCGTCCTTCTGGTCGCCATCGCGACCTCGGTCGCCGGACTCGTCCATTCACTGTCTTGAAACCGGAACCGGTGCATCGTCGTCCGACCCTTGCGGAAGAGACACCATGTTCGAGCTCGCCATTCTCCTCATCTTCCCGGCGATGATGGCGTTCGCGGCGGCGAGCGATCTCTTCACCATGACCATCTCGAACCGCGTGTCGCTGATCCTGGTGGCCGGTTTCCTGGTGCTCGCCCTTCTCACCGGCATGAGCTGGCAGGCCATCGGCCTGCACCTGGCCTCCGGGTTCCTCGTCCTCTCCATCTGCTTCGTCTGCTTCGCCTTCGGCTGGATGGGTGGCGGCGACGCCAAGCTCGCCGCCGCGACCGCCCTCTGGCTCGGCTGGACCCATCTTCTCGACTACGCCGTCTATGCCTCGCTCTTCGGCGGCCTCCTGACCGTCGCCCTCCTCGCCCTGCGCGGCGTGCCGCTGCACCCGCCCTTCCTCCTGCGCGAGGGCTGGTACGCCCGCATGACCGATGCGAAGACCGGCATTCCCTATGGCATCGCGCTCGCCGCCGCGGGCCTGCTCGTCTATCCCCAGAGCTTCTGGATGACCGGCGCCCTGCAATGATCAGGCGGCCGGACCGCGGGTCATGATCCGTTAAGTCAACTTGCTCACCGGCGATTAACCATAAGTTGACCTTTCCCTGATGGAATCCGGATCGAGACAAGGCGGGTTGCGCCGTGTCGCGTCAGGGGTTCGTGGGATGCGTCTGAAGCCTGCACAGATGGTGGTCATCGCCGTGGCGCTCGGTGCGGGCGGCCTCGCGGCCATGATGATGGGGAGCCGCCGCCCCGCCGCCCCGCTGCCCCAGCAGGTGGCTGCACCCGCCCCCCAGATTCCGACCGTCGAGGTCCTGGTCGCCAACGTCGACCTGCCGCTCGGCAAGATCATCCTGCCCAACGACGTCACCTGGCGCCGCTGGCCCGAGGAGGCCGGCACCGGCAGCTTCGTCGTCAGGCGCAACGGCGACACCGGCTCCGCCGCCATGGACGAGGTCGTCGGCTCCATCGTCCGGACCACTTTCGTGCCCGGCGAGCCGATCCGGCCGAACCGGCTGGTCAAGGGCAATCGTGGCTTCATGTCCGCCATCCTCACCCCGGGCATGCGCGCCATCGCCGCGCCCATCGACGATCCGTCCCGCGGCGCCGGCGCGTTCATCCTGCCGAACGACCGCGTCGACGTGATCCTCGCCCGCCGCAACAGCGGCGCCGCCGCCGCGACCGAGGGCCTCACCCACACCACCGCCACCGTGCTGCGCAACGTGCGTGTCCTCGCCGTCGACCAGACGGTCGAGGAGCGCGGCGGCGAGAAGACCATCGTCGGCCGCACCGCCACGCTCGAACTCACCCCCGGACAGGCCGAGACGCTCGCTCTCGCCCGCGAGCTGGGAACGCTCTCGCTGTCGCTGCGCAGCCTTGCCGATTCGTCCGTTTCAAACCTCGCCGGCGAGGGCGCGGGAACGGGCGATGCCCTGTTCGGCGCCACCGAGGGCCGCATCAGCATCGTCCGTCACGGCGTGCGCTCCATCGTCGGCGGCCAGGCACCGGAATGACCATGCAGCGCCAGAAACTCCCCGTTCCGAAAGAGGCTTCCATGTTCGCCCGGATGCGCTGCTCGATCACGGCCGGCCGCCCCCTGGCCTTCGCCCTGGCCTCCCTCGCGGCTCTCGCCCTCGCCACGCCGCCCGCCGCGGCCCAGCAGAGCCAGGTGCAGCGCCAGCAGCGCCCCGGCGCGGTCAACACCATCACGCTCGGTGTCGGCAAGTCGCTGCCTGTCGAGCTGCCGCGCGATGCCCGTGACGTCATCGTCGCCAATCCGGCGATCGCCAACGCCGTGGTGCGCTCGGCCCGCCGCGCCTTCCTGATCGGCGTCGCCGTGGGGCAGACCAACGTCTTCTTCCTCGACGCCGAGGGCCGGCAGATCGCCTCCTACGACATCGAGGTGGGCCGCGACCTCGTCGGCCTGCGCCAGACCCTGCGCGCCGCCCTGCCCCATGCCGGAATCGACGTGCGCTCGGTCGCCGACGCCGTCGTCGTCTCCGGTCAGGTGATGACCCCGCTCGAGGCCCAGCAGGCCATCGACATCGCCACCAAGCTGGTCGGCGACGAGAAGAAGGTGGTCAACGCCATCGCCATCCGCGGCCGCGACCAGGTCCACCTCAAGGTCACCGTCTCCGAGGTCCAGCGCACCGCCATCAAGCAGCTCGGCGTCAACCTCTCGGCCTTCGACCCGACCTCGACCCTGACGGGCGCCAGCGGCAACCTCGGCAATGCCGGCGGCTTCGTCTACGGCCTCCTCACCTCCGGCAGCTACAATGCCAACGGCACGTCCCCGGCGAACTCTGCCGTCCTCGGCACGCGCGTCGGCAACAACGTCTTCACGAGCACCATCCAGGCCTTCGAGGAGCACGGCCTCGTGCGCACCCTCGCCGAGCCGACGCTGACGGCCATCTCCGGCGAGCAGGCCAAGTTCCTGGCCGGCGGCGAGTTCCCGGTGCCCACCGGCCGCGATCTCACCGGCAACGTCACCATCGAGTTCAAGCCCTTCGGTATCGGCCTCGCCTTCACGCCCGTGGTCCTCTCGGAGGGCCGCATCAGCCTGCGCGTCGGCGTCGAGGTCAGCGAGATCGACAACCAGCTGACCGTTCAGCTCTCCAACGTCACGGTGCGTGGCCTGCGCACCCGCCGGGCCGACACCACGATCGAGCTGCCCTCCGGCGGCACCATGGTCATGGCCGGCCTGCTGCAGGAGCAGACGCGGCAGAACATCTCCGGCACGCCGGGTCTGCTCAACGTGCCGGTGCTCGGCGCCCTGTTCCGCTCGCGCGACTACCAGCGCGGCCAGACCGAACTCGTGGTCATGGTCACGCCCTACATCGTGCGGCCGACCTCGGCCAACCAGCTCGCCCGGCCCGACGACAATCTGCAGGACGCCTCCGATCCGGCCGGCATCCTGATCGGTCGCCTGAACCGCATCTACGGCTCGGGCCAGCCGCCGGCCGCGGGTGGCCGCTTCAACGGCCCGGTGGGGTTCATCCGTGACTGACCGCGCGCACATTCAGAGGGAAAGCATCATGTCGTTCGGCACCACTGCGAAGCTGGCCCTTGTCGGCCTCGCTCTCGCGCTCGGCGGCTGCAAGTCGGTCGCCTCGATGCACGACCCCTATCCGCACGACTATCGCCTGCGCCATCCGATCGTGGTGGGGCCGCAGGGCGCCTACGTCACCTCCCAGTGCGGCCAGTGGCCCGAGGACATGGGCGCCGGCCCCGGCAACACCAGCGCCCTCAACCGACCGAACTGGAACCACGGCTGCGCCACCCAGCACAACCTGGCCGCCATGGTCGCCAATCCCAACGACCTGCTGCATCCGCGCGCCGAGGGCCAGTCGGACGCGGCGCGCCGCCAGACCGTCATCGCCCGCTACCGCCGCGGCGATGCGCCGGGTCCCCACACCGTTCACACCCCCATCCAGCCGCTCACCGACATCAAGAGCGCCGTCCGGGGCGGAGGCTGAGGCCGTGGCAGACGACGTCATCCAGGTTGCAGACGGCGGCGCAGAACAGATCGCGCCGGTTCCCCGCATCTCGCTGCAGGCCTTCTGCGAGACGCCGGAACTCGCCTCCGTCATCGCCGACGCGGCCGAGGACCGGGGCATGGACAAGGCCCATGTGCGCGTGCAGATGGGCGGCGCCCCCGGCGCGGTCGAGGCCTATCGCTCAGCCCCGACCCCCAACGTCGTCATCCTCGAAACCGTCGGCCGCAAGGGCGAGATCGTCGGCCATCTCGACGAGCTCGCCGAGGTCTGCGATGCCACGACCAAGGTTATCGTCATCGGCCAGGTCAACGACATCGTCCTCTACCGCGAGCTGATGGCGCGCGGCGTGAGCGAATATCTGATCGGCGCGCCGGGCGTCCTCGACATCATCCGGGCGGTGTCCGGCCTCTATGCCAGCGAGGGTGCCAAGCCCGTCGGGCGCACCCTGGCGGTCATCGGCGCCAAGGGCGGCGTCGGCGCCTCCACCGTCGCCCACAACCTCGCCTGGGCCATCTCGCGCGACATCGGCGTCGACACCTGCATCGCCGACATGGACCTCGCCTTCGGGACCGGCGGCCTCGACTTCAACCAGGATCCGCCGCAGGGCATCGCCGATGCGGTGTTCTCGCCCGACCGCGTCGACACCGCCTTCGTCGACCGCCTGCTGTCGCGCTGCTCGGACAAGCTTTCGCTGCTCGCCGCCCCGGCGACGCTGGAGCGCGTCAGCGACCTCGGCCCCGAGGCCTTCGACCCGCTCTTCGACATCCTGAAGGCGAGCGTCCCCTCCATCGTCATGGACCTGCCGCACGCCTGGACCGGCTGGACGCGGCGCTGCCTGATCACCGCCGACGACATTCTCGTGGTCGCCGCGCCGGATCTCGCCAACCTGCGCAACGCCAAGAACCTGATGGATCTCCTGCGCGCCTCCCGGCCCAACGACACGCCGCCGCGCTACATCCTCAATCAGGCCGGCCTCGCCAAGCGCCCCGAAATCAAGCCGGCGGATTTCGCCAAGGCCCTCGAGGCCGAGCCCATCGCCGTCATCGGCTTCGAGCCCCAGCTCTTCGGCACGGCCGCCAACAACGGCCAGATGATCGCCGAGATGGAGCCCGGCCACCGGGTCGCCCAGCAGTTCACCGATCTCGGCCTGGCGCTGACCGGCCGTCACGACACCAGGCGGGCGCGTCCGGGGCTTCTCGGCCCTCTCTCGCCTCTCCTCGAGAAGCTCACCCAGCTCCGCAAGAAGGCCTGAGGGTCGACCGCAATCATCTGAGGCAGCATGTTCGGCAAGCGCGGCAATTCAGGATCCGGCATCGGGCGGCAACCCCCTTCGGGCGGCGGCACGCTCGAACGCAGCCCGCCGCCGGCGGCCGCGCGTGCGCCCGAGCCGGCGCGCATGCCCTCCATGCCCTCGCCGCCGATGTCGCCGGCGTCCTCGCTGCCGCCTGCCGAGGATCGCCAGCGCTCGTCCTCCTTCTACGAGACCAAGAGCCAGGTCTTCGGCGCCCTCATCGAGGCCATCGACCTCTCCCAGCTCGCCAAGCTGGACGCCCAGTCGGCGCGCGAGGAAATTCGCGACATCGTCAACGAGATCATCACGATCAAGAACATCGTGATGTCCATCGCCGAGCAGGAGGACCTGCTCGAGGACATCTGCAACGACGTCCTCGGCTACGGCCCGCTCGAGCCCCTGCTGGCTCGCGACGACATCGCCGACATCATGGTGAACGGCCCGAACACGGTCTACATCGAGGTCGCCGGCAAGATCTCCAAGACCGGCGTGCGTTTCCGCGACGGCTCGCAGCTGATGAACATCTGCCAGCGTATCGTCAGCCAGGTCGGCCGCCGCGTCGACGAATCCTCGCCGATCTGCGACGCGCGCCTGCCCGACGGCTCCCGCGTCAACGTCATCGCCCCGCCGCTTGCCATCGACGGCGCCGCACTCACCATCCGTAAGTTCAAGAAGGACAAGCTGACCCTCGAGCAGCTGGTCAAGTACGGCTCGATCTCGCCCGAAGGCGCCGAGATCCTGAAGATCATCGGCCGCGTCCGCTGCAACGTCGTCGTCTCCGGCGGCACCGGCTCCGGCAAGACGACGCTGCTCAACTGTCTGACCCGCTACATCGACTCCGACGAGCGCATCATCACCTGCGAGGACGCGGCGGAGCTCCAGCTGCAGCAGCCCCACGTGGTGCGGCTCGAGACGCGTCCGCCCAACCTCGAGGGCGAGGGCCGCGTCACCATGACCGACCTCGTCAAGAACTGCCTGCGTATGCGTCCCGAGCGGATCATCGTCGGCGAGGTTCGCGGACCCGAGGTCTTCGACCTTCTGCAGGCCATGAACACGGGCCACGACGGCTCGATGGGAACGATCCACGCCAACTCGCCGCGCGAGTGCCTGTCGCGCATGGAATCCATGATCGCCATGGGCGGCTATTCGCTTCCCGCCAAGACCGTCCGCGAGATCATCGTCGGCTCCGTCGACGTCATCGTCCAGGCCGCCCGCCTGCGCGACGGTTCGCGCCGCATCACCCACATCACCGAGGTGCTCGGCCTCGAGGGTGAGACGCCGATCACGCAGGACCTCTTCGTCTACGAGATGGTCGGCGAGGACGAGGACGGCAAGATCGTCGGACGCCACCGCTCCACCGGCATCGGCCGCCCGAAGTTCTGGGACCGCGCCCGCTACTACAACGAGGACAAGCGCCTGGCCGCCGCACTCGATGCGGCGGATGTCGGCGAGCCGATGAGGTGAGCCCATGCCGGAAATCGACACCCTCGCCATCGTCGGGCTCGCCATCGTCTGCGCCGGCGGCCTCGCCTATGCGCTGATCTACCCGCTGCTCTCCGGCGAGGTGAAGGCCGAGCAGCGCCGCGAGGCGGTGGCGCAGGTCGCCGCCCGGCCGACCCGCGCCAAGGTGGAGGACACCTCGGCCAAGCGCGTCAGCATCGAGGACACGCTGAAGGAGATCGAGCGCAAGCAGAAGAAGTCCTCGAAGCCGCCGCTGCAGATCCGCATCGCCCAGGCCGGCCTGTCGTGGACGGCGAAGCAGTTCTACATCCTCTCCGGCGGGCTGGCCCTCGGCGGCGTTCTCGCCACCCTGTTCATGGGCATGCCGATGCTGGCGGTCCTCGCCGCCGCCGTCGTCTTCGGCCTCGGCCTGCCCCAGTGGATCCTCAACCATCTGAAGAAGCGCCGCATGGCGGCCTTCCTGAACGAGCTGGCCAATGCCGTCGACGTCATCGTCCGCGGCGTGAAGGCGGGTCTGCCGCTCGGCGACTGTATCCGCATCGTCGCCACGGAGGCCCAGGAGCCCGTGCGCACCGAGTTCCGGCACATCATCGAGCAGACCGCCCTCGGCATTCCGCTGCACGAGGCGGTGATGAAGCTCTACGACCGTATGCCCGTGCCCGAGGCCAACTTCTTCTGCATCGTCGTCTCGATCCAGCAGAAGGCCGGCGGCAATCTCTCGGAGACCCTCGGTAACCTCTCGAAGGTGCTCCGCGACCGCAAGAAGATGAAGTCGAAGATCGTCGCGCTCTCGCAGGAGGCCAAGTCCTCGGCCGCCATCATCGCCTGCCTCCCCCCGGCGGTGATGTTCTTCGTCTATCTGTCGACACCACAATACATCTCGCTGCTGTGGACCACCGACATGGGGCGGCTGTTGCTGGCCGTCTGCATGTTCTGGATGCTGACCGGCGTCCTGGTCATGCGCAAGATGATCAATTTCGACTTCTGATGGAGCGACGGACACCATGCTGAAGCTCGTCATCGAGAAGCTCCACGACCGGGACTTCATCATCCAGCTGCTGATCGCCGTCGCGGTCTGCGCCACGGTCCTCACCTTCGCCATGCCGCTGCTGGCGGGCGACAATCTCGGCCGCCGCATGAAGGCCGTCTCGGTCGAGCGCAACAAGATCCGCGAGCGCGAGCGGGCGCGGCTGGCCAGCGGCGAGCGCATCGCCGTCCGGCGTACGACCAAGGCGTGGGTGAAGTTCATCGTCGACGGGCTGCAGCTCGGCAAGCACCTGGCGCAGGAGGAGGCGCGCGACAAGCTCGTCCAGGCGGGCTACCGCGGCCAGGCGCCCTATATCGTCTTCCTGCTGTTCCGGCTCATCGTGCCGATCATCACCGTGCTGGCGGCGCTGGTCTACCTCTTCGGCGTCAACGATCTCGGACAGCCGGCCATCGTCCGCGTCCTGCTGTCGCTGTTCGCCGCCTATATCGGCCTGCAGCTGCCGATGCTCTACCTCAAGAACAAGATCGAGCATCGCAAGACCTCGATCCGCCGCGCCTTTCCCGACTCCCTCGACCTGCTGCTCATCTGCGTCGAGAGCGGCATGTCGATCGAAATGGCCTTCAAGCGCGTGAGCCTGGAGGTCGGCACGCAGTCGATCGCGCTCGCCGAGGAACTGACCCTGACGACGGCCGAGCTGAGCTATCTGCAGGACCGCCGCATGGCCTACGAGAACCTCGCCAAGCGCACGGACCTCGACGGCGTCCGTGCGGTGACGATGGCGCTCATCCAGGCCGAGCGCTACGGCACACCGCTCGCCAACACGCTCCGCGTCATGGCGCAGGAAAACCGCGACATGCGCATGTCCGAGGCCGAGAAGAAGGCGGCGTCGCTGCCGCCGAAGCTCACCGTGCCGATGATCGTCTTCTTCCTGCCCTGCCTCTTCGTCGTCATCATGGGCCCGGCGGCGATCCGCCTGACCGGGGCGAACTGATCGCTCAGATGCGGTCGGCCGCGATCGGCATGGTGTCGATGGGCGCCACCTCGTCGGACGCCACCGTGCGCGTCCCCGGCTTCCCCGATTCCACCGTCGCATCCTGCAGGCGCCGATAGAGGTTGCGCGTCCGCCGGACGGGCCACCAGTCGTAGAACAGGATCTGCGCCGGCCGCCAGTTCGCCACCCAGCCGAACACCGAGATGCCGTCGCGAAGCCCTTCGCGCCAGCCGTCCGGCAGGGACGAGTTGTCGACGACCCGCGACAGCGCCGTGCAGAAGGCCAGCACGCACAGGCCGATGGCGAGCGAGATCACGCCTGTGCGGATCAACTGGCGGAGGTTCTGCTGCTCGCTGGCGGCGAGCCGCGTGAAGTGCATGCGCACCACCTCCTGCAGCTTGGCCGCGTCCCGCGCCGTGGCCGGCTTGCCGCGGATGCTGAGGGCGATGACGAAGCGGTGCCGGCGCGGCGCGTACCAGGCCTGGGAGGCAATGTACTGGGCGGCGGTGGCGTTGAGGCTGAAGTCGTGGAAAGGCGAGGGATCGAAGGTCGAGAACAGCTGCTCGACGTCGCGGACGTCGAGCGCGATGCGGGTCTTGTCGCTCATGAAATCCCCCTCGGAACGGCCGTGCGCGCAGGATGCGGCCTCGGCGCGCCGGCGTCGAGAGCGATCAGGCCTTCGCCAGCCGCTCCCGTCGCATCAGAAGCCATCCAACGATGGCGAGGTTCACGAGGTTCCACAGGATGCCGTTGACGAAGGCGGCCTGGTAGGAGCGGGTGATGTCGTAGATGACGCCGGAGATCCAGCCGCCGAAGGCCATGCCGAGCAGCGTTGCCATCAGCGCAATCCCGACGCGCGTACCGGCCTCGCCCGGCGCAAAGTACTCGCGCACGATGATGGCGTAGCTCGGCACGATTCCGCCCTGGAACAGTCCGAACAGGATCGAGAAAATGTAGAGCGGCGTCAGCGCGTCGGAGGTGAGGAACAGGACGAGGGCGAGGCCCTGCAGGGTCGACCCGAGGAGCAGCGTCGCCAGCCCCCCGATCCGGTCGGCGACGAAGCCCGAGGCGACGCGGCTGATGATGCCGAAGGCCAGCATCAGCGACAGCATCTCCGAGCCCCGCGCCACGCCGTAGCCGAGGTCGGCGCAATAGGCGACGATGTGGACCTGCGGCATCGACATGGCGACGCAACAGGCGATGCCGGCGATGGCGAGGAGCACGGTGAGCATGTTGGGCGAGAGCCCGAGCGCCGCCGGGCTGGCCGAGCGGGCGAGGGCGGCCGCGCCGACCTCTGCCACCGGCGGCCGCCGGCGCAGCAGCAGCGCGAGCGGCACCATCAGCACGACGACCGAGACGGCGATGACGAGATGCGTCGTCCGCCATCCCAGGCTGTCGAGGCTGAACCGGACGATCTGCGGCCAGATGGCGCCGGCGAGGTAGTTGCCGGAGGCGGCGATGGCGACCGCGATGCCACGCCGCCGGTCGAACCAGAACGAGACATGGGCGAGGAGGGGGCCGAACACGGCCGCCGAGCCGAGCCCGATGAGCAGGCCGTGGGCCAGCGCGAAGACGAGGATGGAGGGCGCGGCGGCGGCCAGCGCATAGCCGGTGCCGAGCAGCAGGCTGCCGCCGATCACCGGCGCCATGATGCCGAACCGGTCGGAGATCCGGCCCATGAGGACGCCGCCGCCGGCAAACCCGAGCATGGCCAGCGTATAGGGCAGGGAGGCCTCGCCGCGCCCGACCCCGAAATCGGCCTGCACGGCCGGCATCACCACGACGACGGACCACATGCCGACGCCGCCGATGGTGCCCAGGGCGAGGGCGACGGCGAGGCGCAGCCATGCGGCGCGGCCGTCGATGTCGGCGGCGGGGGAATGGTAGCGGTCGTGGGACGTCTGCTGCACGGGGGACCTGCCTGCCGAAGAGGGAAGCACGCTAGCACCGCCCTTCTGCACAAAACAGCGGCAGCGGCGCGCAGCTTCCGTGCAGGCGCCGCGCTGCCTCAGCCCTCGCGCCGGCCGCCGATGGCACCCGCGAGCGCCACGCCGAGCCAGGCGGCGATCATCACCATGCCGCCCACGGGCGCCGCCATGGGAAACGGCGCCGTGCCGGCGAAGGTGCGCACGGCGAGGTCGCCGCTGAACAGCGCGGTTCCGACGACGAGGCCCCAGGCGGCGACGCGCGCCGGCAGGTCGGCGAGAAAGGCCCCCTTCCGGCCAATCGCCACGGCGATCACCGCCGGCGCATGCAGCGACAGCATGGTCGCGGCGACCGACAGGCTCGTCCCGGCATAGCGGTGGCTGGCGAGCGCCGCGAAGGCGACGCCGGTGGCGCCCATCAGTCCGGCGGCGATCAGGAGGAGGCGTGTGGCTGTCATAATGCGGGCTGTGGCAGCCGCCAGGGCCCGCGTCAATGGCCGTGGATCAGCCGATCGCCACGGGGACCGCGACGGGTTCCGCCGGCGGTCGCGCACCGGGCGCCCGCTTGGCGCCCTGGCCGCGCAGCAGCGCCAGTTCCGCGTCGATTTCCTTTTCCGTCAGCATCCTGTAGCGGCGCAGCAGCCCGCGCGGATCGGGCGCCGCCCGGCGCCAGCGGCGGCAGAACGATCCCACCAGGGAGACGAAGACGTTCTCGTCCAGCGCCACGGCGCGGGCCATGGCCTCGAAGGGCTCGATGCGGCCGCGCGCCAGCGCGGTGATCAGCGCTTCCCGCTCGATGCCGAGCGTCACCCCGAGAATCTCGAGGGCCGGGATCACCTGGTCCGTCGCCGCCAGCAGCATCAGCGCCTCGGCCAGCGACTTGGTTCCGTCCCTGAGATCCCGGCGCACGTCATCGGCGCTCTCGGTGACGTCCTTGAGCAACCGGATGCGCCGCACCTTGGCGATGATCGCCTCCGAGGCGAGCTTCTGCGCCTCCTGCACGGCGTCCCGGTCCAGCCGCTCGAAGAGCACGGCCTTGAGATTGTCCGGCACGACGAGGGCGAGGCGCAGTGCCTCCTCGGGGCCAAGTTCCGCCCGGTTGCACAATTGCTGCTGCAGCTGCGGATCGTGCGAGGCGCGCGTCACCATCCGCGAAACGGCTTTCGGCGAAAGCGTCACGAACCGGTTCTCGGCGAGGATCCGCACGGTACGGGCATCGCCCACCTCGGCCAGGGCCTCCGCGGCCTCCCCGCTGAGGTCTTCCCGGTCGGCCATGATGCGCGTGTCGACGTAGCGCCGCTGCTTGCCCAGGTTGAGGATGGTCGAGGGCTCGGGGGTAGCATGGCCGAGCGAAATTTCCGCTACCAGTTCCTCGTCCTTGTCGATGGCCGCGAAGGTGCGCGGCAGGTCGAGGTCGAGGGCACCGAAGGCGCGGGCGAAGTAGACACGCCGGTCGATCGGCATGGGCGGCAGCAGGTGGGCGACGATCCGGTCGAGCCGCTCCTGGGCCTTCGGAGAGGGCCGCGGCCTGTCCGGACCGAACTGGCCGAGAATGCCGGTCACCAGCGCCTGTTGTGCCGCCGGAGGCAACTGCTCCACCGCGGCGAGGACCTGTTCGACGGGATTTTCGAGCGAGGGAAGCATGGGGGCTCGCGCTGCCGGCTGAGGGGTACGACAATGCCGCCACTTCGATAACGTCACGTAAACGTTAAGCGCGGAGGGCGCGGCCGACGGCGCGATAAGATATTAAACCTTGTGGTTGACAATCGGCGGTCGACGGCAGATATTAAACCACATGGTTGAACAACGCGCCGTCCCTCTCGACACCGTCTTCCGCGCCCTCGGCGACGGCACCCGCCGCAGCATGCTCCGCACACTCGCGGACGGCGAAATGACCATCGGCCAGCTCGCTGCACCCTTCGCCATGTCGCTCGCCGCGGCCTCCAAGCACGTCAGGGCGCTCGAGGATGCCGGTCTCGTCGCCCGCGAGGTTCGCGGGCGCACCCACTGGTGCCGCCTGGTCCCCGGGCCCCTCGCCGCCGCCCATGAATGGCTCGGCTTCTACGAGAGGTTCTGGACCGGCCGCCTCGACGTCCTGGAGCGCCTGCTGCGCGAGGACGATGCCCGACGCTCTTCCACCCCACCGACAGGAGATGAGACATGACCGACATCGCGACCCTCGACCGCTACGGCGCCCTCACAGAGCCCGCCACCCTGACCATCAGGCGGCTGCTGCCGGGCTCCGCGGACCGCGTCTGGTCCTACCTCGTCGACGGCGAGCTCCGGCGCAAATGGCTGGCCGCCGGGGCGATGGAAACGACGGCAGGGGCGTCCTTCGAGCTGGTCTGGCGCAATGGTGAGCTCGACGAACCGCCGGGCCGCCGCCCCGAGGGTTTCCCGGAAGAGCACCGCATGGCGGGCCGTATCCTGGAGATCGATCCGCCGCGCCGCCTGGTCATCTCCTGGGGGACGGAAGGCGGCTCCGTCGCCTTCGACCTTGAGCCCCGGGGCGACGCGGTTCTGCTCACCGTCACCCACCGACGCCTCGTCGACCGCACGTCCATGCTCAACGTCTCGGCCGGCTGGCACATGCATCTCGACGTGCTGGCAAGCCGCCTCACGGGAGAGCCGCGCGAGACCTTCTGGTCGGGCTGGCAGCGGCTCAAGGAGGAATACGCCGGGCGCCTGCCCGCGTGATCCAGGTTGCTACCGGGCGACCTGTGTTGCCCGGCTGCGCAGCGTCAGCGTCCGCCGGCGGCCAAGCCGGCGGGCGAGGGCGCTTTCGCTGTCCGGACCGGGCCTGTGGCCGCCGAGCGCCCTGTAGTGGTCCCGCGACAGCAGCAGGCCCTGATGCGGATCGGCACCGCCGCCGAGCAGGAACCTGGCGCGCGTCAGAGCCAGCTGCGCCTTGGCCGCGAGGCCGTAGTCGTCGACGCCGAGGGTGAAGGCGGCCGCACGGCGGTGCGCCTCCTGGCGGCGCGTCACCTGGTCGAGAAAGCCGTGGACGTCGCGGATCCAGCCCTCGTCCAGCACCACCCCGGGGCGGATGAACATCAGCCAGGGCGCCTTCGCCCCGCCGGCCGCCGCGGCGAGCCGGCTGCCGGGATCGGCGGGCCCACGCAGGAACCGGCATCCCGCGACGTCCGCCACAGCCTCCGTCCCGTCCTCCGATCCCCCGTCGGCGATCACCGCCTCGATGACGATCCCGTCCGCCGCGCCCGAGACCAGGGAGGCCAGTGTCGGCACCAGCCGGCGCTCGTCGTTGAGGGTGGGAATGATGACGCTGATCACGGCGGGGGAACAATCCTCTTGCGTCGCAGTATAATCGTGCCGCACTGCATTCATCCAGCCTTCATCGCAGCGTCATCAATGTCGCAGCGGGCGGATGGAGGAGGCGCGGTTGAAATGGCACGCCGAAAGCGCCTAAAGAAACGCGCCGCAGCAATCGGCCCCGTCCGGCGTCGGTGCAGCGCATGACAAGTCCGGGAATTCGACCATGACGCAATGGGTCTTCACCTTCGGCGACGGCAAGGCTGAGGGACAGTCGAGCATGCGCGACCTGCTCGGCGGCAAGGGCGCGAACCTCGCCGAGATGTCCAACATGGGCCTGCCCGTGCCCCCCGGCTTCACCATCACCACCGAGGTCTGCACCTGGTACTACGCCAACGGCCGCTCCTATCCGGCCGAGCTCAGGGACCAGGTCGAGGCCGGCCTCGCCCAGATCGGCGTCCTCACCGGCAAGCTCTTCGGCGACGCCGAGAATCCGCTGCTCGTCTCGGTCCGCTCCGGCGCCCGCGCCTCCATGCCGGGCATGATGGACACGATCCTCAATCTCGGCCTCAACGACGTCACCGTCGCCGCCCTCGGCAAGGGCTCGGGCGACGAGCGCTTCGCCTATGACAGCTATCGCCGCTTCATCCAGATGTTCTCCAACGTCGTGCTCGACGTGGACCACCACAATTTCGAGGACCTCCTCGAGGTCTACAAGGAGCGCAAGGGCCTCACCCTCGACACCGACCTCTCCGCCGACGACTGGAAGCACCTCGTCGGCGAGTATAAGCGGCGCGTCGAGGAGGAGACCGGCGCTCCCTTCCCGCAGGACCCGCGCGAGCAGCTCTGGGGCGCGGTGGGCGCCGTCTTCTCGTCCTGGATGAACCAGCGTGCCATCACCTATCGCCGCCTGCACGCCATCCCCGAGAGCTGGGGCACCGCGGTGAACGTCCAGGCCATGGTCTTCGGCAACATGGGCGAGACCTCCGCCACCGGCGTCGCCTTCACCCGCAATCCCTCCACCGGCGCGAAGGAGCTCTACGGCGAGTTCCTCATCAACGCCCAGGGCGAGGACGTGGTCGCCGGCATCCGCACGCCGCAGAACATCACCGAGGTCGCCCGCATCGCCGCCGGCTCCGACAAGCCCTCCATGGAGACCGCCCTGCCCGAGGTCTACGGGCAGTTCATCGCCGTCGCGGCGACGCTGGAGAAGCACTACCGCGACATGCAGGATCTCGAGTTCACCGTCGAGCGCGGCAAGCTCTGGATGCTGCAGACGCGCAACGGCAAGCGCACCGCGAAGGCGAGCCTGCGCATCGCCGTGGAACTGGCGAACGAGGGCGTGCTGACGCGGGAGGAGGCCGTCTCGCGCGTCGAGCCGGGCTCCCTCGACCAGCTCCTCCACCCCACCATCGACCCCAAGGCCGAGCGCCGCGTGCTCGCCACCGGCCTGCCGGCCTCCCCTGGCGCCGCCCAGGGCGAGATCGTCTTCAATTCCGACGAGGCCGAGGCCATGAAGGCCGGCGGCCACAAGGTCATCCTGGTGCGCGTCGAGACGAGCCCCGTGGACATCCTCGGCATGCACGCCGCCGAGGGCATCCTCACCACCCGCGGCGGCATGACCAGCCACGCGGCCGTGGTCGCCCGCGGCATGGGCAAGCCCTGCGTCTCCGGCGCCGGCTCGTTGCGCGTCGACTATGCCGCGCAGACCATGTCCATCGCCGGCAAGGTGCTGAAGAAGGGCGACGTCATCACCATCGACGGCTCCACCGGCCAGGTCCTGCTCGGCGAGGTGGCCATGCTCCAGCCCGAGCTCTCCGGCGAGTTCGCCACCCTCATGAGCTGGGCCGACAAGGTCCGCCGCCTGAAGGTGCGCACCAACGCCGAGACCCCCGCCGACGCCCGCGTCGCGGTGGAGTTCGGCGCCGAGGGCATCGGCCTCTGCCGCACCGAGCACATGTTCTTCGACGAGGAGCGCATCGTCGCCATGCGCGAGATGATCCTCGCCGACGACGAGAAGGGCCGCCGCGCGGCGCTCGCCAAGCTGCTGCCGATGCAGCGCTCCGACTTCGTCGAGCTGTTCGAGATCATGGCGGGCCTGCCCGTCACCATCCGCCTGCTCGACCCGCCGCTGCACGAGTTCCTCCCCCACACCGAGGCCGAGATCGCCGAGGTCGCCGCCGCCATGGGGGCCGATCCGAAGAAGCTGAAGGCGCGCGCCGAGGAGCTGCACGAGTTCAACCCGATGCTCGGCTTCCGCGGCTGCCGCCTGGCCGTCGCCTATCCCGAGATCGCCGAGATGCAGGCCCGCGCCATCTTCGAGGCCGCGGTCGAGGCCGGCCGCAAGAGCGGCAAGCCCGTCGTTCCCGAGGTCATGGTGCCGCTGGTCGCCACCAAGGCCGAGCTCGACCTCGTCAAGGCGCGCATCGTCGCCATGGCCGAGGCGGTCATCAAGGAGACGGGCGCCAGCCTCGACTACATCGTTGGCACCATGATCGAACTGCCGCGCGCCGCGCTTCAGGCCGGCAAGATCGCCGAGAGCGCCGAGTTCTTCTCCTTCGGCACCAACGACCTCACCCAGACGACCTTCGGCATCTCGCGCGACGACGCCGCGAGCTTCCTCAACCCCTACCTCGCCAAGGGCATCATCGAGGTCGATCCCTTCGTCTCCCTCGACCAGGAGGGCGTCGGCGAGCTCGTCCAGATCGCCGCCGAGCGCGGCCGCAAGACCCGCCCCGACATCAAGCTCGGCATCTGCGGCGAGCATGGCGGCGACCCCGCCTCGATCCACTTCTGCGAGATGGTCGGCCTCGACTACGTCTCCTGCTCGCCCTTCCGCGTGCCCATCGCCCGTCTCGCGGCGGCGCAGGCGGCCCTCGGCAAGGCGGCGGCGGGACAGGCCTGAGTCGGTTCCGCGCCCCGGTTGGCGGGGCGCGGCCTTCCGTGCGAGGCTCGGCCGGCATCCAGGAGACCCGACGCGCCAGATGACCGACGTGACCCGCCCCAAACTGCCGCTCGCCGGCCTCGTCTTCGTCGCCGTCATGCTGGCGGCGGGCGTCGCCTTCGCCGTCCTGTTCAAGGCCCATCCGGCCCTCGGGCAGACGGTGCCGGGGCTGATGTGGCTGCTCGGTGTCGCGCTCGTCTGCGACGTCGCCATCAACGTCCTGTCCATGCAGGGCCGCGCCGAGGGGCCCCTGCCGATGCCCTGGCGCTTCGGCGGGTTCTTCGCCGCCGCCCTCCTCCACCTCGCCACCGTCTCCCTGCTCGGCTGAGGCCATGGTTCCCGCATCCGTCGAGGCGGTTCGCACCGGTGGAAAGCGCGGGCTCGCCGCCGCTCTCGCCGCCATCGAGACCCGGGCCGGCAGCGAGGCGCTCGCCCGCTTCCTCGACGCCGCCTGCGCCGAGGCGCGCGGCGCAACCCTCGGGCTCACCGGACCGCCCGGAGTCGGCAAGTCGACACTGACCAACGCCCTCGTCACCGCCTGGCGCAGGGCCGGCGAGACCGTCGGCGTCATCGCCGTCGATCCCTCCTCGCGGCGTACCGGCGGGGCCCTCCTCGGCGACCGCGCCCGCATCGCCACCGATCCCGCCGACCGCGGCGTCTTCGTCCGCTCCATGGCGGCGCGCGACCGGCTCGGCGGCCTCTCCGACCAGACGGTCGCCGCCATGGTCGTCATGCGCGCCGTCTTCGACCGGGTGCTGGTCGAGAGCGTCGGCATCGGCCAGTCGGAAGCCGACGTCGCGATGGTGGCCGATACGGTGGTCCTCTGCATCCAGCCGGGCTCGGGCGACAGCCTGCAGTTCATGAAGGCCGGTGTCATGGAACTGCCGGACGTCATCGTCGTCACCAAGGCGGACATGGGCGCACCCGCCCAGCGCGCCAAGGCGGACGTGGAGGGCGCCTTGACCCTCGTGGCCCGCGACGCCGGCGCCTGGGTCGCGCCGGTCGTGCTGGTCTCCTCCACGACCGGCGAAGGCCTCGACGCGCTCGCCGCCGCGCTCGCCGCCCACCGCG
>NZ_JBQVQL010000058.1:0-31160 GCF_052440005.1 Phreatobacter sp.
GCCCACCGCCCAGGCGCAGCGATCCGACAGCGCGGCGGCCCCCGTCGCGGGCGCCGCTTCCGCGCCCAGCGTCTCGCCCGCGACCTGGCGCGGCGCGCTCTATGCCCATCTCAACCGGTTCAAGCGTTTTCCCGCCGGCGCCGGCGGCGGCACGGCGCAGGTCGTCTTCACCATCGACCGGTGGGGCCGGGTCATGGCCGCGCGGCTGTCGGGCTCCTCGGGAGACGCCGCCATCGACGCCGAGGCGGTGGCGATGATCCGCCGTGCGAGCCCGGTTCCCGCCCCGCCGCCGACCATCGGAGGTGGCGGCGCCAGCGTCACCCTCGCGGTGCCGATCCGCTTCAACAGGTGAGGCGAATCGCCGGGAGCGCGCGGGGAGCGGTGTGCCGAGTTGTGCGGGAAGGACTGGTGCCGCCTATAGGATTCGAACCTACGACCCCCTCATTACGAATGAGGTGCTCTACCAGCTGAGCTAAGGCGGCAATCGCGCTGGCTTTTAGCCGCGGGAGGGGCGTTTGGCAACAGGCAAGGCGCGTCGGCCGAGACCGCGTCACCCCAAAAGTTTCAGGCGGGTGATGCGGCTCGGATTGCCCTCGGCGAGGAGAATGTCGCCGGAGGGCGTGCCGTAGAGGCCATGGGCGCCGTTGAGCATGGGCCGGCAGCGGCCGATGCGGGTGCCGTCCGGGGCGATCTTGGTCAGGCTCGGCACCATGTCGGTGATGTAGGCGCAGCCCTCGGCGTCGCCCCATATGCCGACCGGCTGGTAGAAGTCGTGCCAGGTGTCGAGGTGCTGACCGGCCCCGTCGAAGACCTGGACGCGGTTCCAGGTGCGGTCGATGACGACGACGCGGCCGTCGGCGAAGGTCCAGATCGCATGCGGCCAGACGAACTCCCCGTCCTGCGACCCCTGCCCGCCCCAGCTCTGCACGTGCCGGCCGTTGGGCGAGAAGCGATGGACCATCGCCGCGCCGTAGCCGTCGGCGACGTAGATGTCGCCCCAGGGCGCGACGGAGACGTCGGTCGGGTGGTTGAAGGGTGAGAAAGGCCGGCCGCGGACTCCGAGCTGGCCGACGCGCTCGCCCGCGGTGGTGAACCAGATGACCTCGTGCATGTCGCGGTCCACCGCGATGAGATGGCCCGAGGGCGTCGCGGTGAGCATGTGCGAATCGGCGATGGCCTCGCCGCCCCAGCCGGCGATGTAGCGGCCCTCCGGGTCCAGTTCGATGACGCGGGGATCGGCCGGGTGGACGAGGGGATCGTGGCGCAGCATGACGAAGACATGGCCGCGCCCGTCCACCGTCACGTCGGTGACGAAGCCGGTGTTCTGCGGCCAGGAGCCGAAGGGCCGCTCGACGCGGTAGTGCCGGTCGCCGAGGGCGACGATGAGCTCATGGGGCATGGACGGTCCTCGGCGCGCGGGCTCAGCCCTGGAAGGGATGGGTCTTCGCCCAATGCTGCGCGATGTCGAGGCGTCTTGTCACCCAGACACCCTCGTGGGACTGCACGTAGTCGAGGAACCGGGCAAGGCCCGCCGCCCGCGCCGGGTGGCCGATGAGGCGCATGTGCAGGCCGACCGACATCATCTTCGGCGTGGTGCGCCCCTCGGCATAGAGCATGTCGAAGGCGTCCTTATGCCATTCGAAATAGTCGCCGGAGGTCGCGAAGAAGCCGGTGCCGAACTTGCCGTCGTTGTTGACGAGGGAATAGGGCACGACGAGGTGAGGCTTGCCGTCGACCTTCGTCCAGTAGGGCAGCTCGTCGTCATAGGCATCGGAATCGTAGAGGAAGCCGCCCTCCTCCACCACCAGCCTGCGGGTGTTCACGCTGGGCCCGTAGCGGCAGTACCAGCCGAGCGGGCGGTCGCCGACGGTGGCCTTGAGGGAGGCGACGGCCTTCCGGATGTGTTCGCGCTCCTCGGCCTCGTCGAGCTCGTAGTGCTTGATCCAGCGCCAGCCGTGGCAGCAGACGTCGAAGCCCGACTCCCGGACCGCGGCTGCGGCCTCCGGGTTGCGCTCGAGGGCGAGAGCGCAGCCGAAGACGGTCATGGGCAGGCCGCGCTCCTGGAACAGGCGCATCAGCCGCCAGAAGCCGACGCGGCTGCCGTAGGCGAACATGCCCTCGCCGGCGAGGTCGCGTCCCTTCACGGGCATGTTTAGGCTGCTGGATTCGGTCAGCGCCGTCTCGGTATAGCCCTCGCCGTCCTGGACGGAGGGCTCGGACCCCTCCTCGTAGTTCATGACGAAATTGATGGCGACGCGGGCGCCGCCCGGCCATTGCGGGTTGGGCGGATTGGCGCCGTAGCCGATGAGATCGCGGTCGTAGGGCACGGTCATGGAGGGCTCCAGCGGATCAGGCGCTCATGCGGCGGGTGAGGCCGGTGAACCGGTCCATCACCACCATGAGGAGGAGGATGACGACGATCAGCACGCCGGCGATGGCGGCGATGCGGACGTCGAGGGTTGATTCCATCATGCCCCACATGCGGATGGGCAGCATGGAGGTGCGCGCGGTCGAGAGGAAGAGCGAGACCGGCACGTTGTCCATGGAGGCGATGAAGGCGAGGAAGGCGCCCGCGGCGATGCCCGGCGCGATGAGCGGCAGGGTGATGCGGCGGAAGGAATAGAAGCGGCTGGCGCCGAGATTGGCCGAGGCCTCGAGCAGCGCCGGGTCGAGCTGCGTGAGGCTCGCCAGCGTCGTGCGGAAGACGAAGGGCGCAATGACCACGAGGTGGCCGGCGATGAGCAGGTTCAGCGAGGGCCGGATGCCGAGCACGGAGAAGAACATCAGCGCCGCAAGGCCGTAGGAGAGGGTCGGCAGCACGAGGGGCGAGAGAAAGCTCGCTTCCAGCGCCCGTGCAGAGGGGCGGCTGACGCGGGTGATGGCCAGCGCCGCGAGGACCGAGAGGACCGAGCCGATGGCGGTCGCCCAGCCGGCGACCCAGAGGCTGTTCAGCGCGGCATTGTGGATCGGGGCCGAGCGCACCGGATTGAAGAGTTCGCCGTACCAGCGCAGCGACAGGCCCGGCGGCGGGAAGCGCAGCGCCTGCGTCGTCGTGAAGGACGTGGCGATGACGATGAGGACCGGCGCCACCAGGATGAGGATGGCGATGCCGGCGATGATGCCGACCGTGAGGTTGAACGAGACGTCGGCCGGCGTGGAGCGCTGCGACATGGGCTGCCTCTAGCTGGTCTTCGCGAAGCGGCCGAGCCAGCTCAGCGCCATGATGCCGGAGAGCACCGTGAAGAGGAGGGTGAGGGAGGCCACCGCCGCGAAGGGCCAGTTGTAGACCACCATGGACTGCTGCCAGATCAGCGAGGGCAGGTAGACGAGCCTCGCGCCGCCGATCACCGACTGGGAGATGAAGGCGGTGGTGGCGGAGGCGAAGACCAGCGTCGCGCCGGCGATCCAGCCGGGAAGGGTGAGCGGCAGGATCACCCGGAAGAAGGTGCGCCACTTCGAGGCCCCGAGCGCCCGCGACGCGTCGACGAGGTTCTGGTCCATCTGGTTCATGATGGTGAGCAGCGGCAGCAGCATCAGCGGCATCTCGATCTGCGTCAGGGCGATGACGAGGCCGAGTTCGGTCTGCAGGAGGTTCAGCGGGGTCGCGGTGAGGCCGAGCGCCATGAGCGTCTGGTTGACCACCCCCTCGCGGGCGAGAATCACGATCCAGGCGAAGGTGCGGATGACCACCGAGGTGAGCAGCGGCATCAGGATGATGAAGATCAGCACCCGCTGCATGCGCGGCGAGGCGGAGCGGAACACCAGCGCCAGCGGGTAGGCGAGGATCGTCGTCGCCACCACGGCGAGGACGCCGAGCTTCAGGGTGTCGAAGATGACCTTCAGGTAGAAGGCGTCGGTGTAGAACTTCAGCCAGCTGTCCAGGCCGAGGCGGGTCTGCTCGGCATCGGCATAGAAGCTGATGCCGAGCAGGATGAGGAAGGGTGCAGCGAAGAACACCGCATAGGTGAGGCCGAGCGGCGCCGCCAGGCGCCACTCGACAGCGTCACGGACGGGAGAGGCTCCCGTTGCGGCTGCGGCTGCGGACACGGCGAGCGCGCCTTACTTCGTGATCTCCTTGTTGAACCGCTCGATCCAGGCGGCGCGCTGCGGATTGATCTTGGTCCAGTCGTGCGTGACC
Organism: Phreatobacter sp.; assembly: GCF_052440005.1. Lineage (GTDB taxonomy): Bacteria > Pseudomonadota > Alphaproteobacteria > Rhizobiales > Phreatobacteraceae > Phreatobacter. The sequence continues at coordinate 4,139 of NZ_JBQVQL010000058.1, forward strand.
ATCTTGGAGAGGTCGTCGATGGACTTGACGTCCAGCGTGTCGACGAAGGTCACGTCCTTGTTGATCGGGATCATGTTGTAGGGGCTGCGCTGCAGCTGGTTCTGCACCTCGGCCGAGATCGCCGTGTCGATGTACTTGTAGGCGTTGGCGACGTTCTCGGCGCCCTTCACGATGTGCAGCGTCGTCTGGAAGGTGATGGCGCCGGAGGCGGGGGTCGCGAAGGCGATGTCGACGCCACGGCCCTTCAGGATCGCGACCGTGTTGGTGTTGGTGTACATGACGTCGATCTGGCCCTGCTGGAACAGGCCCGGCATGGCGGCGGGGGCTGCGACAGCGGCGGCCTTGGACACGGCCTTCTTCAGCTCGGCGAAGATCGGTTCCATGTTGGCCTCGGAACCGCCGAAGGCCTTGCACATCTCGATGAGCGAGACGGTGCCGAAGGTGGTCTGGAAGCCGGTGAGGCCGAGCCGCTCGACGTAAGGCGCGGTGAAGAGGTCGGTCCAGGCCTTGGGCGGCGTCGGGAACTTCTTCGGGTTGTAGGCGATGCCGACGACCTGGGCGTTGCAGGTGACGCCGTGCGACTTGATGAGGCCGGCGGGAACCTTGGCGGCATTGGTCAGCTTGGAGGGATCGATCGGCTCGAAGAGGCCGGCGGCCTGGGCGGCGGCGGCCGGGCCCGGATCCAGCACGAAGCAGTCGAAGGGCGGCACGCCGCGGGCGGCGCGGACCTTGGCGACCTGGTCGACGGCGAAGAGCGAGTCGAAGGCGATGTCGACGTTGGCCGCCTTCTTCAGCGCCGGGGCGACGACGGCGCGATAGGCCTCCTCCCAGGTGCCGGGATAGATGGCGGCGGTGACGCTGCCGGAGGCGCGGGCAGCGCCCGGCACAAGGCCGGCGAGGCCGAGCGCGCCCGCGCCGGCCAGGATGTCGCGACGGTTGAGCTTGGTCATGCGGATACTCCTCGTGGGCGGCCGGTCAGGGCTCAGGACGATGCTGCGGGAAACAGGGACGGGCGGGCATGGGGGGCGAGGGCCGCGAAGGCCTCGCCCGGCTGGGTGGCGAGGCTGCCGGGCCGGCGCGGCACGGCGACCTTGAGGTGCTCGCCGCCGGCGGCGGTGACGTCGTGGATGAGCGCCCCGCCGATCGGCAGGCTGAGCTTGAGCGACACGGGAAGGCGGTCGGGCGCGGGCGCGTCGGCGAGAACCATCTGCTCCGGCCGCACGGAGACGAGCACCGGCGCGCCCACCTCGAAGCGCCCCTTCGCAGCGAGTGTCCAGGTGGCGCCGGCCTCCAGCGCGACCTGGACGCCTTCCGACCAGACAGCCTCGACGCGGCCCTTCAGGAGGTTACTGGAGCCGATGAAGTTGTTGACGAAGAGGGTCGCCGGCTCGTCGTAGATCTCCACCGGCGATCCCAGCTGCTCGATGCGGCCCTGGCTCATCACCGCGATGCGGTCGGCGATGGACATGGCCTCGTCCTGGTCGTGGGTGACCATGATGGCGGTGAGGGCGAACTGGCGCTGCAGGCGCTTGATCTCGATCTGCATGTCGAGGCGCAGGTTCTTGTCGAGCGCGGCGAAGGGCTCGTCGAGCAGGAGGATCCGCGGCCGGATGGCGAGCGCGCGAGCGAGGGCGACGCGCTGCTGCTGGCCGCCGGAGAGCTGGCGCGGCTTGCGGTCGGCGAAGCCCTCCATGCGCACGGTCGCCAGCATCTCCTCGACCCGCTCGGCCTGCACGGCCCGGCTCTCACCGCGGGCCGCGAGGCCATAGGCGATGTTCTCGGCGACCGTCATGTGGGGAAACAGCGCGTAGTTCTGGAAGACGATACCGATCTCGCGCCGGTTCGGCGGCAGCTCGTCGATCGGCCGGTCGCCGATGATGACCTTGCCGTTGGTCTGGGCGATGAAGCCGGCGACGATGCGCAGCAGCGTGGTCTTGCCGCAGCCGGATGGACCGAGCAGCGCCACGAGTTCGCCGCCCTTGACCTCGAGCGTGACGTTGTCGACGGCCAGCCCCGCGCCGTAGCTGTGGGTCACGCCGTCCAGCGTCAAAGGCTGCGCGGCCCGGGCCATCGCGGTCTGCTGGGATGCCATAAGGACGACGTTCTCCGCATCGGGACCCTCAGGGCCAGCAACGGCCATGCCAAGTGGCGGGCTGGACGGGCAACGCGGTCCGCGGGTTGGGGCGGCGGCGCACCATTCGCCCATCAGCGCACCTATCCTGTATGCAATCCGAACCCGGGGCGGGGCGGTCGAATGTTGAGGAAGCCTGCGTGTCGTCGGCGGCCCGCCGCTTAGGTGATGCAAAAGGCGGCATCGGACTGCCGTAAATTTGACCTTGCCTATTTTGTGAACCGACTCTTCCGGGCTTCCGACGGGCGGCACATGTCTTGCTGCCGCATCAGCGGGCAGGCAGCGGCGCCGCGCCCCATTCCGGAGGACACGCCATGACAGCGACCGCAGGCCAGCCGGGCCGCGGCATGCCCGACTCACCCGCTGCGGCCGCGGGCGCGACGCGGGACCTGATCGGCTATGGCGGCCGCTGGCCGGACCTGCGCTGGCCCAACGGCGCGCGCCTCGCGGTGTCCGTCAACGTCAACCTCGAGGAGGGAGCGGAGTGGCAGGTCGGGGACGGCGACCCCGCCAGCGAGCGCATGGGCGAGGTGCTCAGCGTCGTCGAGCCGGGCATCCGCGACCAGGGACAGGAGCAGATCTTCGCCTACGGCACCCGCGCCGGCTTCTGGCGCATGCTGGAGGCGCTGCGCGAGCATCGCATCGCGGCGACCTGGCTGTGCTGCGGCCGCGCCGTCGCGCGCTCGCCCGCCCTCCTCGCCGCGCTGCGCGAGGCAGGCCACGAGGCGGCTGTGCACGGCTGGCGCTGGCGCCCCCACGCGGATTATCGCAGCCGCGAAGAAGAGGCGGCGGACCTCGACCGCTGCATCGCCGCCATGACCGTGAACGGGGCTGCGCCTCCCGTCGGCTTCTTCTGCCGCGGGGCGGAGAGCGCCTGGACCCGCTCGCTGCTCGCCGAGCGCGGGTTCCTCTACACGTCGAACGCCTTCGATGACGACCTGCCCTATTGGGACCTCTCGGGAGCGCGGCCGCTGGTCGTGGTGCCCTATGCGCTCGATTCCAACGACATGAAGTTCTTCCACCCCAACGGCTTCGTGCGCGGGAGCGATATGGCGGACTATGTCGACGACGCGCTCGACGTGCTGCTGGCGGAGGCCGAGCGCGGCCTGCCCCGCCTCCTCAACATCGGCTATCATCTGCGGATCGTCGGGCGGCCGGGACGCTTCGCCGCCTTCTCACGGGTCCTCGACCGGCTCGCCGGCCTCGGCGACCGGGTCTGGGTGGCACCGCGCGCCGAGATCGCCCGGGCCTTCGCCGCAGCCGTTCCCGCGGGGTCCTGATGCGCCTCCTCCTGATCAACCCCAACACCAGCCAGGCCACCACGGCCGCCATGGTCGGGATCGCCCGGGACGCCGTGCCCGGACACGAGATCGACGGTCTGTCGGCGCCCTTCGGCGTTCCGCTGATCACCGGGCCGACGGATCTGGAGATCGGACGGCAGGCCGTGACAGCCCTCGTCGCAGCCCGGCCGCCGTTCGGCTATCGCGGCATCATCATCGCCGCCTTCGGCGATCCCGGGCTTTCCGACCTGCGCCAGACCGGCGCCATTCCCGTCACGGGCATCGCCGAGGCGGGCATGGCGGAGGCGGCGGCGCACGGCTCCTTCGCGGTGGTGACGACGACTCCGGACCTCGTGGAGGCCATCGCCGACCGGGCCGAGCTCTACGGCCACGGCGACCTGTTCCTCGGCACAGTCCTGACGGAAGGCGACGTCCATCAGGTGATGGGCAATCGCCAGGGTCTCTCGGAAGCACTGCGGGAGGCCTGCCTGAGGGCGGTGGAGGAGTTGGGGGCGAAGGCCCTCGTCATCGGCGGCGGGCCGCTCGCAGTCGCGGCGCGCGCCATTGCCGGCAGCCTGCCCGTGCCGGTCGTCGAACCTGTGCCGGCGGCGGTCAGGCTCGCCGTGCAGCGGGCAGAGAGGGCGGCGGAGGAGGGCTGAGGGCGGTCCCCTCAGTCCTGGTTCTGCCCGGTGGACAGATTGATGCTGGTGCCGCCCGTGGCGGTGTGACCGCTTTCCAGCGCGCTCGTTACGAAACCGAGGATGTCTCGCGAGTGGAAGGGTTTGCGCACGAAGGTTGCGCCGCGCAGCTCTGCCGGCAGGTCGGAGGGGAGCGACCCGGAAACGAAGGCGAAGGGGGTGCCGCGGGCGCGCAGCTTGAGGGCAACCTCAAAGGTCTTCCCGCCGACGACATCGACGTCCAGCAAGGCGCAATGGACGCTGTCCTCGGCGAGGGTCTGCGCCTCGGCGAGGCTGTCGACGACGATCACCTCGGTCCGGGGACCAAGGTCGTCGAGGACGGCCGCCTCGATGTCCATTGCAATGAACGGATCGTCCTCGACGATCAGTATGCGATGCCTATCCATACCTCAGACCTAAAAGCGGGAGATGACCCCTCATCACTCCGTTGCACTGACACCAAGAGAACCACCGCACGCGCGAAAGTTCTCTTAACGACTGATCATGCCGCGATTCCCTTCTGCCCGATACCTCGGGAGACGAGCGCGCATTTCCTTATCCCGGGCCCTAGGACCCGCCGGCCAGGCCGACCACCGCATGCGCGCCCGACAGGGCCATGGCAAGCAGGGTGATGTCGACCACGAGAGGGGTCAGCGCCACCAGGCCTCCGAAGAGGACGGCAGCGGCGACGACCATGGTCGCAAGTGAAATCACCATCGAATCCTCCCGGCACCGTCGCGAGTCCGAAATCATTCTCCTGGCTCACAACGGAATGCCGCGAGGAAGGTTCCCTCGCGGCATGGCAGAATTCGGCAGTGTCACTGGATGTCCCGCTCAGGCGACCTTGCGCTCGGACCGACGGTCGAAGAACAGGGCCTGGCTGATGGCGGCCTTCACCGCCTCGGGCTGGAACGGCTTGGTGATCAGGAAGGCGGGCTCCGGCCGATCGCCGGTCAGCAGCCGCTCCGGATAGGCGGTGATGAAGATCACCGGCAGGTCGATGGTCTCGAGGATCTCGGCGACCGCCTCGAGCCCCGAGGAGCCGTCCGCAAGCTGGATGTCGGCGAGGACGAGGCCCGGCCGCTTCTGCTTCACGAGGGCCACGGCCTCCTTGTGGGTGCGGGCGATGCCGGTCACCGAGTGGCCGAGCTCCTGCACCAGCGTCTCGATGTCGAGGGCGATGATCGGCTCGTCCTCGATGATGAGCACGTCGGTCGCCACCTGTTCGGCGATCTCGCGGCCGGCCTGTTCGACGAGGCCCGCCGCCGCGTCGACGTCGGTGTCGAGCACCGCGGCGACGTCCTGGATCGCGAAGCCTTCCACCGTGCGCAGCAGGAAGGCCTGGCGCGGACGCGGCGTCAGCGCGTCGAGGTTGCGCTCGACGGCACCGGGGCGCGTCGCACCCGGGCTGGCCGTGGCCATGTTGACCGGCATGGACGACCACAGCTTCAGGAAGATGCGGTAGAGCGCGATGCGGGCGGGAATGTCGCGGGGAAACGACGAAGGGTCCGCGACCAGCGCCTCGAGGGTCGCGACGACATAGGAGTCGCCGCCGGCCTGGGTTCCGCTGAGGGCGCGGGCAAAGCGGCGCAGGTAGGGGAGATGCGGTGCGATTTCCGCAGCGATGGTCATTCGATACTCCTGTCGGTCAGCGCCAAAACCAGCCCGGAACCCCTTGGTTTGGCAAGTTTTTTATTTTTTCTTTTTGCCGGAACCAATGTGTGCGAGGCACGTTTTGGGTTGGATCAAGGCCGCATCCGAGGGTGCGGATGGAGAGATCGATGGGTGAGATGCCGGACAATGATGACAAGAGCGCGGCGGCAGAGGAACGGGACATGACCGAGATCGTGCTCGACCAGCGCATCCAGGAGGCGATCGGCAAATCGCTGAAGGCCCACTACGACGATCTCATCAAGGCGCCGGTGCCCGACCGCTTCCTCGTACTGCTGGCCGAGCTGGAAGCCAAGGAGCGCCGTGATGGCCAGTGACGAATTCCGCGAGGGCCTGATCGCCGAACTGTCGAACCTGCGCGCTTTCGCGGTTTCGCTGTGCGGCTCGGTCCAGCAGGCGGACGACCTGGTCCAGGACACGATGCTGAAGGCCTGGGGCAATTCGGAGAAGTTCCAGCCGGGCACCAGCCTGCGCGCCTGGCTCTTCACCATCCTGCGCAATACCTACTATTCGCTCTACCGCAAGCGCGGCCGGGAGGTGCAGGACAGCGACGGCACCTATGCCCAGCGCCTCACCGTCTCGGGTGAGCAGGAAAGCGCGCTCGACCTCGCCGATTTCCGCGTCGCCCTCGCCAAGCTGTCGGAAGAGCATCGCGAGGTGCTGATCATGGTCGGCGCCAGCGGCCTGTCCTACGAGGAGGCCGCCGAGATCTGCGGCGTCGCGGTCGGCACCATCAAGAGCCGCGTCAACCGCGCCCGCGCCAAGCTCGCCGACCTGCTCGGGATCACCAGCGTCGACGAAATCGGCCCCGACCGGAACTCCGTTGCCGTCACCCATCAGTCACCTGCGGATATGGCGCGTACCTGATCGCGATGAATGTCACCGCATTCCGCACCGTCCGGGGTCGCCTGCTCGCCCTGATGGTCCTCGTCATCCTGCCGATCGCCGTGATCACGGCGGTGTCGGCGGTGGCGACCTATCGCTCGGTGCTGTCGTCCATCGAGGCATCGCAGCTCCAGACGGTCGGCAATTTCGCGGTGAGAACCCGGGTCTGGTACCGGGAGTCGCTCAGAGTGGTGCTGGCGGCGACGGCAAGCGTCGCCGCCACCGACGGGACAGCCGACCAGTGTCAGACGATCACGCGGCGCATCGTCGACGATGGTATCGGGATAAGCGCGATCTCCATCAGCACGGGCGGCAGGCCGGCCTGCGTGGCCAGTCGCAGTGACGGTGTGTCGGCAAGCGACATCCGCGCTGTCGTCGAGGCCTATCGCGCCCGCGCCCGCAGCGTCACCTGGATCGGCAACGACCTCGCCGACACGAGCTACGGCGTGACCCGGATCGGCGGGCGACGCTTCATGGTGATCTACGCCCGGCGGGGAGACATTCCCGATTCGCCGACGCTGGAATCCCTGCTGCTTGTCGACGCCGTCATCATGGACCGTGCCTTCGATCTCGGCACGGTCAATCCCGGCGTGACGGTCGGCATCGTCCGAAGTTCCACCGAGGTGGTGGTCGCCCGAGGCATGAACGAGGACGATACGAGCTGGCTGCCGGTGGTCGGGCGGACCGGGCCGCAGCTCCAGCGCTGGGAATCGGTCAGCCAGTCGGGCGCGACGGGCACCTATGGCACCCAGCTCGTCGCCGAGCCGGACCTCTACGTGCTGGCCCGCTTCGACCAGCAGGCGGAGCGCGCCGCGTTCCTCCAGTTCATCGCCCTCCTGCTGACGCCGCTCGTCACGCTGATGGTGCTCTTCGCCGTCTATTCCCTGGCGATCGACGCCAACATCGTGCGCTGGATCCGGGGCATCGAGGCCGCGGCGGTGGCCCGTGCGTCGCAGAAGCCGCAGCTCGCGCCGGTCGAGCCGTCCATGCCCGAGGACATGCGCCGGGTGTCCGAAGCCTTCAACGCGCTGGTCACCGACCAGGCCGAGCGGGTGGAGAAGCTCAACCTCACCATCGGCGCCAACCGGCATCTGGTGCGCGAGCTGCACCACCGGGTGAAGAACAGCCTGCAGGTGGTTCAGAGCTACATCAGCCTGGCGCGGCGGCAGCAGTCGCCCGAGCATCGCACGGTGCTGGCGCCGGTGGAGGCCAAGGTGCACGTCCTGTCCATCGCCTATCGTCACGCGCTGGCGCTCGGCGAGATGCGGCCGGTGGAGCTGAAGCCGTTCCTCGACGAGGTCTCCGTGATGCTCAACGGCCTGATGCGCGCGGGCAGGCCGTGGATCTCGACGATCGCCCCGGAGGACGTCGGCCTGGTGGTCGACCGGGCCATCCCGCTGGGGCTGCTGGTGGTCGAAATCGCCTCCCACGCCCTGGAGGACGGCCATGCCGATCATGTCTCCGTCGAGGTGACGCAGGGCGAGGAAGGCACTCTCACGCTGTCCGTCACCGCCGACGACCGCCGCCTCGACGCGGTGGAGACGAAGATCGCCCTCGGCCTGCTGCGCCAGATCGGCGCCACCCGGACGGCGGATGCCTCCGGCACGAGCGCCGGGCGCTGGACCATCCCGCTCTGAGGCTCAGGCAACGTTCCGGTAGGTCTCGGTCGGGGTGATCTCGACACCGACTGACAGGCTGATCTGCGCCCCCATGGGTCCGACGAAGCTGCCCGCCACCGGCGAGGCGTCCCAGGGAACCCGCGCAACCGCGACCCGGATCAGGTGGGGATCGGCGACGAGCGCATTGGTCGGATCGAACTCCACCCAGCCGTCGCCCGGCACGAAGACCTCGGCCCAGGCGTGGGTGAGCCCCACCGCTGCGCGGTTGGAGGGATCGTCGTTGTGGCTGTTGTGCAGGTAACCGCTGACGAAGCGGGCGGCGTAGCCGAGGCGGCGGACCGCCTCGATGAACAGCCAGGCGAGGTCCCGGCAGGAGCCCGAGCGCAAGGACAGCGTCTGCGCGGGTGACTGGGTGCCCTCCTCGTAGCGGACGGAATAGCCGAAGCCCGCGTGAATCTCCTGCGACAGGCGCGCCAGGGGGTCGTGCTCAGGCCCGCCGTTCGACAGGACCTGCGCGATCCAGGCTGCGAGGGCGCCGTCCTCGTCGCTCGTGGCCGGCGTCATGAAGGGTTGCAGCACGATACGCTCGCCGTCCGCATAGTGCGGCACGAAGAGAGCGCTCGCCGAACTGCGCTCGCGCGGAAAGGCAGAGGCATAGCGGCGCAGAACGAGGCCGGACGTAATCTCCAGCCGGTCGGCCGGCGCAGCGAAGGTCGCGACCGCCACTGTGTTGCCGTAGACGTCGTGCGACCAGTGCAGGGTGGCCGCCGGAAAGATGTCGATCTCGGTCTCCAGGATGCGCATGTCGAAGCTGTCGCGCGGGCGCAGCATCAGGCGGTGCGGGCCGAACTGGACGGGCCCCGCGTACTGGTAGGTCGTGACGTGGCGAACGTGGATATCCATGGCGGTCGGTCGTCCTCTGCCGCGGTGCGGACCCCGGGGCGCCTCGGCGACATCCGCGTCGGCCGGCAAAAAAGAAGCCGCCAGAGGCGGCTTCAAGTGGAGAGGTCCACATCGCGGGAAGGGAATTGCGATGATCGGAGAGGTAACGCGGGGATGCCGGGGCGGTTCCAGCGCCGCGAGGATTTTCTGAAAGGTCAGGCGGACTGGGTGTTGCGCAGCATCTTCCACCAGGGCTTGCGGATCTTTGTCGACTGCATGTGGGCGCCGGCGGGCCGGCGGATCAGCGTCACCTTGCGCGTGTGGAAGGCCTCGAGGCCCGGCCGGTGGCCGACGCTGATCAGCGTGGAGCCGGACAGCTCGTTCTCGAAGAGGGAGAGGAGGCTGTCCTGGCTGCCCTCGTCGAGGGCGGCGGTCGCCTCGTCCATGATGATGATCGGCGGCTTGTTGATCAGAAGGCGACAAAAGGCGACCCGCTGGCGCTCGCCCCCGGAGAGGACGCGGTCCCAATCGTCCTCCTCGCCGAGGCGCCTGACCATGTAGTCGAGACCGCAGCGCTCCATGGCGGTACGGACGACGTCGTCCGACACCGGCGCATCGGATTCGGGATAGAGCAGCACCTCCTTCAGGGTGCCGCGCGGCATGTAGGGCTTCTGCGGCACGAAGGCATAGCGGACGTTCTTCGGGAAGGTGATGCGGCCGGACCCCCAGGGCCACAGCCCTGCGAGGGCGCGGATCAGGGTGCTCTTGCCGGTGCCACTCTCGCCGGCGATCAGCACCTTCTCGCCCGGCTCGATGCGGATGGAGGCGCCGTCGATGACGACGCGGCCGTTGCGGTGGGCGAGGGAGAGGTTCTCGATGTGGATGGCGTCGTCGTCGCTCTCGCCGAGCTGGATCTGCTGCTCGTCCTCCATGATGGCGCCGATGTCGACCTCCTCGAGGGTTTGGGCGAACTCGTCGACGCGGACGACCGAGGCATACCATTCGGAGAGCCGGACGAAGTTGTCGACGAACCAGATGAGGGCGGCCTGCACGGCGCTGAAGGCCGCCGCCACCTGCATGACGGCGCCGAGCGAGAGGTCGCCGGACAGGAACTTCGGCGCCGCCAGCAGCAGCGGCACGATGGGAAAGAGGGCGCCGTTGGTGTTGAGGACCAGGGCGAGGTAGCCCTGCCGCCGCACCACCGCCATCCAGGCGCGCACGACGTTGCGGTAGGTGTCGCGCACGGAGGCGCGCTCGTCGGCGTCGCCCTTGATCAGGGCGATGCTCTCCGCGTTCTCGCGCAGGCGCGTCATCTCGGCGCGGAACAGCGCCTCCGTCTCGTTCTTGGCGGCGACCTTGCCCACCAGGGCGCGCCCGACGAAATAGGCGGCGAGTGAGGCGATGACCGCATAGAGGACGGCGGCGATGGCCATGTAGGCGGGGATGAAGATCGTGACGCCGCCGATCTCGAAGGTGATGGAGCCGGCGACCGTCCAGAGGATGGCCGCGAAGGTCATGGCCGTCACCGCGGCCGAGATGAGGCCGATGGCGAATTCGACCAGCGGCTCGGTGGAGATGCGCACGTCCTCGGCGATGCGGAATTCGGGGGCAGAATGCTCCTGCGCGAGGAAGCCGAGCCGGTAGTAGCGCTGGTCGGCGATCCACCAGCCCGCCAGCTTGTTGGTGACCCATTCGCGCCAGCGCACCTGCAGGAGCATCCGCGACACGACGAGGCCCGACATGGTGATCGCGGCGACCCCGAGCAGGACCGGCAGGAGACCCACGGCCGTGACCACGGCGCCGATGTCCTTGCGCTCGAGGGCGTCGAAGAAGAGCCGGTTCCAGCCGTTGATGCCAACCTGGGCGGCGATCTGGGCGAAGGCGAAGGCGAGGACCACCACGGTCAGGAACCAGGCCCGCCGCGCCGATCCGCCCGTCCAGAACCCCCGCGCCATCGAAAAGAATGCGCGAGACCGCGACCGGCTCGGCCGGTCGAGGGGTTCTTCTGCCGTCGTATCCATGGGGGGTGTTCCGAAGGATCGTCCGGCCGCCCCCTGCCGCCACGATCCTCGAAACGGCGACAGGACCAATGGGAGGCCGGGGCTTATAACGCGGTCGCACGGCATGAGTTCCGTTGCCCGCCGCACCGAATGGCCTTAACCACGGGAATGAGAACTGCCGAGGCCTCATGCTGACCCATCCGCCCCCGCGGCCTTCAGCCCATCCGTGGTGCCATGCCTGCCCGCTGCGCCAGAAGCGCGCCTTCCACCCGAAGACCCGGGAGGAGGTCGATTTTCTCGCGGAGATGAAGTTGGACCACCGCCGCGTGTCGGCGGGACAGGAGATCATCTTCCCCGGACAGTCCGACGCGGAGCTGTTCACGCTCTATTCGGGCTGGGCGTTCCGCTACAAGGTGCTCGTCGACGGCCGTCGGCAGATCCTCAACTTCCTGCTGCCCGGGGACCTCATGGGCCTGCAGGCCTCGCTGCTGTCGGTGGCCCAGCACGGAATCGAGGCGCTCACCGACGTCGAGGTCTGCATCTTCCCGAGGCGGAAGGTCTGGGACCTGTTCGTGAGGATGCCGCAGCTCGCCTACGAGGCGGCCTGGCTCGGCTCGCGCGAGGAGAGTCTGATCGACGAGAACCTGCTGTCCATCGGCCAGCGCAACGCCACCGAACGGATCGCCTCCCTCGTCATCTCGCTCTATCGCCGCGCCGAGGCGCTGGAGCTCGTCACCGACCGCAGCTTCGTCTTCCCCCTGTCGCAGCAGCAGCTCGCCGACGCGCTGGGCCTGTCGCTGGTCCACACCAACAAGACATGGGCCAAGCTGCGGCGCGCCGGGCTGTTCAGCTTCGCCCAGGGCCGCCTGACGCTGGAGAACCCGCGGCTCACCGAACGCATCGCCGCCCAGTACGAGAGAGATTTCGCGCAGCGCCCCATCCTGTGACATGCTGCCGGCGGCGCCGCGGACGGGCGGGAGCGACACGCGCCGGAACATCGGGGGACGGATTCGCGTTCTCGGGTTTGGGGGCAGCGGTCCGCACCTTGCGCGACCTTCCATGTGGCGCGGTTCGACCGCGGGCCCGGCCTTGGGCCCGCCGGGGCAGGGAGACCGCGATGCACATCCGCTACGGCTACGACTTCGAGATCCAGTGCGCGCAGGCGCTGCCGTCGATCCTGCTCCTCGACGTGCACCCCGACCGGCGCGCCGACATTTCCCAGCCCGACACAATGAGCGTGACCGCCCTGGCCGACGGCCAGGCCTGCGCAACGGAGGTCTATGCCGACGCGTTCGGCAACCTGTGCCGGCGCGTCACGCTGCCAGCCGGTGGTGCGCGGATCGCGGCTGAAGGCATGATCCATGATTCCGGCTTCCCCGACCCGATGCCCGAGGAAGCAGGGCTGCCGCCCCCCGACGCCCTGCCGGCGGATACGCTCGGTTTCCTTCTCGGCAGCCGCTACTGCGAGACCGACCAGCTGATGGGGGTCGCCTGGCCCATGTTCGGCCACCTGCCGCCGGGCGGCGCGCAGGTGCAGGCCATCTGCGACTTCGTCCACAGCCGCATCCGTTTCGACTATGCCTCGGCGCGGCCGACCCGTACCGCCCTCGAGGCCTTTGGGGAGCAGGTCGGGGTGTGCCGCGACTATGCCCATCTCGCCATCGCGCTCTGCCGGTGCATGAACATCCCGGCCCGCTACTGCACCGGCTATCTCGGCGACATCGGCGTGCCGCCGGACCCGCAGCCGATGGATTTCAGCGCCTGGTTCGAGGTGTTCATCGGCGACCGCTGGTACGCCTTCGACGCCCGCCACAACAGGCCGCGGATCGGCCGCATCGTCATCGCCCGCGGCCGGGACGCGACGGACGTGCCCTTCTTCCATTCCTTCGGTGGCCACCTCCTCGCGCGCTTCTCGGTCATCACCGAGGAGGTCGCCGGCGAGCGTTTTCCCCAGACCGCCGAGAACAGGCGCGATCACTGGCAGTCCATCGCCCGTATTCGCGGCGCCGGCTAACCATCGGTGCGGCGGCCTGTCGCCCTCGATTTCCGGGAACATTCATTCCCTCGACCGGTTGATCCGACAGCAGTGCCGCCCGAGCCGCGAGAGCTCAGGCAGCGCTGGTTCGATCACCCCATTTCGAGGAGGCACCATCATGCTGAAAACTTATCTTGCGACCGCATCCGTCGCCGCCATGCTCGCCACCGGCGCCATGGCCCAGACGACCGCTCCGGCTCCGACGGCTCCCGCCGCGCCGGCCCAGAGCCAGACGGCGCCGGGCGGCACCACCATGACCCGCGCGGCCAACGAGCAGCTCACCACGAGCAAGCTCCAGGGCATCTCGATCTACGCCCCGAAGCCGGATGCGGCCGCGACCACCGGTTCGACCGCCGCCCCGGCCCGTCCCTCGGGTAACACTGCCGCCGGCACGGCTGGCACCCCGGGCGCGGCTGGCACCAGCGGTACGGCTGGCACCGCTGCCACCCCCGGCACTGCTGGCACCGCTGGCACCGGCGGCTCCATGGCGAGCGGCGGGATGACCGGTGGCCAGATGATGATCACGCCGGTGAGCGACGAACAGTGGCGCACGATGCGCGACCGTCACGACTCCATCGGCACGATCAGCGACCTCGTGGTCGGCGCCGATGGTCGCATCAGCCACGCCGTGCTCGGCGTCGGCGGATTCCTCGGCATCGGCGAGAAGAACGTCGCCCTTCCGCTGAACCAGGTTCGCCTGATGCGCCAGTCGGACGGCACCCTGATCGGCTTCGTGACCAGCACGAAGGCGCAGCTGCAGGAAATGCCGAACTTCACAGCCTCGCGTTCCTGACATGGACGCTGATCGGGCCTGAAGCCCGGTCGAAGAGCCCCGCGCCGCAAGGCGCGGGGCTTTTTCGTTGGTGGTGCAGGAGAAGGTCAGGCGAGGCGACGCCTCATTACTGGCAGAGGCGGCTCTCGCCGTTGCGGCCACGCGGCTCGCGGTCGAGATGGAGATGATCGGCATGGGCCGCGTCGGAGCCTGGCCCGAGAACGGTCGTAAACCAGCCGCAGGCGGCCCTGCGCAGGGCCGCCACGAAGCGGATGGCCGGCTCGCCGCCGGGCGCCTCGACGCGCTCGCGCCCGCCGCCCTGAAAGGCGAACCACGCGATGTCGATGGCGAGACCCTGTCCGTGGGCGCTGATGCGTGCGCCGGCCGCGCGGTTGCGCCCGCGGCACTCGAAGCCGCCGCCGGTGCCGAAAGCGGTCAAGGGGCGGCCGGCGAGGGCGCGAGCCAGGGGCTGGGCCGCATCCCGCGTGAAGCCGGCGAGCGTCACGGCAAAGGCGCAGCTGACCAGCGGCCGGTCGGGCCAGGCGACCTCCGCACCATCCACCACGATCGCCTCCAGGCGGACGGGATCGTCGATCCGGCAACCTTCGCCGGCGGAGGGTGGCCGCTCAGGCTGGAACCGCACCGCGAGGGCCGTGAGGGTCGACTGGCAGGTGGGAGCGGACGAGGACCGGGCCGGCGGCTCTTCGGCGGGCGGCGGCGGCGCGGGTGCCGCGGGCCTTGGCTCGGGAAGTGGCGTGGAGGCGGACGGCGGTGCCGGTGGCGCTTCCGCGGGCGACGCGGGGCCGGCGGGCCTAGGCTCGGGAACGGGTGTCGAGGCGGGAGGCGCGGCCTGGACGCCGACAGCGGTCAGGGTGAGGCCGGCCCCGAGAGCGAGCCGCAGGGCAGTCGCCCGCCCCCGGCCCGCAAGGGAAGGGGTCACCGCGAACAGATGGCGTGGGCCGCACAGGCGATGGCGGCAAACATCAGGACATGCAGGTTGGCGAACATCTCGACCATGGGAAGCTCCGCAGGCGCTCGATTCCACCGATCCGGCGGTCATCGGGACAACCTGCCGCAGCGCCAAGTGTTCCGGCATCTTCCGCTGATCTGAACCTTTCGGCTCGGGGCACGTTGTTTCCGCAAGATCATCAATCGAGGAGACAAGCCATGCAGGTCCGTACTCCCGCCCGCCGTACCGGCATCCGCCTCGCGGGCGCCGTCGCACTCGCCACCGTTCTGGCGCTCGGCGTCGTCGCCGCCCAGGACCTCGCCGGCCGGAGCGCGCAGCCCAGGGCGGGCGCCATCGTCCATGCGCCCTCGCCGGCCTATGTCGATTTCGCCCACCGGGCCTTCGACCGGTTCCGCGATGCGCCGCCGGAACAGGATTTCAATGCCGCCAGCGAGGCGAGGTCCGACCGCTCGCCGATCTGACGAAAGCCGCCACGACCTCCCGAGCCGGGCCCCCCAAGGGCCCGGTTTTTTCGTGCGCAGACCGCACAGCGAAACGGCGGCCCCGAAGGGCCGCCGCTGCGAACGTGGAGAAGCGTGGAAGCGCGCTCAGTGACGGGCGTAGGGGGCGTAGTAGTCCATGGAGGGCGACTGGCCGGCTCCGTCCTGCTTCATCAGGTCGTTGAGGTCGTAGGACGGCGCCTTCTCCAGCACGTCACGCGACAGGCCGACGACGTAGCCGCCGGTGTCGGAATTGTAGTCGAGCATGGACCAGGGCATGGCGTGGTAGCGCTCGCCGATGCCGAGGAAGCCGCCGAAGCCGAGAACGGCGAACATCACCTTGTCGGACATCTTGTCGAGGACGACGTCCTCCACATGCCCGATCTTCTCGCCCTGCTCGTTGTAGACGCTGGTACCGGTGACGCGCGAGGCAGCGATGGCGCGGGTATGTCCGGACGGGGTGGGCATGACATATCTCCTTGAAATGGTTTATCGATACCTCATCAACGCCGCGGCGATACCTTCGTTCCGCCCGTGCGTCGGACGAAAGCGCCGCGTCACATCGGCTTGGTCAGGGAGCGCGACGCACGTTCCTCCTCGGCGCGCTTCACCTGCACGGCGGCGGCGATGAGCTCCTGGAGCACGGCCGGCTGGATCGGTTTCGGCAGGAACACGTGATCGACGCGCGCGAGGACGCTGTCGATGGATGTGTCGCCGGAGATGACGACGATGCGCAGGCCGCTGTCGGCGAAGATCTCGGCAAGGCGCGGTCCGGAACGGCCGTCGTCGAGGTGGAGATCGACGAGCACGAGGTCGGGGGCGGTCAGGCCGGCGAGGTCGCGGGCCTGGTCGAAGGTGGAGGCCGAGCCGCAGGTGACGGCGCCGGATTCCACCACGATGGCCTCGAGTTCGAGGGCGAGAATGGGATCGTCCTCGCAGACCAGGACCCGCAGGGGCTCCAGCGGGGCGGTGGACTTGCGGAGGTGGCGGGCCGTCGAAACGAGGAATTTGCCCGCACGGGCGGGACTTGCATTCGCAGGCAAGGATGCGGTCATGGAATGGGGAACTCGCTGCAAATCGGGCTGCTGAAAAGGATGACGGTGCGGCGTCAGCTCTCCTTGCCCCACTGGCGCCCCAGAATGGCGCCGAGGGCGACGATGCCGGCGACCACGCCGGCGCTGATGCCGGGATGGCGGATGAAGGTGCGCACCACGGAGGGCGCCATGGCCGGCGCCACGACCATCGCGGTGGTGGCGAGGGTGCGCCGGTGGCGGGCGCGCGAGCGGATCCAGGCCGCGACGAGCATGATCACCACGCCGACGGCGGCGAAGACGCCGGCCAGGATGAGGCTCGCACGCGTGTCGCCGTAGCTATCGGCCAGGACGTCATGGCCCGCGGCGACGAGGAACCCGAAGGCGACGGCCAGGCACAGCAGCGCGACGAGATAGATCACGGCGCCGACGGCGCTGCGCTTCATCGCACTGCCGACCTCGGTCGCGGCGAGGAGTGAGAGACCCCTCCACATGATGCTCACCGCGACGAGAGGAAGCCGAGGACGATACCCGCGGCGGCGGCGAGGCCGAGGGTGCGGAGCGGGCGGTTCTGCATCTCGTCAGAGAGGATCTGGCGCAGCCCGCCGAGCTGGTCCTTGGCGGCTTCGGCCATGACCTCGGTGTCGATCCCGACGGTCTTCAGCCGGGCGCTCACGTCCTGTGCGATGTCAGCGGCGACATCGCCGGCGGCCTGGCCTGCGGCGGAAGCCTTGCGGCCGGCCTCCGACACGGCATCGGCCACGTCGGCGGCGCCGGTGCGGGCCCTCTCGCCCAGGGTCGCGGCCGTCTCGCCGACGGCCTCAAGGGTCGTGTCGTTATCCGCTGTGGCGCGCGCCATGGAAGCAACTCCTGCAGTTCAGGCGGTGATTGAAACGGGGGACGGGTCTTTCGAATCATCCCGCATCGTTGAACGCGCAGTCTCTTCCGCGGTTCCCGACGCCGTTGCTGGGGCCGGCGTCTCCGGGGTGCCGAGGTGGCGGTAGGCGGAAAGCACCTCCACCATCACCATGGCGATCAGCAGGAGGGGGGTGGAAAGGATGGCGCCGACCGGGCCCCAGAGCCACAGCCAGAAGACGAAGGAGAGGAAGACCAGGAACGGCGAAACCGTCAGCCGGCGACCGACGAGGCTGGGGGTGAGCACGTTGCCCTCAATGAGATGAATGAGGGCGTAGACGCTGACCGGCCAGAGGGCGGCGAAGGCCGTATCGGCGGTGGTGACGCCGGCGCCCAGCATCAGCGCCGTGAGGATCAGCGGGCCGATGAAGGCGAGATAGTTGAGGACGAATGACAGCGCCCCCCAGAACAGCGGATAGGGAAATCCGGCGAGCCAGGCGATGGCCGTGGCGACCACGCCCACGACGAGATTGATCACGGTGACGACGGCGAAATAGCTGCCGATGCGCTGCTCGACCTCCTCGAAGAAGGAGCCGGCGACCTGCCGGGCGTCGCGCCCGAGGCACAGGCGCAGCACGCGCGCCTTCAGGTGACGCCGGGCGGCGAGGTAGAAGAAGATCGTCGCCACGAAGATCAGCATGCCGCCCGCCGCGCTGGACGAGGTGACGGCGATGTTGAGCAGCGGGGTGAAGGAAGTACCGGCGGCCGTCTCGGTCGCGACGGGCGCGGTGGCGCCCCGGGGAACGCCCTGCAGCCGCCGCATCATGTCGAAGAAGCCGTCGAACTTGGCCCTGAGCGTATCGATGATGGCGGGTATCTGGTCGGCGCCCAGCGCCACGGGCGCGGCGAGGATGGCGAAGAGGCCCATCAGCAGGACGATGCCGGTGAGCACGACGATGCCAGCGGCCGCCGCATGGGGAAGCCCGCGGCGCACGAGGGCGTCGGACACCGGCCCGAGGACCAGCCCGAAGACGATGCCGGCGGTGACCGGAAGGGCGACCGGACGGGCGATGGCGAGGGCCGCCGTCGCCATGATGACGAAAATGCCCACGGTCGCGTAGCGCAGGATGGGATCGTGGTCGCCGATGTCGAAGAGGTCGTGGTCGTCGGCCGGCGGCGGCTCGGGCGCTTCGTCCTGGCGGGGCAGAAACCACAGAAGTTCGCTGCGCATGGTGCGGTCCCCCGGAACCGGCACGCCGGCAGGAATACCGGGCATGGCCGGCAATCAGAACGGCCGGACCGCCGCAAGGTTCCAACAGCCGCGGGGCTTCAGCGCACGTCGTCCTTGCGCAGGACCACGTCGATGCGCGCGACGACGCCCGCGGGCCGGTAGTCGATGGCGACCTCGCCGCCGAGCTGGGAGGCGAGCAGGCGGTTAAGCAGCAGGGAGCCGAAGCCGCTGCGCTCCGGGACCTTGACCGGCGGCCCGCCGCTCTCGCGCCATTCCAGCGTCATGCGCGGTTCGGGAACGGCGCCGTCCGAGGCGATGGTGACGTGGACCCGCCCCTCGGGAACGGAGAGCGCGCCGTATTTCACCGCGTTGGTCGTCAGCTCGTGAATGGCCATGCCGATGGGCACGGTCATGTCGCGCGGCACGACGAGAGGCGGCCCCTCGATGACCACGCGGGCCTCCCCGTCCTGCAGATAGGGCGCGAGCTCGCTCTCCAGGATGTCGCGCACGCCGGCGCCGGACCAGGCCTCGCGGGTGAGGAGCGAATGGGTCCGCCCGAGCGAGACCAGCCGGTCGGAGAAGCGCTCGCGGAAGGCGGCGAAGGTGGTGGACGAGCGGCCGGTAGCCGACGCGATGGCCTGGACCGTGGCGAGGATGTTCTTCACCCGGTGGTGCAGCTCGCGGATCAGCATGTGCTGGCGTTCCTCGGCCTGCTTGCGCGAGCCGATGTCCAGCGCGGTGCCGAGAACCTGGGTGACCTTGCCGACGGGATCGCGCTGGAAGGGCGTCTCGCGCACCAGGAACCAGCGGTAGGTGCCGTCGGTGTGGCGGATGCGGTATTCGATCTCGCGCACCTCACCGTCGGCGACCCGCCGCACCTGCGAGGCGAATTCGGCGACGCGGCGGCGATCGTCGGGGTGCACGTAGGCGCCGAGCGTCTTCAGGGGCCGGCCCATCAGCTCGGAGGGCCCGTAGCCGAGGCTCTCGAAGATCTGCGGGTTGATGTAGGCGTTGCGACGCCGCTGCAGGTCGTTGATGTAGATGAGGTTGGGGGCCGAGAGCATCAGCCGTTCGAGCCGCGCCTTCTCCTGCGCAAGCTCGGTCACCCGGGCCTTGAGTTGCCGCTGGGTGGAGACGAGCGCCTCCTCGGCCATCTTCTTGTCGTGGATGTCCGTGCAGGTGCCGAACCACCTCTCGATCCGGCCGGCGGCATCGCGCATGGGCACGGCGCGGCCGATGAACCAGCGATAGCTGCCATCCCCCGCCTTGAAACGGTATTCGATCTCGTAGGGCTCGCCGGTCTCGAGGGAATGGGCCCAGCGCAGCGCCGAACGCTCCTGGTCGTCTGGGTGGAGGAGGTCGTTCCAGACCCCGCCCATGGTCGAGCCGGGGCTGGTGCCCGTGAACTGGTACCAGCGCTCGTTGAAATAGTCGTGGTAGCCGTCGGCCCGCGTCGACCAGACGAGCTGGGGCATGGCATCCGCGATGGTCTGGAACCGCCGCTCGCTCTCCTTGAGCTCGGCGTCGCGGATGCGCAGACTGCGGGCCACCTCCTCGCGCAGGCTCTTCTCCTCCGCATAGCCGCGGCGCACGGCTGAGAGGATGCGCCGCGAGGCCAGCATGGCGGCGAGGAGGGCGGCGACGAGCAGAAGCCCGCCGATCATGGCGACCGGCCGCAGGGCTGACAGGAAGACGCGGCCGAAAACGACCTCGGGCACGGCGACGACGGCAGCATAGCCGCTGGCGGGGGCCCGGGCGAAGGCGAGGGCCGCGCTGACGTTCTCGACGGTTCGGGTGTGGACGAGCCCGCTGGTGTTCGCCGCAAGGCCGGCCCGGACGGGCGGGACGGCGAGGGTGCCGACGAAACGCGCCTGGTCCCGCGAACGCGCGATCACCATGTCGTCGGCGTCGAGAAGGGCCGACAGCCAATCGACCGGCAGGTTCTGCTGGCTGAGGATCCGCGACAGGTGAGCCGAGGGGATGAAGAGCACCAGCGTGACGCGGTTGCCGGCGCCCGTATCCGTGCCGAGCGTCGCCGTCACCGCCGGCTCGCCGATGGCGGAGGGATTGACGAGCCCCGAGACGATGACCTCGCCACCCTCCAGCGCCCTCCGGTCGAGGGGCTGGGGGGCTCCGGCCGCGGCGAGGCCGCCCTGCTGCAGGGGGTAATAGGTGTTCAGCAGCCGCCGCCCCTCGGCGTCGCGGACGGAGACGAAGGTCCCGCGCGGCGCCGACTGGACGGCCTGGGTGTAGAGGGCGCGCCAGTCCTCGGCGGCGAGCGAGGGCGAGGAGGCGAGCGCCCGCAGGTAGAGCCCCGCCCTGTCCATCTCGACGTCGACAGCGCCGGCGATGGCGCGCGCCTGGTCGACGAGGCGGCTCTCCATCCGCGTCCTCTCGTTCGCGGTGGTCTGCCAGACAGCGCCGAACGCCAGGGCGAGAAGCGGCACGGCGATGCCCGCGACCAGGATGAGCAGGCGCACGCGCAGGGCCCGCAGCCGCAGGCTGTCGTTGGCAGGCGCGCTCGACGTCACGGCGTCGGATGTCGGGGGACTGACCTCAGCCATGGATCATCCGGCTCGGCTGTCCCGCCACAGGCAGAGGCGCGCGAGCACCACCGGATGGAGCCCAGCAAAGGTGTTCAGCGAAATTCCGTCCGGTCCTGGCGGCGGCCCGCCTGGTGCCGATCCTCGTGACGACATCGTCGGTAACCCTTGTCGGACGGGCAGGAGAGGCGCGGACCGACGCCTTCCGGGAGAAGGGCCGCATCGAGGCGATGCGACACGGGCGGGGCGGCCGACACACCCCTGCCGGGCGACAAACGCGGCCGCTGCCCCGAAGTTCCTCCTGTCCGGCGCGCAGGCGGTGCCGGAACCCGGCTGACGGGCCGGCGTTGTTGGCACGACATTCACTGTCTGCATCGGCCATCCGGGGCCGTTCCACAACACCATCAGGAGATTGCTTCATGGGTACCCTGCTCCACTGGGCCATCGTCTTCCTCATCGTCGCGCTCGTCGCCGCCTTCCTCGGCTTCGGCGGCGTTGCCGGCACTGCCATGGGCGGCGCGCAGCTGCTGTTCTGGGTCGCGATCGTCCTCTTCGTGGTCTCGGTGGTCGCCGGCCTGATCCGGCGGGCCTAGACCTTTCCGTCGCCCTAACAGGGGCACCTCAATTTTCCTGCGGCCCGCGGCGATTCCGTCGTGGGCCGTTGGTCTGCTCGGCGCTACGTCTTTTGACACCAACAGCACCGATCCTGATGCTAAGGATGGCGGTTGGATGGCGCCCCGCGGGACCTATATGAACGATCGGCATTGGCTGTTGCGATATTCGGTTGGCGTCGGCCTGTTCCTGGCGGCGCTCGCCCTGCGCTTCCTCGCAGAACCATCGTTGCCCCCCGGCTTTCCCTTCCTGACCTTCTTTCCGGCGATCATCGTCGCGACCTTCGTCGCGGGCGCGGGCCCCGGCAGCCTTTGCGCCGTGCTGAGCGGCCTTGCCGCCCTCTATTTCTTCATTCCGCCGACCAACGCCCTGGTCCTCGACTACCAGTCCGGCGTCGCCATCGCCTTCTTCGCCTTCATCGTGGTGGTCGACATCCTCATCATCGACCGGCTGACCGGGGCCCTCGCGGCCCTGCGCGCCGAGCGGGAGAAGGCGGTGCTGCACGCCGAACAGCGCGACACGCTGTTCAAGGAGCTCCAGCACCGGATCGGCAACAATCTCCAGTCCGTCTCGGCCCTGCTCAACATCCAGGTCCGCGCGGTGAAGGATCCCGAAGCCCGGCGGGCCCTCGCCGACAGCGTGCAGCGGGTCGGCGTGATCGCCGACATCCACCGCATGTTCCACGACCCGGCGCACGCCGACGGGCGGATCGACAACGACTTCGTGCGCGAGCTCGCGGAGCGCTGCATCGACGCTTCGGGCGCCCGTGACCGCGTCACGCTCGCCACCGACATCACGCCCATCGCCCTGCCGCAAGACAAGTTCCTCCCCGTGGCGCTGATCCTCACCGAGTGCATCAACAACGCCATCGAGCATGGCCTCGGCCAGCGTCCCACCGGCATTATCTCGGTGACGCTGGAGAAGAGCGGCGGCCTCGCCGAACTCAGGGTGCGCGACGACGGGCCGGGCGTTCCGCCGGGCTTCGACCTCGCCGCTGCCCGCAGCATCGGGCTGACCGTGCTCAGGTCCTTCGCCTCGCAACTCGGCGGCACCCTCACCATCACGAACGACAACGGCACGCTGTGCCGGCTTACGTTCGACATCCCCACCGTGGCGCAACATCAGGTCGCCTGGTCGACAACAGGGCTGAAGGCCGCTTATCCCACATGAACCACAACAGCCCCTGGACCGAACGCCTGTCGACCCGCGGCGGCGAAATCGGCCGGCTGATCGCAGCGCACGACTGGTCGACGACGGCCCTCGGCCCGATCGACGACTGGTCCACGACCCTCAAGACGCTGGTCAAGCTGATCCTCGCCTCGCCGATCCCGCAGACGCTCATGCTGGGACCGACGGGTGTGATGATCTACAACGAGGGCTATGCGCAGGTCGCCGGCTCCCGGCACCCGCAGATCATCGGCCAGCCGGTGGGCGAGGCCTGGCCCGAGGCCGCGGAGTTCAACGGCTCGATGCTCGAGACCGTGCTCGGCGGCACGACGCTGACCTTCACCGAGCGCCCCTTCGTGCTCTACCGCAACGGCGGGCCGGAGGACGTCTGGTTCGACCTCGCCTACAGCCCCGTCGTCGACGAGGAGGGCGAGCGGATCGGCGTCCTCGGGGTGGTGACGGAAGCCACCGAGCGCGTGCGGGCGCGCGAGGAGCTGGCGCGCAGCCGCGAGCGCCTCGCCTTCGCGCTGAACTCGGCGGGCATGATCGGGACCTGGGACTGGCACATCGGCTCGAACCTGTTCTTCCCCGACGCACGACTCGCCGAACTGTTCGGCAGCGGCGCGGGCCCGCACGGCGAGGGGATGCCGGTCGAGCAATATCTCGAGGCCATCCATCCGGAAGACCTGCCGCGGGTACGCGATGCCTTCCGCGAGGCGATGGACTCCAAGGAGAAATACACCTCCGAATATCGCCTCAGGTCGCGGGAGGGCGGCTGGCGCTGGGTGATCGCCCGCGGCGAATGCCTCTACGACCACGAGGGGCGGCCGGCCCGCTTCCCCGGCGCCATCGTCGACATCACCGAGCTCAAGGAGTCAGAAGAGGCGCGCTCCATCCTGCTGCGCGAGCTCAATCACCGGGTGAAGAACATCTTCGCGGTGGTGTCCGGCCTCATCTCCATGACAGCCCGCACGTCCGCCACGCCCCGCGACATGGCGGAGGCCCTGCGCGGCCGGCTCTCCGCCCTCGCCGCCGCCCACGACCTCATCCGCTCCGCCGTCTTCGGGGAGACCGACAAGGCCGAGACGACCCACCTGTCGGACCTGCTGACCCGCATCCTGGCGCCGCACCTCGGCCGCCCGGACCAGGTAACGCTGTCCGGCCCCCAGATCTCGCTGGGGTCCTCGGCGGCGACGAGCCTCGCGCTGGTCTTCCACGAACTGGCCACCAACGCCGCCAAATACGGCGCTCTCGCCGAGGAGGGCGGCCAGCTGGCGGTGGAATGGACCGCCTCGGCCAGCGACGTGACGCTGAGCTGGAGCGAGACACGGACGGCGACGACCAGCGAGCCCACGCATCGGGGCTTCGGCAGCCAGCTGATCGAGATGAGCGTGCAGCGCCAGCTGAAGGGCGCCATGACCTATGACTGGTCGGGCGCCGGGCTTCGCGTCAACCTGACGGCACCGGCCCAGCAGCTGACGCGCTGATCGCTTCGCCCGCGCGCCAAAAGAGAGAAGGCCCGGACGATGTCCGGGCCTTCTTCCGTTTCTCTGCGCCCGGGTCGGCGCGTCCGCTCAGCCCCAGAAGATGGCGAGCAGGATGATGATCGGCAGGGGAATGCCCAGAAGCCACAAGAGAGCACCGCGTCCGAGACCCATTTCCATCTCCATTGTCGTGCATTGTTGACCTGACAACGTCGCACTTGCGGAGAAGGTTCCGCGTCTCACGCGGCGATGGCCTCGCGGCCGTCATGGGCGGTCACGGTGACGGGGAGGATGGCGCCGGGCTCGGCGGAGGTCGCGAGCCGGACGGGCGTGAAGTGCTCGGTGCGGCCCATGTCGCGCGTTTCGACCAGCACCTTGAAGCTGCGGCCGACCATGCCGGCGAGATGGGACGCGAGCGCCGCCTCGCCCTTCGCGCGCAGGCGCCGCGCCCGGTCCTTGACCACGTCGCGGGCGACCTGCGGCATGCGGGCCGCCGGCGTGCCGGGGCGGGGCGAATAGGGAAAGACGTGGAGGTGCGTCAGACCGCATTCCTCGACGATGGCGAGGGAGCGGGCGAACATCTCCTCGGTCTCGGTGGGAAAGCCGGCGATGATGTCGGCGCCGAAGACCATGTCGGGCCTCAGGCGGCGCACCTCGTCGCAGAAGCGGATCGCGTCGTCGCGCAGGTGGCGGCGCTTCATCCGCTTCAGCACCATGTCGTCGCCGGCCTGCAGCGACAGGTGCAGGTGCGGCATGAAGCGGGCCTCGCCGGCGATGACGTCGAGCAGGTCGGGATCGGCCTCGACGGAATCGATGGAGGAGATGCGCAGGCGCTCCAGGTCCGGCACGTGGCGGAGGATGGCCTTCACCAGCGCGCCGAGCTTCGGCTCGCCGGGCAGGCCCTGACCGTAGCTGGTGATGTCGACGCCGGTGAGCACGACCTCGCGATAGCCATTGCCGACGAGGCGGCGCACCTGCTCCACCACCTCGCCCATCGGCACGGAGCGGCTGTTGCCGCGCCCGAACGGGATGATGCAGAAGGTGCAGCGGTGGTCGCAGCCATTCTGCACCTGGACGAAGGCGCGCGAGCGGCCGGTGAGGCCGTCGATGAGGTGAAGCGCCTGTTCGCGCACCGCCATGATGTCGTTGACCGCCACCTTCTCGCTGGCGGCGATGCCGAAGTCCGGGCCCCGGCCGAGCGCCGTACGCGTGTCGCCCCAGGCCTCGGCCTTCATCTTCTCGTCGTTGCCGATGACCCGGTCGACCTCGCCCATGGCGGCGAAGACCTCGGGCTCGGTCTGCGCGGCGCAGCCGGTGACGACGATGCGGGCGTCCGGGTTCTCGCGCTTCATGCGGCGGATCGCCTGGCGCGCCTGGCGCGTCGCCTCGGCAGTGACGGCGCAGGTGTTGACGACGATCGTGTCGGTGAGGCCCGCCTCGGCGGCGAGGCGCTGCATCACCTCGGATTCGGAGGTGTTGAGCCGGCAGCCGAAGGTGACGACCTCGACGGAGGGGCGCGGAGCGTGCATCGGGATCATGCCGCCGTCGCGAAGAGGGCCGGCGCGAAGGTGCCCTGGTGCTCGAGCTCGGTCGGCCCGGTCATGATCACGTGGTTGTCCTCGCGCCATGCGACGTAGAGGTCGCCGCCCGGCAGCGACACGGTCGCGGCGCGGTCGGTGCGCTTCGTCCGCGCCGCCGAGACGAGGGCGGCGCAGGCGGCCGAGCCGCAGGCGCGGGTGATGCCGACGCCGCGCTCCCAGACCCAGAGGACGATGTGGTCGCGGGCCTTCACCGCGGCGAGCGAGATGTTGGCGCGCTCGGGGAAGATCGGGTGGTTCTCCAGCATGGGCCCGATCTTCGGCAGGTCGTGGGCGTAGGGGTCGTCGACCCAGAAGATGGCGTGCGGGTTGCCCATGGAGACCACCGAGGGCGAATGCAGGACGGGAGCGTCGATGGGGCCGATCTGCAGCTCGATGGCGCGGGTGTCGCGGAACTCCTCGGCGAGCGGGATGTCCTGCCAGCCGAAGCGCGGCTCGCCCATGTCGACGGAGAAGGCATGGGGCCCGACGCGGCGGCAGGCGAGAAGGCCCGCCACGGTCTCGACGGTGAAGCTCTCGGCGCCGTCCTCCTCGGCCAGCACCCAGGCGACGCAGCGCGTGCCGTTGCCGCAGGCGCCGGCCTGGGTTCCGTCGGTGTTGTAGATGCGGATGAAGCAGCGCGTGCCGGGCGTGCGCGGCCGGTGCAGCACCATCATCTGATCGAAGCGCGAGCGCTCGTCGGCGGCGATGGCGCGCGCCTCCGCGGCCGTGACCACATGGGACGAGGCGCGCAGGTCGACGACGACGATCTCGTTGCCGGCGCCGTTCATCTTCCAGAACGGATGGTTGGCGAGCGGGCTCATGCTCGGGACCCGTGGTGACGCGTGGGAGTTGGTGTCGGAATGTGATGGCGAGGACACAATGGGCAGTCTCTATATAGGTTATCCTGGGCTTGT
The DNA here is from genome assembly GCF_052440005.1 of Phreatobacter sp. GTDB lineage: Bacteria > Pseudomonadota > Alphaproteobacteria > Rhizobiales > Phreatobacteraceae > Phreatobacter. The sequence continues at coordinate 30,957 of NZ_JBQVQL010000058.1, forward strand.
CCAAAACCGGCCGTCCGCATCTCGCGGAGCGGCGCGGGACCGCGAGAGGATCGACATGACGCGACGGGGTGCCGGATACGGGGTCAGCACGGCTCTCCTCGCCGCGCTCCTCGCCTTCGGAGCGGGGCCGATGGAGGCCGCCGCACAGCCGGCGCCTGCCCCGCCCGCCGCGGCACAGCCGGCGGCGCCCCCTCCCCCCGCGAC
>NZ_JBQVQL010000059.1:0-31008 GCF_052440005.1 Phreatobacter sp.
GTCGAGCGCCGTCCACGCCCATGCGGCGGCGGCGGTCGCGGCCCTCATGCCCCATGTCGCCCGCGAGGGCTGGAGCCTCGCGCCCGTCGTCGTCGCGCGCCAGGCCCGCGTGGCGCTGGCCGACGAGGTCGGCGAGATCCTCGGCGCGCGGCTGGTGCTGATGCTGATCGGCGAGCGGCCGGGTCTGTCGACGCCCGACAGTCTCGGCCTCTATCTCACCCACGGGCCCCGCATCGGCCGAAACGATGGCGAGCGCAACTGCATCTCCAACGTCCATGGCGCGGGGCTGTCGCCGGAGATCGCCGCCTTCAAGGCGGCCTGGCTGATGCGCGAGGCCCTCGCCCGCCGCCTCACCGGCGTGGCGCTGAAGGACGAGAGCGACGGCGCCCTCGGGCACGGGGCGCGCGCGACGATTGGCTGAGCGATAGCGAGCGGTTCGTTGATGGCCGGCGGCCGCAACGCCAGGTGCAGCGACAGGCGCGCCGAGGCAGCCTATTCGAGGAACGCGAAGCCCATGGTTCGGGCGTGATAGTGCAGCGCTCCGTCCTGGACGATGAGAAACAGGGCCCGCATGGGTCCGCCATTGTGATGGGAATGGGGGGCGCCCGGCGGAGTGACCAGGGTGGCCCAGGGGCTCCAGTCGCAGCGCTGGCCGTCGACCATCGAGAAGCAGTCCTCGCCGCCGACGACCAGGGTGATCGCCGCGGAATTGTGACGGTGGGCGCGCTGGTGGGTGCCGGCCGGCAGCGTGTTCAGGGACAGGGTGAGCGTCGGCAGGATGTTGCGGGCGGCTTCCAGCCTGTCGGAGGAAAAGATGACCGCGATGCCGGAGGTCTGCTCATTGGTGCTCGCCGCGTAGATCAGATCGATCTGCCGAGCGATCTCGGCGGCGGGATAGTGCACGGGTTCCACCGGGCCGTCGTCCGGAGGATGGGGCAGCGCCCGGTCGACGGCGAGTTGCGGCTCGTTGGTCACGAGCCACAGAACCACGCGGTCGGCGCCCGCGCCGAGACGGGTCTTGGCGCCGCCGGGCGTCAGGAACACATCGCCTGGCGCGAAGTGCAGGCTCTCTCCGGCGACGTCGCACTGTCCGCTGCCGGCGATGACGAACCAGATGGCCCCGGTCGCGATGAAATGGGCGTCGAGCGTGTCGCCGGCCGCGACCACCGCATAGCGCGCCAGCATCAGGGGCGTTGTGGCGGCGAAGGGGCAGTCCATGGCTGCCGACTGATCGCAGGCGATGAAGCCCGTCGGCGTTTCGGGATCGAGGGCCCTGGTTGCCGGATCGGTGAAGATGTGGCCGGGCACGGGCGGCAGCTTGATGTTGAAAGCATTGCCCGAATTGAAATAGCGGGCGCGCCCCTGGGCCTCGTCGGCCGGGTTTGCCGCACGTTGAGCCGGCATGTCGGCCATGTCGATCTTGGCGGGTTTGTCCAGCATGCGGGTCTCCCCAAGGGGTTCAGGCGGCGGGAACGTGGGGGCCGGGCGGCACGGCGACCAGCGCGCGCAGGACCTGCGCCAGCACAGACGCCCCCGCCGCGACGTGGGCAGGCTCGGCCCATTCGTGCTCGACATGGCTCAGGCCGCCGCGGCACGGAATGAAGATCATGGCGCTGGGGCAAACCTTGGCCAGATGGCGGGCATCGTGGCCAGCCGCCGACAGGATATCCATGGAGGCATGGCCCTGGTCCGAGGCCGCCCTGGTAATCATCGCACGCAGGCGCGCGTCGAAATCGTTCGAGGGAGCACTGACCAGGGGCCGGACCTCGACCGAACAGGGTCCGGCCTGTTCATGGCAGATCGCCGTGAGCCGGGCGCCTGTGGTGTCGAGCACGGCGTTGTCGGGATGGCGCAGGTCGACGCTGAAGACCACCCGGGACGGAACGACCGAGGGGGCATTGGGTTCGACCCTTACGCGGCCGATGGTGAACTTGATCACGGCGTCGAAGCCGCCGATCTCCGCATTCAGCGCGGTGACGATGCGTCCGAAGGCGGCGACCGCATCGCGCCGGTCGGCCATATCCAGCGTACCGGCATGGCCCTCGGCGCCGGAAATCGTGACCTCGAAGGTCTTCTTGCCCTGGATGCCCGTGACGACGCCGATGACCCGGCCTGTCGCCTCCAGCACCGGCCCCTGCTCGATATGCAGTTCCAGGTAGGCTGCGACGGGAAAGCCGAGCGGCTTTCGCGCCATGGCGGGAAAGGCTGCATGCAGGCGGTCGAGCGCCTCGCCGACGCTGGTGCCCTCGCCATCGCGGACGGCGCGGATGGCGGCGAGGCTGCGCTCGCCGGCAAAGGCCTCCGACCCCATCATGCCCGGGGCGAAGCGGCTGCCCTCCTCGTTCATCCAGGCGACCACGGTAACGTCCCCGTCCGGCACGATGCCGGCCGCGCCGACCTGGACGACGGCCTCTATCGCGGCCAGGACACCCGCCGCGCCGTCGAACTTGCCGCCTGTCGGCTGGCTGTCGATATGGCTGCCGAGCAGCACCGGTGGCAGGGATCGGTTGCGGCCGGCCAACGTCAGAAACAGGTTGCCGGCGGCGTCGGTCGCGGGCTCCAGGCCCGCCTCGCCTGCCCAGGCGAGAACGAGGCGCCAGGCTTCGATCTCGCCTTCGCTCAAGGCTTGGCGGTTGACCCCGCCCCCGGGCGTCGCGCCGATGGCGGCGAGGGCCATGAGGCGAGACCAGAGCCGGTCGGCGTGGATCAGCGCATCAGCCATGGGGCTACTTGGTCCGCATCACCTGCGCGGCATCGGCGCGCGGGTCGCGCTTCCGCCAGGCACCCGCCTCGACCTGCGCGATGAATTCCGCGAGCAGCGCGTTGAAGGCGGCGGGCTCTTCGAGATTCAGCGTGTGGCCGGTCTTGGGAAAGACCGAGAGCCCGCAGGCCGGAATGGTCTTTTTCAGGAAGATGCCGGGCTGCAGGCAATGGTCGTCCTCGTCGCCGACGACGACCAGTGTCGGCACCTCCATGCGCTTCAGCTCGTCCTCGAGGTCGTAGAAGGAGGGCCGCCGCGCCTGCACGCCGCGCATGGTATTGGCGGCGCCGACGTCCGAATGGGTGGCGAGGCGCTCGGCAAAGGCCTGCCAGCCGCGCGGATCCTTGTTCTGGAACTGCACGCGGCTGGCGCCGAGCGCATAGATCTTGGCGAATTCACGTGCGCCGAGCCGCTGGAAATTGTCCGCGACCTCCAGCGATACGCCGCGGAAATAGTCCTCGAACTGCTTCTCGCAGCCGTAGCCGGCCCCCGCCACCGTCAGGGACAGCGCGCGCTCGGGCGTGCGCAAGCCGAAATGAACCGTGCAGAAGCCGCCCATCGACAGCCCGACGATGTGCGCCTTGTCGATGCCGAGCCCGTCGAGGACCGCGACCGCATCGTCGGCCGCATTGGCCTGCGAATAGGCGGCCACGTCCGTCGGCACGTCCGAGGGCGGATATCCACGCGCCGCGTAGGTGATGCAGCGATGGCGCCGGGAGAAGTAGTTCAGCTGCGGCTCCCAGCTCAGATGATTGCCGCCGAACTCGTGGATGAACAGGATCGGCGTGCCGCTGCCGGCCTCCTCGACATGGAGCTTGAGGCCATCTTTGGTGGTGATCTCCATGGCTTCGGCCTTTCCGTTAGAACTGTGCCGGCAGGTCGTTGAGGGTCCGCGCCTGCTCGACCATCTGCGGCAGCAGCGCACAGAACTTCTCCACCCAAGCCGGCGGCACGGACGTGCTGACCTTCACGAAGCGGTCGCCGAAACGCTGCGTATGATAGGTGCCCTGGCGGATCATGATGCCCTGGCGGCGATAGCATTCGACCAGCGCCTCGGGCCTGACGCCGGCATCCACCGTCTCCAGCACCAGAAAATTGCCGTGCGAGGGGTAGATCGGCAGGGCCAGGCCCTCGATAGCGCCCGACGCCGCGTGGATCATCGCCTTGTTTGCCCGGTCAATGCCGCGGACGGTCGTCATCCATTCCTGCTTGACCGACAGACCCGCCTCCGCCGCGCGTTGGGCGATGACGCTCGCGCCGAGCACGCTGGACGAGGATCCGGCGAACTCCTCGAACAGCGTGGGCGAGGCCACCAGCGCGCCGATGCGCAGGCCAGCGAGGCCCAGCCATTTGGAGAAGCTCAGGGTGACGACGGCCCCCTCGGGCGAGGCATGGAGCGCCGGCGTGTGGCCATCGGCGAAGTCGCGATAGGTGCAGTCATGCACCAGAAGCGCGCCGCAATCCCTGGCGATGGCTGCGAAACTCTCGATCTCATCGGCGGTGTAGCGGATGCCCAGCGGGTTGTTGGGATCGACCACATAGATGATGGCGGTCCGCTCATCGACATGGGCGCGCAGGGCCTCGGCCGTCAGGCGATAACCGCAGGCGGCATCGTAGATGGGGATTTCGATGACCTCCGCGCCCTGCTGCCGGGCGAACAGGCAGGGCCATTTCCACGTAGGGTCGGTCGTCACCAGCGTCGTGCCCGGCTTGCAGCGGGCACGGCACACCAAGGCGAGGGCATTGACGCCGCCTTCGGTGACCAGCGCCTCGGCCCCAGGCGTGCCGAGATCGGCGACGATCGCGGCGCGCACCGCCTCGAAACCCAGCGGCGGGGCATAGGCATTGTATTCACCGGCCTCGATGGCGCGGATCATCGCCTGGCGGACGGCCGGATGACCGTCGATGTGGTTCGTGTTCTGACCGAGCCAGAAGAGGCCGGGCGTCGCCGAGAGCTCGTCGAAATACCGGTTGCGCAGCAGGGCCTGTGACATCATGGGCCTCAGATCACCGAGCCGCGCGAGGCGATGCCGCCATCGATGGTGACCACCGTGCCGGTGGTGTAGCCGGAGCGCGGTGAGGCCAGGAAGGCGACGAGGTCGGCCACCTCTTCAGACGTGGCGGGCCGCTTTCCCGGATATTTGTCGAACAGTTCCTGCCAGCGTGCCTCGTCGCCGAGCATGTCGATCGACTTGCGCTTCATGATCTTGACCATGCGGTCGGTGGCGACCGGCCCGGGATTGACCGCGACCACGCGCACGCCGTGGTTGAGGCTCGCGCCGCCCAGAGCCTTGGTGAACGACATCAGGGCGGCGTTGCCGGTGGATCCCGCGATGTAGCTCGCGTCCCAGTTCTCGCCGGAATTGCCGATGACGTTGACGATGACGCCGTCCTTGCCGCGCATGCGCGGATAGTAGAGGCGCGACAAGGTGATGTAGCCGAAGACCTTAAGGTCGAAGCCGCGGCGCCAGGCGGCGTCGTCGAGGATGTCGAGGGACCCCGCCGGGATATCGCCGGCGTTGTTCACCAGGATGTCGACGTCACCGACATCAGCCGCCAGTTTTTCCATGGCCGGGGTCGTCGACAGATCCAGGGCGTGGATCGTCACCTTGACGCCATGGGCGGCCTCGATGCGGCTCTTGGCCTCCACCATGGCGTCGTGGTTGCGGGCGGCCAGATGGACATGGCAGCCCTCGGCAGCGAACACGTCGGCGATGGCGAGGCCTATGCCCTTGGATGCGCCGGTGATCAGCGCCGTCTTGTTCTTGAGATTGAGATCCACGCCCAGCTCCGATGCAAAAGGATATGCAATCGGTAGCAATTTGCATACCAAGCCGGTCAGCCGAAAGCGGCGAGGAAATCCAGCAGATTGTCGCCGAGCAGATTGACGTGGTCTCGCATGGCGCGATGGGCACGCTCCTGATCATGGGCCAGGATCGCCTGGATGATCTCCTCATGCTCGCGCAGCGTGTCCGCGATGCGGTTGGGCATGCGGGTCACGCGGCGACGGTAGGCGGCGACCTGATTGCGCAGGCGCCGGGTCTGGTCGGCCAGGAAGGCATTGCGCGAGGCCTCGTAGATCGCCTCGTGAAACTCCTGGTTGATGTCATAGAACTGGTCGATGTCGCCGTCTCCGGAACTGGCCACAAGCCGTTCATGAATCGCGTTGATCTTCGCTGACCAGGAGGCGGTGACGCGGCGCGCGGCAAGTCTTGCGCATAGGCCCTCCAGCTCCGCCATGACCTGGAACATCTCGACCAGGGCATGGGGACTGATGGCACGAACGGTAGCGCCCTGGCGGCCACGCAGTTCCACCAGGTTGTTGGCGGCGAGCAGGCGGAAGGCCTCGCGCACCGGCGTGCGCGAAACGCCGAAGCGCAGCGCGATCTCCTGCTCGTCCAGCCGGCTGCCGGGCTCCAGGCGGCCGGCGGCAATCGCCTCCTCCAGCCGCTGCCGCATGGTCTCGGCGAGCGTCAACGTGGGTCCGGCGGCTGCCGTACGCTGCCTGTTCTTAGCGCGCTTGCCGCCTTTTTGCGCAACGGTTTCCATGGTCATGCATCTCAATCGACATCTGACATATACAAGATTGACTGGATCTCCGCCCCTGCCCTCGCAGCGAACCAGCCAATCTCCGGCAAGTTGGCCTCTCCGCCCGCTGCGGTCCAGCCCAATTTACGGCTACTGCCGCGAAAACGCCCGCTGGCACATGAGTTGCTAGACATCGACGGGCTGCGACCGCTGGCACGCGGATGAGCATCCCCGTTATACAAGTATGAGGGACTTGCCGGTGCAGGCCTTGGAGCGAGACGACGGGACCGGATCTGCCGTTGCGCCACAGGCTGCGGGGCAGACGGCAGCGGTAGCGCCCCAGCCGGCGCAGGTGGCGCCCCTTCTGGCCATGCGAGCGATTTCGAAAACCTTCGGCGGCACGACCGCGCTCTCCGGCCTCGAGTTGTCGGTGGCGCCGGGCGAGTTCGTCACCGTGGTCGGCCCCAGCGGCTGCGGCAAGAGCACGCTGTTCAACATCGTCGCCGGCCTGGAGGAGCCCGACACCGGCGGCATCCTGCGCTTCGAGGGGCAGAGCTGTCACGCCGCGCAGCTCCTGGGCCGCGTCTCGTTCATGCCGCAGCGCGACCTGCTGCTGCCGTGGCGCAATGTCGTCGACAACGCCATCCTGGCGCTGGAGGTGGAGGGCGCGCCCCGCAAGGAGGCGCGCGCCAGGGCGCTGCGCATGCTCCCCGAGTTCGGCCTCGCCGGGTTCGAGACCCAATATCCTCACCAGCTCTCGGGCGGCATGCGCCAGCGCGTGGCGCTGATGCGCACCTTTCTGTTCGAGCGCGACCTGATGCTGCTGGACGAGCCCTTCGGCGCGCTCGACGCGCTGACGCGCGCGATGATGCAGCGCTGGTTGCTGGACGTCTGGCAGAAGTATCGCCGCACCATCCTGTTCATCACCCACGACGTCGACGAGGCGATCTTCCTCGGCGACCGCGTGCTGGTGATGACCGCGCGTCCCGGCGCCGTGAAGCTCGAGCAGGCGATCGACCTGCCGCGGCCACGCCGGCCCGATGTGGTGACCTCCCCGGAGTTCATCCGCCTCAAGCGCACGCTGCTCGAAACCATCGAGGAGGAGAGCATGAAGTCGTTCCAGTCGGCCGAAGCCCCGAAGGTGCCGCAGTGAACGCCGCCATCCCCTCCGCACAGCCGCCCGCAGGCATGGACCCGGCCGAGTGGGATGCCCGCGTGAAGCTCGCGGCGAGCTATCGCCTGGTCGCCAAATTCGGCATGGACGATCTCATCTACAACCACATCTCGGCCCGCGTGCCCGGCCATGACGACCAGTTCCTGATCAACCCATACGGCCTCTTGTTCGACGAGGTCACCGCGTCGAGCCTGGTCAAGATCGACATCAAGGGCGAGACGCTGAGCGAGACGCCCTACAGCGTCAATGTCGCGGCCTTCGTCATCCACGCCGCGATCCACAAGACGAGCCATGACGCGGCCTGCGTGGCGCACACCCATTCCGATGCGAGCGTCGCGGTGTCCGGCCAGGAGAAGGGCCTCCTGCCGCTCAGCCAGTTCGCCATGCGCTTCTACAACCGCCAGGCCTTCCATGACTACGAGGGCGTCGCGATCGACCTCGACGAGCAGGAACGGCTGGTGCGCGACCTCGGGCCCCACAAGGTCATGCTGATGCGCAATCACGGCATTCTCACCGTCGGCCGCACGCCGGGCGAGGCCTTCATGCTGCTCTACTATTTCGAGCGCGCCGCCCGCATCCAGCTTGCCATGCAGGCCGCGGCCGCCGCGGGCGCCGCCCTTGTCATCCCGCCGCCGGACGTCTGCGAGAAGGCTGCCCGCCAGTTCTGGGACCTGCAGGGCGACATCCTCGTGCCCGGCGAACGGGAATGGCCGGCGCTGATGCGCCAGCTCGACCGCAACGATCCATCCTATCGCACCTGATCCACCTGCCAGGAGACAGTCCATGCTGAACCGCCGCCAAGCCATCGCCTCTGTCGCTGCCGTCGCCGCCGGCTCGCTGACCGGCAGCATGCCCACCTCCGCGCAGACCCTGACCAAGGCCACGCTGCGGCTGAAATGGCTGCCCCAGGCGCAGTTCGCCGGCTTCTACCTGGCGGTCGCCAAGGGCTATTACCGCGCCGAGGGCCTCGACCTCACCATCAATCCGGGCGGACCCAATCTCCTCGCCGAAAACCTGGTCGCCACCGGCGCTGACACGTTCGGCCTGTCGGGCGGCACCGACAGCGTCTTCGCCGCGCGCGACAAGGCCCTGCCCATCGTCTGCATCGGCGTTTCGCATCAGGTCACGCCCTTCGTCTTCGTCTCCCGCAAGGACGGGCCGGTGAAGACCATCCAGGACTTCAAGGGCCGCACGGTCACCACGTGGTTCACCGGCGCCAACCACGTGCTCAACGGCATGCTGGTGAAGGAGGGCGTGAAGCCGGAAGAGGTGAAGATCCAGCCGCAGCAGGTCTCGGTGACGCCCTTCGTCGACGGCTCGGTCGATGTGGTCACCGCCACCTATTACAACGAGCTCTACACGATCATGGCGCGCATGCCGAAGGACAACCTGCGCACCTTCGTGGCCGAGGACTACGGCATCACCTTCCCGCGCGACACGCTGATCACCTCGGAGACCTTCGCCAAGGAGAAGCCCGAGTTGGTGAAGGGCTTCCTGCGCGCCTCGATCAAGGGCTGGAAGGAGGCCTTCGCCGATCCCAAGGCCGGCGTCGATGCCGTCATGGCCGTGGCGGCGACGCTCGACCGCGCCCATCAGGACTTCATGCTGACCGAGGTGAAGCGGCTGATGACCGCCGGCAAGGCCGCCGAGAACGGCCTGTTCTGGATCGATCCGGTGTCGATCAAGACCGCGCATGACTTCTTCCTGGCCAACAAGGTGATCTCGCGTCCCCTCGATCTGGCGGCGGCCTATGTCGGCGACTTCCTCTCCGGCCTGCCCGTGGCGGACCGGCGCCTGTGACCTTGCAGGCGACCATGGCCGCCCCGAGGGCGGGCTCGGCCGCCAGGGCCCAATGGATGGCGCGCGCCGGTGGATTGGGCCGGCTCGTGCTCGGGCTCGCCATCGCAGCCCTGGTCTGGGAAGGCTCGGTCCTGCTGTTCGGCATCAGGCCGCATTACCTGCCGAAGCTCAGCACCATCCTGCAGGCGATCGCCATAACGCCGAAGCCCTATGTCGACGGCTTCCTGCGCACGCTGGCCGAGACGCTGATCGGCTTCGTCGCCGGCGGCGCCTTCGGCATCGCCATGGGCATCGTCTTCTTTCGCCTGCGCGCACTGCGTGAGATGGTGTTCCCGATCTTCATCGTGTCGCAGACCATTCCGGTCATCGCCTTCGGCGCGCTGGTGGTGCTGTGGTTCGGCAACACACTGCTGGCCAAGGCGGTGATCGCCTTCTACCTCACCTTCTTTCCCGTCGCCGTGAACACGCTGCTCGGGCTTGAATCGGTCGACCGCCAGCAGGTGGCGCTGATGCGAAGCTTCGGCGCGAGCCGCTGGCAGCTGCTGGCGCGCCTGCAGTTTCCAACCGCCCTGCCCCACATCTTCGTGGCGCTGAGGCTCGCCTCGTCCCTGAGCCTGGTCGGCGCCATCGTCGGCGAATGGTTCGGCGACACGACGGGTCTCGGCGTGCTGCTGTTGCAGGCCATGTACAACGAGAATGTCGTGTCCATCTGGGCGACGCTGCTGGTCTCGGCGCTGCTCGGCACCGGGTTCTATGCCGTAGTGGCGGCCGCCGAGCGGCGGCTGGTGTTCTGGGGGGCGGAGCAGTGACGCCCGACACGTCCTCCTCGCTCGCCGTGCAGCGCGGGCTGCTCGGCGGCCTCATCCTGATCCTCGGCTGGGAGGGGCTCGCCCGTGGGCTGGCGCTGCCCTCCTATGTGCTGCCGGCGGTGAGCGAGATCATCTGGAGCATCTGGACCTCGCGCTCGCTGCTGGCGGAGGCCGCCACCTATACGCTTGGCGAGGCCGTGCTCGGCTATGTCCTGGGCTGCCTCATCGGCATCGGGCTCGCCGTCTTCATCACCATGGTACCCGTCACCCGCATGGTGCTGCTGCCGCTGGCGACGGCGGTCAATTCCGTGCCGGTGGTAGCCTATTCGCCGCTGATCCTCTTATGGTTCGGCATGGGCGTCGCCTCCAAGATCGTCATGGTGGCCATGGCGGTCAGCTTCACCGTGTTCCTGTCGACGCTCGCCGGCCTCGACCGCGTCGACCGCCGCTCGGTCGACCTGATGCGCAGCTTCGGCGCAGGCCGCTTCGGTATCCTCTGGCGGCTGCGGCTGCCGACAGCCCTCCCCCTGATGCTGTCGGGCATGCGGGTGGCCACGGTGCGCAGCGTCATCGTCGCCATCGTCACGGAAATGCTCGGCGCCTATGGCGGCATCGGCTGGGTGATCTTCCAGGCGGTGCTGAAGATCGATTTCGTCCAGGTCTGGTCGGCGATCTTCGTGGCGTCTGCGGCCAGCCTCCTGTTCTTCGGGCTGGTCGGCCTCGCCGAACGCAAGATCCTGTTCTGGAAGTAGTCCATGCCCCGGCAGATGCATCTCGGCCTGTTCATTCTCGGCACCGGCAGCCATGCCGCGGGCTGGCGCTACCCCGGGGCGGTCGACAGCTTCCAGGATTTCGCTGCGATCCGGGAGATCGGCCGCACCGCCGAGCGCGGGCTGTTCGACATGATCTTCATGGGCGACAATCTCTATGCTGATCCGGACGCCCACCCGTCCTACACGCTGCGGCTGGAGCCCTTGACGATGCTGGCGGCACTCGCCACCAGCACGCGGCATATCGGCCTGGGCGCCACGGTGTCGACCACCTACAGCGATCCCTTCACCGTCGCCCGCGCCTTCGCGTCCCTCGATCATATCAGTGGCGGCCGCGCCGCCTGGAACGCGGTGACGACGGCCAATCCGACCACTGCCGCCAACTTCGGCACCACCCACCCGAACCACGCCCGCCGTTACGAGATGGCGTCGGAGTTTCTCGACGTGGTCACCGGGCTCTGGGACGGCTGGGCCGATGACGCCCTGGTGGCGGATCGCGCGAGCGGCGTCTACCTCGATCCGGCCAAGCTCCGGTCCATCGACCACGAGGGGACGTTCTTCAAGGTCAAGGGTCCGCTCAATATCGGCCGCAGTCCGCAGGGCCGGCCGGTGATCCTGCAAGCGGGCGGATCGGAGGCGGGCCAGGCGCTGGCCGCGCGCACGGCGGATGTCGTGTTCTCGGTGGTGCAGGATATCGACGAGGCGAAGGAAGGCTACCGGTCGCTCAAGGACCGGCTGCCGGCGCTGGGGCGCAGCGCCGATGAGGTGACCGTATTGCCGGGCGTCATGCCGATCGTCGGGCGCACCACCAAGGAGGCCTTCGACAAGCTGGCTGTGCTGCAGAGCTTCGTCAATGACGGCAATGCCCTGGGCATCCTGTCCGACCGCTTCGGCCAGGACATGTCCGCCTATGATCTCGATGGTCCCGTCCCGGATCTCGCGCTTCCCGACAGCTACCACAGCTTCGCCCGTGTCATGCTGGCCAAGGCCCGGCGCGAGAACATGACGCTGCGCGATCTCTACAATCTCACCGCCGCCGCGCGGGGCCATTGGGTGTTGTGCGGCTCGGCCGAGAGCATTGCCGATACGCTGCAGCAATGGTTCGAGGAGCGCGCGGCCGACGGCTTCAACGTCATGCCGCCCTACTTCCACGAGGGCTTCACCGATTTCGTCGACCTCGTGATCCCGATCCTGCAGGAGCGCGGCCTGTTCCGAAGCTCCTACGAGGGTCCGATGCTCAGGGACCAGTTGGGGCTGAAGCGGCCGGAGCGGCGCGCAGGCTGACATTCAGCCAGCCCGGCTAGGGCGAGACGATCTTCGCCGGGGTGATCGGAAGGTCACGGAAACGCCGCCCCGTGGCATGAAGGAAGAACGGAATCCTCGGCTATCCGCGCGTCCGACCAGGATGGGAAGATTGAAGGCTTCTGCGCAGCGCCGTCTCCTTGCACCCGCAAGAGAGGCGTGCGTCACCTACCGGGCGGTCGGGAGCTGGACCGGCCACGGTGGGGCAAATTGGCTCGTCGACCAATCGTCTGAAGCGGCATGCCCGGCCAATTCAATGTCGTTATGCCATGCCGGGGCCGCATGGATCGGCCTATTCCCTTGCGGCGGTGCGTCATGCGGCGTGTGGACGGGCGGCGAAGATGCCGGTGTCGAGCCTGCGCACGAGGGCGGCGAGTTCTGCCGTCTCGGCTTCCCCGAGATCGGTCAGCGGCGCGCGGACCGGCCCTGAATCCCGCCCGACGACCTTCATCCCGGCCTTGATGATCGAGACCGCATAGCCCTTGCACCGGTTGCGGATGGCGAGCAGCGGCAGAATGAAGTCCTTCAGTCCGGCCTCCACCGTCCGGTGGTCGCGTTTCCGCACGGCTGCGTAGAAGCGCGTCGAGAACTCCGGAACGAAATTGAAAACTGCCGAGGAGTAGGTCGTCACGCCCATCTCGAGGTAGGGCATCGCGAAGGTTTCGGCGGTCGGAAGGCCGCCCACATAGGTCAGGCGATCGCCCATCCTCAAGCTGATCCGCTGCATCAGTTCGAGGTCCCCGACACCGTCCTTGAAGCCCACGAGGTTGGCGCAGCGCTCGCAGAGCCGCGCCAGCGTGTCCTCGGTCAGAATGGCGTTGTCACGGTTGTAGACGATGACGCCGAGGCTGGTGGAACGGCAGACGGCCTCGACATGCGCGGCGAGCCCCTCCTGCTCCGAGGTGACCAGGTAGGGCGGCAGCAGCAGGATTCCGTCAGCACCGGCCTTTTCGACACTCCGGGCGAGCTCGCAGGCGATGGCGGTGCCGTAACCCACTCCGGCCAGGACCGGGACGCGCCCGGCGGTCTCGGCCACCGCGACCGCGACGATGCGGGCGACCTCTTCCGGCGTCAGGGAGAAGAACTCGCCTGTGCCCCCACACGAGAAGAGGCCCGCCACCTCGTAGCCGCAGAGCCAGTCGAGGTTCGAGCGATAGCGCTCCTCGTCGAAGGCGAGGTCTGCGTCGAAGGGCGTGACGGGGAAGGAGAGGAGCCCGCTGCCGATCCTCAGGGCCATGTCCTTCGGGGTCATTCCGGCCATGGATGCCACTCCTCATGCAGGCCCGCTCCGGGGCACTCGTTGGGTGCGGCAAGCATGGCGCAGGCTCAGGGGTGATGCCCGACCAAAGGCTGGATGAATCGATACCGAATGTGGAACGATCGGTCTCAGGCGGCCATCTTGCGCGCAACGTCGAGCAGGATCGGGATGGCGGGGTTGGTGCTCTGTTCGCGCCAGACCATGAAAAGTTCGGCGAGAACCGGCTTCTGCAGCGCGATCGGCCGCAGCACAACATCGCGGAACTGAAGGTTGTCGGCGGCCTCGGGCACGATGGCGACACCGACGCCCGCGTGGACCAAGGCCAGGATCGAGTGGATCTGGGCAAGATACTGGACGTGGTTCGGCGACAGTCCGCCGCGGGCGAGGATCTCGACGACGAGATCGTGGAAATAGCGGGCCTCATAGGGCGCGTACATGATGAAGGGATCGGCCGCGAGTTGCTCGAGCTTCACGCTGGTCTGCCGCGCCCTGGGATGGTTCCGCGGCAGCGCGGCCAGCATCGGTTCAGCCATGACCCGGAACGAGCCGAGCCCCACGGGCGGCATGGGCGGGCGCATCAGCCCGATGTCGATTTCCCCCGACAGCAGCCGTTTCAGCTGGTCCCCGCTGACCATTTCCTTGAGCGACAGCGCGACGTCGGGCAGCTCGTTGCGGCACGCCGCGACCAGGCTTGGAAGATAGCTGTAGGCCGAGGCCGCGGTGAACCCGACCTTCAGAGAGCCCGCCCGCCCGCGCGCCACCCGCTTGACCAGCAGGGCCGAACTCTCGGCGAGACCGAGGATATGGCGGGCTTCGGGCAGGAAGCTCTGCCCGGCCGGGGTCAGCTTCACCGATCTGCTCGAACGCTCGAGCAGCTTCACGTCGAGGATGCGTTCGAGAATCTGGATCTGCCGGCTCAGCGGCGGCTGGGTCATGTTCAGTCGTATCGCCGCCCGGCCGAAATGCAGCTCGTCGGCCACCGCCACGAAGCAGCGCAGCTGGCCGAGGTCAAACATGGCGGGGGCCTGTGGGGCATGGCGCGCATCCGGTCCTCATCTATTCCTGAAAGACCTCCTCGCGCTTGGCCCGGACCGCGGGCAGGATCAGGACGGCGAGGAGCAGAGCCGTGAGGACGAGCAACGCAGCACTGATGGGCCGCTCCACGAAGACCAGAGGGTCGCCGCGCGACAGGTTCATGGCGCGGCGGAAGTTCTCCTCCATCAGCGGGCCGAGGATGAAGCCCAGGATGAAGGGTGCGGGTTCCGCGCCGACCTTGACGAAGAAGACGCCGACGAGGGCGAAGATCAGCATCAGGCCGATGTCCAGCTGGCTGTTGCTGATCGAATAGGTCCCGATGCAGCAGAACAGCGCGATGGCCGGAAACAGGATGCGGTAGGGCACGCGCAGCAGCGACACCCACAGGCCCACCAGCGGAAGGTTGAGGATGACCAGCATCAGGTTGCCGAGCCACATGGAAGCGATGACGCCCCAGAACAGCTGTGGCTGGGCGGTCATCACCTGCGGCCCCGGCTGAATGCCCTGGATCATCAGCGCACCGACCATCAGCGCCATGATGGCGTTGCCGGGAATCCCGAGGGTCAGAAGCGGGATGAAGGACGTCTGGGCGCCGGCGTTGTTGGCCGCCTCCGGGCCCGCCACCCCTTCGATCGCGCCCCGGCCGAACCGCTCCGGCGTCGCCGAGGTCTTCTTCTCGACCGCGTAGGACGCGAAGGAGGAGAGCGCCGCGCCGCCTCCCGGGAGCACGCCGAGGATGGAGCCGATGGCGGTGCCGCGGAGCATGGCCGGCACACAGTCCTTCAACTCCTTGCGGCTCGGCCAGAGCTGGCTCAAGGCGACGGACAGCAGCGTCCGGTCTTGCGGACGGGACAGGGCGATCATGAGTTCCGAAATTCCGAAAAGGCCGATCGCGATGGCGACGAAGCCGATGCCGTCGCCGAGCTCGCCGATGCCGAGCGTCATGCGGGGAAGGCCCGTGTTGACGTCGATGCCGACGAGGCCGAGCAGCAGGCCGAGCAGCACCATGGCCACCGCCTTGATGGCGGAGCCGTGTGCGAGCGCGATGGAACCCGTCAGCCCGAGAACCATCAGGCTGAAGTATTCGGCCGCCGTGAATTTCAGCGCCAGCACCGAGAGAGGAACGCTTGCGACCGCGATGATGATCGTGGCGATCGTGCCGGCGAAGAAGGAGGCGATCGCCGCGATTGCGAGCGCCGGGCCGGCGCGGCCCTGCTTCGCCATCTGATGGCCGTCCAGGCAGGTGACGATCGATGACGACTCGCCCGGCAGGTTCACCAGAATGGCCGTGGTCGAGCCCCCGTATTGCGCGCCGTAGAAGATGCCGGACAGCATGATCATCGCCGACGCCGGCGGCAGGGTGAAGGTGAAGGGCAGCAGGATCGCGATGGTGGTGATCGGCGCGATGCCCGGAAGCACCCCGACGAGCGTGCCGATCAGCACGCCGAGGAAGCAGAAGGCGAGGTTTGCCGGCGTGAGCGCGACCGCAAATCCGGTGGCGAGGTTGGCGATGAGATCCATGGTCAGCTCACCGGCCAGATGGGCATGGGAAGGCCGAGCGCCTTGACGAACAGGAGCACCGCGAACGCCGACAGGAGCACCGCGATCATGACGAGTTCCTTCCAGCGCATGTCCTTCGACGCGGACCCCGCAATGAGGACGACGATGAAGGCGGTGGCGGCGAGGCCGAGCCTTGGCAGCAGCAGGCCGAACAACCCCACCGCGGCGCCGACAAGCAGGATCGGCCGCCACGCGATATCGGGAAAAGCCTCGCCCGCGGCGACGAGAGCCCTGCCGGCGATGAACGCGCCGATCAGGGCGATCATCACGGCAAGCGCCCTCGGGACGTAGCCCGGCCCCATGCGGGAGGTCGAACCCATGGGCAGGTCGGCGATGAGGTAGAGCGCAACCGCCGCCACGGCCATGAGGAAGAGCCCGAAGGCGAGGTCGGCGGTGTTCACGCGGGTCATGGTGGATCCCTGCTGGACAAAGGGGCGCGCCGGTTCGCCCGGCGCACCGGGGCCGGGGCTTCAGCCGTCCAGCGAGATGTTCTCGGCCTTCACGACCTCGCCCCATTCGACCATCGCCTTGTCCATCCAGGCGGCGAAGGTGGCCGGAGAGTTGGGTCGCACATCGCTGCCGAGCTCCCTGATCTTGGCCACGATGTCGGCCTGCGCCAGGACCTTGTTGAGCTCCTCGTTGAGGCGCGAGACGACCGGGGCGGGCGTGCCCTTGCTCGCGTAAATGCCCTGCCAGGAACCGGCGTCCTGCACCGGGGTGTTCAGCTCCTTGAACGACGGCAGGTTCGGCAGCGCTTCCAGCCGCTTCTCGCCGGAAACGGCGATCCCCTTCAGCTGGCCCTGCGTGACGAAGGGAAGTGTGGCGATGGCCCCGTTGAAGATGACGTTGCTCTCTCCCGAGACCACGCCGCGCACCGCCGCAGCCCCGCCGCGATAGGGTACCGCGCTCCATGTGATGCCGAAGTGCTTGCCGACGACCATGGCCGTCAGGTGATTGACGGCACCGACACCGCTGGTGGCGACATTGAGCTTGCCGGGATTGGCCTTGCCATAGGCCGCGAGCTCGGCGAACGAGGTTGCCGGCACCTGCGGGTTGATGGCCACGAGATAAGGCGAGAACGACACCATGCCGACCGGAACGAGGTCGGTCTTGACGTTGAAAGACAGCCGCTTGAACAGCGCCGGCACACTCGCCAGGGTCCCCGCATCGGCGATGAGGAGCGTGTGGCCATCGCCGGCCTGCCGCGCCACGAAATCGGCCCCGACATTGCCCGAGGCGCTCGGCCGGTTGTCGACGACGACCGGCTGGCCCAGCGCCTGCGAGAGTTTCGGGCCGATCAGCCGGGCGAGGATGTCCGACGTGCCGCCTGGGGCGAAGGGCACGATCAAACTGATCTGGCGGGTGAAGGTCTGCGCCCGCAGCGCGGGGGCAAAGAGCGGAAGTCCGGCAGCGGACAAGCCGGCGACAGCAGAACGCCTCGTGAGCATCGTCATATCTCCCTTGGTTTGATGTCGCTCTTGTCCTGGTGGCTGGTTCGCCAATCCGAGCGTTCCATCCAGATTGACCCACGGACCGCCCCGCATCAATCCAAATACTGAATTGACCCCGTTGTGCTGACAGCCGGTCCCTGGCGTCCGAGCCATTAAACGTCGGGACGTCAGCTCAATGTGCGCCCGACCGGCTGGTCAGCCGCGAAGCGGGCTGAATGGGCCTGGTTTTGCGGAGACGAGCTGGCTGAGGAGGCGCCGCCCGACATGAATGACAAGGTTCCTGTCGCCCGGTCTCAGCCTGCCGCCAAGCGGTGGTCGCCACCGAGCTTCGATGCGCTCGGGTAGCCGCCGATATAGGCCTGGAGAAACGCGGCCTCGAGAGGTTTGGAGTAGTAGTAGCCCTGAACCAAAGCACCGCCGAGCTGCCGCAGGACGTCGAGTTCCGCCGATGTTTCGACGCCCTCGATCACGCAGTCCAGCTTCATGTCGCGGCTTAACGCGACCAGCGACTTCACGATGTTGTAGCTGACGGTGTCCTGCTCAATCCGCGCGATGAAGCTGCGGTCGATCTTGAGCTTCGTCAGCGGCAGGGAGTGAAGGCGCGAGAGGCTCGAATAGCCGGTCCCAAAATCATCAATGGAAATGCCGCAACCGAGGTCACGCAATTGACCGACGGATTTCTGGACCTGGGCGGGATCGAAGGCGAAGGCGGTCTCGGTGATCTCCAGATCGAGGCGGCGCAGGTCGAAGCCGGACTGTCCGATGATGGCGATGATCTTGAGAAGGTTCTCGGGCGAGCCGAGGTCCTGAGCCGAAAGGTTGAAGGCGAGGCGCATGTGTCCGGGCCAGGTCCTGGCCTCGGCGAGCGCCTTCTGCAGCAGGTCGCAGGTCAGGCGTGAGACAATACCGGCGCGCTCGGCGACGGGGATGAACTCGCCGGGAGACACGGCCCCCAAGACCGGACTGTTCCAGCGCGCCAGAGCCTCGAAGCCGATGGGGGCCTCCGTCCGCACCTCGATGATGGGCTGGTAGACAACCTTCAGCTCCGCTTCAAAATCCGCTGACCGAAGCGCCTGTTCGATCATTGCGTGGCGGCGGATCGCGTCATGGTGAGATTCGGAGAACATCACCACGGAGCCGCGGTGCCCGCGCTTGGCCTGATAGAGCGCGTAGTCCGCCCTTTGCATGAGATCGTCAACGGAACTGGTGGAGAATGCCCTGGCGATGCCCAGCGAGCCCGATACCTGGACCATCGCGCCAACCAGATCGATGGCGCGCGTCAGGGAACCGCACAGCTCCCTCCCCCACGCGAGAAGTTTGGCCTCGTCCGCCGACGTCAGGAGGAAGGCGAACTCGTCACCGCCGAGGCGCGCCAGGTGGACGCCGTGGGCAGCGCAGACGGCTTCCATGCGCCGACTGACCTCCTTGAGAAGCCTGTCGCCGATCCCGTGGCCATAGGCGTCGTTGACCGGCTTGAAGCCATCGAGATCGAGGATACCGACGGCCAGACCCTGGCTTTCGGTGTTAGCCCCGTAGGCTTTTTCCAGTCGGGCGAAGAACGCGCGGCGGTTCGGCAGGTCCGTCAGGCTATCGATGTTGGCGAGGCGAAAATTCTCGTCGCTGAGCGAGACGGCCTCCGCCCGTGCCTCCACCATGTGCGTGAAGTGATTGTAGTTGATGTTCAGGATCACGAGCATGGCGAACGACACCAGGACGACGTTGACCGCCGATGCGACGAAGGTGGCCTCGCCCGAGCTGATGAAGAAGCCGACGAAGAGCCCGTTGACGATCACCGCGACGATCAGGGCGGCCGCTCGCAGATGCATCAGGCAGAAGATGCAGCTGATGACCGTGATGGCCATGTAGAATGCCACATGGGCCTTGGTATAGGCGGTGCCATAGCCGGACAGCGCGAGCGCCCATCCCGCAAAGACCAGCGAGATGACGACCGCGAGCCTCAGCGTCCGCAGCAGTTCGGCCCGGATGCGGTTCGGCGCCGGCTCTCCGTGACGCTGCCGCCACCACATCGCGATTCGCAGGACACTCACCACGGTCATCAGGCCGGGAATGCCCATCGTAAGCCACACCGGCGCGTAATCGACGTGGGTGGTCGCCAGCGCCCATGTATTGGTCATGAGAATGACGTACATGAGCGGCACCTGGCGCGAGAATGCGCGGTGCTGGGCTCGCAGAAGATCGGGATTGTCGGTCAGCGACCAGAGGCGGAAGAACTGCGAGGCCAGGCGCCGGAAGCCGCTTGTCGAGGCCTGCTCTACGTCCACCATGTCCCACTCCTTGGCCGTTGCCCGTCCGGGTCCAGCTCGGAGAGGCTTGCGGTTCGCCACAGACGCAGAGCAACTGAGAGATTACCCGGTTACCCTAAAAACCACTTCCCTAACGAAGGGTGAGGAGCAGCCTCCCAGGCGACGACGGCAGCTATAAATTTGTCGAACGCAACGCGCATCTGCGCGCAAACCGGTGAATCCGGCCTGCAACACGCCGGGCGGTACCGGGGCTTCTGCTGATTCCGCACCGAAATGATCCTTATTCGTGAGAAACAGGCTTGCGCCTTCCGTTTCGACTTTCCCATCTGGATTGCTCACCGTCGGCGCGGGGTCCGGTCATCTGAGGCAAAGGTTGGCGAGAGGGGTTGGCATGCCCGCCGGTGAAGCCCAGGGCCATGCCTTCCAAACCGGACTCAACCGCAAGCGGGTTGTCGCGCGCCCGCACGCCATCGGGGTCCAGGTCCTTGCCTGCCCGTCGATCTTATGGCTCACTGAGCTACCCAAATGGAGGTTGTATGATGAAGTCTGCAGTCGTGATGGCAGGACTTTGCGCCGGGTTGATCGTCCCTATGACCACGTCGCCGTCGAGCGCGGCAGGTTGCGGGGGCTATGTGAACGTCTGGATTTCCGGCTGCGCCCCTTGGGACAGCAATCCCCGCCGCATGCCGGGCGCGCCCGGCTACGTCGCGCCGCGCAACACGGCGCCCGTCATCGTCGCGCCCCAGCAACGCATCCTCGTTCAGCCGGCTGCCGGCAACAGATTCATCAGCACCAACGGCTCCACCCTGATCAGCAACAACCGCAGCGGCGTGATTTCCGACTACGGTCTCGGCACGCGCCGATGACGCTCGCGGAGGCATTCTTTGGTCGGCAGCCGCTGTCCGCGCGCGGCTGATGCCGCCGCCGCCACACGACCACAGGGAACGTCACCCATGCGCATCGCCACAGCCGCCCTTCTGTCCGCCCTCGCCTCCTCGGCGGCTGCGCAAGACAGGTTCGAGCCCCCTCCGTTTCCCCCGGGATGCACGTCGCCCTCCGCGCCGTGTCCCCTGCTCGACTTCACGCGCAGCGCGCTCAGCCCTGCCCTCGGTGGCGTGACCCTCACCCCGGCGCAGGGGCAGCCCAATCTGTTCCTCGCCACGACGACCGACCGGACGCTGCCTTCCTTCCGATTGATGTGGATCGAGGAACGGTCGATCTCGCCGGACTGGGCGTCGAGCAATTTCCAGCGTGGGCTGCAGCAGCCTGGCCGGTTGTGCGTGAGCCGGCCGTTGGGACAGCCGACGCGGACCGGGCAGAGCTTCGCAATCAATTGCGCAGGAGGGACGAGCCCGGAGATCCAGGTCTTTTTTCACGCTGCGCAAGGCACCCAGCGCACCGCAGTGCTCGTGCTGCTCGCGCCGCTGCAGAACGGCCCCGCGCTGCTCGCCCTGGGCGGACGCATGGCCGCGGCGCTCGCCGGAGGACCGGTAGCGCCGCCCGTGGCCCAGACACCACCGGCCTACGTCGCTCCGCCGCACTATGCGCAGCTACGCGCCGACTGTGCCGACCCTTCCGACGTTGGGCGCCAGATCGCCGGCTGCGACGCCGTTCTGGCGAACCCGAGCGAACAGAACAACTACGGCATCGCCACCAACAACCGTGGAGCGGCATACGAGCGAAGCGGCGATTTCGTCCGGGCGCGTGCCGAATATGAGCGTGCCGTCGCGCTCGACCCGTCCTACATCGTCGCGCAGATCAACAGGGCCCGGATGCTCGCCCACGCCGGCCGGCACGACGAGGCGCTACAGGCGTTCGATCGGGTCATTGCGAGGGAAGACGGTGGCTGGGCGCGGCTGGAGCGCGGCCGGGTGCACGCCGCCCGCAACGACCTGGCCCGCGCGCTCGCCGACCTCGACGAGGCGGTGCGACTGATGCCCGGCGATGCCGAGGCCGTCGGCGAGCGCGATCGTGTGAGAACGGCTCAGGCCGCCGCGCCGCCGCCAGTTTCCGCTCCACGCAACCCGATGGAATCCGCGATCCTCGGGCAAACCCTGGCCCGGCCCTATGTCGGCGCGGCACTGCTGCGCGCCCCTCTCGGCCCCCTCCCCGGCGGCGACGCGCTTCTGGCCTACACGCGCGAGCTGCTCGCGCCGGCCTTCACGAACCTGACGCTGAGAGCTCTGTCCAATCCTCTGGCGTTCTCTGGCGAGGCGCCGGGCCTCCCGCGCCTCACTCTGCGGTGGTGGGACTTTCAAGACTCCAGCTCGGCCGAAATCCAGATCGACGCTTTCGGACGCGAACTCAACGGCGGCTGCCAGGTTCGCAGAATGCTCGCGGAGCGGCCCGGTCAGGACGCATATGCCGCGATCTATGGCACGGTTTGCCCGACACTCGATCCACCTTACCACCTCTGGTGGCTCACGGCGAAGGACCGCGACCGCAGCAGGCTTTTGCTCGTCGCCGCGCCGACGGCGGATGCGGCGGCGCTGCAAGCCGCCGGTGACGGAATGCTGGCGGCGCTCGGCATGCTCCGCACGGGCGCCGCCCCGTCGGCACCGGTGGTGGCCGCTCCAAGCCCCGCGGCGCAGCCACACCGCGTGGCGCCGGCCGGTCCCGATCTCGGCGGGCTCGCCGAGGCCTTTCTGCGCCTGCGGACCGGCGGTTCCGCCAACGCGGCACCTCAAGACCTGCAGCGGCCGGCGGCGAACGTCGCGAGCATCCGGACTGCGGCGGCGGGCAGCATGCCCGCGGGCCGCAATGTCGTCACCGCTGAGAGTTGCTCGCGGGTGATCGAGAGGATCGTGCTGGACGGCTCAACCGATCCTGTTGACTACGAGACGATCTACGATCTGGCCGCCGTCCGCCGGCTCTTCTCACGCGAGGACCGGAGCATCAGGGTCCAGGTCGGCGTCTACGGTTCGCTGCAAACCCGCTCGCAGGCGGCTGTTCCCCTCGCGATCGAAGCTCCGAATCTGCTTCGCGAGGGAGCGAACAGCCATCGCTGGTTCGATCGACTGCTCCAGCTTGCAGAACGCTTCTGCGCAGGCGGCTGAGCCGTCCCGGTTTCGCCGGACAACAGCATCCGGATTGCGGCTGCGACCTCTTCACAGGCCGCGATTGCAACGCCTATCGACCATCGGCCTTGGTCTGCTGCCAGATCCGGCCGGGCACCGACGACAGCAACGTGCGCGTATAGTCATGCCGGGGATCGGCGAAAATCTCCGCGGTCATGCCCCGCTCGACGATCGCTCCGCTCTTCAGCACCACGATCTCCTCACACACATGGGCCGCAACGCGCAGATCATGGGTGATGAAGAGCATCGTCAGGCCAAGCTGACGCCTGAGGTCGTCGAGCAGGTCGAGGACCTGCTTCTGGACCGAAACGTCAAGGGCCGAAACCGGCTCGTCAGCGATCAGGATATCCGGCTTGACCGCCAGTGCCCTGGCAATACCGATCCGCTGCCGCTGCCCGCCTGAGAACTCATGAGGGTAGCGCTCGGCGGCCTTGGCCTCGAGCCCGACCAGTTCCAGCAGCTCCTGTGCCTGTGCCATCGCAGCCTCCGGGCTTTGGCCCTGGAGAATGGCACCGCGGGCGATGATGTCGCCGACTCGCGTACGCGGATTGAGAGAGGCAAAGGGATCCTGAAACACCATCTGGATCCGGGATCGAAGCGGACGCCAGGCACTGCGGCTGAGTCCGACAATCTCGTTTCCGCCGACAAGAGCAGAACCGGCGTCGGCCTGCTCGAGGCCGATCAGACAGCGGGCGAGAGTGGACTTGCCTGACCCGGATTCCCCGACGAGGGCAACCGCACTGCCGCGCCGGATGTCGAGATCCACCCTGTCGACAGCTTTCACCGCGGCCCGCCGGCCCTGCCCCATGGCGGGGAGCAGCCGCTTCAGCCATGGCAGGCCGGCGCCTCGCCGACCAAAGGTCTTTTCGAGCCCGCGGACGGTCAGGATCGGCTCCGCAGGCATATCCGCTGCAGGAACCGGGCGCTTGCGGGGCACCAGGCTCGGCACGGCGTCGATCAGCGCCTTGGTATAGGGATGCTGCGGCCTGTTCATCACCTCGTCGACGGACCCGTATTCCACCAGTTCGCCGAACCGCATGACGGCCACGCGGTCCGCGATCTCCGCCACCACGCCAAAATTGTGGGTGATGAACATCAGTGCCGTGCCATGCCTCGTCTGGAGATCCTTGAGCAGGGTCAGGACCTGGGCTTCGGTGGTGACATCCAGCGCGGTCGTCGGTTCATCGGCGACGATGAGTTTGGGCTCGAGCACGAGGCTCATGGCGATCATCACGCGTTGGCGCTGGCCGCCCGACAGCTCATGCGGGTAGGCGTCGACAATGGACGTGGGATCGGGAAGCCGCACGTCGTCGAAGGTTGCGATGACGCGCCGGCGTCGCTCGGCCTTGCTCCAATCGGTATGGACCTCGAGGATCTCGTCGATCTGACGTCCCACGGTCATCAGCGGATTGAGGGATACCATGGGTTCCTGGAACACCATGGCAATTTGCCCGCCGCGGATCTGGCGCATGCGAGGAGCATCGGCCCTGGCCAGATCCTCGCCGGCGAGCAGGATTTGGCCGCTGGCGATCCGCAGATGCGGCTCGGGCAGGATCCGGAGGATCGACCGCGCCATCACGGATTTCCCGGAGCCGGATTCGCCGACGACGCAGAGCGTTTCCCCTCGACCGACCGTCAGCGACAAGGATTTCACGGCCAGGGGCCGGTCGGCCCAGGCCGGCAGGGCGACGGACAGGTCACGGATCTCCAGGACGGGTTCGGCGGCACAGGCAGCCGGTGCTTCAGACGAGGATCCCGTCATGGCGTGCGCAGCCTCGGGTTGAGGGCGTCGTTCAGGCCTTCACCCACCAGGTTGATGCTCAGCACCGTCAGAAGGATGGCAATGCCGGGGATCGCGACAAGCCACCAGGAGTCGCGCAGGAAGCTTCGGCCCGCCCCGATCATGAAGCCCCAGCTCATGAAGTTGGGAGCCCCCAGACCCAGAAACGAAAGAGCGGATTCGGTCAGGATGGCCGTGGCAACCAGGAGGGAACCGGTGACGATCAGCGGCGACAGGGCGTTGGGAAGGATCTGCCGGAAGAGGATCACGCCATCGCGCTCTCCCAGCGTGATGGCGGCCTGGATGAACTCGCGTGACCGCAGCGACATGACCTCGGCGCGCACGATGCGGGCGATCGGCGGCCAACTGACCGTCGCGATCGCCACGACGACACTCGTGGTCGAGGGAGACAGAACCGCGACCAGCAGGATGGCGAAGATGAAGGACGGGATCGTCTGGAAAAACTCGGTGAGGCGCATCAGCAGGTTGTCGACGCGCCCGGCATAGAAGCCCGACAGGGCACCGAGCAGCCCACCGAAGGCGACGGCCGCGACGGTCGCGACGACGGCGATGAGGAGTGTCGTGCGGGCACCGTGGACGAGACCGGACCATACGCTTCGGCCGAGAGAATCCGTCCCGAACACGAAACCGTCGAGCGGACGCACGAAAGGACGGCCGGAAATCGCGAAGGGGTCGAGCGGCGCAATCAGGGGCGCCGCCAGGGCGCCCACCACGACGAGCGTCAGCCAGATCAGTCCCAACAGGACCCGCGGGTTGCCGAGGAAGCGCATCCGGAACGAGGACATCATGACTGCCCCCCGACGCGGATCCGGGGATCGAGGAGGACGTAGATCACGTCGACGACGATGTTGACGATCACGACGAGGCAGGCGGAGAGGAAGAAGATCCCCAGGAGCAGGTTGAAGTCGCGGGCGAAAAGCGACTGGTAGGCGAGCTGGCCGAGGCCGGGCCAGGCGAAAACGGTCTCAACGACCACGGAACCGCCCAGAAGCGCGCCGACCTGCACACCCGCCATCGTGACCACCGGCAGCATGGCGTTCCGCAAGACGTGGCGCAGGGTGATCGCGCGTTCCGTCAGGCCCTTTGCCCGCGCCGTCGTCGCGTATTCCGCGCCCCTCTGCTCAAGCACGGTGGCCCGCATCAGCCGCGTGTAGAGCGCAAGGTAGAACAGGGACAGGGTGATGGTCGGCAACACCAGGTGATGGGCAATGTCGACCACGCGCGCCCAGCCTTCGTTGAAGGCAACGACATCCTCCATGCCCGAAGTCGGGAACCAGTTGAGGCGGATGGAGAAGACCAGGATCAGCATGAGCCCGATCCAGAAGAGCGGCGTGGCATAGGCGATGACGGCAGCGATGGAGATCAGATGATCGCGCCAGGTCCGCACACCGAGCGCGGCAACCACACCGAGGATTACGCCACCGCCGACGGAGATGATCAGCGTCGCCCCCATGAGGAGCAAGGTCGGCCAGAGGCGGCCAAGGATCAGCTCGAGCACCGGGGCATTGTTGCGAAACGAGAACCCCAGATCCAGCAACAGGATGTTCTTGAGGTAGAGCCCGAGCTGGACCAGCACGGGTTTGTCGAGCCCGAAACGGGCCCGCAGTTGCTCGACATATTCCGGCGGCGCCCCTCCGGCCTCGCCCGCGAGAACCGTGGCGGCATCGCCCGGCGCCAGTTGCAGCAGCAGAAAGTTCAGGACGACGACGCCGAGAACGACCGGTATCGCCTGAAGGAGCCGGGTCAGGATGAACCGGGCCAGTCGCATTCCACGCATGTCGCCCCTCCCCCGGCTGCGGCGGCGCCTCGTCAGGCGCCGCCTTCACAATCGTGGTGGCTATTCGCGCCAGGCGCGGTCGAAGGATGAGAACAGACCCAGCGGGCTCACGATCACGTCGCGGTAACGTCGGTCGAGGACGGTGGCGAAGCTGATTTCATGGGTCCAGGCCAGCGGCGCGGCCGCGACGACGATCCTCTGGACCTCTGCATAGAGTTCGGCCCGCTTCTTCGGATCGGGCTCGATCGTTGCCCGGTCCATCAGTTCGTCCGCCCGCGGATCGCTCCAGCGCACACCATTCACGAACACGGTGCCCGGCCGGATGAAGCGCGAATGGAAGGCCCTGTGCACCCCGAGGACCGGGTCCGCCAGGTTGAACAGATGGTTGGACGAAACCTCGTAGTCGTAATCGGTGTAGATGCGCTTCAACCAGGTCGCGACATCCTCATAGCGCAGGTTGGCCTTGATGCCGATGCGGGCGAGAGCCTGCTGGGTATACTCGCCGAACCGCCGCCATTCCTCGCCGTAGGGCGTGATGTCGTGGGTGATCTCGAACCGGACGCCGTCGGCCCTGCGCGGGAAACCGGCCTCATCGAGCAGCCGGTTGGCGCGCTCGATACCGTCGGGCACGTTGTAGTTCGTCACATCGGCGCTGTAGAGGCCGGTCGGCGCGAAGTTCGAGCTGATCGGACCATTCGTCGGCTTGCCGAAACCGAACCAGATATTGTCGATCACGAACTTGCGGTCGATGGCATAGGAGATCGCCTGCCGGACCTTGGCGTTGTCGAAAGGCGCCCTGCGGGTGTTGAACATCAGTTCAACCACCGGGGACAGCATTTCGTAGCCCCGCGTGACGATCTGGATGTTGGGAAGCGCCTCGAGTTTCTTGACGTCGTTGTAGGGCACGGCCCCGAAGCCGGCGATGTGGGCCTCGCCCCTTTCGAGCGCCGCGGCCCGCGTGCCGGTGTCGCCGATGAAGCGCACCACGATCCGGTCGAGATAGGGCAGGCCCGGCTTCCAGTAATCCGCATTGCGGTCGAGGCGGACGAACTCGCCGCGACGCCATTCGACGAACTTGAACGGCCCCGTGCCGATGGGCCTGTTGGCGTTCTGATGGGTGCGGATATCACCCTGGCTGAAGACATGTTTAGGCAGGATGGGCGACTCATAGCCCGACAGCGCCGCCATCATGTAGGGCGCGGGGCGGTTCAGGCGAAACACCACGGTCTGGGCGTCAGGCGTGTCGATCGCCGTGACTTCGGCGAAGGTATTGATCCCGCGGGGATGAACCTTCTTCAGCACCTCCATGAACGTGAACTGCACGTCGGCGCTGGTCATGGGCTGACCGTCGTGGAACTTCACGCCAGACCGCAGCCGGAAAGTCACCGTCTTGCCGTCGGCCGATACCGTCCAGGATTCGGCGAGGCTCGGGATCGGCTTCAGGTCGAAATCATATTCGAGAAGACCGTCATAGATCTTTGACGCGACCTGCCCGACGGGATTGGCCGTCGAGATGTAGGAGCCGAGGGAGGGCGGCTCGGGCTGCGTGATCTGCACCAGCGTACCGCCGCGACGCTGGGCGAGCGCCGGGTCGCTGGCCAGGGCGAGCGCGGCCCAACCCAATCCGACGATGAGACCAAGATTTCTGACAAGGCGCATCACATTCCTCCCAGCGAACCTGAACGCCCGTCAAACCAACGGGGCAGTTATCCCGACGCGGCAAGCTTGCGGCAGGCTCCCGGTTCCTGCCATTGCTCATTTTCGAGACGTTATGCACGATGTGCATGACCGGAAGCGGGCGGCGAGCCGTCGCCTCACCCGGAGAACGGCGAGGACGTCATGGAGATCGGTTGGCTGGAGGATTTCATCAGCCTCGCTTCGAGCGGCAACTTTTCGCGGTCGGCGGAGGAGCGCAACATCAGCCAATCTGCCTTCAGCCGGCGCATTCGTGCCCTCGAGCATTGGCTGGGCACGGACCTGATCGATCGGTCACGCTTTCCGACCACGCTGACGCCGGCGGGCCATTCCTTCTACCAGACAGCCCTCGACGTGGTTCGCGTCCTGCAGCGGGAGCGGGCGGAGTTCCGTGGCCTCGTCAAACGGGACGCCCGAACCATCCGGATCTGCGCGACCCATACCCTCGCGATCCATTTCGCACCGACGTGGATCGCGGCCCTGCGCCAGGCCGACAGCGCGGGCGAACTCAATGTGACGATGATGACCGCTGACCTCCACGACTGCGGCCAGGCTCTGATGGAAGGCGCCTGCGACCTGGTTCTGGCCTTCAACACCAGCACGGTTCCCTCGATGTTCGGAATGCCGCGGTTCGAGGCGGCCAACATCGGTGCCGATGTGGTCATCCCGGTCTCGGCGGTCCGCCACGACGGATTGCCACGCCATGCGATCGACGCGGCGCTCGACGAGCCCTTCCCGCTCCTGGCCTATTCCAACAATTCCTATCTGGGTCGCCTCGTGGGGTCTGCGCTGGAGAGCTGGGACCTCACCCGACGGGCGCGTCCATCCTTCGAGAGCTCGCTGGTCGAGGCCCTCAAGGGTATGGCCCTCGCGGGGGAAGGGATCGCCTGGCTGCCGCGATCGGCCATCGCCTACGAACTCGCAACAGGACGGATGGCCGCTTGCGCGCCTCACGGCGAGTACGACCTCCCGGTCGAGATCAGGGCCTACCGAAGGGCCGAGCGCGAGCGCTCGGTTGTCGAACATGTCTGGCGGGCCATGACGGTCCTGCCCAAGGATCATGCAATTTCTGCATAAGCCTTGTGCAATTGGAATTTCTAATGGCGAGGTGGCGGGGCTAGCCTTGCCGGACTGGATTTCCAACAGGGTGGCTCCCGATGCTCCTCCAATCTTTCCCCCGTGTCAGCCTGTCGCACGCGCCGACCCCGCTGGAGCCGCTCGATCGGCTGCGAGCGGCGATCGGTGGTCCTCGCCTGTGGATCAAGCGCGACGACTGCACGGGTCTGGCTCAGGGCGGCAACAAGGCGCGCAAGCTCGAATTTCTCGTGGCCGATGCGCTCGCGAAGGGGTGCGACCTGCTGATCACGCCGGGAGCCGTCCAGTCGAACCACGTGCGCATGACCGCTGCCGCGGCCGCGCGGTTCGGCTTGAAGTGCCATGCCGTCCTCGAACGTCGCGTGCAGGAAACCGACACGGATTACGAAGAGAACGGCAACGTGCTGCTCGATGAACTCTTCGGCTCCACACGCAGCTATGTCCCGGGTGGCAGCGATGTCGCGGCCGCTTGCGCGGCGGCGGCAGAAGACTTCAGGGCAAAGGGCGCCAAGCCCTATGTCATTCCCGGTGGTGGCTCGAACCCGATCGGCGCGCTCGGCTATGTGGCCTGTGCGATGGAACTGATGGCTCAGGCGAGCCAAATAGGGGTCAACGTCACGCGCCTCGTCCACGGGACAGGCAGTTCCGGCACCCAGGCTGGCCTCGTTGCCGGCTTTGCGGCCATGAGAAGTCCCATTGCCGTCTACGGCGTTTCGGTCCGTCAGCCGCGCCAGAAGCAGGAAGAGATCGTCTTTGATCTCGCATGCCGCACCGCCGACCATCTGGGGCACAGTGGCGTGGTCAAGCGCGAACATGTCTTCGCCGACGATGGCCATGTCGGCCCCGGCTATGGCCTGCCGACCCAGGGCATGGTCGACGCACTGACCCTGGTGGCGCGAACGGAAGGAATTCTCCTGGATCCGGTCTACAGCGGGAAGGCCATGGCGGGAATGATCGCTGCCATCCGCAAGGGCACGTTTGGTGACGGTGAGGACATCGTCTTCCTGCATACCGGTGGCTCGACCGCCCTCTTCGGCTACAAGCACCTTTTTTTGAAGGCATAGCCCGCGGGTCGTGTCCCGCGGGGGTCATTCAACTCGGACCGCATCCTCAGGTACAGTGAAATGCCGGTCTCGAGCGCAGAGCCGAGAAGCAAGCCGAAGGCAGGGATGGCGTGCCCAGGATGGCAACCGCCCACATCCACGGCACACGACATCTCGCGCTGAGTGGCCGCCACATTCGCCGAACGGACCAAGCTAGACAGCCCTATCCCACCGGCACCGTCGCCTTCATGGACGGCCGCGCGGCAAAGCCCTCGTACCAGGCGGCAAGCCGCGCGTTGCCGTCGCGCCAGCCGATGTCGGGGAAGCGGAAGTCGAGGTAGCCGAGCGAGACGCCGGCGGCGATCGTGCCGATGTCGACACGGCTTTCCAGATGGCCGATCCACGCGTCGGAATAGGCCTTCACGGTCGTGTGGATTTTGGTGATCTGCCCCTTGTGCCAGTCGGTCCAGCGCAGCGCCTCGGGCCGCGCCACGGTCTCGTAGCGCGCGAGCAGGGCGGCATCGAGCATCTCGTCGGCAGCCGATTGCAGCACCAGCGCCTTCCAGCGCTCGGCGCCCGAGCCGGGGAACAGGGCCGGCGCGCTGCCGATGGAATCCAGGAACTCGCAGATGACGCGGCTGTCGTAGATCGCCATACCGTCGTCGGCAACGAGGGTCGGCACCTTGCCGGTGGGGTTGTGCGCCTTGATCGAAGCGTCCTGGTTGATCGGGTGGGCGGCCGAGCCGAGCTTTTCGATCTGGCCGTCGATGCCGCGCTCGATGGCGCAGACCATGACCTTCCGGACGAA
>NZ_JBQVQL010000060.1:0-30866 GCF_052440005.1 Phreatobacter sp.
GGGTCCGCCGCTGTGGCGGGCGCCGCCGCGGGCGGCTGGCCGGCCTTCTGCACGGCGGCGAAGACCGGCGGCAGGTCGGCCGGGGGGAGGGCCGGATAGTCGAGGACGGGCGGCATCGCCAGCAGCCGCTCGCGCTCGATCAGCCGGCGGGCGACGTAGGCGGTGATGCGCTCGGCAACCGCTGCCGGGTCGGGGCTCTCGACCATGACCCGGCGGCCCTCGCGCGTGTCCTGCAGGAAGCGGTAGCTGCGCTTGTCGCGCGCCATCTCGACGAAGGCGATCATGTCGATCCACAGGCGCGGGGTCGCGCCGGGCGTAACCGCGACGTCGAACAGGTCGACGCCGCGGGGAATGTCGGCCAGCACCGGCTTCAGCCGATCGTGCAGGATGTCGAGCCGGGCGATGTCGGCTTCGCGCAGGGCGACGACGACGCCGGTGCGTTCGGCCTCCTCGATCCGGATGGCGCGGATCGTGTCGGTGAGACCGGGGCGGGGAGAGGCTGGCTTGGGGTCCATGGGAACCTCGCGAAGGCGGTGCCGGACAGGCCGGCCGTGGTTAAGGATCATTTAAGCATGCCGGCGCCCGTGCCCCAAATCGCCGGCGGGCGTTGTCCCGGGGTTTCCTCGGTGAGGCCCCGGCGTCCGGACGGCGCCCATCTGCTGACCCTGCGTGAGTGGCTTTGAGGCGACACCGACCAACCCGTCGAACGGGCCTTCCACCACCTCGGTACCGACCACCCATACCTCGCTACCAAGGCACGAAATTGGCGGGTTGCGCGGCCGCCAAGGCGCTGTCACCCCTGCAATTGTTTCGTGCAACGGGAACCACCTTTGGGGGAAGGGGTTCTGAACTCTGGTAGCCGGGGTCTCGTCCCCGCGCTCTTCAAGGGACGACACAGATGAAAAAGCTGCTCCTTGCCGGCGTCGCCGCCGCTGCTCTCTCCACCACCGCGATCTCGTCCGGGGCGCTCGCCGCCGATCTCGGCTCGCCCCGCATGCCTGTGGCCGAAACCGCGGTCGTCGTTCCCACCGCCTTCTCCTGGTCGGGCTTCTACGGCGGTGTCCACTTCGGCTACGGCTGGGGCCGGTCGAACTGGGGCTTCAGCCCGTCGGGCACCTCCGTCTCGCCCTCCATGGATGGCGTCTTCGGCGGCGGTCAGCTCGGCTTCAACTATCAGATCAACAACTTCGTCCTCGGTATCGAGGGTGATGCCTCCGCCGCTGACCTGAGCGGCTGGCGCGGCTGCCCCAACCCGGCCTTCACCTGCGCCTCGCGCGCCAACTTCCTCGGCTCGATCCGCGGTCGTATCGGTTATGCCTGGGATCGTACCCTGGTCTACGCCACCGGTGGTGTCGCCTTCGGCCAGTTCCGCAACCGCACCTATGATGCGGCGACCGTCACCCAGGTGGGCGCCTTCAGCAACTCGCGTGTCGGCTACGCTCTCGGCGCCGGTCTCGAGTACGCCTGGACCCCGAACGTGACGACCAAGCTCGAGTACATGTACTACGACTTCGGCTCGTCGACGCAGCTCGCCGGGGCCGGCTCGCTCGATCCGACCGGCTTCGACAGCACGCGCATCCGCAACAACGTGCACACCGTCAAGATCGGCCTGAACTACCTGTTCTCGACCGGTCCGGGCGCCATGACCCGTTACTGATCGTCGCCCGTGCGCCGATCACGCGAAAGGGCTGCCCTCGGGCAGCCCTTTTTCGTTTCGGACAGGCGGGAAGCCGCCGAGCTGACGCAGAGCCTCTCCCGCCACCATCGCGGTGGCGACGGCCACGTTCAGCGACCGCATGGCCGGCTGCATCGGAATGAGGATGCGGCCGTCGGCGGCGGCGTGGACCTCGGGGGGGACGCCGGCCGATTCGCGGCCCGCCATCAGCATGTCTCCCTCGCGGAACGCGAAGTCGGCATAGGGGAGGGCGCCGCGGGTGGTCATCAGGACGAGCCGCCGGCCCTCATGGCGGCGCCGCGCCTCGAAGGCGGCGAAGTCGTCGTGCCGGGTCCACTGGACATGGTCGAGGTAGTCCATGCCCGACCGGCGAAAGGATTTGTCGGAGACGGGAAAGCCCGCCGGCTCGACGATGTCGACGCCGAGGCCCAGGCAGGCGGCGAGCCTGAGGATCGTTCCGGTGTTCTGGGCGATGTCGGGCTGGTACAGCGCGATGCGGATCATGGGTGCAGAATGCCCGATGAGCGAACCCTTACGGAAGAGCCCCGGCGCCGGTTCACCCGATCAGACGAAGGTGCGATGCGGCGCAATGCCATGTTCACAAGGGCGCACTGGACATCACCTTATAACGGTGCGAATAAGCGACGCCGATCAAGGTTCCCGCGCGGATTCCACCAGGCCCTTCAGGGCCATTTCGGCGTGGCGGCGCCTCCCCTGAAGGCTGCCGCGCGCCGGTCGGGTGGCGCGGCAGCGCTCTTCGCGCGGTCGGCGCGATCTGGCCTCCGTGACGGGCCGACGAGCGAAAGGACGACGAGAAGTGGCAAGCGTTCAACATTCCGAGGGTGATCGCCGCGATTTCCTCTACCTCGCGACCGGGGCGGCTGCGGCCGTCGGCGGCGCTGCGGCGATCTGGCCCTTCATCAGCCAATTGGCGCCTGATGCCGGAACCGTTGCCGCCGGCGCGCCTATCGAGATCGACCTCGCGGCCATTCCCGAAGGCGGCCAGATCAAGATCCTGTG
Source organism: Phreatobacter sp. (assembly GCF_052440005.1). GTDB lineage: Bacteria > Pseudomonadota > Alphaproteobacteria > Rhizobiales > Phreatobacteraceae > Phreatobacter. The sequence goes on from NZ_JBQVQL010000060.1 coordinate 2,696, forward strand.
GCGCGGCAAGCCCTATTTCGTGCGCAACCGCACCGAGGCCGAGGTCAAGGCGGCGCGGGACGTCGACGTGAAGACGCTGCGCGACCCGCAGCCGGATTCGGCTCGCGTCCAGGAAGGCCACGCCAAGTGGCTGATCACTGCCGCCAACTGCACCCATCTCGGCTGCGTGCCGCTGGGCAACCAGGGCGACTACGGCGGCTGGTTCTGCCCCTGCCACGGCTCGCACTTCGACACGTCGGGCCGCATCCGCAAGGGTCCCGCCCCGACCAACCTTCCCGTTCCGCAGTACACCTTTGTTAGCGACACGCGCATCCGCATCACGGGTGCGGCGGCGACCGCCTGACGCCCGGATCCAGAGGTAACTCGACCATGCAGGGTCATTCGCACTACGTACCGACCTCGGGCATTGGCAAGTGGATGGACACCCGTCTTCCGCTGCCGCGTCTGGTCTATGACAGCTTCATCGCCTACCCGGTCCCCCGGAACCTGAACTATTTCTACACGTTCGGCGCCATCCTCTCTTTCATGCTGGTGTCGCAGATCATCACCGGCGTGGTGCTGGCGATGCATTACACCGCCCATGTCGACCTCGCGTTCAACTCGATCGAGAAGATCATGCGCGACGTCAACTACGGCTGGCTGCTGCGCTACCTGCACTCCAACGGCGCCTCGATGTTCTTCATCGCCGTCTACGTGCACATGTTCCGCGGGCTCTATTACGGGTCCTACAAGGCGCCCCGCGAGGTCCTGTGGATCCTCGGCGTCATCATCTACCTCCTGATGATGGCCACCGCCTTCCTCGGCTACGTGCTGCCCTGGGGCCAGATGTCCCTGTGGGGCGCCGTGGTCATCACCAACCTGTTCTCCGCCATTCCCCTGGTCGGCCCGACGATCGTCGAGTTCCTCTGGGGCGGCTACTCGGTGGACAACCCGACGCTCAACCGCTTCTTCTCGCTGCACTACCTGCTGCCGTTCATGATCGCCGGCGTCGTGGTGCTGCACGTCTGGGCGCTGCACGTCACCGGCCAGAACAACCCGACCGGCGTCGAGGTGAAGGACGTGAAGAAGGACACCGTGCCCTTCACGCCCTATGCGACGCTGAAGGACGCCGTCGGCCTGATCTTCTTCCTGATCCTGTTCATGTGGTTCGCCTTCTTCCAGCCGAACTATCTCGGCCACGCGGTGAACTACGTGCCGGCCGACCCGCTGGTGACCCCGCCGCACATCGTGCCGGAGTGGTACTTCCTGCCCTTCTACGCGATCCTCCGCGCCATCACCTTCGACATCAACCTGATCATCTTCACGATCCCCTCGAAGCTCGGCGGCGTGCTGGCCATGTTCGCGGCCATCGCCGTGCTGGCCTTCCTGCCCTGGCTCGACACGTCGAAGGTCAAGTCGACCGCCTACCGGCCGCTGCACAAGCAGTTCTTCTGGGCCTTCGTGGTGGTCTGCGTGATGCTCGGCTGGCTCGGCTCGAAGCCCGCCGAATATCCCTACACGGTGCTGTCGCTGATCTTCACCGGCCTGTACTTCGCCTACTTCCTCGTCGTGCTGCCGCTGCTCGGCCTGTTCGAGACGCCGCGCCAGCTTCCTGCCTCCATCGCCGATGCGGTGCTGGGCAAGGCGAAGAAGGGCGGCGCGCCGGTGACGGCCGGGGCTGCGGCTGCGCCGCAGACCAAGGGCTGAGGCGAGAGAGAGCTTAAGGATCCACGATGATGAAGCGTTTCTCTCTCCGCATGGCGGCGGCCGGCCTCACCGGCCTGGTCATGGCCTCGCTCGCCCCGGCGCAGGCCGCCGAGCAGCTCGCCCCGCCGCGTCATACCTGGTCGTTCGCCGGTGTCTTCGGCACCTTCGACCGGGCTCAGCTGCAGCGCGGCTTCCAGGTCTACAAGGAGGTCTGCTCTGCCTGTCACGGCGTGAACCTCCTGTCCTTCCGCAACCTCTCCCAGAGGGGCGGGCCCGAGTTCACGGCAGCCCAGGCTGCCGCGATCGCCGCGGAGTGGACCCACAAGGTGCGCGAGATCGGCGACGACGGCCAGCCGGCCGAGCGCACGCCGCGCCTTGCTGACCGCATTCCCGGACCGTTCCCGAACGTCAAGGCGGCCGAGGCTGCCAATGGCGGCAAGGCTCCTCCGGACCTGACGCTGATGCCCAAGGCCCGCTCCTACGAGCGGGGCTTCCCCTGGTTCCTCACCGACATCTTCACGATGTACCAGGAGCATGGCGCCGACTACGTGAAGGCCTTCCTCACCGGCTACGAGGAGGGTCACGAGTCGCCGCCCGGCACCCACTACAACAAGTACTATCCGGGCAACTTCGTCGGCATGCCGAACGTGCTGCAGGACGGCCAGGTGACCTATTCGGACGGTACGCCGCAGACGGCCCGGCAGTATGCCGCCGACGTCACCGCCTTCCTGATGTGGACGGCAGAGCCGCACATGGAGCAGCGCAAGCGCATTGGCTTCCAGGTCATCCTTTTCCTGCTGGTGCTGGGTGGCCTCACCTACTTCACCAAGAAGAAGGTCTGGAAGAACGTCGAGGGGCACGCCTGAGGGCGCACCTCCACGAGGACTTGACGAAGGGCCGCGCGAGCGGCCCTTTTTCATGGCGCGCCCGTCTTCACCGGGACGGTCGCGTCATGCAGGCTTCGCACGAATCCGGTCCGTGCGCGGACGGAACCAGCGGGATGGGAGAGGCAGGATGACCAGAGCCGTACTGGGCGTGATCGGAGGCTCCGGCATCTACGACCTGCCGGGTCTCGAGGGCCTCGAGGAGGTCCCCGTCGCCTCGCCCTGGGGCGAGCCGTCCGACGTGCTGCGCCGCGGCCGGATCGGCACCACCGAGATCGTTTTTCTGCCGCGCCATGGCCGCGGCCATCGCTACAGCCCCTCCGACATCAACTACCGCGCCAATATCGACGTCCTGAAGCGGGCGGGGGTCACCGACCTCGTGTCGCTGTCGGCGGTCGGCTCTTTCAAGGGTGACCTGCCGCCGGGCCATTTCGTGCTGGCAGACCAGTTCGTCGACCGCACCTACCTGCGCCCGTCGAGCTTCTTCGGCCGTGGCTGCGTCGCCCACGTCGCGTTCTCGCATCCGGTGGCGCCGCTGCTGCAGAAGCGGATCGCCGCGGCGGCGGAGGCGGAGGGCATTGCCCATCAGGTTGGCGGCACGGCGGTGTGCATGGAGGGCCCGGCCTTCTCGACCATGGCCGAGAGCCTGTTCCACAAGGGGCAGGGCTGGGACCTCATCGGCATGACCTCGATGCCCGAGGCCAAGCTCGCCCGCGAGGCGGAGATCTCCTACGCCTTCGTCGGCATGGTGACCGACTTCGACGCCTGGCACGAGGAGGTCGGCCCGGTGGACGTGTCCCAGGTCATCCACCACCTGCACTCCAACGCCGACAAGGGCCGACGGCTGGTGGCGCGGCTCGCGCGTGACTTTCCCGCCGAGCACGAACCCTGCCCGATCCATTCCGACAGGGCCCTGGAACACGCCGTCATCACCGCGCCGGAGCACCGCGATCCGGCGCTGACGGCGAAGCTCGACGCCGTCGCCGGCCGGGTGCTGTCGCGCTGAAGGCTCAGAGCCAGCCGAACGGGCCGCCCATGCCGTAGCGCCAGGCGCCGAAGCCGAAGAAGAGGATCGCGCCGATCAGCTTCACGACCAGCCCGACCGCGATGAGCGCCGGGATCGCGGCCAGCGCCGCCTTGAAGAAGAAGCCGACGAGCCTGGTGAAGGGCACGTCGATCGCCGTGACCGTGATCGGTGTCGGCTGATAGGTGACCGGGGCGGCCGGCGCCTGGGGCATGGTCATCGTGTCTCTCCGTTGCGCGGGCGGAGGCGCCGCCACTTTTCGCGCGCCCCGCCGTCCCGCTAGAGTTAGAAAGGGCGCGGCCGCCGCGCCAATGAATTCGCGGTAAGGTTTCACCGCCGATGGAGACGGGACGCATGGCCGAGGACGAGGACCTGAAGGCGACGGTGAGGACGATCCTGGACTATCCCAAGCCCGGCATCATGTTCCGCGACATCACCACGCTGCTCGGCAATGCGCGCGCCTTCCGGCGGGCGGTGGACCTGCTCGTCCATCCCTATGCCGGCGGCAAGATCGACCAGGTGGCGGGCATCGAGGCGCGCGGCTTCATCCTGGGCGGCGCCATCGCGCACCAGCTGTCGGCGGGGTTCGTGCCCATCCGCAAGAAGGGCAAGCTGCCGCACCAGACCGTGCGCATGGCGTATGCGCTGGAGTACGGCACCGACGAAATGGAGATCCACGTCGACGCCATCCGCCCCGGCGAGAAGGTGATCCTCGTCGACGACCTCATCGCCACCGGCGGCACGGCGGAGGGCGCGGTGAAGCTGCTGCGCCAGATCGGTGCCGAGGTGGTGGCCGCCTGCTTCATCATCGACCTGCCGGACCTCGGCGGCGCCGACAGGCTGCGCGCCATGGACGTGCCGGTGCGCACGCTGATGGCCTTCGGCGGCCATTGAGGACCAAAAATGGGCCCGCTTTGCCGCGGCTGGGACACTTTTTCCACCTGCCTCTACGTTAAGCCGTGGTTAGCCCGATCGACCTAGCGTGCGGGTCAGTCGGTGTTTCCCAACGGGGCATGTGAAATGGCATTGCTGGATGGGATCGTGACCGCGAGCGCGGACGCGTCAGGAGCGGTCGGGCTGGTGGCGCGGTCGCTGGAAGCGGTGCGCCAGCACCTCGGCATGGAGGTTGCCTACATCTCCGAGTTCGTCGGCAACGACTCGGTCTTCCGCGTCGTCGATGCGCCAGGACTCGAAGCGCTCATCAAGCCGGGCGACTCCCGCTCCCTCGACGACGTCTACTGCCGTCACATCCTCGCCGGGCGCCTGCCGGAACTGATCCCGGACACGTCCGTCCTGCCGCTCGCCGTCGCCATGCCGATCACCCGCGCGGTGCCCATCGGGTCCCATGTCAGCGTGCCGATCCGGCTCGAAGACGGCTCGGTCTACGGCATGTTCTGCTGCCTCAGCCCCCAGACCAATCCCAGCCTCAACGCCCGCGACCTGCAGGTGATGCGCGCCTTCGCCGACATCGCAGCCGGCGAAATCCGCCGCGAACGGCAGTCCGAGGTCGAGGCCGAGGCGAGACGCGCGGGCATCCGCCGCGTCATCGACGAAAGCCTGTTCGCCATTCATTTCCAGCCGATCTGGGATTTCCGCCACCGGGCGCCCGTCGGTTTCGAGTGCCTTACCCGCTTCAGCCCGGTGCCCGTCCGCTCGCCGGACAAATGGTTCGCCGAGGCTGCCGCGCTCGGCCTCGGCCTGGACCTGGAACTTGCCGCCATACGAGCCTGCGTTCAGGCGGCCGCCGGCCTGCCGGACGACGTCTATGTGGCCATCAACGCGGCCGCGGAGACGCTGCTGTCGCCGGGCCTCGCCGCCGCACTCGAGGGGGTGGATGGGCGCCGCTTCGTGCTCGAACTCACGGAACATGCCGCGGTCGCCGACTATCCGAGCCTCCTCGCGACGATCGAGACCTTTCGCGCCCGGGGATTTCGTCTCGCCATCGACGATGCCGGTGCGGGTTACTCCGGCCTCCAGCACATCCTCCGGCTCAAGCCGGACATCATCAAGCTCGACATGGCGCTGACGCGGGACGTCGATACCGACCCCGCCCGCCGGGCGCTGGCTGCGGCACTCATCCACTTCGCCCGCGAGACGGGCTGCCAGATCCTCGCCGAGGGTATCGAGACGGATGAGGAATACGCGACGTTGAAGCGCCTCGGCGTCGCCAAGGGCCAGGGTTATCACCTCGGCCGGCCGATGGTGCTGGCGGACGCCCTGGCGCTCTGTGCCCCGGCCGAGCAGGTGGCCTGAGGCACATCGGGCTCACAGTGGCACGAAGACCGAGCCATCGAAGGCGAACACCAGTTCGCCGTGCTGGTTCTCGCCGGTGTTCAGCGAGGAGACGAGGCCCCAGCCCGGCCGGGTCGCCAGCGGGCGCTTCGCCACGTTCTCGGTGTAGTAGGTGATGGTGTCGCCGGCGCGCACCGGCCGCGGCCATTTGAGGTTCTTGAAGCCGCCCGAGGGGCCGCTCGCCCGCGGCGGCAGGCCCTTCGCCGCGCGTTCGGCCGCCATGCGCTGCCACTGGTCCACCCGCATGCGCATCCAGACGCTGCCGGTATGCCAGCCGGAGGCGACCAGCCCGCCGAAATGGGTGGCCGCGCCGCCTTCCTCCGACAGATGGAAGGGCTGCGGGTCGTAATTGCGCGCGAAGGCGATGATGGCCTCTGGCGTGAAGATGTAGGAGCCGAGCCGCTCGCGCCGCCCCAGGACGATCTCGTCGAACATGTCAGGCCGCGTCCTGGTTGCGCCGGGCGAAGAAGATCGGGTTGGTCTGCTCCATCACCACCTGGCCCTTCTGGTTCATCAGCTCGAAGCGGAAGCGCACGACGCCGCGGTCGGGCTTGGAGGCGGAGGGCCGGGCGTCGAGGATGGTGCGGCGGACGGAGAGCACGTCGCCCGGGAAGACCGGGCGGATCCACTTCACCTCGTCGATGCCGGGCGAGCCGATGGAACTCGAGCCGTCCATGAAGTGGTCGAACATCATCCGCATGAGGATCGAGCAGGTGTGCCAGCCGGACGCGGCGAGGCCGCCGAGCATTGAGGCGCGCCCGGCCTCCTCGTCGAGATGGAAGGGCTGGGGGTCGAACTGGCCGGCGAAGTCGATGACCTCCTCCTTCGTCACCGCATAGGCGCCGAAGGTGGTGATCTCGCCGGGGATGAAATCCTCGAAGGCGGGGTAGGGGGCGGCTGTCATCGGGCATCCCGGGCGGTGGCTGTTCCGCCTTATGCCGGAAACGGAGGGTTTCGTCCCTCTGGACCTTCGGCAGGGTGGGGGGCGAGATGCGCCCAGTCGATTCCGCCGGAACCACAACGTCATGCCGGGCCTTGTGCCGGGCATCCACGAACTCTCACGGGGGGCGGTGGCCAAGTCGTGGATGCCCGGGACGAGCCCGGGCATGACGGGAAGCGGGGAGGGCGCGACGGCGCCGTGATACGCTGCCCGTCATCCCCTGCCGAGCGCAGCGAGGGGAAGGGGATCCAGGAGTTGGCGGATTGAACCCTGTCCACGCCTGCCGTCCGCTGCGCTGCGGTCGCGCCATCGGCCCCTGAACCCCCGTCCCTCGGCCTTCGGCCTCGCCAGGGGCGACGGATGGGACAATGCGGTGAACCGGGGCGGTTGCCCGGCCGCCCTCAGTTGGCGAAGCGGAAATGCAGCACGTCGCCGTCGGCGACCACGTATTCCTTGCCTTCGAGGCGGAGCTTGCCGGCATCGCGCGCGCCGGCCTCGCCGCCGAGCGCCGTGTAGTCGGCGAAGGCAATGGTCTCGGCGCGGATGAAGCCCTTCTCGAAGTCGGTGTGGATGACGCCTGCGGCGCCGGGCGCCTTGGTGCCCTTCGTGATGGTCCAGGCGCGCGCCTCCTTCGGCCCCACGGTGAAGTAGGTGACGAGGGCGAGGAGCTCGTAGCCGGCCCGGATGACGCGGTTGAGGCCCGGCTCGGCGAGGCCGACGGCCTCGAGGAAATCCTTCTGGTCCTCGGCCGCCATGACGGCGATCTCGCTCTCGATCTTGGCCGAGACGACGACGGCGCGGGCGCCCTCCGCCTTCGCCCGCTCGAAGACCTTGGCGGAGAAGCCGTTGCCCTGGTCGGCGGAGGCCTCCTCGACGTTGCAGACGTAGAGCACGGGCTTCGACGTCAGGAGGTTCAGCATTTCGAAGGTCTTGGCCTCCTCCGGCTTCACCTCGGTCATGCGGGCCGGGCGGCCGTCGCGCAGGTGGACGAGGGCGCGATTGATGAGGTCGACCTGTTCCTTGGCCTCCTTGTCGCCGCCCTTGGCCTTCTTCTCGAGGCTGACGACGCGCTTCTCGAGGCTTTCGAGGTCGGCCAGCATCAGCTCGGTCTCGATGGTCTCGATGTCGGCGATCGGGTCGACCTTGCCCTCGACGTGGGTGATGTCGCCGTCCTCGAAGCAGCGCACGACATGGGCGATGGCGTCGACCTCACGGATGTTGGCGAGGAACTGGTTGCCGAGGCCCTCGCCCTTGGAGGCGCCGCGCACGATGCCGGCGATGTCGACGAAGGTGATGCGCGTCGGGATGATCGTCTGCGACTTGCCGATGGCGGCGAGCTGGTCGAGGCGCGGGTCGGGGACCGCGACGTCCCCCACGTTCGGCTCGATGGTGCAGAACGGATAATTCGCCGCCTGCGCTGCCGCGGTCTGCGTCAGGGCGTTGAAGAGGGTCGACTTGCCGACGTTCGGCAGGCCGACGATGCCGCATTTGAAGCCCATGGAAGGTCCGATCTGAAGCTGTGGCGCCTTGTCGAATGCGAGGCGAGGGGTGTCAAGGGAGAGGTCAGGCTTTCGGCGCGTCCTTCGCCTCGCCGGGCCGCTTCACCTCGCCCCAGCCGCGGCCCTCCATGGCGAGGTGGATGCGGTTCTGGAAGGCCGGATCCTCTCCGGCGGCGAGCATTTCGGCATGGTCGGCACAGGCGTCGCAGAGATCCTCGACCCAGGGCATCTCGGCCTTGGCGAAGTCATTGAGCACGTAGGAATGGACGAGGGCCTTGTCGCCGGGATGGCCGATGCCCATCCTGACGCGGCGATAGTCGTTGCCGCATTGGGCGGTGATCGAGCGCAGCCCGTTGTGGCCGGCATTGCCGCCGCCGGTCTTGACCCGGAGCTTGGCGGGCGGCAGGTCGAGCTCGTCGTGGAAGACGACCACCTGGCCGAGCTCGATCTTGAAGAAGCGCATGGCTTCGCCGACGGCGCGGCCGCTCTCGTTCATGAACGTGCCGGGCATCAGCAGCAGCACCTTGTGCGGGCCTATCGCGCCTTCCGCGGTGAGGCCCTGGAAGCGCTGGCGCCAGGGACCGAAGCGGTGACGGCGATGGATCGCCACGGTCGCCATGAAGCCGATGTTATGCCGGTTGTTCTGGTACTTCGCCCCGGGATTGCCGAGGCCCGCCATGAGGATCATCGGGCCGTGTCCGTCACGTGCTGAGGACCTGTCTCAAACGACGAGGGGCGCCCCGCTTGAGGGCGCCCCGGTGCGGGAAACGTCAGGGGCGCGAGGCCCCGACGGATCACTTCTTGGCGGCGGGAGCCGCGGCAGCCGCGGGAGCGGCAGGCTCTGCCTCAGCCTCGGCCGGCGCCATGATCGAGAGGATCGTGACGTTTTCCTTGGTCGCCGGACGGGTGCCGGCAGGCAGCTTGATGTCGGTGATGTGGAGCGTGTCGCCGATCGCCATCTCCGAGATGTCGATCTCAACGCCGTCGGGGATGTTGTCGGCGTTGCACAGCAGCGACAGCGCATGGAGAACGAGGTTCACCGAGCCGCCGAGCTTCACGCCCGGCGAGGTCTCGGCGCCATGGACGTGGATCGGGATGTCGACGGTGATCTCGGCACCGGCGCCGAGGCGCAGGAAGTCGACATGGACCGGCGTGTCCCTGACGGGATCGAGCTGGTAGTCGCGCGGGATGACGCGGTGCTTCTCGCCGTCCACCTCGAGGGTGAAGACGGTCGACTTGAAGTGACCGGCGTAGATCCGCAGGTGAAGGGTCTTGTAGTCGAGCGAGATCAGGACGGGGGGCTTCTTGTCCCCGTAGATTACGCCGGGCACGCGGCCCAGACGACGTTCAGCGCGTGCGGCCCCCTTGCCGCCCTTCGCGCGGACCGTCGCCGACAACGTTTCGTTGGCAGCCATGGTCGTGTTCTCCAAAAGAAAAGGCCCGCGGCGGGAGCCTCCAGGGGTGCGGAGATGCCACGGGACCGGCGGCCTATAGCGGAAAAGGGGGGGAGGGGCAAGCGGCCGGGATTGCGCCCCTTGCAGGACAACCCGCTGCAACAATGGGTCCGGGGTGGCGCAACCGGATGGACACGAGGTGCTCCCACAGTCGAGGCTGCGGACATTCGGCGTCGGGCCGGAGTGACCCGCGGCAGTGCCCGGCGGGGCAGGGAGACATGACATGCGGACGGCGATGATCCTCGGGATGGTTCTGGCAGCGACGGGGGCCGAGGCCGGGCCGGTCTTCGACAGGCTGACGGGCGGGCGCGCCGGCGGGGACCCCTGCTTCGCCCGGGTCTATGACGCCGATCACCTCAGGAACAACCCGCGGCAGAAGGTGGTCCGCTTCCATCTGGTGCGGGAGCGGGTCGAGGTGGCGGAGGAGAACAATAGACAGCGTTTCACCGTGCGCCTCGGCTTCCGCCTGCGCGCCGACCGCGACACCTACGAGACCAACGCGGTCTGCACCGGCGGCGGCATGGCTGCGGACTGTTCCGGGGAGGGCGACACGGGGGCCTTCCGCATCGTCCTCGCCGGCGAGGGGCTGCGCGTCGAGGTGGAGCGCCTGGAGGTCGAGGGCGGGCGCGGCTCCAGCCCCGATCTCGCGCGCAGCGACGACCGCGTCTTCCTGCTGCGGCCGGTGGCGGCGTCGGCCTGCGCGGCGCGCTGAGGGCTTACTCGTCGCGGCCGAGGACGCCGTTGAGCGCCGCGGTCAGGTTCTCCAGCGACAACGGGCGGTAGGTGAAGACGACGCGGCTGGTGCCGGCCGGAACCTCGACGCCGCGGAACAGGATGTCGGCGCGCAGCAGCGGCTTTCGCTCGCCGTTCACTTCCACCTCCCAGCCGGGATACCAGGGCTCGTGCAGGGTGAGGACGGTGGAGACGCGGGCGTCGACGGCGATCTCCACACGGTCCGGGCGCCAGGCGGTGATCTCGGCCCTCCCGGGCGAGCGCAGCAGCGACTGCACGGCCGGAGCGAGCACGTTGGTCGGGCGGGCCGTGGCGGCGGGGGTCGGAGAGGCGCCCGCCGACGCGGCGGCCGAGGCCGTCGCCCGTGCCGGGCTCAGGTCGTCGTCGTCGTCGATCATCACCTCGGAGGTGCCGTTCAGCCGCGGGAACTGGCCGGCGTCGACGAAGGCGTCGGCATCGGCGACGCGCACGACGCTGGCGAGGGCGACGCGGGGGGCCGCATCCGGCAGGCGGTAGATCCAGGCGGTCGGGCCGGCCATGATCGTGTCCACCGTCGACCACTGGGCGAGGTGCGGCATCAGTTCGATCGGCCTGTCCAGCACGATGTACTCGATGCCCAGCAGCTTGCCGAGGTCGCAGCTGTAGCCGGGGAACGAGGTCGGGAAGCGGCGGTGGAAGACGGTGTAGGGGCTCTCGCCGGGCGCCACGAGCCGGTCGTATGAGCCGATGCGAAGCGGGTTGTAGCCGTTGGTGGCCTCGAGCCCGTAGACCATGGCGGCGTTCTGCCAGGGGCCGCCGAGGCCGACGATCTCGACGCGCGGGCGCGCGGCGGCGCCGTGGCGCTTCATCTCGCGTGTCAGCGTGGCGATGATCTGCGCATCGCGCCCGGCGGGCTTCTCGAGGAAGGCGTAGTAGGCGCGCGGCTCGGCATTGAGCGAGGAGCCGGCATTGCGCATCACCAGTTCGCCGGAGGTGAAGGCAACGGCGAGGCTGGCGGCGGCGAGGCGCAGACGCGGCGTGCGCGGCCAGGCGAGGAGCGCGGCGAGCGCGACGTAGATCGGCGCGACCTTGGCGATGGCGAGGGCCGAATCCCAGCCCTTGCCGGAGAAGGTCGAGAAATGGACGGCCCAGGCGAGCACGCCGACGACGGCGAGCGCGAGCGGCACGGCGACAAGCCGGTTCAGCCGCGGCAGGCCGTTGCGCACATAGTCCGCGACGAGGAAGCCGGCGAGATAGGCGAGCGCCAGCACGACGATGAAGAGGCCGCCGACGGGCCGACGGAACTGCGAGACGCCCGGGGCATACTGGAACAGCAGCGGGAAGAGGGGCGTGTAGCGGCCGAGGGCATAGCAGAGCCCGAGGAGGGCGATGGTGGCGAAGATGCGCCGGCCGGAGGCTACGAGGCGGCCGCCGGCGATGCCGTGCCAGAGCACGAGAAGGGCGGTGAGCGATCCGGCGAAGAGATAGTTGAACGCGCGATCCGTGCTGTCGATGCCGGGCCGGGTGCCGTGGCTCGGGCCCCAGTCACCGATCGCGCTCGGCTGCAGCGAGCCGAGAACGTCGGGCGCGATGAAGTTGGCGAAGTTGACCGGGTACCAGGACGAGGTCAGCGCATAGGCGAGGTCGATCGCCGGCCGGTTCGAGAAGGCCGCGAACTGGGCGGTGAGCAGCAGCGGGACCGCCATCAGCGCCGCGCCGAGCAGGGCCATCAGCAGGACGATCGGCAGGCGGGAGAGGAAATAGCGGCCCGGCTGCGGCTGGATCGCCACCTGCCGCGCGGCCATGACGGCGATGATCACGCAGAGCAGCATCGGCGTCTGCGTGCGGCCGAGGGCGATGATGACCGCGACCACGGTGAAGCCCACCGCCGCCATGATCGAGCGGCGGTCGAAGGCGATGTCCAGCAGCAGAAGCGCCAGGGGGAAGAGCCCGAAGGCGGTGATGATGCCGACATGGTTCATGCGGCCGGAGACGACGCCGCCGAGCATGAAGATGGACGCCGCCAGGACGGAGGCCGCCGGCGGCCAGCCGAGGCGGCGGCCATGGAAGACGAGGGCAAGGCCGCCCACGAGAAGATGAGCGAAGACGATGAAGTCGAAGGCGAACATCGAGGGTTCGGCGTCGAACCAGGCCCAGATCAGGAAGGGCGGCTGGAAGATCAGCGACTGCGGATCGGCGATGCTGGGGTGGCCGGCATAGTGGTAGGCGTTCCAGAACGGCGTCGCGCCGGAATGGAGCGCTGAGGCGAGGAACCGGAAGAAGGCGTAGAACTGGTTCTTGGAATCCCACGGCACGACGAGGTCGTAGAGCCACCACTGCATCCAGGCGGCGGTCCAGACGGCGGTCACGGCGAGGAGGGCTGCCCAAAGCCCGGCGCGGGGAGATCCCGCCAGCCGGCGCATCCACGTCGATACCGATGGGGCAGGCACGAGGGGAGACGTCGCGCCGGAATCCGTGGCACGGACCATGACTTGCGAAGACACTGAAAGCCCCCCGGGACCCGATGATGGCCCACGCCGCTCACTGAAACGTGATCGAACGTCCGTTTCAAGTGATTTGTGCATGGTCAGTGGCCAGAAACCACAAGCGAGATTTACCGCACGTGAACGGGACCCGGCTTGCGGCGCGGCGCGGCGGGGGTGATAAGCTCGGCTCATGTCGACCGTCGAGCGCGCCCGATCCACCCATGGCGGCCTCAGGGGCCTGATCGCCAACACGGCGTCCTGGCTCGGCGTGAAGGCAGAGCAGGCCGGCCGGCGCTTCAACGACCTCATGCCGAAGGGGCTCTACGCCCGCTCGCTGATCATCGTCATCGCCCCGATCGTCATCCTGCAGTCGGTCGTCGCCTACATCTTCATGGAGCGGCACTGGCAGCTCGTCACCCATCGCCTCTCGGCGGCGGTGACGCAGGACATCGCCGCCCTCATCGACGTTCAGCGCACCTATCCGCAGGATCGCGACTACGCCACCCTGCGCCGGATCGCGCGCGAGCGCCTGAGCCTGATGGTCGAGATCCTGCCTCCCGAGCCGCTGCCGCTGCCCGGGCCGCGGCCCTTCTTCGACGTGCTCGACGCGGCCCTGTCGCGCGAACTCGCCCTGCAGGTCGGGCGGCCGTTCTGGGTCGACACGGTGGGCAATTCGGCGCTCATCGAGATCCGTATCCAGCTCGAGGACGGCAAGATCATGAAGGTCTTCGCCCGTCGCGGCATGGCCTATGCCTCCAACAGCCACATCTTCCTCGTCTGGATGGTCATCGCCTCGCTGGTGCTGATCGGCATCGCCATCCTGTTCCTGCGCAACCAGATCCGGCCGATCCAGGCGCTGGCCTCGGCGGCGGAGGATTTCGGCAAGGGCCGCGACGTCGCCGGCTTCCGGCCGCGCGGGGCGAGCGAGGTGCGCAAGGCGGCGCTGGCCTTCATCGAGATGCGCCGCAGGATCGAGCGGCAGATCGACCAGCGCACCACCATGCTTGCCGGCGTCAGCCACGACCTGCGCACCATCCTCACCCGCTTCAAGCTGGAGCTCGCGCTGCTTCCCGAGGGGCCGGAGACCGAGGCGCTGCGCCGCGACGTGGACGAGATGGGACGGATGGTCGAGGGCTATCTGTCCTTCGCCCGCGGCGATGCCGGGGAGGCTCCGGCCATGACCGACATCGAGGCGTCGCTGCGCGACATCGGCGCCGATGCCGAGCGCACGGGGGCCAAGACGACGGTGTCCTTCCACGGCATGTCGACGGTGAAGGTCAGGCCCGACGCCTTCCGGCGCTGCATCTCCAACCTCGTCGTCAATGCGGCGCGTCACGGCGACACCATCGCCCTGTCGGGACACCGCGATCACCGCTGGCTGACGGTGACGGTCGACGACGATGGCCCCGGCATTCCCGCCGACCGGCGCGAGGACGTGTTCAAGCCCTTCCTGCGGCTGGACGACGCGCGCAACGTCGACGACGGGGGTTCGGGGCTCGGCCTCGCCATCGCGCGCGACATCGCCCGCTCCCACGGCGGCGAGATCACGCTGTCCGACAGCCCGCTCGGCGGTCTCAGGGTGACGGTGCGCGTGCCGGTCTGACGCTTCTCGGCTCAGGCGGCGGCGGAGAGATCCTCGCCCAACCAGCGGCGCTTCGCCGCCAGCACCACGTCGTGGGCGAAGAGCGACAGGTGGCCCGCGGTGATCGCCGCCGACAGCGCCATGCCGAAGAGCCAGTAGCCGGGCATGGAGGAGAGCGCGTTGGTGGGCGTGGGGATGCGCGAGGCCTGGTCGAGCAGCGGCTGCGCGAGGACCGACAGGACCACGAGGCCGGCCACGCCCGCCATGACGATGGCGGTGGAGCGGATGTTGGCGAGCGGCACGCTGGGGCCGAGCAAGGGGCGCAGCGCACCGACGAGGACGAGGGTCAGGACGACGGCCCAGGAGACCGCGTGCATGCCGGCATAGACCTGCGCCTCGAAGACGCGGTTCGCCGCGAGCAGCACGTCGACGCGGGCGGCGAGCGTGTCCGGCGACATCCAGAAGATGGCGAGGCGGTAGTGCGGCACGGGCTCGATCAGGCCCCAGCCCGTGGTCAGGGCGGCAAGGCCCGCCGCTGCGAGATAGATCCCGCAGAAGGTGATGACGAGGCGTCGCATGCCGATCTCCCGAAGTCCCGATCGGACCCTAGGAGCCGGGGGGTGCAGCGGCAACGACAAGGTTAAGAAGTGGTTAACGGCCGATCCCGTATCGGGCTTTCGGCGGAATTGCGGGCCAGGCGCAGAGGCCTAGCCTGTGGACAGCCGAAGGAGAGCGCCCATGTCGACCGCCGATCCCTCCGTAGCCGCCGCCATGCCGGAGGCGATCCTTCGGTGGCACGCCGTCGCCGAGGCGCGCGACGTCGCGGGGCTCGACACGCTGCTCGCAGAGGACGCGGTCTTCGAGAGCCCGGTGGTGCACACGCCCCAGGCCGGCAAGGCGCTGGTGACGCGCTATCTCGCTGCGGCCTTCGACGTGCTCAACAACGAGGCCTTCCACTATCCCGCCCAATGGTTCGGCGAGACCTCCGCGGTGCTGGAATTCGTCACCGAGATCGACGGCATCACCGTCAACGGCATCGATATGATCAGCTGGAACGCGGATGGGCGGATCACGCATTTCAAGGTGATGATCCGGCCCCTGAAGGCGATCAACCTCGTGCACGAGAAGATGCGCGAGAGGCTGATGGCGATGGGGCCGCGGCCCGCCTGAGCGATCAGCGCAGGCAGGCAGTGGGGGCGGAGACCGCCTGGCCGGCCGGGCGGAACTTCAGCACTGCAGAGCCACCGAGAAGCTGGCCGTTCGGCACCCAGTCGCCGGCGACTGTCATGGCGGGCGGGTTGGCCGTGCAGAGGCAGGCGCCGCAGTAGGTGACCGGGCGCGCGCCGAGGGACTGGGCGGGCGACTGGCCGGGCGAGGAGGCCTGGGCCGAGGCGGCGAAGCCTGCGGCGAGGACGAGGGCGGCGGTGGCGGTGCGGATGAGGGACATGGTCTGTCTCCGGGTGGGCGGCGCTGGTTTTCCGGCCGCTGGACGATGAACTTGACCATGGGTCGCAGCGAAGCCGCCGCGGGTTCAGAGCGGCGGTCACTTTTTTCGCGAGGGAAGGATGATCAGCCTGCGGGGCTGGCACGCCGGCAGGTCGAGGCGGCCTGAAGGGCGGGATCGCGGGGATGGTAGCGCAGCGTCACGCGGTCACCCATGCGGCCGGAGGGACGCCAGTCACCGGGCATGCTCATCTCGGGCCTGTCCTCGTCGCAGAGGCAGCCGGTGCAATAGAGGACGAGGGTCGCCTGGTGACGCGGTGCGTCGCCGGCAAGGCCCATGGCCCCGGCGATCGCAAAGCCTGCGGCAGCAAGCGTGGACAGTGGCGAGACGGGCATTGGAACGGCCCTCCCGGAGCGTTGACCGCGTTGACAACAGCGCGAAAGGGTTAAGGTTCCCTTAAGCCGCTGCGCGTGTGTTGGACATCCCGGCGAGAGGCGCCGTGTCGCCTGGGATCGTCACGAAGAGAGGCCCTGGAGCCACCCACTTGGACATGGGTCGCGGCAGGTCGCGAGAAGGTTCAACAAAAAACCCGCCCCGGTGAAGGGGCGGGCTTCTCGGCCGGCACGGATGCGGCGTGAGGCTCAGCGCAGCTCGGCGCAGAACTTCTGGATCTTCTCGCAGGCGGAGGTCAGCACTTCGGTCGATTCCGCGTAGGAGAGGCGGAAGGCCGGACCCAGGCCGAAGGCCGAGCCGTGGACGATGGCGACGCCCTCGCTCTCGACGAGCTCCATGGCGAAGTCCTCGTCGGTGGCGATCACCTTGCCGGCCGAGGTCTTCTTGCCGATCACGTCCTTGATCGAGGGATAGACGTAGAAGGCGCCCTCGGGCGTCGGGCAGGAAAGGCCCTTGGCCTGGTTCAGCATCGAGACCACGAGGTCCCGGCGCTGCTCGAAGGCCTTGCGGCGGACGGGGATGTAATCCTGCGTGCCGTTGAGGGCCTCCACAGCCGCCCACTGGGAGATGGACGAGGTGCCCGAGGTCTGCTGGCCCTGGACGAGGTCCATCGCCTTGATCAGGTGCTCGGGGCCGGCGGCGTAGCCGATGCGCCAGCCGGTCATCGAATAGGCCTTCGACGTGCCGTTCATGGTGAGCGTGCGCTCGTAGAGCGAGGGCTCGACCTGGGCCGGGGTGGTGAAGGTGAACTCGCCGTAGACGAGGTGCTCGTACATGTCGTCGGTGAGGATCCAGACCTGCGGGTGCTTCATCAGCACGTCGGTCAGCGCCTTCAGCTCCTCGCGGGTGTAGGCCGCGCCCGTCGGGTTCGACGGCGAGTTGAAGATGAACCACTTGGTCTTCGGCGTGATCGCCTTGTCGAGGGCCTCGGCGGTGAGCTTGTAGTTGGTCTCCGGGCCGGCCGAGACGAAGGTCGGCGTGCCGCCGCACAGCGCCACCATCTCGGGATAGCTGACCCAGTAGGGGGCGGGGATCAGCACCTCGTCGCCGGGGTTCAGCGTCGCCAGGAAGGCGTTGAACAGCACCTGCTTGCCACCGGTGCAGACGATGGCCTGCTGCCACTTGTAGTCGAGGCCGTTCTCGCGCTTGAACTTGGCGACGATGGCCTGGCGCAGCTCGGTGATGCCGGAGACGGGCGTGTATTTGGTCTTGCCCTCGGCGATCGCCTTGACGGCGGCCATCTTGATGTTGTCCGGCGTGTCGAAGTCCGGCTCGCCGGCGGAGAGCGAGATCACCTTCTTGCCCTGCGCATTCAGGTCACGGGCCTTCTGCGCCATGGCGATGGTGGCGGAAGGCTTCACGCGCTTCAGGGCGTCGGCAAGAAAGGCCATCGGTCGACTCCGTCGAGTTTGAAAATCCCCGAAGGCGCGTTATGACCACGGCAATCCTATTCCGCGGCGCCTCGGCGTTCCGGCGGGACGTTTAGTCGCGCCGCAGGGGGCGAACAAGCGAAAAACATTCATAGAAGCCATCATCCTGGAGGGACCCCGTGACCACCATCCCCAAGACCTCGCGGCGCAGCGTCGTCCTCGGCCTCGGCGCGCTCGGTGCGGCGCCGGCACTCATCCGCTCCGCCTCGGCCCAGACCTGGGCACCGAGCCGGCCGGTGAAGCTGGTCGTCGCCTATCCGGCCGGCGGCCCGACCGACGGCATCGCCCGCATCGTGGCGCAGGACCTTTCGGCAAGCCTCGGCCAGCAGGTGGTGGTTGAGAACGTCGGCGGCGCCTCGGGCGCGATCGGGACGCGCCAGGTGGCCAGGGCCGATGCTGACGGCCACACGATCACCTTCGGCAACAACCAGACCCACGGGAACAACATGTTCCTGATGAAGGAGCCGGGCTACGACGCGGTGAAGGACTTCGCGCCGCTGGCGGGCGCCGGCGCCTTCGAGCACATCTTCGTCGTCAAGAACGACCTGCCGGTGAAGACCATTCCCGAGCTGATCGCGCTGGCGAAATCCAAGCCTGGCGAGCTGAACTACGGCTCGACCGGTGTCGGCTCGGGCTCGCACCTGTCGACCGAGCTGTTCATGGTGCGGACCGGCATCAAGATGACGCACGTGCCCTATCGCGGCGCCGCGCCGCTGGTGCAGGACATCGTCGGCAACCGCATCGACGTGGCCAATTCGACCATGGCCAGCGTCTTCACCCAGATCCAGGCCGGCACCCTGCGGGGCATCGCCATCGGTTCGCCCAAGCGCAATCCACAGCTGCCGAACGTCGCGACGCTGCGCGAGCAGGGCGTGACCAATGCCGACGCCGAGAGCTGGACCGGCTTCTTCGCGCCCGTCGCGACGCCGCAGCCGGCCCTCGACCGGCTGTCGCGGGAGATCCTCGCCTCCCTCGCCAAGCCGCCGGTGGTGGAAGCGATCACCAAGCTCGGCTTCACCATCACGGTGCGCGACCCCGCCGCCTTCCGGCCCTACCACGCCCAGGAGATGCAGACCTGGGCGGAGATCATCCGCGCCGCCAACATCCAGCCCTCGGGCTGAGCCCCGGCGTTTCCGGAATCTTCAGACCGCCGTGGCTTGATGCGGGCGCGCCGCCGGTTGCGCCCGCAGCGAGGCCGGCCCTGTCGACGAGGTTCCGGTGAGCATCACCCCCGCATCCGCACCCGCGCCTGCGCGCCTTCCCGCCGTTCGGGCCGTCATCGCTTCCATGGGCCGCCCCGCCATCGCGATCTGGGCGACGGTCGCCGTCCTCGCCCTTCTCGTGGCGGTGACCTATCCGCTGGCGGGCCTGAGGCTGTCACTGCGTGACGTGGCGCTGAACGCCGGTCTGTCCGCCGTGCTGCTGGCGGGCGCCGCCTACTACACCTTCCTGCGGCCCGACGAGCGGATTGCCCGGCTGCTGCACGCGACCCCGCAATTCGTGCTGATGACCTTCCTCGGCGGCGCCCTGTCCTATGCGGCGATGGCGACGAACCTGCCGCTGTGGGACGCGACCTTCGACGCCATGGACAAGGCGATCGGCTTCGACTGGCCGGCGCTGCTCGCCTGGACCGGGCGGCACCCCGACCTCGCCTTCGCCCTGAAGCTCGCCTATGCCTCCATGCTGCCGCAGATGGCGCTGGTCATCGTGGCGCTGGTCACCGTGCGGGCTTTTTGCGAACTCGACCGCTTCGTTCTCGCCTTCGGCCTCGCGGCGCTGATGACCATGGCGATCTGCGCCGTGACGCCCGCACTCTGCGCCGGCTACTTCTACCGGGAGGCCGTCGCAACCCAGCCGCATCTGGGGCTGACCTGGAACTCGGTCGCCCATGTGCTCGCGCTCCGGTCGGGCGAGATGACCTTCGTCTCCATGGCGACGGCCGAGGGCATCGTCACCATGCCAAGCTTCCACACGGTCTGCGCCATCCTCTTCGCGGTCGCGCTCTGGCCCGTGCGCTGGCTGCGCTGGCCGGGGCTGGGGCTCAACCTCGCCATGCTGGCGGCGACGCCGATCATCGGCGGCCACTATCTCGTCGACCTCATCGCCGGCCTCGGTGTGGCGCTGGCCGCCCGCTGGCTGGCCGTCCGGCTGATTCCCTCGGCAGCGACCGAAGACGTCCGCTCCGCCGGCTGACTTCCCCGGAGGCCTTCGCTACAAGGCAGGCATGAGCCTCGTCCTCCACGCCATGCAGCGGTCGGCCAATTGCTACAAGGTGCGCCTTCTCCTGGCGCGTCTGGGCACGCCTTTCGTGCTGAAAGACGTCGATATCCTGCGCGGCGACACGCGGACGCCCGCCTTCCTGGCGATGAACCCGCTCGGCCGCGTCCCGGTCATCCAGCTCGGCGATACGACCGTCCTTGTCGAGTCCAACGCCATCCTCATGTATCTCGGCGAGGGAACGGACTTCGTGCCCCAGGACAAGGTTGAGCGGGCCGTGATGATGCAATGGCTGTTCTTCGAGCAGAACGCCCACCACCCCTCCATCGGCGAGGCGCGGTTCTGGATGTCGCTGGTGCCCGGGGGGCGCGAGCTGAAGCGGGACCTGATCGACGACTGGATGGAGCGCGCGGAGGCGGCCCTCTCGCGGATGGAAACGCAGCTGGCCAAGACCCCTTTCATCGCCGGCGAGCACCTGACGCTCGCCGATCTCGCGCTCTACGCCAACACGCATCTCGCCCATGAAGCCGACATGGATCTCGCCCTGTTTCCCGGGGTGAGGGCGTGGGTCGGCAGGATCGCCGCCCTGCCGGGCCATGTCGGCATGGACTGGCGGCCCGGTGCCATCGAGACGGCAGGTGCGTCATGACGGTCCGGGTCCAGCGCGAGGATTTCGACCTCGGGGCCGAGGTGAAGCGGCTCACCGCCGGGCGGATCGAGGTCGGCGCGGTCGCGACCTTCACGGGCCTCTGCCGCGGCCAGACCGGGTCGGCCACCGTCGGCGCCATGACGCTCGAGACCTACGAGGCGATGGCCCTCGCCGAGTTGCAGCGGATCGAGGAGGAGGCGCGCGCGCGCTGGCCGCTGACCGACGTGCTCGTGGTGCATCGCTTCGGGCGGATGGAGCCAGGCGACAACATCGTGCTGGTGGTAACGCTGTCAGAGCACCGCCAGGCGGCCTTCGCGGCGGCCGAATTCATCATGGACTTCCTGAAGACGCGGGCGCCGTTCTGGAAGTTCGAGGAGACCGGCGGGGAGGGCGGATGGGTCGCCGCCAAGGACGTCGACGACGCGGCGGCCGATCGCTGGTCGCCCTCCTGATCCGCGCGGCGGGCGGCGCAATGGCCGCTTCGAACGTCGCTGCTAAAGTGCTATGCCTCCGCCCATGCGCTTCCCCCCATCGTTCCTGGACGAGATCCGGCAACGCCTCCCCGTTTCGGAGGTGGTGGGCAAGCGCGTCAAGCTGAAGAAGCAGGGCCGCGAGTGGCGGGGTCTGTCCCCCTTCAACGCCGAGAAGACGCCATCCTTCTACGTCAACGACCAGAAGGGCTTCTACCACTGCTTCTCCTCCGGCAAGCATGGCGACCAGTTCCGCTTCCTGATGGAGACGGAGGGCGTGAGCTTCCCCGAAGCGGTGGAGCGGCTGGCGGGGGAGGCCGGCCTCGCCCTGCCCAAGGTCTCGGTGGAGGAGGTCCAGCGCGCCGAGAAGGCGAAGACCCTCTACGACGTGATGGAGCTCGCGGCGAAGTTCTTCGAGGCGCAGTTGCAGGACCGCGCCGGCGCCAAGGCCCGCGGCTACCTCGCCGGCCGCGAGCTGCGCGCCCCGACCCAGGTGAAGTTCCGCATGGGCTATGCGCCCGCGGCGCGCTTCGCCCTCAAGGAGCATCTCGGCGCCAAGGGCGTCTCCGTCGCCGACATGATCGCGACGGGTCTCCTCGTGCACGGCGACGACATTCCCGTACCCTATGACAGGTTCCGCGACCGCGTGATGTTCCCCATCACGGACCTGCGCGGGCGGGTGGTCGCCTTCGGCGGCCGGGCGCTCGAAAAGGACGTGCCGGCCAAGTACCTCAACTCGCCGGAGACCGACCTCTTCCACAAGGGCTCGCTGCTCTACAACGCCTTTTCAGCGCGCGAGGTGGCCCACAAGACCAGCCGCATCATCGCGGTCGAGGGCTATGTCGATGTCATCGCCATGGTGATGGCCGGCTTCGGCGAGACGGTGGCCCCGCTCGGCACGGCGCTGACCGAAGGCCAGCTCGACCTCCTGTGGAAGATGGCGCCGGAGCCGGTCCTGCTCTTCGACGGCGACAAGGCCGGCCGGCGCGCCGCCTATCGCGCCATCGACATCGCCCTGCCGCTCCTGAAGCCCGGCCGGAGCCTCCTGTTCGCCGCGCTGCCCGAAGGCCAGGACCCGGACGATCTCATCCGCTCCTCCGGCCGCGAGGCGATGGACGCGGTCCTGGCCCAGGCCCAGCCGCTTGCGAGCATGCTCTGGCAGCGCGAAACGGAGGCCGGCGTCTTCGGCACGCCGGAGAAGCGCGCGGCGCTGGAGGCCCGCTTCGCCGAGGTGGTGTCGACGATCGGCGACGAGAACGTGCGCCGGCATTACCGCGACGACGTGTTCGGCCGGCTTTCCGACCTGTTCCGGCCCATGCAGCGCGAGCGGCGCGGCGGCGGGCAGGGCGGCGGCGCCAGGGGCGGCGGCCGCGGCTTCTCGTCCTTCGCGGTGCCGGACCATCGGCCTTCGCCGGCGCTCGCCTCCAGCGCGCTCGTGCGGGGTCCGCGCGCCGCCCTGCCGCTGCGGGAAGCGCTGATCCTCACGGCTCTCCTCAACCATCCCTGGCTGATCGACGGGCAGGAAGAGGATATCGCAGCGCTCGACCTCCGCCACCCGCAGGCGGAGACGCTGAAGGCGGCGCTGCTCGACGTCCACGCCCAGGGCGTTGAAGGCGAGGAAGAGGCTTACCGCGCAGCGCTGGCGGCGGACGGGCACGGCCCGCTGGTGGACCAGGTGCGCGCCACGGTGTCGACCGGAGCGGTGTGGGGCGCCATGCCGGGTGCGGCAAAAAGCGACGTCGAAGTGACGTTCGGCCAGCTCATGGCCTTGCATCGCAAGAAGCAAGCGCTAATTAAGGAAATCCGGGATGCCGAGCGAGCCTTCGGCGACGACCCGACCGAAGCAAACGAACACTGGCTTCTCGACGCCAAGCGGCGGGAGGCGGAGCTCGTGGGGACCGAGGCCCTGGTGGAGGGCTTCGGGTCGCAATCCGGGCGGGGAGGTCGCAGCGCTTGACTTGTATCGGCACATGGAAGGGATCACGGCCGCGCAGCGCAAGCGATGCGGCAGGCCATGGTTCACCGTGTCTTAAGGACGAAGGCCTTAGGGCGGGGATGTCGGAATTGACGGGGGCGCGCTGAAGAGCGAGCGCAGCCCCTTTTTTGGCGTTGAGGCGGGCCTTGAACCCGTCGCTGGCGCGTCATGCGGACCGCTTGCGGTTCGTGAGCGATGGACGGTCTAGATGGCAACGAAGGCAACCGAGAAACCGGAAGGTGCGGACCAGGAGACCGAGGGCCCCGACGGCCCCCTCCTGGACCTCTCCGACGCCGGCGTCCGGGCGATGATCAAGCGCGCGAAGAAGCGCGGCTATGTGACCATCGACGAAATCAATGCCGTCATGCCTGCGGCCTCGTTCACCTCGGACCAGATCGAGGACATGAACGCCATGCTCTCGGAGATGGGCATCAACGTCGTCGACAACGACGATGCCGCCGAGGACGGGGAGGGCGAGGAGCAGCCCGAGGCCGACGAGCCGGACGGCGAGTTGCAGGAGGCCTCTCCGCGCGCCGTGGTGAAGTCCGAGCGCGCCTCCGAGCCGCTCGACCGCACCGACGACCCCGTGCGCATGTACCTGCGCGAGATGGGCTCGGTGGAGCTGCTCTCCCGCGAGGGCGAGATCGCCATCGCCAAGCGCATCGAGGCCGGTCGCGAGGCGATGATCGCAGGCCTCTGCGAGAGCCCGCTGACCTTCCAGGCCATCATCATCTGGCGCGACGAGCTCAACGAGGGGAAGATCTACCTCCGCGATATCATCGACCTCGAGGCCACCTATGCCGGCCCCGACGCCAAGAACGCGCCGATGGTGACCGAGGGCGAGGCGCCGATCGCCCCGCAGGCCGAGGGCGAGGGCGAAGGCCTGCCGCCGGGCGTCACCGAGAGCGATCTCGACGAGGACGACATGGAGAACGCCGTGTCGCTCGCCGCCATGGAGGCGGAGCTGAAGCCGAAGGTGCTCGAGATCTTCGACACCATCGCCGACGAGTACAAGAAGCTGCGGCGGCTGCAGGACCAGAACGTCGAGAACCGCCTCAACGACACCAAGCTGTCGCCGAGCCAGGAGCGCCGCGCCAAGAAGCTGCGCGAGGACCTGGTCGATCACGTCAAGTCGCTGTCGCTCAACACCGCGCGCATCGAGGCCCTGGTCGAGCAGCTCTACGACATCAACAAGCGCCTCGTGGGCTACGAGGGGCGCCTGCTGCGCCTCGCCGAGAGCTATGGCGTCGACCGCATGTCCTTCCTGAAGGAATACCAGGGCTCCGAGCTCGATCCGAACTGGATCCGGCGCGTGGCCTCTCTCGGCGCGCGCGGCTGGAAGAGCTTCGTCGCCGAGGAGAAGGAGACGGTGAAGGAGATCCGCGCCGAGATTCAGGCGCTGGCGACCGAGACCGCGCTGGAGATCGGCGAGTTCCGCAAGATCGTCCAGATGGTGCAGAAGGGCGAGCGTGAGGCCCGTCAGGCCAAGAAGGAAATGGTGGAGGCGAACCTGCGCCTCGTCATCTCCATCGCGAAGAAGTACACGAACCGCGGCCTGCAGTTCCTCGACCTCATCCAGGAGGGGAACATCGGCCTGATGAAGGCGGTCGACAAGTTCGAGTATCGCCGCGGCTACAAGTTCTCGACCTATGCCACCTGGTGGATCCGGCAGGCGATCACCCGCTCGATCGCCGACCAGGCCCGCACCATCCGCATCCCCGTGCACATGATCGAGACGATCAACAAGATCGTGCGCACGAGCCGGCAGATGCTGCACGAGATCGGCCGCGAGCCGACCCCGGAGGAGCTCGCCGAGAAGCTCGGCATGCCGCTGGAGAAGGTCCGCAAGGTCCTGAAGATCGCCAAGGAGCCGATCTCCCTCGAAACGCCGATCGGCGACGAGGAGGATTCACACCTCGGCGACTTCATCGAGGACAAGAACGCGATCCTGCCCATCGACGCGGCCATCCAGTCGAACCTGCGCGAGACGACGACCCGCGTGCTGGCGTCCCTCACGCCGCGCGAGGAGCGCGTGCTGCGCATGCGCTTCGGCATCGGCATGAACACCGACCATACGCTGGAAGAGGTCGGCCAGCAGTTCTCGGTGACCCGCGAGCGTATCCGCCAGATCGAGGCCAAGGCGCTCAGGAAGCTGAAGCATCCGAGCCGGTCCAGGAAGCTGCGCAGCTTCCTCGACAACTGACGCCGAAAGCCCGCCTGCGGGGAACGTCGACATGACGGAACGCGCGGCGGATCATGGCAGAACAGACAACGGCGGCTCATCGGGCCGCCGTTCTCGTTCCCTCTTCCGAGTCCCGAAAAACTCGCCCCTGTGGGGCCGGCTCGGCCGTTCCATTGCCATCTGGTTCTGCCTGATGCTCTTCGGCCTCACGGTGGGCATGGCCGGTTATTCCGGCTTCGAAGGCATGGGCTGGCGCGACTCCTACCTCAATGCCGCGATGATCCTCTCGGGCATGGGTCCGGTGACGGAGCTCAGGACCGACGGCGGCAAGCTCTTCGCCGGCTCCTACGCCATCTTCTCGGGACTGGTGATCGTGCTGGCCACCGGCGTGGTGCTGTCGCCCATCGTCCAGCACGTGCTGCATGTCTTCCACGCCGACACGGACGACGACGAACGGCGGGGTTGAGATCGAACTGAGGGCGTTGCGCAGCTGAAGCATCCGGGCCGCTCGCAACAGCTCCGGCGCTTGGTGGACAATTCAGCCTGTTTGCCTTCAAAATTTGCCCATCATGGGAGGGACGACATGGCCAGCGGCTTGAAACTGTCCTTCTTGCTGGCGGCCGTGTCGATGCAGATGGGTGTGGCCCAGGCCCAAGCGCCGACATGCGCGGATATCAGCGGCCGCTGGAGTGGCCCCTGGACATTCGTCGGGCCGCGATCGAGCACGCCACCTTCGACCTTGACCGTCACCGTCAGGCCCGACTGCACCTACATGTTTTCCGGTCGGTACTGGAACGGCACGATCAACACGCCGGGGCGGTTCACCATCTCCGGCTCGTCCATCAGCTACCGCAACGATGCGGGTTCCTACGGCCCGGTGACGCTTCGTCGGTCAGGTGCCGCTGCTTCGCTGCATTTCGTGCAGGCGCAGGGCAACTACGTGGCGACGGTGACGCGGCGGGGCCGATAGCGACAGGCCCCAGCATCAAGGGGCCCTCACATCGCCTTCACCAGCGCCACCAGTTGATCGAGCGCCGTGCCCCAGCCGGTCTGGAAGCCCATGGCCTCGTGCTGCTCCTTGGCCTCCGGGTCCTTGTGCAGGGCGCGGGCGACATAGAGCGTGCCGGACGCCGTCGGCGTGATCTCGATGGAGGCCGCCATGAAGGCGCTCCCCGTGGGGCGGAAACCCGGGCCGAGGGCGTCGGTGAAGACGAGCAAGCGGTTGGGGATCACGTAGAGCACGCAGCCGGTGCTGTCGTTCTTCTCGCCGTTCGGCCCTTCCATGACGGTCCGGAACCGGCCGCCGGGGCGAAGGTCCAGCTCGCAGGCCGTGGTACGCCAGGGCGCAGGCGTGAACCACTTCATCAGAAGCGCCGGCTCGGTCCAGGCGCGCCAGACGAGATGCGGTGGCACGTCCACCTCGCGGCGGAGTTCGAGGTCGAGGGCCGGGTCGAAGACGAAATGGGGTTCGGGGGTCATGGCGTTTCCTTGTGGGATGTTTTTTGGGGAGAAGGGTCGTGGTCCTCGCCTGCCTCGTCCTTCATCGTGGCGAGCAGGGCGTCGAGCTGGTCGAGACGGCGCGTCCAGAGGCTGCGCTGCGCCTCCAGCCAATGCTCCGCCGCGGCGAGCGGTTCCGGCATGAGCCGGCAGGTGCGCACGCGCCCCGTCTTCTCGGTCGTGACGAGGCCGCACTCCTCGAGCAGTTTCAGGTGCTGCAGGAAGCTCGGCAGGGCCATGGAGAAGGGCCGGGCGAGGTCGCTCACGGAGGCGGGGCCGCGGCCGAGCGCTTCCACCACCGCCCGGCGGGTCGAGTCGGCGAGGGCACGGAACGTGTCGTCGATGCGGACGGGTGCGGCGTTCATGCGAGTGAGACTAGGGTCGGATAACACTTAGGTCAATACCTAAGTTTTGGATCATCGTTTCCAGCGCTTGTCACGCGCCGGCCTCTCGGGCCTGATCAGTCCGACTGCCGTGGAGAGCGCCCATGTCCCTCGAATTCCTTCTGACCACCCTGATCATCGTGGCCTCGCCCGGCACTGGCGTCGTCTACACACTCGCGGCGGGCCTCTCGCGCGGGGGCAAAGCGAGCGTGCTCGCCGCCTTCGCCTGCACGCTCGGCATCGTGCCGCATCTGATCGCCGCGATGATGGGTCTGGCTGCGCTCCTCCACACCAGCGCGCTCGCCTACAACGCGGTGAAATATGCCGGCGTCGCCTATCTCCTCTGGATGGCCTGGCAGACGCTGCGCGAGGACGGGGCGCTGCAGGTGGAGGCGGAAGAGGACCGCCGCTCCTCCTGGCGGGTGATCGTCGACGGGGTCGCCATCAATGTCCTGAACCCGAAGCTGTCGATCTTCTTCGTCGCCTTCCTGCCGCAGTTCATCCCCACGGGCGAGGCGGCGCCCCTGGCGCGGATGCTGGAGCTGTCGGCGGTGTTCATGGCGATGACCTTCGTGGTCTTCGCGATCTACGGCCTCTTTGCCGCGGCCATGCGGGAGAAGGTGATCTCGCGGCCGGCGGTCATGGCCTGGATGCGGCGAATCTTCGCAGGTGCCTTCGTGGCGCTCGGCGCGCGCCTCGCCGTGCAGGAGAAGTAGGCCAGAACGCAAGACGGCGGGCCTGAGCCCGCCGTCGCGATGCGTCGAGGCGCTTGATCAGTTCCGGTCCGGACGGCCCGGGCCGCCACCGGGGCGGCCTCCGCCCATGCCGGCCCCGGGGCGGGGTCCACCGCCGCCCATGCCGGCACCCGGACGCGGTCCACCGCCGCCCGTGCCGAAGCCGGGGCGCGGTCCAC
>NZ_JBQVQL010000061.1:0-30752 GCF_052440005.1 Phreatobacter sp.
TCGGAGACCGGGATCCCGGCCTCGTGCTCCTTCAGGATCCCGATGATCTGCTCTTCCGTGAAGCGGCTGCGCCTCATGTTCTGGTCCTCTCGATGGGCCAGAACGAACTTCAAACTGGATTATTCCAGAGGGGCAACGTCACAACGCACCGCATTGAGGCCCATGGCGGCCTTCAGGAGCGTGCTCTTGCCGGCGCCGTTGCGGCCGATGAGCGAGACCACTTCGGCGTGACCGACGTCGATGGAGACGTGATGGAGCGCCTGCGCCTTGCCGTAGAAGACGTCGCAGTTCTCGAGGGCGAGTGCGCTCATTCGCCCTCTCCCAGATACGCCGCCCGAACAGCGGGATTAACCCGCACGGCGTCGGGCGAACCCGACGCGAGCAACTGGCCCTGAACCATCACGACGATCTCGTGCGAGACCTGCATCACGACGTCCATGTTGTGCTCGATCAGGAGGACGGTCCGCCCGGCGACGATGCGGCGGATGAGATCGATGGCCTGGTCGAGCCTTTCATGGCCGACCCCTGCGAGAGGTTCGTCGAGCAGGAGCACGCGCGGGTCGCTGAGAAGCGTGAGGCCGACCTCCAGCGCGCGCTGGTCGCCATGCGAGAGATAGTCGGCCGAGATGTGGGCGAGCTTTGTCAGTCCAACCTGCTCCAGCACCTTCTCGGCATCCTCGCGGACATCCCTGAAGCGGCTCGACGGCATCCAGAAGGGTTGCACGCGATAGCGGTTCGCGAAGGCCCCAAGCTGCAGGTTTTCCAGCACGCTCATCCCAGAGAAGATTTTCGTGATCTGGAAGCTTCGTCCGAGGCCAGCGCGCGTCCGTGCATGGACGGACAGCCGGGTGATGTCGCGGCCGTCGAGGAAGACCTGCCCGCCCGACAGGGTCGCATGACCGGAGAGGGCGTTCATCAGCGTTGTCTTGCCGGCGCCATTCGGCCCGATCAGCCCGTAGAGGTGCCCCGGCTTGAAGTCGTAGCTGACGCCGGCCACAGCCTTCAGCCCGCCGAAGGCGACCTGGATGTTCTCGCAGCGCAGGCCACCGGCCGAGGCCCCGTTCAGAACCCTGCTCATGGCGCATCCCCCGGGCGACCGGCGGCCTTGCGAGCGAACAGGCCTGCGATCCCGTTCGGCAGGAAGATGGTGCAGAGAATGAAGATCAGCCCGAGAATGCCGTACCAGTGCTGCGTGTACTGGCTCAGCTTTTCCTTGAGAACCTCGAAGACGGCGACGCCGAGGATCGGGCCAAGCAGCGTTCCCTTGCCGCCGAGCACGGTCATGATGAGAACGTCGCCGGACGTCGTCCAGTGCAGCATCTGCGGGCTGATGTAGAACATGAGCGAGGCGAGCAGCGCGCCGCTGACGCCTGCATAGAAGCCCGAGATCATGAACGCACACTGGCGCAGGCGCTGGACGTTGTAGCCGATCTGGGCCGCGCGCACGTCGTTTGCCTGCACGGCCTGCAGGGCCTTGCCGAAGGGCGAGGCGCGCAGGAGCGCCATCACCGCGAGGCCGACGATGAAGACCACGATCAGGAAATAGTAGTAGTTGCGATTGTCGTAGAAATCGATGCCGAACAGCTCCGGTCGCGGAACGCCCGGAATGCCGTCCAGCCCGCCGGTATGGCTCCGCAGCTTGGTGCTCGCCAGGATGTAGACGAGCTGCGCGAGGGCGAGCGTCAGCAGCGAGAAGAACAGGCCCGACACGCGAAGCGCGAAGATGCTCAGGCCGAAGGCCATGACGGCCCCGACCATGCCGGCGGCGCCGAGGGCGGGCAGGAAACCGACGCCGGCCTTTGTGACCAGCAGGGTCAGCGCATACCCGCCCGAACCGAACAGGGCCGCATGGCCGAAAGACAGCATGCCGGCCATGCCGAAGATCAGGTCGAAGCCGATAGCGAACAGCGCCCATATCAGGATGAGGCTGACGAGGTTGAGGCTCTCCTCGCTCGTCTGGATCACGGGCACGAGGATCATCGCTGCGATGATGGCAGCCATCGCCAGCCGGCCGAGATGGGACGTCGTCATGCGGCGCGGCCCTTGCGGCTGAACAGGCCGGCCGGCCGCGTCATCAGCGTCGCGATCAGCAGGACGAAGGTGATCAGTTCGACCCATTCGGGCGCATAGGTGAAGCCCGCAGCCCGTGCCATCCCGAGCAGGAGGGCAGCCAGGATGGCGCCGCGGATGTTGCCGAGGCCGCCGATGATGACCACGACGAAGCAGTCGATGATGACGCTGAACCCCATGCCAAGTTCGATCGGCACCAGCGGCGCAGCAACGACGCCGCCGAGCGCCGCCAAGCCAGCTCCCAGGGCAAACACGGCCGTACGCACTTTCGCCACGTCGATGCCGAGGGTCTGCGCCATGTCGGCGTCGGAGCTGGCGGCGCGGATTACCATGCCGAGGCGGCTGCGTTCCAGGAGCAGGAAAAGCGCCACCGAGACGGTCGCACCGAAGCCGATAATGAACAGGCGGTAGGAGGGAATCTGGCTGCCGAACAGCGCGACAGGCTGGGAGAAAAGACCTGGCGTCGGGACCTGCTTGTAGTCGAGCCCCCAGACGATCTTCACGGCTTCCTCGATGACGAGGATGAAGCCGAAGGTCAGCAGCAGCTGGTAAATATGGTCACGTTCATAGACCGGCTTGAGCGCCGCCATTTCCATCGCCGCGCCGAGCGCTGCGACGACGATCGGCGCGAACAGAAGGCCGATCCAGAACGAACCGGTCCAGTTGACGATCTGGAAGCACACGTAGGCGCCCAGCATGTAGAGCGCCCCGTGGGCGAAATTGATCACCCCAAGCATGCCGAAAATAAGCGTCAGTCCTGCCGCCAGCAGGAACAGGAGGAAGCTCAGACTGAGGCCGATGACGATCGTGGACACGGGTGTGTCACCAGTCTTTCAGAAGGGAAGGGGCGGGGAGGCGGGCCCTGAGACCCGCTTCCGGCTCATCAGCAGGCCTCGAAAAGATTGGCCGCGTCGAAGGTGTTGGTGATCTTCATGGTCAGTGGAGGAAGGGGTGCCTGGCCTTCGACCACCTCGCCCCACAGGCCGACCTGCGCCGCCTGATGATCACAGGTGCGCATCACCTTGCGGCCCTCGACGGAGTTCTCGCGGGTGCTGGTGCGGAAGGCTTCCACCCACTTCTCGCGATCCCAGCTCTTGGTGGCGTCGACCACGTCCAGCCACCAGCTCATGCCGTCGTAAGCCTCGCCGGCGAAGCTGGAGGGCCATTCGTTGTATTTGGCACGATAGGCCTCGACGAACTTCTTGTTGGCGGCGTTGTCGACGCTGAAGTGATAGCGCACGCCGGAGAAAACCCCCACGGAGGCCGGGCCAACTGCGGCTGCAAGCGTCTCGTCCTGAAGCACGGGTCCGAACTGGGCCTTGGTCTTGCCGAGGCCGACCTGTCCGGACTGCTTGAGGAACGTGACCGCGTCGTTGCCGGTGATCATGACGGCAATGCCGTCGGCGTCGGACTTGGCCATCTTGTCGACGATGACGGAGAAGTCGCGGTTTCCAAGGGGCGCATAGTCGTTGCCGACGATGCCGATGCCAACCTTCTTCGCCTCTGCCTGGAAGAGCTCCCAGCCGTCGCGTGTCGCCTGATAGTCGGCGGTCACACCGTAGATTTTCTTCAGGCCGCGGGCTTTGGCGAATTCCACGCACATCCGGATTTCCATTCCGAGCGTGTTCGACGTGCGGAACGTGTAGCGCGAGCCGCCGACGCGGGTGATCTTGTCGTCCGCGGAGATCGTGACCAATAGCGGCACCTTGCGCTGGTCGGCGAGGCTTTGGAGGGCGAGCGTCGATGCGGAACCGACGGCGCCGAAGATCATCTGCGCGCCGTTCGCCAAAAGGCGCGTCGCCTTTTGCACGGCAGGCTGCGGACGGGTTTCGTCGTCCTCCCACGAGATGCGGATCGGCTTTCCCAGGACACGGCCCTGGCGCTCGGCTACGGCGATCTCCACGCCCTGGCGCATGTCCTTGCCGATAATTCCGTAGGCACCGGAAAAGGCGAGCACCGCTGCGATGTGAAAATCAGCGGGTTCCTGCGCCAGCGACGGCGCGGCCGGCAACCCCGCCGCCAGGGCTGCGGCGGCGCTGGTTTTCATGAAAAGACGACGATGCATCGGTTCCTCCCGCGGCTTGCGACTGCCGCTCAGTCGTTTGTCTACTTGCGGGTAGGTTAAATCTTACGTGTAGGTAGAGTGTCAATCAGCCGGTTGGACGATGGCCGACGGCGCGGTAGACGAGACCGACAACTCGCCACGGAAGAAGGCAGACGATGAGCGGTTCGAGTAAGAAGCGAGCCACGGCGTCAAACTGGAGAGATGCCGGCCTCCGACACGATCTGCATGACGCGAAGCGGCGCTTGATCCTCAGCCAAGCTGCTCGAATGTTTGCGGATGACGGATTTCATCAGACGACCATCGAGAAGGTCGCTGCCGCTCTCAATGTAACAAAGCCGACCATTTATTATTATATTGATAGCAAAGAAGATATTCTTTATCAAATTCTGCAATTGGCCCTCGACGAGCTCGATGCGGCTTTGGCCGCGATCGACAAGCCGGACGCGGTTGCCATCGACCGACTGGAGGTATTCTTTCAGATCTACTGTGAGATTATCCTGTCTGATTTCGGCGTCTGCATGGCGCTCGTCACGGATCGCTCTCTAAATGCCGAATATAGAAAAAAGCTGAGAGGTCTGAAGAAGGAGTTCGAGCTGAGGGTGCGCTCGATCATTGCGGACGGTCTGCGTGACGGATCTATCCACGTTGGCAACCCGCGCCTGTTCTCGAACGCGATATTCGGCGCCTACAATTGGATGCCGCAATGGTTCTCGAAGGCCGGCTCGATGTCGGCTGAGGAGGCTGGGCGTGAGATCTTCAAGCTGTTCCGCAAGGCGGCGACGAGCACGTGAGGCATCACCCCTCGCACCAGCCTAGCGAGTAAGAGCTGCGCACCGATGACTTAAGTTCGTGCTCAGCTCGCCGCTGCAATTGGTTCGTCATCTCCCGGAGGGCAAGCCAGTCTTGGTGGTCAATGGAGGCGCTCGCAGCCTCGAATGGCGCTGGCCGAGGCCACTGTGGGCATTGCCAGGTCATCGCAAATCCCTTGGCCCTGTCGACCGCTTTGCGCCGCCATTGCTGACCTTCGACGATGTGCCGCAAGCGGAAGTCAGCATTCTAGCTGCGTCAAGCGCCTCAGCTGGCATGGGCAGTCCGGCTGACCCGCCATCCCACGATGCGCCGCGCATAGGCGTCAATGACGAAGGCCACTTAGACGAACCCAGACCACGTCGAGACTTAGGTGAAGTCCGAGAGCAATAGACGATCCGGCGCTGGGGCATGGAACACGCGGTTGACGTGATCGAGCGGACAAGGGGCGGCCTTGTTCTGGATGGTGGTGCGAGCGGCTTGCCGCGGATGATGCGTTGGAGACCCAACTCGCGCATCAGCCGTTCCACGGTGCAACGCGCAACGTCGACGCCCTACCGCATCAACTGGCGCCAGACCTTGCGCACGCCATAGCCCTCGAAGTTCTAGCCAAAAACGCGTGTAACCTCCGACCGCAGCACCTCGTCCCGCTGAGCCCGACAAGACCGCCGACCGGGATCGCGGCGCTGGGCGCGGTGTGCGTAATACGTCGACGGGGCGAACGGCAGGACCTTGCAGATCGGCTCGACCCCTTAGACGTCGCGATGATCGTCAATGAAGGCGATCATCGTTTGAACGGGCGGTCGAGCTCCGCCTGGGCGAAATATGTGCTTGCCTTACGCAGGATCTCGTTGGCCTGGCGCAGCTCGCGGTTCTCCCGTTGGAGCGCCTTCAGGTTCTCCGCGACATCGGAGGGAACGCCAGCACGCTTCCCGCCATCGACCTCGACCGGTGCGACGCACTCCAGCAGCGTGTGGGTCGAGCAGCCGATCTTGGCGGCGATCGAGGCGCAGGCGACCCAGCGCGAGGAGTGCTCGGCCTCCTGGTCGAGAATCAGCCGCACCGCCCGCTCGCAGACCTCAGGCGAAAATTTGTTCGTCGTCTTGCTCGTCATGGCTCCATCCTACTTGGAAGTTGGAGCCTCCAGCAAAACCGGGGCGGTTCAAAGTGCCGGAGCTCTTTATCTGCTACGTGACCTGCAGTACCTTAAGACAGTTTTGTCCCGACCACTGACGCGAGAAGCCGTGTCATCAATTGAGCCTTCGCGCCCGCTTGTTCTGAACATCATCGGTCCCGTGAGGATTGAGCAGGGTTCAGTTGAAGTGCCATTGCGCAGCCTGAAGGCGCTTGCTCTCATTAGTTATGTTGCTCTCGATACGAAAACGCGCTTCAAGAGGGCCGAATTGGCCTCAATTTTCTGGCCAGACTCCGACGAAGAGAAGGCCTATTCATCGTTACGGCAGGTTATCAGGCAGATTCGATATTCGATACCATTGATTGGTAATTGCGTAAATTTCGACCACGCTATTGTCGACATTAATCGAAATAACATTGAGACTGATCTCGATCGGGCAATATCGTCGATTGAGAAATGTATATCAAATGAATATTCGTCGTTATTTTTTCGCGCGGCGGATTTGCTGCAAGGACTTGATGATATTGGAGAAGAATTCTGCGACTGGCTTCGCGAGACGCGAGCTATTCTTGAGCGAAAGTATCTGCGGTCGCTCGTTCTCTCGATGCAAAAATCCACGGTGAACTGGCCCGTTCGAGAGGCGCTCGCTGAGGCCGTCATAGCCCATGAACCTCTCAACGAAGCGGCCCATCGGATCATGATCGAAGGCGCCGCGCGCCGAGGCGATACAGGCACCGCGTTAAGTCTGTACGGACGGCTCCACGACCAACTCGATGCTCAACTGGGTATGGAGCCATCTGCTGAGACGCAAGATCTCATCGTTCGTGTCAAGCTAGACGAGCTAGAACCCTGTCCTGCCGAACGGAGGGTAGAGATCGCTGTTGAAGCGGCTTCCCGCCACGGGAGCCCGCTCGTCGTTGTTCTCCCGTTTGCTGAATACGCGCTGGAAGGCCACTACGCGAGCCTTGGCAACTATGTGGCCGACGAGATCGCCGAATCCCTCTTTGCAGTCCAAGATCTAAGAGTCATTGCGCCGGCGTCAATACGTGGAGTTAAAAGACAAGGCAAACATGATGAGGATTTAGTCAGTATTTTTAACGTTGACTATTATGTATCTGGAAGATTGCATCGCTCCGGTGACGATGTGGTGCTGTCCGCGCAGTTAGTGAATCGGCGAAGTGGAACGATCGTCTGGACGGGCCGCCTCGCTATCAGCGGCGACGATATTGCCTCACCGCAGCGCGCTTTGGCCCAAATCATTATCTGGAACCTCGTCGAGAAACTGAAAGCGTTTGAGCTCGAAGCCGCAATTGGCAAGAATGTCCAGCAACTGTCACCATACCAGATTGTTCTCAAGGCGAAGTCCTATCTTTATTTGTTGAATCGTCCTTCGTTTGATGAAGCCAATCGGTTGCTCGATCTCGCGCTTGAGCGGGATCCGCATTATGCAGCGGCGCATTTGGCGAAAGCCGAGTGGCATAGCTTGTGTATTGGCCAAGGCTGGTCTGAAGACACAGCGACCAGTCTAGATCAGCTTGTAAAGTCTGCGCGCGCGGCCTTGCGTCTTGGGCAGAATGCGCGTGCGCTGGCCTTGCTGGGACATAACCGGGTCATATGCGAACGGGATTTTGGCCAGGCGCAAACTCTGCTGACGCAGGCTCAGAATCGAGCACCGGGCGATCCCGATGTTCTCTTATGGACAGTTCCAACGCTTGCCTACGGAGGACAGGGGCAGGAGGCAGTTCGTAACGCTCACCGGGCCCTGGAATCTTCGCCCAATGATCCACTGATTTTCAGATACTTTCATTTTGCCGGTATTGCTCATTTTTCAATTGGCAATTACGATACCGCTGCCGCATTTGCAGAAAGATCGCTCTCGGAGAATATCGAATACTTGTCGAACGTCCGTTTCGCGGCGACCTCTTTTGCCGCGGCGGGCCGTATGTCCCAAGCCCGCCAAATCGGCAAGCGGCTGCTGCAGGCTGACCCTGCTTTCACCGTCGGCCGGTATGTTCAGCGGCAAATGTTTGAAGATTCAGAGCTGCGCTCGAAGATCGGCACCTGGCTTCTGCAAGCGGGGTTGCCTGCCTGATGTCGCAATTCACGCGGCGATCACGGCTGTCCTTTAAGCGGATCGCAATCGAACAAACGACATTTCTTGGAGGGAAAATGGGCAACGCTGATAAAGCTGCGTCTGACGGCGGCCAGGATGGTGGGCAAGACGGCGGTCAGGGCTTCCTGCCGGAAGGGCGCTCAGGACTGGCGGCCATCGGGGCGCTGCCTTTCTCTGGGGTACTCAGAATTGACCCAGGCGCTGTCAAGATGGGGTGGCAGGACGAGTTCTCCGACAGGGCATGGTCACCGTTTCATCGTGCGCATCTTCTCCTTGGCGAGTTCTGCCGCGCGCCGTGGACGGAGATCAAAATTGAACAGCGTCCGGTCCATCTCTTAAAGCCGGACGACATCGCCAGTGAGATCGATCACCTGCTCAAACTGCGAAATCAGGTGCGACCGGGCCGGCTCGCGGAGATCGCCTTGCAGGCCACTAATCCCCTAGCCTACTGGGATCGTTTGCTTGGGACATCGTCTCCGGAAAAGTATCACACCCGGGTCTTGTTGGAGGGTGCTATGCTGATCGGCAGGGTCGTCTCTATGCACTTCAAGGCCATTCACCGGGCGCCGAGACCGTCTCATCTTTTTCCGGGTCTGTTGCCGTCGGTGGATATGCCCGGTCACCCGTCGTTTCCTTCGGCTCACGCCATGCAGATGGGCCTCATTCGGGAAATTCTGGTTCGAGCGGTGGGCTTCGACAAGGACCATCCGTTCCATGGCCCGGTGCTCGCATTGGCCGAGCGGATCTCAATTAATCGGGAAGTGGCCGGAGTGCATTTCCTGACAGACACGACGGCGGGATGGGCGCTCGCCGACCAGTGTTTCGCCCTCCTGCGCGACGGGCGTAGGTTCCGGGAATTCGTCGATCTCGCGCAAATTGAATGGAACGGCGTTCGGCGGCTCGAAGCATCGCTTTCGCTCACGAATGCGGGCCCCCCTGACAGCTTCGCCACTATTGTGGCCGACACGGTTGTTGCGGCTATGAACGCCGCCAAGCTGAAGCCGCCGGGGTGATGCACAGATCGATTGACTAATGGATGCGGCACGGGGGCGAAAATGGAAAATATTGGTGGCGCAGCCTATCCCGAGAACATCGGTGCCATTTTTCGCAGCGACTTCTACATCAGTCTCGCCAAGAATTTGCCGCCGTTGGGGACGGTGGAGGGCTTGCTTGATATCGAGCTCGAAAGCGATATCCGGCTAAACTGGGCTATTCGCGACCAGGGACATCGCCCGACATGCATCGCCTTTGCAGCCATGGCTTGCGTGGAGCTTTTCCATATCAGGCATCGGCAACCTCAGGTGGTTGAAACCTTATCTCCAGCCTACAGTTACTGGAGAATGCGGCAGGACTTTCCAATCAATGATAAGAAGCCGAAGGGCTACGATAGCGGTGGGACGCTATTTCGGCAGGCCCGCGACGTTGTTCTGCGGTACGGCTCCTGTCTCGAGGTGAAGGCGCAATACAGCCATGCCGCCTTCGGTTACTCAGGGGGCGAGTACGGAGTTCAATGGATTTACCCCGAGGACGAGAACGAACGGAAGTTGACGCTGGCAGCTGCTGACGCGGACGCAAACCTTAGGAAGAATAAGGAAGCGCAGGTCGTTTATAAGCATATGCGAGAAGGCCCACTGACACTTTATCCAGGCACCTCCGGGGAAAAGACGCTATCTCGCATCTTCTATGATTTTCTGAAGGATGGATTTCCGGTCGCGATAGCCGTTCCGATCTGGAAGACGACTGACGGAGCCAGCAATTGGTGGACGCCGGAAGCCCAGAGCTATGGGATCGTGCGTGCACCGGGTGACCCCGGTCACACTGTTGCGAACGGTGCGGAGCCGAGTGGCGGCCATGCTGTGTGCCTCGTGGGATATCGAGCGGCTCAGCAAAAGGGGCCGGGGCACGGCTGGTTCATCTTCCGGAACAGCAGCGGCTTGGCATTCGCTAGGGATGCCAGCCCAGCTGAGCATGGCGTTCCGGCTCCAGGGTATGGTGCCATCAGCGCCCATTACATCGATACCTACTGTTGGGAATATCTTGCTTTGAAGAACTGACTGCTGCCCGTGCCGCACGCTGCGACACCGAACGTTTGGGCCGAGTTCTCTTTCCCATTTCGGT
Source organism: Phreatobacter sp. (assembly GCF_052440005.1). Taxonomy (GTDB): domain Bacteria; phylum Pseudomonadota; class Alphaproteobacteria; order Rhizobiales; family Phreatobacteraceae; genus Phreatobacter. The sequence goes on from NZ_JBQVQL010000061.1 coordinate 10,309, forward strand.
GTGAGCTGACGCGTTGGCACCCCTGAAAAATGGCGCGTGGCCATTGCCGACCGTCGGTCTTGGCGACGGCTCGATTGTCTCGTACTGCGCTTTGACTGGCGATCAGCGCTGAGCACGCGTTCAACTCGCCGCTGCTTTTGATCGCATCTCCGGCTTGAGGCCCGCTGGTGGGCTGATTCCCTGGCCGCGCTGAGAGACGCCCGAAGCATCGACAGCGCCGGCTCATTCGGACCGCTCGCAAGGCGCGCATCGCCGCGCGGGGTGCCGGTCAGTAGCGAAGAGAAGATCGGCGGCCGGCGCTCCCAATAGGCGATGCGCTACGGCCTCGAACTGAAGGCGCCAGACGCCCGCTTTCACGGCGCTTTCACACTCGGCTCACGCCGTGCTCCTGCCCGTGGCGGATGGTGTCCTCGGCAGGTCTGCAAACGGGACAACCCGACAGGCTGCAACTGTCGTCGGGGGAGCGTGCCATGGCCGACCAAATCAATCGAAGGGCGCCAGACTGGTATGTGTTGCTGCCGGGCCTTGGTGATCTGCATCAACGCACGCTCGGTGATCCCAATGTGCGAATTGCGGTGCTGGATGGACCTGTCCGTCGAGGCGAGGTTCCGTCCGGCGCGGCGGCGGTGGCGATGCAACACGGCACGGCCATCGTTTCCATATTGGCTGGCTCGCCGGACGGCGCCGTTGAGGGGCTGGCGCCTCGATGTCAGGTCGTGGTGACCGATATCTACGTTGCAGCCACGGCCAAAGGCGTACAGCCGACCTGCAGCCATAAGGACCTCGCGCGGCACATAGCGGATGCGATCAAGGCTGGCGCCCACGTCATCAACATCAGCGCTGCGCAGCCGCTCGATCCCTCGCTTGCCTCCGCTGAACTGGCTTCGGCGATGGTGGAGGCCGAACGGCGCGACGTGCTCGTCGTCGCTGCGGCCGGCAATGACGGCTGCTCCTGCGACGCGTTGCCGGCGGCCATGCCGGCAGTCCTTGCGGTCGGCGCCCACGACAGTGCGGGTCTACCGCTGCCGATGAGCAACTGGGGGCTGGGCACGCGGGCGCAGGGCATATTGGCTCCGGGATCCGGCATCCCGGGCTCCTGCCTGGAAGGTGGTCTCTGCCAGTTCGAGGGGACCAGCTTCGCCGCGGCGATCGTTTCGGGGGTCGCGGCGCTTCTGATGAGCCTCGACGCCTCAAATGGCATCTCCCCGAGCGCTGCGCGAGTGCGCCGCATTCTCAAGTCCTCCGCCGATCCCTGCGACCCCGGCGCCAATGAGCGCTGCGGTCCATTCCTTCTCGGTCGGCTGAATGTCGGACGGGCAGTGCAGATGCTGAAGGACCACAAACCACCATTGCCGAAGGAGGCGACAATGACCACGCCGGAACTGCATACCAAGCCTATCGTTTTGGAAAGTCCCGCATTGGTGCCGGCTGGCGTCGATGCGGGCGGCACTCCGGCCCCCTTGGCCGCACCGAACGGTGTCGCGCCCGCCTGCGGTTGCGGCGGCAAGTGTGGAGGAGGCGCCGCCTGCACCTGCGGCGACAAAGCGAAATCCTCGCCCCAGCTCGCCTATGCGATCGGGCGTATTGGCGTCAGCTTCCCCAGCCTCGCCCGCCGGGATGCGCTGTGGCGGGCGGTCAACGGTGGCCGCGAGGGTGACCTGAAGCCGATCAGCAACGCGGCTCTACTCGACCTCTTCGGCAAGCAGGCGTTCCAGGCCCAGTCGGTCGTGTGGACACTGAGCCGCACCGAAGTCCCTATGTACGCGATCGTTCCGTCCGGCGCCTTCGCGGCCGAAACGTATCGATGGCTGGTCGAGGAGTGGGCCGACGCCGACGTCGAGTTCGCTTCGATCCCGGGCCTCATCGCAGGGCAGACGACGCTCTACGACGGATCGGTTGTCGACGTGCTGGTCCCGGACCTGCGCGGCATGAACAGCTGGTCGGTGTCAGCTTACACCAAGGCCATTCTCGACGAGCGCAAGAAGGCAGAGCCGAAGGCGACCGATGCCGCGCTGAAACAGGACCTGTCCCGTTTCTTCGGCAAGATCCTCTTCAGCATCCGGAACAAGGGTGTGACCCCGCAGGAGCGCGCGCTGAACGCGGCCGCCACCAACGCCTTCAACTTCAGCGACGTGCTGCGCGACGCCGGTCGGGAGGGCATGACCCTGAGGGACGTCGCTGTCGAACGCAGCCCGATCAACCGGGTCGGTGGTGAATATTACGATGTACTGCTAACGTTCTTCGATCCAAAGAGACGGACGGAAGTCGCGCCGTTGCTTGCGCGATTCACAATAGACGTTGCCGACACCGTTCCTGTTCTGATCGGAGATCCGACGATCTGGTACGAATACTAAGGTAAACGAGCTCAAGGGCATTCCGCCCGCTTGAGAGAGGAGAGTAAGATGAAACTACCTCAACACTCCAGGGCCCGTCCGACGGGCTACGAGCGCCAGCCATCGGTCGCGCGTCGCGGCTCCGGTTCGGAAGAAGTTTCGCCTGCCGCCTGCTGCGCCTGGGTGAACATTCCCTTGGTTGGTCCGAAATGTGTCCTCGAACTCCCCGTCTGCCCCTGAAGGAGGCACGTCATGAAACTTCCGACCGAACAGGCCATTGTCCCGCGCAACCTCGATCGCACGGGCAGCTTTCTTAGCGGGTATGTCACCCCCCAAGGGTGTAACACTCTGAAGAAAATTGCGTGCGCAGCGGCGGTCGCCGGTTGTCTCGCCACGCCAAACCCGGTGGCCTGCATCATGGCCACCGCTCCGCATTGCGCCGATTGTCTGTGAACGCCTGACTGCAATCGCGATAGACCTTGCCGGAGGCGGACCACAGATCCGCCTTCGGCGCATCGCCCGGACGTCTCTCCCACACATCACAGGTTCACGCCGATGCGCCGAAACTATCGTGTCGCCGCTTTCGCGGCCGTTGTGCTTCTCCTTGGAGGCTTCGCGCTCTGGTGGTGGAGCGTCGATTCCTACGAGGCCCCGCCTCAGACGCGTGAGGCAGCTCCGCCCGCCAGGGCCGTTTCGACGCTGGTGCTGCCGCTCGATGTCTCGCTGGATGAGCTGCAGCGCCGCGCCAACGAGGCCGCGCCGCAGGTCGTCTATGCGATCGACGAGGGTCGCAATGCCTGCGTTCCTGGCCAGTGGATCGACAAATGCCTGGTGAGCGCATTCGGAAGATGCCGGCTGAAGATCAAGACCAGGCTCACGCCCGACATTGATTGCCATCTCAACGGCAATGTTTCCCGTGGACCGATCGTCGTGGACGGCGCCGGTAATGCGTTGAGGGTCAGCGCGCCACTTCATGCCCGCATCACCGCGCGGGGCAGGGGAGATATCGGCCGACATGTTCAAACGACAGGCACCGGCAGCGTCGATGTTGTCGCGACGGTGTCGGCCGGCATCGATGCGAACTGGCGGCCGCAGGCCAATCTGAATGTCGACTACAGCTGGGCGAACCGGTTCGGCGTCGATATTCTCGGCTTCCGTATCACCTTCGCCTCGAAGGTCGATCCAGCGATCCGAGAGCAGATCGCGGGCTTTACGTCGCGACTTCCGGCCTATCTCGAAACCCTTCAGGTTCGAAATCGGGCCGAGCAGGGTTGGCAGCGCGCCTTCTTTTCCCGGCAGGTTTCGTCGGCGCCCCCGATATCACTGCGCTTCACGCCCGAAGCCATCGGCTACGGAGGCTATACTATTCAGGGCCGCACCTTGCGCTCAAGCATTCTCGTGCGCGGCGCGATCGAGACGTTTCTCGGAAGCTCGCCGCCAGCCGCCGCGCCAACTCCTTTGCCGGCTCTCACTACCGATATGCCCCCCGCTGGCTTCAACGTCGCGCTGCCGATATCCATGCCGTTCCCGGCCTTGATCGGGGAGGCGAAGAAGGCCTTGAAGATCGGAGAGGCGTTTAAAGTGACCCTCGGTGCCGCCGGCGAGGTGTCGGCACGATTCTCCGACGTTCAGATCTATCAGACGACGGACAGGCGGCTGGCAATCGGACTGTCCGTCGAAGCGGATGCCGCCAACGATCAGTTCGATGCAAAGGGGATGATCTGGTTCATCGCCTCGGCACGTGCAGACAATAATGCGCGACGGATCGTCGTCGATCACCTTGAGGTCTACAGCAAGACCGACAACATGCCGCTCGACCTGTTGGTCTCCTTGGTTCAGGTCGATGTGATCAATGCGCGCATTCGCAAGGCGTTCGAGTTTGACTACAGCAAAAAATACGAAGAACTGATCGGCTTGGCCAATTCCCATATGCCTTACCAGATATCGGAAGGCGTCCGCATCGAGGGCAAGCTGGACGAAGCAAGCGTGTCGCGAACCTACATCGACAGCGAGGGCATAACGGCCATACTGGAGGCCCGCGGTTCAGCCCGGCTTGTGGTTCGTCCGTAGGTTGCCGAAGAGCAAGGATGGGGCTTCGCGGCAGCCATGACAACGCTGTGCGTTGCTGGAGAGGATTGTCCTGTTTGGCCGTTCTAGCAACTTTGTCAGCGAGAGCCGCGTCAACAGGTTATGGATCGCCCGCATGCCGGACTTTGCCGACCTCGTTTGCAATAGGTTTGAGAAAGCTCGCGCGGCAATTTTCGCCGGGAGGAGTCGCGCGACGGGCCTTTTTGCAACAAAGGCGATCGAAAAAACATCAACTTGCCCGTGATGCGGCGCATCGTGGAAGTGGGCCACCCACTCAACGCCAGCACGACGATTGTCACCTTCTGAAACTGGACGATCCGCCAAACGGCCCCACACCCGGTAGCCGACGTTCATGACTTCCGCATCGGGCCCGAAACCTGACACCAGAGATCGCGCGTGGTTGAGCAGTTTATCGGTTCAGATGCGAATCTGTTGGGCCACGGTCGATCTGCGATACGGTTCGAGGTGGCCTCAGTCAGCTGGTAGGAATTCGGTATGAATATCGGTATGAAAGTTATCTTCACATTTGAAATAAGCTATTGAAATTATTGAAGTTATGCTCGCCGTGCATCGAATCCCGTAGGGAGCGCCAAGACCTTTCTAGAGTCCCGTTGCCGCAGTGGCAGCGACATCTGTGGGGCGCCCCCTCTGTAGGGCCCCGCCGCCGGCTCGTGTTGCCAATCGCTATCACGGCAGCCGTCTACGTCCGAGGCCGTGTGGCGGGCGATCCGGCACCCGCGGCCGCCGTCGTCGGGTTGACGGGCCGGTTCCGCCATCTCGCGACACAAGCCCCATGATGCGGCCTCGACCGGGACGTCGCACGGTGTCGCGCAGCGGACGACCAGGGCCTGACCGTCAGCAGGTGGCGGTGAGCACCCTCCGACACGCTTCGACAAACACGGTCGCTCCCAGCGCGATGTCCTCGTCGGACGTGTTCTCGGTCCAGTGATGGCTTATGCCGCCGATGGACGGCACGAACAGCATGCCCGCTGGCATGACTCTGGCCAGAATCTGCGCATCATGTCCCGCTCCACTGTGCATGCGCAGCGAGCGCGACGGCGCATGAACTTCGGCGGCACCCTCGACGGCATCCTGAATGCCCGCATCCATGGGCGCGGGAACCCCGACGCGGATGCACTCGATCGAGACGGCGCACGGGCCGGCAGCGGTCGCCTCCTTCGCCATGGCCTGCAGCAGGCTTTCAAGGCGGACGACGACGTCCGGATCATCGTCGCGGATCTGGAACAGCATCTCGGCACTGCCCGGGATGATGCTGGGTGCGCCGGGATCGAGCGTGATACGGCCGGTCGTCCACACGGTCCTCACGCTCGCGAAGTCCGGAAAGCGCTGGTCGATGGCCACGCAGAAATGGGCGAGCGCCAGACCTGCATCTTTGCGCGTGGCCATGCGTGTCGTCCCCGCGTGGTTCTGTGCGCCCGTGAACGTGATCCGGTATTGCCAGATCCCGACGATGGACGTCACGACCCCGATCTTCAGGCCGCGTGTCTCCAGCGTGTCGCCCTGCTCGATATGGGCCTCCAGATAACCGAGGTACCGGCCCCGTTCGACGCTTGCGCGCGGAAGGCCGGCGAGGCCGACGTCCCGCAGCGCGTCGCGCATGGCGCGTCCGTTGCTGCGATCCCGGGCTGCATCGATCTCCGCTTCGGCAACGTCGCCGACATAGGACCGCGACCCCAGCAGGGAGCCGAAATGGCCCTCCTCATCGCACCACGCCGCGACCTCTACCGAACCGGAAATATTCGGATCGTTGTTGATGATGCGCGCCGCCTCCAGCGCATAGACGACGCCGAGCGGACCATCGAGCCAGCCGGCATGCGACTGGCTCTCGAGATGGGAGCCGGCGAGCATCCTCGGACCGGCCGTCTCGCCCGTGCCGATGAGATTGCCGATACCGTCTATCGTTCCGCTCAGTCCCGCGTCGGGAAGCTTTCGCAATAGCCACGCCAGCGACTGCATGTGCTCGGGCGAGAAGGTCGGCTTGTGGACCCCGGACTTGTAGGCGCCGATGGCGCGCAGTTCGTTGAGATCCGCAATCACGCGAGCGCCGTTCGCGGTGGCATGACCAGTCGTCATCTCAGATTTCCCCCATCGCCCGATCGGGCGCGGCCTTGGTGTGGCGTTAGCAACCTATCGACGGAGCCGGCAATCGTGAAGCGTCGCGACGAGGCTCGAACTCCCGATTTCGCCGACCCTGCCCGTTGCGGTTGAGGAAACGTCCATAGGGGCGCGGATCCCCGACTTGCACGACCGCGAATGATCGGGCTGCCGCGTCATAAAAGGCAAATCGGTCGATCCCGGGGATATCGCTGGCCTCACCCTGACCCGCGCTGATCAGCGCCGAGACCTCAGCCTGTACCGGCGGCACCATCGATGGATCATCGACCATCTGCATGCGTCGCAACGGCGCCGGCTCAAAAACGTCGATCGGGAGGACCGACAGAATGGCTCCGACAACGCGGGCCGTCGTCAGGCCGGGCAGCCGCACCCGGCGTCCCGTCGTTGTCGCCGCGGCGATGCGTTCGGCGCCATCCGGCCGCAGATGAGGTGCCGCGTTCTCTCTCAAAGGCGCGCGTGAGGCTCAGGCCAATCCACGTCTGATGGCCTCACGCGCCGCCTCGGCGCGCGACGTGATGTTGAGCTTCTGGTAGATGACCTTGACGTAGCTGGCGACCGTCTGGGGACTGAGGCCCAGTCGCGCCGCAGCCTCGGGAACGGTCAGGCCCCGCGCCAGCAGGCTCAGGGTTTCCGTCTCCCGGCCCGTGAGACGTGCCTCGTCCGACCGGTCGATGGACGGTCCGCGGAAGAATGCCAGCATGCGATGGGCGACTGCAGGGGCGAGCGGGGGCTCACCGCGTTCAATACGCCGGAGATAGGCAACAAGCGTCGCCTCGTCTTCGTCCTTCAGGAGATAGCCGCGCGCTCCCGCGGCAATCGCTTCGAACAGATGGGCATCGTCGCTGTAGATCGTCGCGATGATGGGGAGAACGTCCGGACGCTCCCGTGACAGGCGACGGACGATGTCGATGCCGGATCCGTCCGGCAGGCCGATGTCGACCACGGCGATGGTGAGATCGGCCGACTGCGCTTCGGGCAATGCGTCGAGCCAAGCATGCGCCTCCCGCAACGTCCCGACGGATATGATCGCCATCGTCGGAAATGCCGTCTGCAGGGCACGGCAAAGCCACTCGCGCGTGCGAGGCTGGTCCTCGACGAGAAGGCAGCATCCCGCCGGTTTCACAGCATCGGTGACGCCAGTCCTGGGTCGTGCAGCGGTGCTCATGCGCGATGGATGTCTGCCGGCAGGGCGGCCGCTTCGGTTGTTTTCGGAGTGGCTGGGGAACCGGCCACGCCCGCATCGGCCTCGCGCCCTTCCGATGTGTCGCGGGACGCTCCACTCCCCGCCGCGAGCACCAGTTCCAGCGCGACATGCGTACCGGGCGATCCATTGCTCACGGCGAATTCGCCACCGATCTCGGCGATCCGCTGACCGATGTTCTTCATGCCGAACCCGGAATGCCGTTGAGAGGGAGGTCCGAGGCCCTGACCGTCATCGGCGATCTCGATCCGAAGATGATGGAGCCCACCGGGAGACTGAAGCCGGACCGTGCTGCGGACGCGGGTCGCGCCGGAATGGCGGATGACGTTGCTGATCACCTCGCGCACCGCCGACATCAGGGCTTTGCTCTGGGAGTAGTCGAGGGTGAGGTCAGCCGCGATGTTCTCGGCGCGCTCATCGAGCAGAGGCCAGTCCAGGGAGATGCCCGCCGCTTCCAGGCGGTGACCCGCTTCGTGGCGCATTTCCGCCAGCGCGCGTGCCAGCACGATGCGCTCCCCCTCGAGCCCGCTGACGATCGCCCGAATGTCCGATATCGCCGCCTTCAGGATCGACTGTGTCTGCCCGTCCACCGTGTGGAGCCCGCTGAGCAGCCGCGCTCCGACGTCGTCGTGCAGATCCTGCGCGATGCGCTTGCGTTCACGCGCCACGCCCCGCTCGTAGGCCAGCCGGCCGTCGTCGGCTTGCTCGACGAGGCTCAGCAGTTGTCGAACCAGTTGCGCATCGGCCGGGCTGAAAAGCGCTTGTCCCTGCGACCGATAGACGAGGCGCAGGGGTGGTGAGCCGATGATCGCAGGCACGCTCAGCGCAAGGCCCTCGCCGTCGATGGCAGGCTCGCCAACGGCGTCCGGGAGGGGCGCGATTTCGGCCGCCCCGAAGAGTTCGGACAGCAGGCCGTGCCAGCGCTTCCCACGCTCGGCCAGGTTCGGGGCGAATGCGACATTGAGGCTGGCCGCAAAGAGCTCATGCGGTTCCAGGACATTTCGGGCGAGAAAATACCGAGCCAGCGCATCGCGGATGGGCAGATAGAGGAAGCCGACCAGAAGCAGTGACAGGCCCAGCGCGGGCGCCCGCTCGACGTGCAGAAGCCAGACCAGGCTGACATCGACCGCCAGAAGCAGAATGCCGCCGCCTGCGTAAAACAGGATACGGAACGACCAGGTACCGAGATCAAACAACCGATAGCGCCGAATGCCGAGGGCGATCCCGCCATAGATCATGGCGAAGAATGCGAACGTGTACCCCTGAGTCAGGATCTGGCGCTGATCCAGCACCATCGGCAGCGCCACGCCCCCCAGAAAGACGCTGCAGCCCAGGACAACCGACAGACCCATCCATCGCATGGCTGCCCGGTTCGCGGGTTCGCCGCGTGACGCCCTCCACTGCGCGATGATGAAGCCGATGATGATGGCCATTTGCACCAGCGCCGGCAGGTGGATGCCGAAGAGCGGGCTCGGCCCGAGGGCCGTGACGTTGAGCAGAATGACGAGACCTGTGACCGCACCGACGGCGATGGGCACGCCGGCGGGAACCAGTCGCCTGGGATAGACCGCGAACAGGGCGATCATCGCTGCACCGAAAGTGAGCGCGCCGATATGGTTCAGCGCACTCAGCGCCTGAAACAGGTCGCCTGGAATGGCGAGCTCGCGGGTGCTGTAGATGGCTGCCGACAACGCCGAGAGCGCCATTCCGAGGCCTGACAGAACGAAAAGTCCGGCCGCGAGCCGGCGGCGCGACAGCGTGAGAATCCAGCCGGCGATGACGACGCTGGACAGGCCGGAGACCAGCTGGACCCAGAAGACCAGCGGCAATGAGGAGATCGGCCGCGCCTCGGGCGCGACGACGAACTGGCGAGCCAGCGAGCGGTCATCGGCGGCCAGGAGCGTTACGGTCGGCTGGCGCAAGATCCGGAACAACCTGTTCTGGCGGTCCATGAACGACGCCATCGCCTCGTAGCTCGGGAGCGTGTCGGGCTCCTCCATCACGTCGCGCGGTTCGAGGACGACCGGGCCAGGTCGCCCGTCGGCAAACGGCGCGGGTGCCAGGCCGATCAGGCGCCAGCCGGCCTTGAGCCCGGCGGTGTCCGCAGGGCCGCCGCTCCTGACCGAGGAAATCACGACCCCGTGCCCATCCGGATGAGGCTCCAGCGACAGACCGAGTGAGGGATGTCTCGTCGCAACATGGACCACCAGGGCGGCGATCATGACGCAAACGGCACCGATCAACGGCAGGACAAGGCCCGGGAGCCAGCGTCTCTTGGCCCGCGGTATCACTGTATGCGGCTCCTCTGCCGCGTCGTTACTGACAAAGCCTCCGATCATTTGCGCCGCGCAGCGTTTTTCACGCGGCTGACAACTGCCATGCCCCCGAACATGAGCTCGCGATATCTCCGTTTCACGATGGTGCCCACCCCTGAACAGGGGTTGTCGCGCTGAATGTCCTATCTTTGATGGGGAGGAACAAGGGGAGCAATTCACAATGCCGACGTTGGACCTGCCGAAGAGTTCGCGCCGCCTGACGCAGGTGGCGGTGCTGGGTCTGTTCGGTCTTCTGCTGACGGCCTGCCAGACGGCATCGAACGTGGGTGTGACGAGCGCGCCGGTGGCCGAACCGGTGCCGGCGGGCACGGCCGTAGGCAACGTCACCGCCACACCTCGGCCAGCGGGAGATGCCCGCACCGTCGTCGTCCCGGCCTATCGGGTGAGCTTCCAGCAGAGTGTCCGCGTGTCCGCGACCGCTTCACCTCTGCTCGGACGGGGCGTGGCACGCACGTCCCAACACACCGCTTTGGCGGGAATTCCCCCCGAGACGTACCAGCGCATCGTCGATCGCGCCCACGCCGACTTTCTGGCCAAGGCCCGCGCGGCAGGTCTCCTCGTGCGGACAGAGGCACCCGGCATCGACACTGCGGCGACCGTTCCCAACAACACCGTTCCCGAGGCCAATGCGCTGGCTGAAGGGATCATCGGACGAGATGGAAACGTCATCCGTCACGTGGCACCGAGAGGCATGCGGACATTCGCCAGGCAGAGCGACGGCCAGGCCTATGCATTCTCGGCCCTCGACCGGTCGTTGCCCGACTTGGCCAAGCGCGCCGGAGCCCCCGTCGGTCTCGTGCTGTTTACGGTCGATTTTGCCGCGACTTCGTCGAGCAATCAGAATGTGCTGGGCAGGATGGGGGCGCGCGCCAGCGTCGAGACGACTGCGCAGATCTCGCTGCGCGAATCCGCATCCGGCGTCCGCTATCAGACACCCACAGGCGCGGCTTGCGTGGGCTATTGCCCGAACATGGCGGGGACCGTGGTCAACACGCCGGCGGTATCTTCGGAAGGCTTCACCCGGACCACCCAGAACGCCATGGGCAGTGGGGAAACGGCGGTGAATGCTCTGGCCTCGGGTCTGGGTGCATTGGGTGGAATGGGCGTCAGCGTGGGCGCCAACCAGATCGTTGCCGACCCGGCCGCCTACGAGCGGATCGTGGGGCAGTTGCTGGAACAGGCCAACAGCCGTGTCGTTCAGGCTCTCGCTGGTGCCAGTTGATGCGTGGCGCCACGACCCTTGTATCAGGCAGGCCCAACGCGAAGGGCCTGAGTCTGGCGTTTGCTCTGGCCCTTGCCGGATCCTGTCCCGCGTCGGCGGATGAACCGGGTCCCCTGTTTCGTCCTCGTCACGACGATCTCGGCTGGCATGGCCAACCGCTCGGCGAAGTCCTCTACCGCTGCGCGGGAATTGCCCGGGCCGTTGCCATATCGGTGCGACGGACGGGCGAGGGGGCCTGGGCCGACGAACTGAAGATCGTCGAGCGCGATGCGCTCGCAGCCGCCGCGCGGATACGCACGGCCCGCGGTGACTGCGTCGCTGCCTCGATCCAGGCGCGCTGGATGCGTGCGCTCCAGTTGGAGGGCGTCGCCATCGTTCGCCGGTTCGCCGAAGGCCTGCCGCGATCTGTGGCGGCCCCCGACATCAAGCTGAACGTCTGCCGGCTGGTCCTCGACGAGTTGGCGCCTGCTCTGCCCATGCCGCCATCAACGCCGATTTGCCCAAGCCCATAACTCAGGGGAATACAATGGTCCGGACCTGCCTGCTCGCCGCCGTTGCATCCGTCACGATCGCCGTCGGTGCCATCGTTTCCACGCCCGTTCAGGCGCAAGCGTGCACGGCCCGCTTCACCTGCGATCCAGGTGTCAGTCCGGTCTGCTGGTTCCGCTTGTTCTACCGGAACGGCAACAGCTCAGTATTCACCGTCGCGGCCGGTGGTCAGCGGCGCATCTTCGGACTGTCGCCGGGAGAGCGCTATTGCTCCTCGAATGCCGGCACGCCGGGCTTCCAGTGCGCCGCACGGCAGATTCGTATGGCCTGCTGACACGCATCGGATGCCTTCTGGGCGGGTGGCGCCTGAGCTCTGCGCATCAACGCGCCATGGCGCGTTGATCTGGCTCAGCAGGATGGTGAAGGCCCTGAGCAGGACCGTCTTCTGGTCCAGCGCCGCGTGGGTGAGGGCCGTCATATGCCAGTCCTCGATGGCCGCGACGACCTCGGTCGCGACGGCCATCGCCATCTAGCGCGCTGCGATGTTGCGCCCGATGCGATAGCCGAACGTCAGTGCGGGTCCCAGCGTGATGCCCGCACCGGGGTAATGGCCGCCCATGATCGAGGCCATGTCGCTTCCGCAACAATACAGTCCGGCGATGGGCTCACCGGTTCCGTCGAGGACGCGGCCGTCCGGATCGGTCAGCAGTCCCGAGGCAGTGCCGATATCGCCGGGATAGACCCGGACGGCATAGAACGGCGGCTCGGCGATCGTGCCGAGGCATGGATTTCCCGCGACGGCGGGGTCGCCATAGTAGCGGTTGTATTCCGAAGAACCCTTGCCGAAGCCGGCATCGACCCCAACCGCCGCCGCCTGGTTCATCTCCGCGACGGAGGCGTTCAGCGCGTCGGCAGGGATGGCCAGCTTGGCTGCCAGTTCGGCGATCGACGCAGCCTCGATGAGGTATCCGTCCCGGATCAAATGCGAGCGGGGGCGTCCGCCGGGAAGGGCGAGCCCCAGGCCCCAGCGGTCGACGAACGGGCGGTCGGCGATCAGGAAGGCGGGAACGGTCGGGACGGTTTCGTGCGAGCGCAGCATGGCGCGGACGAACTCGTGATAGCTCGTGCCCTCGTTGACGAAGCGATGGCCTGCGCCGTTGACGGCGATGAGACCCGGCTTCGCCCGATCCCAGATCAGGTGCGGAAAGCGTATCTGTTGGCCGTCGGCCTTGGTCCAGACCGAGACCGGGGCCCAGAAGGCTTGATCGGCGGGTGCCTCCAGAAAGGACGCGCCGGCGGCTTCGGCGATGCGGATGCCGTCGCCCGCATTGCCGGACGGCGACATGGACCATTGCCGCCCGGCCTCCACGCCCGGCAGCGATCGCCGCGCGGCATCCCAGGGGAAACCGCCGGTCGCGACGACGACGCCACGCCGGGCGGCGACCGTGCGCTCGCGCCCCTCATGGCGGATCGTCACCCCCGTCACCCGACCCTCGCTCCGCACGAGGCCGACGAGCGGCGTCCCGGTTGCGATCGTGATCCCGCGATCCAGCGCGCTCTTGAGCAGGCGGCCGGCGAGGGCATTACCGAGCAGAAGCCGGGTGCCGCGATGCCATCCTCGCAGGCGATCCGAGCCATAGCGGGCGATGAGCTTCATGCCGTATCGCCAGGATTGGAAGGAGCGGGTGACCTTGAGGAGATGATTGACGTCGGTGACATTGACCATCATGCCGCCAAGCACGGTGAAGGTTGCCAAGGGGTCCTTGAGCAGGTGGAAGGCCTCGCCGAGCTCCCGGCCGTCGAAGGGCAGGGGGTCGATCGGGCGGCCGGCGCGCCCGGCACCGGGCAGTTCGGGATAATAGTCGGGCGAATAGGCGCGGGCGGCGAACTTCACTTGCGTGTGGCGGTCGAAATAGGCGACGGCCTCGGGCCCGCTGGACAGAAAGGCGTGCATCATGTCGGGGCGCAGGGCATTGCCCAGCACCGTGCCGAGATAGGTCATCACCGCCTCGGTGGAATCCTCGATGCCCATGGCCACCGCGAGCGGGTTGTTCGGGATCCAGACGGCTCCACCGGAGATCGCGGTCGAGCCGCCGACGTGGTCCTCCTTCTCGACGACGAGGACCGACAGGCCTTCGATGGCGGAGGTGAGGGCGGCGGCCATGCCGCCGGCCCCGGAGCCCGCGACGACGACGTCGTAGCTGTCCGCGATCGCGCTCATGCGGCCGGCTCGCGCGGAAAGCCCGCCATGTCCCAGCCCCCATCCACCTTGAGGAGTTCGCCGGTGACGAAGCCGGCCTCGTCCGAACAGAGGAAGACGGCGGCGGCGGCCACGTCGGCCGGCTGGCCGACCCGCCGCAGCGGCGTCTGGTCGATGGCGATGCGGCGGCGCCAGGCCTGGGTGCGGATCCGCTCGGCGGTGAGCGGGGTCTCGATCAGGCCGGGTGCGAGAGCGTTGACGCGGATTCCGTCGGGTCCGTAGTCGGTCGCGAGCTGGCGGGTGAACGAGGCCACGGCGCCCTTGCTGGCCGAATAGCCGGCGCTGTTCGAGGCACCCATCAGCGCATAGACCGATGCGAGGTTGAGGATGGCGCCGCGCCGCCGCGGCTTCATCTCCTCCACGGCGAAACGGGAGAGGCGGAACAGGCCGACGACGTTGACCTCGAGATAGCGCCTGAGGTCGTCGTCGCTGGTGTCCTCGACATTGCCGCCGCCGCCGATGCCGGCATTGTTGACGAGAATGTCGAGCGGGCCGAGCGTTCGGAGAGCCGCCCGCAAGGTCCCCGGCAGCTGCGGATCGGTGACGTCGCCCTCAAGGGTGACCACGGGCCGGCCCGCCAGGCGGCCCGTCTCGTCGAGACCTTCGGAATTGCGGTCGACGGCGAGGACGCGGGCACCCTCGCGCGCGAAGGCGAGCGCGATCGCCCGCCCGATTCCGGATCCCGCTCCGGTGACGATCGCGACCTTGTCGATCAGCCTGTCGGCCATGGTCTCTCGCTGGGTTTGGGGCTGCCGTGCCGCTCAGCCGATGAAACCGCCGAGGGTCCGGCCGCCGTCGACGATGAGAACCTGGCCGGTTACGAAGGCCAGACGGGGCGAGGCGAGATAGGCGATCGCGTCGGCAACGTCCTCGGCGCGCCCGAGAATGCCGAGCGGCTGCTGGGCGGCCAGCGCCCCGCGATCGGTGTCGGAGCGCGCTTTGAGCATGTCGGTATCGATGACGCCGGGCGCCACCGCGTTGACCAGGATGCCCTTGCCGGCGAGTTCCAGCGCCATGGCGCGCGTCAGCCCCACCACCGCGGCCTTGGAGGCGACGTAGTGGGCGTAGTGGCTCGCGCCGAGATAGGCGCGGGAGGCGAGGTTGACGATGCGCGCGCCGCGGGGGGCTCTCGCCGCGACCGCCCGTGTCAGTTCGAAGAGCGGGATGACGTTGACCTCGGCCATGCGGCGGAAGTCGTCTGCCGTCAGCTCAGCGAAGGCGCGCACGTCGAAAATGCCGGCATTGTTGACGAGTGCATCGACGGGACCTGCCTCTTCGGCGAGCGCAAGGAGTGCGGCACGATCCGTGAGGTCGATGCCGCGGCTCTCGGCCACGCCGCCATTGGCCCGGATTTCAGCGGCGGTCGCAGCCGCGCGCTCCGCATGGATGTCGGCGACGATGACGGAGAAGCCGTCGGCCGCAAGTCTCAACGCGGTCGCCTTGCCGATTCCGCCGGCGGCTCCCGTGACGATCGCCTTCATGGCTGCAAGCTCCTTGGAATGGGCGGCGCGCAGGGGCCTGCGCGCCGCTGGGATGTCAGTTCAGGCCATAGGTCGCCGCATCGACCTTGCCGTAGAGGTGCTCGCGCAGGACCGCCGCAACCGCGTCGGGATTGGTGCGGTCGACGCCCTCGAGGAGCTTCTTCCACTTCGTTTCCAGTTCGCGGAAGGCCTGGATCAGGTCGCTCGGATCCTGGACACGCCGCGTTTCCATCGACGTCTTCGGCAACTGGGCGATGAAGTCGCGGTTGAACTCGGCCAGCTTCGCCGTCAGGTCGTCGGCCGGTGCGAGAATGGCGAGGCCTCGCTGCCGCGAACCGTCGATCGCGGCATTGACACCGACGTGATAGGCGACCTGGGCGCGGGCCGACGCCAGTGCCATCGTATCGAGCAGGGCGCGCCGCTGCGGCGTGGTGAGCGCCTTCCAGGCGTCGCGGTTGTAGATCCAGTTGGCCCCGATCACGACGCCCATCGGCAGCCGCGTGACGGCCTTCGCCACCTCCCAGAACTTGTTGCCCTTGTCGAGGTTGGTCGGGTCGGACAGCGTGCAGTCGATCGACCCCCGCTCGAGGCCCGAATAGACGTCGCCGATCGGGACGGAGACCGGAACCCCGCCGAGCGCCCGGACCCAGTTCGACTGGGCGCCGCCAGCGGTGCGGATCTTCAGGCCACGGACGTCCGCCACGGAGCGGATCGGCTTCATGCAGATGAAGTTGTAGACCGGCGTCGCATAGCCGCCGCCGAAGATGCCGCCGTTGCGACGCCATTCCGCCTGAAGCTTTGGATGCGTCAGCCCGAGTTCGGTGAAGGCGAAGGCGGCGGCGAAGTCGTCGTCGGAGGTGAAGACGAGATCGTTGACGACGTTGTTCAGCGGCTGCTCGGACGGCGTGTAGCCGGGATAGACGATGCCGACCTGCGCGACGCCGTCGCGGATGCCCTGCATGGTCGATGGGGCGGGAACGAGGGAGCCGGAGGAGTGCACCTGCAGGCGCAGGGACCCGTTCGTCGCCTTGGCGACGTCCTCGGCCCATCTCTGGTAGACGAACTCGTTGAGGATATGGGCCGGCGCCAGCCAGTTGGAGGCCTGCCAGGTCTGCTGGGACAGGGCCGCCGACGAGAGCCCGGCGAGGGCTGCGAGCCCGATCATGGCGTGTCGAAGTTTCATGGTCGTTTCCTCCTGGGAATGGGACCCTCTTGCGGGGTCGTTCAGCGGACTGCGAACTGGTTGGGAAGCCAGAGTGCGATGATCGGGAAGGCGATCAGGATGGCGAGGGTGACGAGGTCCGCGATGACGAACCATGCGGCGCCGCGGAAGATCGTCCCGAGCGCGACGCGATCACCCATGGATGACTTGATGACGTAGACGTTCATCCCGACGGGTGGCGTCACCAGGCCGATTTCCAGCAGCTTGATGACGATGATCCCGAACCAGATCATATCGACGTCGAGCGACTTCAGCAGCGGCAGGAGGAGCGGCAGGGTCAGCAGCATGATCGAGATGCTCTCGAGCAGGCAGCCGAGGATCAGGAACACGATGGCAATGGCGATGATCACCGCGAGGGTATTGCCGCCGGTATAGGCGATCAGCGTCTCGGCCATGACGTTCGGCAACTGCGAATAGGCCATGAAGCGGGCGAAGATCGCCGCGCCGACGACGATGATGAAGATGGCGGCCGTGCCCTCGGCCGTCTCGATGACGGCCTGCCGGAAGGTGGCCTTCGTCAGCGTGCCGCGCGTCCAGGCGATCAGGCAGGCCAGCACGGCGCCGATCGCACCGGCCTCGGTGGCGGTAAAGATACCGAGGAAAATGCCGCCGAGGACACCGGCGATCAGCACGGGCA
Source organism: Phreatobacter sp. (assembly GCF_052440005.1). Classification (GTDB taxonomy): domain Bacteria; phylum Pseudomonadota; class Alphaproteobacteria; order Rhizobiales; family Phreatobacteraceae; genus Phreatobacter. The sequence continues at coordinate 27,714 of NZ_JBQVQL010000061.1, forward strand.
GCGGCCAGACGTCGAGAAGCGCCGCCTTTTTTTCGGCCGACGTGAAGACGGTCTCGTCGCGAGGGGCGAGCGCGGGATTGAACCAGACCCGGATCGTGATCAGGCCAATGAACATGGCGGCGGACAAAAGGCCCGGCAGCACGCCCGCCATGAAGATCCTGGAGATCGACGTGTCCGCCATGATGCCGAAGACGATCATGAGGATCGATGGCGGGATCAGCGAGCCGAGGGTGCCCGCGGAGGCGACACAGCCGGTCGCGAGCGCGGGGTCGTACCGCGCCTTCAGCATTTCCGGGATCGAAATGCGGGAGAAGGCCGCCGAGGTCGCGACGCTGGACCCCGAGGCGGAGGCGAAGAGGGCCGAAGCGACGACCGTCGCGGAGGCGAGGGCGCCCGGCACCCGGGCGAGGAAGATGCGGGCGGCGGCGAAGAGGCCGTTGGTCAGGCCGGTCGCCGAGGCGATATAGCCCATCAGGAGGAACATCGGCACCGCTGACAGATTCCAGTCGCCGATCAGGCGGTAGGGAATGGCTTTGGCGATGCCGATCGCGGCAGAGAGCGAGATCAGGCTGGCGATGCCGCCGAAGCCAACGAGCCCCATGGCCACGCCGATCGGCACGCGCATGAAGATCAGGGTCATCACGAGGCCGATGCCGAGGAGGCCGAGTTGAATGCGGTCCATGTCGCCCTCAGATCGTCTTGCCGGTGGAGGCCAGCATCGGCCTCCGATGGGGGGGATCGACGAGGTCGGTGACGAAACGGACGATCAGCACCAGGCACGCGAGGACCAGCCCGAGCGGAAGCAGAAAGCGGCTCGGCCAGACGATCACCTGCCAGGCACCCTCGACGATCTCGCCGATCTCATAGGCGTTGAGCGCGATGAACACGCTCTGCCAGGCGAGGAAGCCGTAGAAGGCGACAGAGGCGGCGGTTCCCAGCAGGTCGAGAGGTGGTCTGAGCGGGGCCGGCAGGCGATCGTAGAAGAGCTCCACGACGATGGGGCGGCGCTGCACCTCGATATAGGCCAGCGGAAGAAACACGGTTGCGATCATGTAATAGCTGGCGACGACCTCGGCCGTGCCAGGGATCGGGGCGATGAAGACATACTTGCCGATCACGTCGGCCGTGACGTGAAGCATCATGAGAACCAGCGCAGCACCGGCGGCGATGACGAACCATTCAGAGAGCCGTTCCAGCCAGACCCGCATGGTCATTGCATCCTGTAGCCGCCGTTGACGTCGATGGTGACCCCGGTCAGGTAGGCGGCAGCCGGCGAGACGAGATAGGAGCACGCCTCGGCCACGTCGTCCGCGGTGCCGATCCGTCCCAGTGGAATGCTGGACGACATCTCGGCGTCGCGTTCCGCCGGCAGCGAGAGCCGCAGCATCGGCGCGTCGATGAGCCCCGGCGCGAGGCAGTTCACCGTGATGCCGAGCGGCGCCGCTTCGCGGGCCGCAGCCTTGGTGAAGCCGAGGACGGCGGCCTTCGACGAGATGTAGGCGCTGGAGGAGCGGTAGCCTCCGAGCTGGGCGGCGACAGACGACAGCGTGACGATGCGTCCCTCGGCGACCGGTCGGGCCGATCGGCGGCGCAACATGGCGCGCACCGACAGGAAGGTGCCGCGGGTATTGACCGCATGGGACTGCTCCCACTCGTCCAGTGTCGTGTCGACGATGGCGGGGCGCTGACCGCCTTCACGCAGCAGGAGCACGCCGGCGTTGCAGACGAGGACGCCGACCGGACCGAGGGCTGCTTCGGCGGTGTCGAACAGGTGGTCCACCGACGTCTCGTCCCGCACGTCCACGCCCAGCCCGAGATGGCCTTCGCCGGGAAGAGTTGCGGCTGTTGCGCCGGCCGCCTCCTTGGACAGGTCGGCGACGACCACCCGCAGGCCGTCCTGGGCGAGCCGTGTCGCGATCGCGGCGCCGATGCCGCGGGCGGCTCCGGTGACAATGGCAGTACGCACCCTCATTCCTCCCGTATGCTTATTTTGGATCCAGAATAGCCATCATACTGCCCGTATGGCAATCCATCAGGCGATAGATGGTCATTTTGTATCCAAACTGCATGCCGCCCTTGCAAATTGCGGCTGGCTCGGTCAGCATGGCCAGCTATGTCCATGACGCTCGGCCACGATGAGAAGGACCCCGACGGGCTGATCTTTCAGACCAGCGCCGACCAGGTCGCGACGTCGATTCGCGAGTTGATCCTGGAAGGGAGCCTGGTTCCGGGTGCGCCCCTGCGACAGGACGATCTGGCCCGCCAGCTCGGCGTCTCTCGGACGCCGCTGAGGACCGCGCTGGCGGCGCTGTCGCGGGACGGGCTGGTCGAATATTCCGCCAATCGCGGCTATCGGGTGCGCAGCTTCGCCATCGCCGACATCCGCGCCGCCTTCGAGGTCCGGTCCACTCTGGAGGCGCTGGCCTGCAGGATCGCCGGGCGCATCGGCCTGTCGCAGGCGGCACTCGAGACGCTGAGTGCCGCGGTGGCCGAGGGCGACGGCATCCTGTCCTCAGGCAGGCTCGAGCCGGCCCGGCTCGCCGCCTACCGGCGGATGAACGTGACGATCCACAGCACCATCATCGAAGCCGCCGCCAATCCCTGGCTGAAGGATTTCGTGTCCCGCACCCATGACGTCCCCATGGCCTCGGACCGCATCATCCTGTGGGAGGACTACGACATCATTCTGCGATCGCACGATGATCACCACCGGATCCTGCACGCCCTGCGCCAGGGTGACGGCGAGCGGGCAGGGCGCCTCATGCAGGAGCACGTGATCTTCGCGGGCGAAGTGCTCATGGGCCATCTCATGGGCCGCCGCGACCAGTCGCTCCAGCAGGAGCAGGCCATCGGATTTTCATCGACACCCAAGGATCCACAGCCGTGAAGCTCTTCTTTTCCCCCGCGTCCCCCTTCGTCCGGAAGGTCATGGTCTGCGCCATCGAGCGCGGCATCGACGGCCAGATCGAAAAGCTCGGCTCGGCCGCCCACCCGATCAACCAGGACGCTTCGATCAAGGCGCACAACCCCACCGGCAAG
>NZ_JBQVQL010000062.1:0-30721 GCF_052440005.1 Phreatobacter sp.
GGGGAGAGGTGGGGTGTGCCTGCGGAGGCGGTGCCGCGCGTCACGCCTCACCCGCCCGCGGACGCGGGCACCCTCTCCCACGAGGGGAGAGGGTTTTCGCGCCAGCCTCTCACCAGAAAACCCCCGAGGCACCCCATGACCCCCGACGAGAGCCGCGCCATCCGCCGCCATCTGCACAGCGCCGAGGGCGCCCATCTCCTCTGCCGGCGCAAGGCCTGCCGCCGCGCCCGCTGCTGCCGGCTGATCGAGACCTGCACCAGCCGTCTCTATGCCGGCGCCTTGCCCGAGGGCGAGGAGCTCATGGCCCTGCGCCTCGCCTATCTCATCGAGCTCGGCGCGCTCTGGCAGCGCCTGCCGCGCCCGGTCCCCCGGCATGCAAAACGGGGCCCGAAGGCCCCGTTCCGGAAGTCCAGCGATGGCGAGAAGGCTCAGGCCTTGTCGGAGCGGTCGACGCGCTCGGCGATACGGGCCGACTTGCCGCGGCGATCGCGCAGGTAATAGAGCTTCGCGCGACGGACCTTGCCGCGGCGCACCAGCTTGATGGAGTCGATGATCGGGGAGTGCACCGGGAAGACGCGCTCGACGCCCTCGCCATAGGAGATCTTGCGGACGGTGAAGCTCTCCATCAGGCCGCCGCCGGAGCGGGCGATGCAGACGCCCTCATAGGCCTGGACGCGGGAGCGGTCGCCTTCGCGGACCTTCACGTTGACGATGACGGTGTCGCCGGGGGCGAAGTTCGGCAGCTTCTTGTCGCCGAGGACGCGGGCGGCCTCTTCGGCCTCGAGGGTCTGGATCAGGTTCATCGGTTTGGTCCTTGTGGCCGGGCTTTGCCGGCATCTTGTTGGTCTTGGTTCCGAGGATGGGCGTCTGCCCGCCGGAAGGCGGCTCGATAGTCGAAACGGGAGGGATTGTCACGCGGAATCTGGGGCCGGGAGGGGATTGAGGGACGGCGCGGTCCCTGTCGTTTCCTCACCCGTCATGCCCGCGCTTGTCCCGGGCATCCACGAATTCCTCCAAGGGCGGTGTTCAAGTCGTGGATGGCCGGGACAAGCCCGGCCATGACGGAGAGGGCGAGGATGTCGGCCTCACCCCTCGCGCTTCGCCCAGAGGTCCGGCCGGCGCTCCCGCGTGATGCGCTCGGCCTCGGCGCGGCGCCACCGGGCGATCCTGGCGTGGTCGCCGGAGACGAGGATCTCGGGGATCGTCAGGCCCTCGAAGACCTGCGGCCGGGTGTAGTGCGGATATTCCAGGAGGCCGGTCTCGAAGCTCTCCTCGGTGCCGCTCTCGGCATGGCCCATGACGCCGGGCAGGAGCCGCACCACGGCGTCGAGCAGGACCAGGGCGGCGAGCTCCCCGCCGGAGAGGACGTAGTCGCCGATGGAGACCTCGGTGAGGCCGCGCGCCGCGATGAGCCGCTCGTCGACGCCCTCGAACCGGCCGCAGAGGATGACGGCGCCGGGGCCGGCGGCGAGCTCCCGCACGAAGCCCTGCGTGAGGGGCCGGCCGCGCGGCGACATGTAGAGGCGGGGGCGGGGGTCGCCTTCCGGGGAGGCGTGGTCGATGGCGCGGGCGAGGACGTCCGCCTTCATCACCATGCCCGGCCCGCCCCCCGCCGGGGTGTCGTCCACGGTGCGGTGGCGGTCGGTGGCGAAGTCGCGGATGAAATGGGTGTCGAGGCTCCAGGCCCCGCCCAGCGCCCGGCCGGCCAGCGACAGGCCGAGGGGGCCGGGAAACATCTCGGGATAGAGGGTCAGGACCGAGGCGCGGAACATCAGACCTCAGTCGCGGTCTTCAGGGTCGCGCGGCGTCTCTTCGAGCAGGCCCTCGGGCGGGTCGATCACGATGCGGCCGCCGGCGATGTCGACGCTGGGGACGACGGTCTTGGTGAAGGGGATCATCACCGCCTTCTGGCCCTTGCGCGCCACGTCGATGACGTCGCCGGCGCCGAAGTCATAGACGGCGGTGACGGTGCCGACGGGTTCGCCGGTGAGCGTCTCGACCTTCAGGCCGATCAGGTCGGCATGGAGGAACTCGTCCTCGTCGTCGGCGGGGGGAATGCGGTCCCGCGGCACGAAGAGCTGCATGTTGGTGACCGCCTCCGCCGCGGTGCGGTCCGTCAGCTCGGCGATGCGGGCGACCAGCACCTCGCCCGCCGGACGCACGTTCGTGACCGTATAGAGGCGGCCGTCGCGTGACTGCAGCGGGGAGTAGTCGAGGATCGCCGCGGGGTCCTGGGTGTAGGACTTGACGCGCACCTCTCCCCGCACCCCATGGGGGGCGCCGAACTTGGCGACGAGGACGAGGTCGGTGGACATGGGGGGCCTCGGAGGACGTCAGGCCTCCGTGCAGGTCGCCCTGCACGGAGGAGGTCAGCACGTCACTCGGCGGTGGCTTCGGCGGCCTTCGCGGCCTTGGCGGCCTTCGACGCGGCGCGCTCCTCGGCCTTCTTGCCGGGAACGGCCTTCTCCGGGTTGTTCGAGGCGGTGCGCTTCATCAGGCCCTCGGCATCGAAGAAGCGGGCGACGCGATCCGTCGGCAGGGCGCCCTTGGCGATCCAGGCCTTGGCGGCCTCGGCGTCGAGCTCGAAGCGCTTCTGGTCCTTCGACAGCATCGGGTTGTAGGTGCCGATCTTCTCGATGAAGCGGCCATCGCGCGGCGAGCGCGAGTCGGCGACGACGATCTGGTAGAAGGGGCGCTTCTTGGTGCCGCGGCGGGCGAGGCGGATCTTGAGCGACATGGGATACTCCGTTGGGTCGTTCGTGATGATCGGGATGGGGTGAAAGGGGGCCGGCTATTTCTTCTTGCCGAAGGGAAAGCCGGGAAGGCCGGGGAGCTTGGCTCCGCCGAGACCGCCGAGGCCGGGGAAGCCCGGCGGCAGTCCGCCGGGGGGCAGCGACGGCATCTTGTCGGGCAAAGCACCGGGCATCTTCTGCTGCAGTTCGGCGAGCATTTCCGGGGTCGGCTGGGGCATGCCGCCGCCGCCGAGGCCGAACATGTTGGCGAGGCCCGCCATGGGGCCGCGCTTGGCGCCGGGGCCGCCCATGGCCTTCATCATGTCGGCCATGCCGCGGTGCATCTTGAGGAGTTTGTTGACCTCCTCCGGATTGGTGCCGGAGCCGCGGGCGATACGACGGCGACGCTTGCCGTCGATCTCCTTGGGGTTGCGGCGCTCCCAGGGGGTCATGGCGTGGATGATGGCGCGCTGGCGCTTGATCGCCTTGTCGTCGACGGCGCCGGCCAGCTGCTTCTGCATGTTCTTCACGCCGGGCAGCATGCCCATCAGGCCCTGCATGCCGCCGAGCTTCATCATCTGGTCGAGCTGGTCGCCCATGTCGTTCAGGTTGAACTGACCGGACTGCATGCGCTTGGCGATCGCCATGCCCTTTTCGGCATCGATCGATTCCGCCGCCTTCTCGACCAGCGAGACGATGTCGCCCATGCCGAGGATGCGGTTGGCGATGCGCGAGGGATGGAAGTCCTCCAGCCCGTCCATCTTCTCGGACGTGCCGAGCAGCTTGATCGGCTTGCCGGTGACGGCGCGCATGGAGAGGGCGGCGCCGCCGCGGCCGTCGCCATCGACGCGGGTCAGCACCACGCCGGTGACCTTGACGCGGCCGGTGAAGGAGCGCGCGACGTTCACGGCGTCCTGGCCGGTGAGGCTGTCGACGACGAGCAGGGTCTCGTGGGGACCGGCGGCCTTCTCGACCTCGGCCACCTCCGCCATCAGAGCCTCGTCCACATGGGTGCGGCCAGCGGTGTCCAGCATCACCACGTCGTAGCCGCCGAGGCGTCCGGCCTCGATGGCGCGCCGGGCGATCTGCACCGGCGACTGGCCCGCGACGATCGGCAGGGTGTCGACCCCGATCTGCTTGCCGAGGATGGCGAGCTGCTCCATCGCGGCCGGGCGCCGCGTGTCGAGCGAGGCCATCAGCACCTTCTTCTTCTGTTTCTCGAAGAGGCGCTTGGCGAGCTTGGCGGTGGTGGTCGTCTTGCCGGAGCCCTGCAGGCCGACCATCATGATCGGCACCGGCGGCACGGCCTGGAGGTCGATGGCGACGCCCTCGGTGCCCAGCGTCTCGACCAGCGTGTCGTGGACGATCTTGACGACCATCTGGCCGGGGGTGACCGACTTGATGACCTCGGCGCCGACCGCGCGGTCGCGGACCTTGTCGGTGAAGGAGCGGACGACCTCGAGCGCCACGTCGGCCTCGAGCAGGGCGCGGCGCACCTCGCGCATCGCCTCCTGGACATCGGCTTCGCTCAGCGCGCCGCGGCCCTTGAGGCGGTCGAGGATGCCGGACAGTCGTGTCGACAGGCCTTCGAACATGATCGCTCCACCATTCATTTCCGGGGTGCCCCGAAAATGGTCCCGGACATCCCGGACCGCAACGCGTTTCGCGCCCGAGGGCGCATGCTGCGCTGTCGGGCGGGAACCTCCGGGATCGGGTCCCGGTCGGCGAAGGCAGGTCTCGGATGAGCGAGAGTGGGGTGCGGATAGAGGGGACGGGGCGGAAAGTCAAGGAAAGAGGCGCGAACTATGCCCTGCGCAGGCCGAATGCCGCCCTCGGGGCTCCGCGGGGACCGGCCGCGGCAGGGGGACGGGTCGGAGTTGGTGTGTCAGCCGCCCGGGAACCCGGGCCGCCGGACAGCCGGTCGGCGACCATCAGCCACAGGGAGGCTGCCATGACGGCAATCGCCAGCGGCATGCGCGGCAGCGAGTTCGTCAGCCAGGCCAGCGTCACCAGCCGGCGCGGCGCGATCCCCATGCCCAAGCTGAGGACCATCATGATCAGCACGAAGCCGTGCAACGCCGCCAAGGCCACGAGGCCGAGCCAGATCGGATAGGCGACGCCGAAACGCTCGCGTGCCGACAGGTCGTCTCGCTCTGCAAGCACCGCGAGGGTGATCAGCACGATCAGCGCCGCAACAAGCAGCCAGGGAATTGGCATGCGCATGGGGCCGACGAAGCCAAGCGAGAAGGCAACGCTCCAGTGGTTGAAGAGCAGGGTGCCGAAGGCGAGATCGGCCAGAACCACGAAGCCGATCAGCGGGCCGACCAGGATCGTCATCTCCAACGTACGGGCGCGCCGCGCCGCTGGTCGGATCAGGGACAGGGCGAAGGCGACATAGATGAGGGGCTTGAGATACATGCCCATGACCAGCGCAATGGCCCCACCGGCACCACTTATACCGCGCCCCGCGCTCGAAGCCACAAAGTAGACGAGGTAGGGAAAGCCAGCGGTCAGCGCCATGAGAATGGCGATACGGGTGACCAGCCCGATTCCATAGCGCTGCCTCGTGATGGTGCGACCGAACCACGCCATGGTGAGCCTCCGTACGTGGACAGGCTGGTCGTCGCGGGTTGATGCCACCTTAAGGCGACTATCGAAATGGAAGACAACCCGGAGGATTGGCTAACGGACGCTTGCTTGCGCTTGATGAAGGCGGGTGCATCGGTGATGGCGCGGATGGGCAAGGCCCCTGAGCCTGCTCAGCCGCCGATCCCGTGGTCGAGCACCCGTCCGGTCAGCTCCTGGTAGGCGGCGCGGCAGGCGGGCGATCCCGGACAGCCCGGCAGTGCGACCATCGGCGCCACGACCAGCAGAGCTGCCGCGAGGATTGCCAGGGTGAGTGCGGACGCTCTTCGAAAGGAGCCCGCCACGGCCAGCGCCGGTATGAGGAGGGCCTGCGCCACGCAGAGCACAAGCAGCACGCGTCGCGGACCTACGGTCTCCCGGTCGAAGACGGTGAGATGCCCGTCGGGGAAGCCGATCATGGACAGGCTAGCCCATTCCACGAAGGCGAGGGCGAGGCAGACAAGGCCCCAGCAGAGGGCGACCGTGACGGTATGACGGCGGTTCATGCGGCCTGTTTCCCGCACCGACAATGCTCTCTTGTGTCGCGCGGCCAGACGGCGGCTGCTGTCAGAAACAGGACGGTCGGCATCGCGCCGATCGCGGCATGCGCCTCGACACACCTGCGAATCCGCTCTACCCGCTGAACATCCAATGCTCGGACATCCACCCTTGGAAACCGCCCTCTACCTCCCCGTCAAAACCTTCCTCGAAGGCCTCGGCTTCGACGTGAAGGGCGAGATCATGGGCTGCGACCTCGTCGCGTTGAGGGACGGCGAACCCACCGCCGTCGTCATCGGCGAGCTGAAACAGTCCTTCACCCTGGAACTGGTCCTCCAGGCGGTCGACCGCTCGGCCGCCGCCGACGAGGTCTGGCTGGCGGTCAAGGCCTCCGCCAAGGGCCGCGGCCGCGAGCACGACAGTCGCGTGAAGAAGCTCTGCCGGTTCTGCGGCTTCGGGCTCCTCTCCGTGCTGCCGATGGGCGGCGTCGAGGTCGTCGTCGAGCCCGTGCCGTGGAAGCCGCGGCACGACGGCAAGCGCCGCTCGCGCCTCGTCGCCGAACACCGCCGCCGCCGCGGCGATCCCGCGACCGGCGGCTCGACGCGTCGCCCCATCATGACCGCCTACCGCCAGCGCACGCTCGCCATGGCGCAGGCTCTCGCTGCCGGCCCGCTCCGCCCGCGTGATCTCGCTCGCCTCGCCCCCGACGCACCGGCCATCCTCCAGCGCAACGTCTATGGCTGGTTCGTACGGCAGGAGCGGGGGATCTACGGGCTCTCGGAAGCCGGTGAGGCGGCTCTCGTGACCTGGGCTCATCACCTGCCGCCGCCCGCACCCTGACCGCGCGCCGTCGCGACCTTCTGTCGCCCGGTGGCAACCCCCTTTGCTGCGCTGCGTTGGTTGTCCGACGCATCAAAGGAAAGGACCGTCATGTTTGACAGGACACGCCGCCACCTCCTTGCGGGCGCCCTGGGGCTCGGCCTCGCCGGCACCCTCGCCGCTGCACCGGCCCGGGCCGACGACCGGCCAGTGACCGCAGAGGAACTGCGCCAGATCGAGGCCAGCCTTCGCCAGGCCGGGTTTACGCGATGGGGCAAGGTGGAGTTCGACGACGGCCGCTTCGAGGTGGATGACGCCATCGCCGGAGACGGGGCCAAGTACGACCTGGAGCTTTCCAGCGTCGACTTCTCCATCCTCAAGCGAGACCGGGACGACTGAGGCCTCAGCCGAGCCGGCCGAGACGCCCTGACGGCACTGCTGCCGGTGAGCGCGGCTATTCCAGCAGCTTGACCATTGCTGCATATCCACGCCCTCGGGCGAGAGTCAGAGGTGTCTGGCCCTGCCGGTCGGCGAGGTCGCGCCGGGCCCCGGCTGCCGTGAGCAGGCGGACCGTCTCGACATGGCGAGGACCGCCCTGGCCGAGAATCACGGCCTCGATCAGCGCGGTCCAGCCGAGATTGTTGACGTGGTCGAGCGGCGCGCCGGCGCGGATCAGTTCGCCCACCACCTTGTCGTGGCCGAGATGGGCCGCGGCAATCAGCGCCGTGCCGTCATAGAGGCTCGTAATGGCTTTGGGGTCGCCGCCGATGGCGATGGCCACTTTCATGGTCTCGATGTCGTCGGCCACCGCCGCAACGGTGATGGCGTCGTAGCGCTGGTGCTCGAGAGCCCGGGGATTGGCGCCAGCCTGCACCAGGGCGCGCATGGCGTCATGCCGGCGGGCAAATGCCGCCACGTGAAGGGGCGTGCGGCCGCGTCCGTCACGGGCATTGAGATCCTGACCGGCTGTCGCCAGCCTTTGGATGGCGGCGACATCCCCTCGATGGGCTGCCGCATGCAGCCCGCCATAGCCGGCGATGTCGTCGGTTGAGGGCGGCACCTGCGCCAAGGCGGCGGGCATGCCCGCAACGAAGGCCAGCAGGCCCAGCGCCACCATGCGTCTGGACATCATCGTTCTCTCCCCGGCCGCCGGATCGAGCGTCCGGCTTGCCAGCATCGGATCACCCCGCCTGACCACGGTCAATCCGGCAGGGAGCAAGCCGGCATGAGGTCTAGCGGGCGACCCGGCAGAGGCGGGTGACGTCCGCGACCGTCATCCGGATCGCCTCTTCCGAGCGGCTGATCATCTGGCGGCCACTGGAGGAGACACAATCCCAGCGGTGGTGGGCCCGGGCGGCGACGGCGCGGCGGAAGTGCTGCGCCAGGGTGTTGACGGTTGCCGGCTCGATGCATCCGCGTACCAGACGGCGCAGCCGCACTTCCAGCGCTGGCGGCCGGCCGCAGGCCTTGAGGAAGGTTTCCAGGACCGCATAGGATTCCACCCGCTTCATCACATCCGCATGCTGGCCGGGAGACAGAAGCGCGAGCCCGAAGCCGCCGCCGGGCGGACGGCCTTCGGCGCGCGCCAGGCCGAGCGTTGCTCCGGACAGGATCACCGAGAAGAGCACCGCGAGAAGGGGATGGGCAGGGTGCATGAAAGGTCGTGGGCCCGGGGGTGGACGCGGTCATTTTATCCGCGGAGCCGGACCCGGCAAGCCGTCCGGCCTTGACGCGGTCCCGCGCCTCCGTCACGGCTCGCGCACCATCTTCCGTCCGGGCGGTGCCGCCATGTCCGATCTCTCCCTTGAACAACGCCTCGCCGCCGCCGCTCGGCTGGTGGAGGCCGAACTCGAAAGCCTGCTCGGCGACGATGCGCGGCCCGGGGAGACGGCGCGCCCGCCGCGCCTGATGGCGGCGATGCGCCACGGCGTCCTTGCCGGCGGCAAGCGCCTGCGTCCCTTTCTCGTCCTCGAATGCGCCGCCCTCTTCGGCGTGCCGGCACGCGACGCGCTCCCCACGGCTGCGGCGCTCGAACTCATCCACTGCTACTCCCTCGTCCACGACGACCTGCCGGCCATGGACGATGACGACCTCAGGCGCGGCCGGCCGACAGTTCACAAGGCCTATGACGAGGCGACGGCCATCCTCGTCGGCGACGGCCTGCTGACCCTTGCCTTCGAGACCGTCGTCGCGCCCGGCGCCCATGCCGATCCCGCCGTGCGCGCCGAACTCGCCGTCCTGCTCGCCCGCGCCGCCGGCCTCGGCGGCATGGTAGGCGGCCAGATGCTCGACCTTGCCGCCGAGGGACGATTCGGTGACGGCGCGCCGCTCGACCTCGCCGAGGCCGAAATCCGCCGCCTGCAGGCCATGAAGACGGGGGCGCTGATCCGCTACGCCTGCCTCGCCGGTGCGGTGCTCGGTCACGCCTCGTCGGCCGAGCGGCAGGCGCTCGTGGCCTATGGCGAAACGATCGGGCTGGCCTTCCAGGTCGCCGACGATCTCATCGACCACGAGGGCGATGCGGCCCTCGCCGGCAAGGCCACCGGCAAGGACGCCGCCCGCGGCAAGGGCACGCTCGTATCGCTGCGCGGGCCGCAATGGGCGCGCGACGAACTGACGCGCCTCGTCGCCGATGCGGCAGTGCGGCTGACGCCGTTCGGCGAGCGGGCTGCCGTCCTGGCCGACGCGGCGCGCTTCATCGCCCGCCGACAGGCCTGACCTGCCGCGTCTCCTGGCCCTCGCGCCTTGACTCCACTGCCGCGGGCGCGCCAGCATCCGGCAATCTTTTTCGCTTTTCAGGGAGGGGACGATGATTTTTTCGTCCACGCGTCGTGTCTTCGGGATGATTTTGGGCGTGGCGCTCGCCGCCGGGCTGGCGGCGCCTGCCGAAGCGCAGAAGCGGCAGAACACCATCCGCTTCGCTTATGACCAGGTGCCGGAGAACGTCGACCCCTTCTTCAACAACGTCCGTATCGGCGTGATCATCGCCCACCAGGTCTGGGACACGCTGATCTACCGTGACCCCCGGACCAACGAGTACAAGGGCCAGCTCGCCACCGCCTGGCGCTGGGTCGACGAGAAGACGCTGGAACTCGACCTGCGCCGCGGCGTGAAGTTCCACAACGGCGTGGAGTTCTCCGCCGACGACGTCGTCTACACCCTGAACTTCGTCGCCAACCCCGCCAACCGCTCGACCACGCAGTCCAACGTCAACTGGATCGACCGGGTGGAGAAGATCGACAGCCACAAGGTGCGCATCATCACCAAGCGCCCCTTCCCGGCCGCCATCGAATATCTCGCCGGCCCGATCGTCATCCATCCCGCCGCCTACTACGAGCAGGTCGGCCCCAAGGGCATGAACGAGAAGCCGGTGGGGTCGGGCCCCTACCGGGTCGTGGAGCACCAGATCGGCCGCTCCATCACCCTGCAGCGCAACCCCGACTACTTCCGCGACGGGCCGAAGCCGCAGCCGCAGATCGAGCGCATCGTGATCCGCTTCATCCCCGACCGCCAGACACAGGTGGCCGAGATGCTGTCCGGCGGCCTCGACTTCGTCATGAACATCGCCCCCGACCAGGCCCAGCAGATGCGCGCCGTGCCGACGCTCCAGATCGTCTCCGGCGGCACCATGCGCATCGTCTTCCTGAACTTCGCGACCACAGAGCGGTCGCCGGCCCCGCAGCTGCGCGACCTGCGCGTGCGCCGCGCCATCGCCCACGCCATCGACCGCCAGACCATGGCGCGCCAGCTGGTCGGCGAGGGCTCGCAGATCATCAATGCCATCTGCTTCCCGGCCCAGTTCGGCTGTGACGCCTCGCAGGTGCCGGTCTACGACTACAACCCGGCCAAGGCGAAGGAACTGCTGGCGGAAGCCGGCTTCCCCAACGGCTTCGACATCGACCTGCACTCCTACCGCGAGCGCAACCAGGCCGAGGCGATGATCAACTACCTGCGTGCGGTCGGTATCCGCGCCACGCTGCGCTTCGGACAGTATGCGGCGATGCGCGAGCAGATCCGCTCCAACCGCGCCGGCATGGCCCACCAGACCTGGGGGTCCTTCTCGATCAACGACGTCTCGGCCTCGACGCCGGTCTACTACAAGGGCCTCGATGACGACATCTCGCGCGACCCCAAGGTGATCGAGCTGCTGGAGCGCGGTGATTCCGTGACCGATCCGCAGCAGCGGATCGCCGCCTACCGCGAGGCCCACAAGCTCATCATGGAGCAGGCCTATTCGGTGCCCCTCTACAACCTCGTCACCTTCTATGCCGCGGCGAGGGATCTCGAGTTCGCCGCCTATCCCGACGAACTTCCGCGCTTCTGGGAGATGCGCTGGAAGTGATGCTATGGTCCGGCTGCGGCGCGTGAGGCGCCGCGGCCGGATCCGGCAGCTTCAAGGCGCCAAATCGCATGTTCAATTACACGCTCAAGCGGCTGGCACTGGCCGCTCTCGTCGCATTGGCGGTGTCGGCGCTGGCCTTCGTGCTGCTCCGCCTGTCCGGTGACGTCGCCATCGCCATCGCCGGGGAGGGCGCCCGCGCCGAGGACATCGCCGCGGTGCGTCAGCAATATGGCCTCGATCGCCCGCTGGTGGTTCAGTATCTCGACTGGCTGGGCCGCACCCTGCAGGGCGATTTCGGCCAGTCCCTCTATTTCCGCACCCCGGTCGCCGATCTCATCGTCACCAAGATCCAGACGACCCTCATCCTCGCCGTCCTCGCCATCGCCTTCGCGCTTGCCCTGTCGATCCCGCTCGGCGTCATGGCGGCTGTCTGGCAGAACTCCTGGATCGACCGGCTGTGCCTGTGGATCGCGGTGGCGGGCCAGGCACTGCCCAACTTCTTCTTCGCCCTCTGCCTCGTGATGGTCTTTTCCATCGGCCTCGGCTGGCTGCCGGTCTCGGGCGCCGACAGCTGGGAGCATTTCATCATGCCGACGGTGGCTCTCGGCTACTACGTCACGCCGCCCTTCATGCGTCTGGTCCGCGCCGGCATGATCGAGGTGCTCGGCGCCGACTACATCCGCACCGCCCGCGCCAAGGGTCTGCCGGCATCCACCGTGATCCTGCGGCACGGCCTGCGCAACGCCCTGGTGCCGGTGGTGGCGCTCACCGCCGTGCAGCTCGGCTTCCTCCTCGGCGGCTCCATCGTCATCGAGACGGTCTTCGCCCTCGACGGCCTCGGCTACCTCGCCTATCAGGCCATCTCGCAGAAGGACTTCCCGGTCATCCAGGCGGTGCTGATGCTGCTTTCGGTCGGCTATGTCGTGCTGACGCTCGCCGCCGATCTCGTCAATGCCTGGCTCGACCCCAGGATCAGGGTGGGCTGACATGAGCGACATCGTCCAGACCGGCCCCGTCGCCGTCGCCGTCGTGCCGCCCTCGCGGTTCAAGCGACGGGCGCTGAAGCACAAGGGCCTGATGATCGGCACCATCATCTTCGCGATCATCGTGCTGATCGCGCTGCTGGCGCCCTTCATCTCGCCGCACGACCCCTATGCGCAGGATCTCAACAACCGCCTCGTGCCGCCCGTCTGGTACGAGCGCGGCTCCTGGCTGCATCCCTTCGGCACCGACAATCTCGGCCGCGACTATCTCTCCCGCACCCTCTACGGGGCGCAGATTTCGCTGCTCATCGGCATTTCCGTCATGGTCATCTCGGGAACCATCGGTACGGCCCTCGGCCTCGCGGCCGGGTATTTCGGCGGGCGTATCGATCTCGTCGTGACCTTCATCATCACCACACGCCTCGCTCTCCCGGTGGTCCTGGTCGCCCTCGCGGTGGTCGCGATGGTCGGCGGCACGCTCGGCATCGTCATCGCCGTGCTCGGCCTGCTCAAATGGGACCGCTTCGCCGTCGTCATGCGGTCGGCCACCCAGCAGG
Source organism: Phreatobacter sp. (assembly GCF_052440005.1). Lineage (GTDB taxonomy): Bacteria > Pseudomonadota > Alphaproteobacteria > Rhizobiales > Phreatobacteraceae > Phreatobacter. The sequence goes on from NZ_JBQVQL010000062.1 coordinate 12,557, forward strand.
TCCGCTCGCTCGATTTCGTCGAGGCGGCGCGCGCCAGCGGCGCCGGCCAGTTGCGCATCATCCTCAAGGAGGTGCTGCCCAACGTCATGCCGCACCTCATCGTGGTCGGCACGGTGGAGGCGGCGAGCGCCATCCTGCTGGAGGCGGCGCTCTCCTTCCTCGGCCTCGGGGTGCAGCCCCCGCTGCCCTCCTGGGGGCTGATGATCTCGGAGGCGAAGAACTTCATGTTCTTCTCCTTCTGGCTCATCGCCATCCCCGGTGCGGCTCTGGCCCTGCTGGTGCTCGCCATCAACATGATGGGCGATGGCCTGCGCGACGTGACGGCGCCCGACAGCCGTTCCTGAGACGCGACGAAGAGCGGGACGGGGCGGCCTGCCATGCATGCCACCCTGTCCGTCCGCGCCGTGGTGAAAGCCGCGGCCTGCGTTAGTCTGCCGCCGATACCTCCCGCGAAGAGACTCCCATGACACGCGCCTCCGCCATCGACGCCGCCCACCAGATGTTCGACGACGGCAGCCTGAAGGCCATCTTCGCGCGCCGCATCGCCATTCCGACCGAGAGCCAGAACCCCGCCCGCGCGCCCGACCTGTCCCGCTACCTCACCGAGGAGATGCAGCCCTCTTTGGAATCGATGGGCTTCTCCTGCCGCATCCTGACCCACCCCAATGCCAAGGGTCCCTTCCTCCTCGCCGAGCGCATCGAGGATCCTGCGCTCGTGACCGTGCTCGGCTACGGCCACGGCGACGTCATCGCCGGCCTCGAAGGCAAGTGGAAGGAGGGCCGCGATCCCTGGACTCTCGATGACACCGGCGACACCTGGTACGGTCGCGGCGTCGTCGACAACAAGGGCCAGCACGCCATCAACATCGAGGCGCTGCGCTGCGTGCTCAAGACGCGCGGCAAGCTCGGCTTCAACGTCCGCTACCTCATCGAGATGGGTGAGGAGGTGGGGTCCGCCGGCCTGCACGACCTCGCCCGGGACAACCGCGAACTCTTCCTCGCCGATGTGCTGATCGGCTCGGACGGCCCACGCATGACCGCTGAGCGCCCGACGCTCTGCCTCGGCTCGCGTGGCGGATACCGCATCGACCTCGAGATCAACGCCCGCGAGGGCGGCCATCACTCCGGCAACTGGGGCGGGCTGCTGTCGAACCCGGCGATCCGCCTCGCCCATGCCATTACCACCATCATCGGCCCGACCGGCCAGATCCGCGTCCATGAACTTCTGCCGAAGGACATGCCGGATTCGGTGAAGCGCGCTCTCTCCGACATCGAGCCGGCGAGCATCCCCGGCGGGCCACAGATCGATGCCTGGTGGGGCGAGCCGGGCTTTACGCCTGCCGAGAAGGTCTATGGCTGGAATACCTTCGAGGTTCTGGCCTTCGGCTCCGGCGACATCGGCAATCCCCAGAACGCCGTGCCTCCGTCGGCGAAGGCGACGTGCCAGATCCGCACCGTGGTCGGCTCGGAACCCGAGGGCTTCATCCCCGCCATCAAGCGTCACCTCGTCCGCCACGGTTTCCCGGACGTCGAGGTCTCGTCCGGCCGCGACGCCGCCTTCAAGGCGACGCGCACGGATCCCGACCATCCCTGGGTGCGTTGGGCCGCCGCCTCCATCGCCGAGACGACGGGCAAGAAGCCGGCGGTCATCCCCAATGCCGGCGGCTCGCTGCCCAATGACGTCTTCGCCGAGATCATCGGCATGCCCACCATCTGGGTGCCCCATTCCTATCCCGGGTGCTCGCAGCACGCGCCGAACGAGCACGTGCCTTCGGCGCTCATTCGCGAGGCCATCGGCCTCATGGCCGGGCTCTACTGGGACCTCGGCGAAGGCGGGCATCCGAAAGTCGTGCGCTGACGCCAGAACGGAGCGGGGGGCTCATGGGCACGAACGGGCGTACGGACGTCGCCATCGTCGGCGGCGGCATGGTGGGCACGGCGACGGCGCTGGCCTGCCTTGCCCGAGGCCTCACCGTGACGCTGGTCGATCCCGGCGGAATCCGCAACGCCGCCAGCTACGGCAATGCCGGCGTCATCTCCCGCGGGTCGCTGTTCCCCGTGGCCGGTCCCGGCATGCTGAAGAAGCTGCCGCGCTATGCCCTCAACCGCGACGTGGCCATCCGCGTCGACTATGGCTCGCTGCTCGCTGTCGCGCCCTGGCTGATCGCTTTCATGCGCCGCTGTAATGAGGCCTCCTGGCGCGAGGCGGCGGCAGCCCTCGATCCGCTCTGCGCCGCCGCCTACGACGAGCACTGGCGCGTCGCCGGCGAGATCGGGGCCCGCGACCTCATCATGCGGCGCGGCTGGGTGAAGCTCTATCGCAGCGAGGAGGCCTTCGCTGCCGGCGCACTGGAGCGCGAGCTCCTTGGCCAGCACAAGGTGGCCTTCGAGGTCATCGACGGCGCCGAGCTGCCGCAGTTCGAGGCTGCGCTGAAGCGGCGCTATGCGAAGGCCGTCTGGCACACCGAGACGGGCTCGGTGCGCGATCCAGGCGCCCTCGTCCAGGCCTATGAGGCGGCGGCCGGTCAGCGCGGGGCGACCCTCGTCGCGGCGCGGGCGAGGACCGTCGAGGAGGATGGCGACGGCGCGAAGATCCTGCTCGAGGGAGGCGGGGAGGTTCGGGCGAAGACGGTGGTGATCGCTGCCGGTGCCGCGGCCCACGACCTGACCCGCACCATGGGCTATCGCCTGCCGCTCGCCGCCGAGCGCGGCTATCACCGCCACTTCGCAGACGCCGGCGATCACAAGCTCTCGCGCCCCATTCACGATACCGGTGGCGGCTACGTCGTCTCGCCGATGAATGCGGGGCTTCGGCTGCTCTCAGGGGTCGAACTCGCCCGCCGCGACGCTCCTGCCGACACCCGGCAGATCGAGGCGGTGGAGACAGACGCGCGCCTGACCCTTGCGATCGGCGACAGTGTCGAGCCTGCGCCCTGGCATGGCGCCCGGCCCTCCACGCCCGACGGCCTGCCTGTGATCGGCCGCGCGCCGCGCCATCCGCATGTCGTCTTCGCCTTCGGCCATGGCCATATCGGCCTGTCCACCGGACCGGTCACCGGGCGTCTCGTGGCGGAAATCGTCATGGGGGTGCCGGCGAGCCTGCCGATCGCGCCCTTCTCGCCGGCGCGGTTCTGACCGGCCCCGTGTCCGTGTGATCCCAGACATGCCGACATGGGACATTGCCAGCGACAGGCGTGCGGATAGAGTTGCGGACAATGCGGGCGGCATGACCCGCGAACCAGAGGTGTGACCACGATGTTGAAGCGGATGATCGTCGCGGCCGGTATGGCCGCGGGCCTGATGGCGGGTGCCCTGGTGCCGGCGGGTGCGCAGACGGTGGAATGGCGCGGCGGCTCCATCGGCGGCGGCTGGTACACCATCGTCTCGGGCGCGGCCAAGCTGCTCGAGGACAAGGTTCCCGGCCTGACCATCAAGGCGGTGCCCGGCGGTGGCGCAGCCAATCCGGTGGCCGTCCAGCAGGGCCAGGCACAGCTCGCGATGTCCATCGACATCTTCGCGTCGATGGCTGCGACCGGCACCGGCACCTACCAGGGCCGTCCCGCCGCCGACAAGCTGCGGATGATCGGCCAGTCCTTCGGCGACACGCCCTATCACTTCATCCGCGCGCCGGGTCAGACGATGGACATCGCGACCCTCTTCAAGGAGGGGCGCAACATCCGCTTCGGCGGGGCCAACAACGGCGCGACCGACGAGATCGCCCTGCGCTGGCTCCTCGCCGTCTACGGCCAGACCTATGACAGCCTGCGCGCCCGCGGCTGGCGCTTCCAGCTGGCCGCCTACGGCGATCTCGCGGCCGCCTATCGCGACGGCCAGCTCGACTACGCCTTCTTCGCCCTGGGTCTACCGGGTTCGGCCGTCGTCGACATGGCGACCGGCCGCGAGGGCGAGATCCTCGACATCCCCCAGGACGTCATGGACGCCTTCAAGCAGCGCCACGGCATGGGTTCCGGCGTTATCCCGGCCGGCACCTATCCGCGCTTCCAGGGCACGCGTGAGGTGAAGACGCTGGTCATGGCGACGACCCTCGTCACGTCCTCCGACGTCGCCGAAGACATCGTCTACAAGATCACCAAAGCGATCTGCGAGAACGTCGCGGAACTGCCGCGCATCCACGGCTCGCTGAAGGATTATCGCTGCGAGACGGCGATCGCCAACCGGCCCGTCCCGGTCCATCCGGGCGCCCTGCGCTACTATCGCGAGCGCGGCTGGGTCCAGGGCTGATCCGCAAGCATCGAACGAGGCCCGGGCCACCCGCCCGGGCCTTCACCTTTGGGGCTGCCTCCGGCTTGCCCCCTCTCCCGGATATTCTCGCCATGCGCGAACTCAAGGGGCCGGTCTTCTGGCTCGCGGCCGCCGTTGCCGTCTTCGGCTCGCTCTTCCACCTGTGGACCGGGGGCTTCGGCTTCCTCGAGCCGCGTGAGCAGCGCTCCATCCACCTCCTGGTCCTGCTGCCGCTGGCCTTCATTCTCTATCCGGCGACGGAGACCTCTCCGAAGGACCGGCCGAGCGCCCTCGACTGGCTTTTGTCGGGGCTCGCCCTGCTGCCGAGCCTCTATTCGTTCAGCTGCGCCAACGGCGGGCGCTACTGCGCCTCGATCATCAACCTGCGCTTTGAGACCGTCGATCCGGTTCACCCCGTCGAGCTGGGCTTCGGCATCATCGCCATCGTTCTCGTCATCGAGGCGCTGCGCCGCGCCGTCACGCCCGTCCTGGCGGGCCTCGTCGCCACCGGCATCCTCTATCTCTTCGTGACCGAGTACATGCCGGGGATCCTGCACTTCCGCGACATCCCGGCGACGCAGATCGTCGAGACCATGTACCTGTTCAACTCGAACGGCATCTACGGCTCGATCACCGGCATCTCGGCGACCATGGTCGCCATGTTCATCATCTTCGGCGCCTTCATCGAGGGCTCTGGCGTCGGCATGCTGTTCCACAATCTCGGCATGAAGGTCGCAGGACGCCAGGCGGGCGGTCCCGCCAAGGTCGAGGTCGTCTCCTCGGCCATGTTCGGCACGATCTCGGGCTCGTCGGTGGCCAATGTCTTCGCCACCGGCTCCTTCACCATCCCTGCCATGATCAAGCTCGGTTACCGCCGACAGTTCGCAGCCGGCGTCGAGGCGGCCTCCTCGGTCGGAGGGCAGATCATGCCGCCGGTCATGGGCGCTGGCGCCTTCATCATGGCCGAGATCACCAACATCCCCTACCAGACCATCGCCCTGGCCGCGATCGCCGGCTCCATGCTCTACTTCTTCATGATCCTCGTCAGCGTGCATTTCGAGGCGCGGCGCCTGCGCCTCACCGGCTGCGATCCCGACGAGATCCCGACCTGGAGCTACGTGCTCCGCGACGTGCACCTGCTCATCCCGGTCTTCGTCATGATCGGCGCCATGGCCTTGGGCTACTCGCCGTCCTTCGCAGCCTTCTGGGGCATTCTCGCCGTCTGGCCCGCCTCCTGGCTGCGGGCCCACACCCGCCTCTGGCCGGCCGACATCCTGCGCATGCTGGCCAATGGCGGCCGAAACATGGTTGTGGTCGCGCTCGCCTGTGCCGGCGCCGGCATCTTCGTCGCCTGCCTCACCGTCACCGGCATGGTGATCTCCTTCTCCACGATCGTGACGGGCCTCGCCGGCAACAACCTCTACATCGCCGGCGTCCTCATCGCGATCACCGTGCTGATCCTCGGCATGGGCGTTCCGACGACGGCCGCTTACATCATCGGCGCGGCGATCGGCGCGCCGATCCTCCAGCAGTTCGGCGTTCCGGTCCTCGCTGCCCACATGTTCGTCTTCTATTTCTCGATCCTCGCCGACGCGACGCCGCCGGTCTCCGTCGCTTCGTATGCGGCAGCTTCCATCGCGCGGTGCAGCCCGATGGCGGCGGGTGTCGTCGCCTTCCGCCTCGCCATCGCCGGCTTCGTGGTCGGCTTCTCCTATCTCCATTCCAGCGCGCTGCTGCTGCAGGACACCTGGCCGGAGATCATCGGCGAGTTCGTCGCCAACGCCCTGGGCCTGACCCTGCTCGCGGCCGGCTTCTTCGGCTTCTTCCGCGCGCCCCTACCCATGGCGGTGCGCCTGCCGCTGATCCCGCTCGGCGTCATGGCGACGCTCTTCGACCCCATTCCGGTCTGGTGGAGGGTGGCGATCGTCGGCAGCGTCGCCGTCGCCCTCTATCTCGGCCAGAAGGCCGCCGCCGGCCGCGAGGAGGGCGTCCTCGCCGACGAGGCCGCGGTCAGGGCCGAGGCGCGGCTCTCGCGGGAGACTTCGCCCACATGATCATCGATTGCATGCAGGTCAGGCTCACCCGCTGGCCCCTGAAGATGACCCGCAAGCACGGCGTCGGCGACGTGGCCGACACCCTGCCGGGCGTCGTCGTCTCGCTCCACACCATGGACGGCCTCACCGGCTGGGGGGAGGCCGCGCCCTGGTCCGTCTTTTCAGGAACGGCGGAGGCGGCGGTCGCCGCCCTCGACGTCTATCTGCGCCCGCTGGTGATCGGCCGCGACCCGCGCCAGCTCGCCCGCATCCTCGCTGAGGCCGACCGCACCATCGTTGGCCACCCGGAAGCCAAGATGGCGCTCGACATGGCGCTGCATGACCTCGTCGGCCAGGCGGCGGGGTTGAGCGTCGCCGAACTCCTCGGCGGCGTCTTCCGGGAGAGCATTCCGCTCTCGGTCTCCATCGCCAATCCCGACTTCGACGCCGATCTCGACTTCGCCCGCGCCCGTCTCGCCGAGGGCATCCGTCTTTTCAAGGTGAAGACGGGCTTCTCCACCCACGCCGAAGACATGAGCCGGCTCGACCGGCTCGCAGCCATCCTTCCGCCCGATGCGTCGCTGCGCATCGACTACAACCAGGGCCTGCCGTCGGTCGACGCCATCCGCACGTTGCGCGACGTCGAGGCCTTCCGCCCGGCCTTCATCGAGCAGCCCGTGGCCCGCGACCGGCGCGATGCCATGGCCGAGATCACCCGCGCCATCGACACGCCGATCCTAGCCGACGAGAGCGTCTTCTCGCCGGAGGAGGCGGTGGAGTGCGTGCGGGCGCGCTTAGCCGACGCCGTCTCGATCAAGCTGATGAAGGCCGGCTCCTTCGCCAAGGGAAAGGCCATCGCCGCCATCGCCCAGTCCGCCGGCATGCCCTGCTACGGCGGGACGATGTACGAGGCGGGCATCGCGCTCACCGCCGGCATCCATTTCGCCGCGTCGACGCCGGCGATGACGCTGGGCGCCGAATACTACACATCGGCCTTCGTGCTCGGCACGGAGATCCTCGCCAACCCCGTGCGGCTGGAGGCCGGCGCCTCCTGGCTGCCGCAGGGGCCGGGCCTCGGCATCACGGTGGATGAGGCGGCTCTGAAGAGCGCGACGGTGGAGGTGCGTGGTTAGCCGTTCGCCTTCGGCGTCTTGGACAGGGTGCAGGGCATCGGCCCCCTGGACGGCGATCCACAATCCCCAAACGACAGTGCCCGGCACATGGCCGGGCACGATGACATTGGGGCGGGATAGGTGGCTGTTACGCCACCGCTTCCTTCGACTTCTCGGCGCGCTTGCGATCGTTCGGGTCGAGATGGGTCTTGCGGACGCGGATGGACTTCGGCGTCACCTCGACGAGCTCGTCGTCCTGGATCCACGCCAGCGCCTTCTCCAGCGTCATGCGGATCGGCGGCGTCAGGCGCACCGCCTCGTCCTTCGAGGTGGTGCGGATGTTCGTGAGCTTTTTGCCCTTCAGCACGTTCACTTCGAGGTCGTTGTCGCGGTTGTGGATGCCGATGATCATGCCGCGATAGACCTTTACGCCGGGATCGATGATCATCGGCCCGCGGTCCTCGAGGTTCCACATCGCATAGGCGACGCTCTCGCCGATGTCGTTGGAGATCAGCACGCCGTTGATACGGCTGGGGATCTCGCCCTTGTGCGGCTCATAAGCCTTGAACAGGCGGTTCATGATGGCCGTGCCGCGCGTGTCGGTGAGCAGCTCGGACTGGTAGCCGATGAGGCCGCGGGTCGGGGCGTGGAAGACGAGGCGCAGGCGGTTGCCGCCCGAAGGCTTCATCTCGACCATTTCGGCGCGACGCTCGCTCATCTTCTGCACGACGACGCCGGAATGCTCCTCGTCCACGTCGATGAGGACCTCCTCGACCGGCTCCAGCGTCTCGCCGTTCTCGCCCTTCTGGAACACGACGCGCGGACGCGACACGGCGAGTTCGAACCCCTCGCGGCGCATGGTCTCGATGAGGATGGCGAGCTGGAGTTCACCGCGGCCGGAGACGAAGAACGTGTCCTTGTCCGGGCTCTCCTCGATCTTCAGCGTCACGTTGCCCTCGGCCTCCTTCAGCAGGCGGTCGCGGATCATGCGGCTGGTGACCTTGTCGCCTTCGGTGCCGGCGAGCGGCGAGTCGTTGACGATGAAGCCCATCATGACGGTCGGCGGATCGATCGGCTGGGCCTGGATCGGGGTCTCGACGGAAGGATCGCAGAACGTGTCCGCCACCGAGCCCTTGGACAGGCCGGCAATGGCGACGATATCGCCGGCGATGCCTTCCTCGATCGGCTGGCGCTCGATACCGCGGAAGGCGAGGATCTTCGAAACGCGGCCGGTCTCGACCACGGTTCCGTCGCGCGACAGCACCTTGATCGACTGGTTCGGCTTCACCGTGCCGGAGGAGATGCGGCCGGTGATCATGCGGCCGAGGAAGGGATTGGCTTCAAGCAGCGTGCCGAGCATGCGGAACGGACCGTCGCCGATGTCCGGTTCGGGCACATGGCGCAGGACGAGGTCGAAGAGCGGGGCGAGGCCCTGGTCGATCGGACCCTCCGGCTTTTCCGCCATCCAGCCCTCGCGGCCGGACCCGTAGAGGATCGGGAAGTCCAACTGCTCGTCGGTGGCGTCGAGGGCTGCGAACAGGTCGAAGACCTCGTTGATGACCTCGACGTGGCGGGCGTCCGGCCGGTCGATCTTGTTGATGGCGACGATGGGCTTCAGGCCGATCTTCAGCGCCTTGCCGACCACGAATTTGGTCTGCGGCATCGGGCCCTCGGCCGCATCCACCAGCACGATGGCGCCGTCGACCATGGACAGGATGCGCTCCACCTCGCCGCCGAAGTCGGCGTGGCCGGGCGTGTCGACGATGTTAATGCGCGTGTCCTTCCAGACGACGGAGGTCGCCTTGGCGAGGATGGTGATGCCGCGCTCCTTCTCGAGGTCGTTGGAGTCCATGACGCGCTCGGCGACGCGCTGGTTTTCGCGGAACGAGCCCGACTGCTGCAGGAGCTTGTCGACGAGGGTGGTCTTGCCGTGATCGACGTGGGCGATGATGGCGATGTTGCGCATAGACATGGCAGGGGCGTCCGGTCGGGCGAATACGAAAAAGCGGGCTCCGTCGATCTGGCGGCCCGCGTGAACTCTGTTGCGGTGCATCTATAGGAGACGGCTCTCCTGCGCAACGGAAACCGGCCGCAACGGGGCGCGACGGAGCGAGCCCGACCCGCCCTCGCAATTTGGGAGGCTCTCGCGGAATGCAAGGCGCATTTGGCGAGACCGCTCGTGCTCCCCGCGTCGCGGATACCGTCTATAGTAGGTGAATTGGAATCTCGGCCCCACATGTTGTTGGTCGGGCGCCTCCAGCATCTTGGCACCGACCCTGCAAGAACCATTGCGACCCGGCATCAGGTGTATGCGTCGCCGGTTCACTGGCTCGGACGGGAGGGGACCGCAATCTGCGACCCCTTGAGCGTGGTCTCCTCCCTTCCACTCCGCAGCCCCTCCACAAAATCCGCTCCCGAGCCGCTCGCCTACGTCAAACCACGCATGACGTACCGGCAGTTTGCCGCTAGCTTCCACCTTAGAAGCATTCGCAGCTGGTGGCTGACGCTGGCGGTGAGAGGGGGAGTTCGACACCATGACCGACGACACACCCGTTCCGTCCGCCGATGGCGACACGACCCCCGCGTCCCGTACGCTCGACCGGCGCCTCTTCGTCTTCAAGACGCTGGCGGGCGCCGCGACCCTCGTGGTCCCCGGTGCCGTCGTCACATCGCAGCCGGCCGAAGCCCAGCGCCTGCGGGTGACGGACAGCGATCCCTACGACCGGGAGGGCCGTGGCCGTGGCCGCATCGTCCGCCGCCGCGGCACCGACAGCGACCCCTATGACGATCCGGGCCGCGGCCGGGTGCGCGTCATCCGCCGCCGCGTGCGCGTCACCGACAACGATCCTCGCGATCCTCGCGGTCGTGGTCGCGGCTGGTAGGCCCGCGCTGCAGCCATGACCCTCGCAGCAGACGCCTTCGGGCTGGCCTTCGGGGCGATGACCGTGCCCGAGGTCCTCGCCCTGCGTGAGGACGCGAAGGCGCGCCACCTGCCCGCAGCCGATCGCCGCCGGTTCGCCCCGCTGCTCTCGATCGCCCATCTCGATGCTTTCCTGCGCACCGACGGGGCCCGCACGCCGCGCGTCTCCATGGCCGACAGCGCCCGCAACGGCAGCGCCGCCGTCCCCGACGACCTTTACGCCGACGAGGACGGCCGCATCGATCCGCTCGGCCTGTTCCAGCTGTTCGACGGCGGCGCGACCCTCGTCGTCTCCCAGTTCCATGAGATGCATCCGCCGTTGGCCCGCTTCTGCCGTGGCCTGGAGAAGCTCTTCCTCCATGCGGTACAGGCCAACATCTACCTGACTCCCCCCGGCGCCCAGGGATTCCGCACCCATTTCGACACCCACGACGTTCTGGTGCTGCAGGTGTCGGGCGCCAAGCGCTGGCGGGTCTGGGGCGACATGCTGATGCCCCATGCGACGCGCAACACGCCCTGGGACGGCGCGGTGCACCGGGCCGATCCTGCGGGCGCACGCGAGGTTCTCCTGGAGGCCGGCGACGTGCTCTACGTCCCACGAGGCGTCGCCCACGACGCCGCGGTGCAGGAGGGGGGCGAGCCCTCGCTCCACGTCACCGTCGGGCTTCTCGAACCCAGTTGGGCGGACGCGCTCAAGGCGGCCATCGACCAGATGGAGCAGCAGCAGCCGGCGCTGCGGCAGTCCTTCCGCACCTGGCGCCTCGCTGATGATGCTGCGCGGGCAGGGCTCGTCGACGCCGCCCGGGAGCGTCTCGCGGCGGTTGCCACCGAGGAATCCCTCGACCTCGTCGCCATGCGTTTCCTCCAGCAGCTCGGCACAGACCGCATGGTCATGCCGGCGCGCGGCCTGCTCGCACCGGCCCCCGGTCTCGACGATCGCCTCGTGCTCGCCGATTCCGTCCACCACTATGTCGTCCCGGTGGGAGAGGGCGCGGAACTTCGCTGGGCGGGACCCGCAGAACCGCTGGGGCCGAATGAGCTCGGCTGGATCGAGAGGCTGGGCGAGGGCGCCACGCCGCGTGAACTCGGCGGCGAGGCGGCGCTTTCCTTCTGCTCCCGCCTCGTGGCGGTGGGGCTGCTCGAGAGGGCCTGAGACCCGCCGGCTTACGCTTCCTTAAGCACGACCGTGGCATGACAGCGAGGTTGCATGACCCAAGGTCAGGTCGCGTGTCCAAGAGTGTTCCGGTCAATCTCCACCGCCCCGCCAGTACCACCATCCTGGTGGCGGACGAGCAGGCCTTCTCCCGGCGGATCATCCGCTCGGTCCTGACGGGCCTCGGCAGGGTGCTGGAATGCCGTACGGGTTTTGACGCCGTCGAGGCTGCCGAGCAGCAGCGCCCCAGCCTCATCGTCCTCGGCATGAACCTGACGGGCCTCGACGGGCTTGAGGTCACGCAGTTGCTCCGCCGTGCCGACGGCGGCCTCCAGTACACCCCGATCATCATGATTTCCGGCGCGCCGACCCGCTCCTCCGTGCTCGGCGCCGTCACCGCCGGCGTGCACGAATACGTCGCCCGCCCCTTCAGCATGAAGACGCTGAGGACGAGGGCGGAGTCGGTGCTGGCCATGCCGCGCCCCTTCGTGCGTACCCGGGTCTATTTCGGGCCGGTCCCACGCGCCAAGACGGTCCGTCGCGAGGTGCTCGGCGGGGCTGGGGGCGAATCCTCCGCCAGCATGATCTGCGGGGTTCACCATTCCCGCGCTGACCAGATGCTCTGCCCGCTCGGCGTGAATTGCCTGTGCCAGGCCTACATCCGGCCGCTGCACAAGGACGTCGTCGAGCTGTGAGCGCTGGCCGTCAGGCGACTGCCGCGGCAGGCGGCAACGGGGCCCTCCGTTCCAGCCAGGAGACGAAGGCCTCCGGCGCGAGCGCGGGGGAGAACAGGTAGCCCTGCATCACGTCGCACCGCAGGCCCTGCAGGAAGCGCCGTTGCGGCTCGGTCTCGACGCCCTCGGCGACGACGGTGAGCCCCAGGCTCTGGCCGATACGGACCACCGCGGAGGCGACGGTCCTCGCGTTCGTGTCGCTCTGCAGGTCGCGGACGAAGCTCTGGTCCAGCTTGATCTCCGCGATCGGCAGGGTCGAGACGGAGGAGAGGCTCGAATAGCCGGTGCCGAAGTCGTCGAGTGACAGCCTGACGCCGAGCCCGGCGACCGCCTCCACCGTCCTGATCGTGTTCTCGCACCGGTCCATCATGACGCCCTCGGTGATCTCCAGCGTCAGGGCGTCCGGCGGCAGGCCGGCGGCCTCCAGGGCTGCGGCGACGATGGCGGGCAGGTGGCGATTGCGGAAATGGAGCGGTGAGAGGTTGACCGATACGGTGGGGATATCCAGCCCCTGCGCCCGCCAGGCGGCGAGCTGGCGGCAGGCCTCGCACAGGGCCCATTCACCGATGGCTTCGATCAGTCCGGAGTCCTCCGCCAGTGCGATGAATCGCGACGGCGGCACCTGGCCGAACTGCGGGTGGTTCCAGCGGGCCAGGGCCTCCACACCGTGCAGTCCGCCGGTCTCGCCGAGCATCTGGGGCTGATAGTGCAGCTCCAGGTGACCGGCCCGGAGCGATTCCTTCAGGGCGTTGACCATCACGAGGCGCTCGTGGATCTGCTCGTTCATGCCCGGGCTGTAGAAGCGGAAGGCGCCGCGGCCGGCGTTCTTGGCCTCGTACATCGCCGTATCGGCGTGCTTCAGCAGCTCTTCGCGATTTCGGCTGTCGCTGGGGTAGAGGCTGATGCCGATGCTGACGGAGGCCGAAAGCCCCATGCCCTCGACGTCGACGGGCACGGCCAGCGCCTTGACGACCCGCTCGGCCACCTGGGCCGCCTGTTCGCTGTCGCAGTTGCCGAGCACGATGACGAACTCGTCGCCACCGAGGCGGCTGACGACGTCGCTCGGTCGCACCTGATCCTTGAGGCGTCGTCCGATCTCCACCAGCAGGGCGTCGCCGGCCGAATGGCCCAGCGTGTCGTTGACGTCCTTGAACCCGTCCAGGTCGAGAAACAGGAGCGCGATTTCGCAGGAGGGGTCACCCTGCGCCGTGGCGATGCGCTGGTCGATGGCCTGCGCCAGCTGGCTGCGGTTGGGCAGGCCCGTCAGCGTGTCGAAATAGGCGAGCCGGGCAATATGGGCCTTGGCCTCGTGGCGCTCGATGGCCAGCGCGCACAGGTGGATGCAGGCCTCGACCAGGCGCTCGTGCCATGCGGTCGGGCCGCATTTCTCGGTGTAGTAGAAGGCGAAGGTTCCCGCGACGCGGCCATCCTTGAGCTTGATCGGGCTCGACCAGCAGGCCTTGAGGCCGATGGGAAGCGGCAGCTCCTTGTAGGGCGCCCACAGCGGGTCGGTCTCGATGTCCCCGACGATCACCGGTTCCCCGCGCCAGGCGGCCGTGCCGCATGAGCCGACGGAGGGTCCGATCGGGACGCCGTCGAGGGCCTCGCAGTAATAGGCGGGGAGGCTCGGGCTGGCGAGGGGACGCAGCTTCTTCTCGCGGTCGACCATCAGGATCGAGCAGACGACACCCGGCGCGATCGCTTCCACCTCCTTGCAGACCAGGGCAGCGACGGCGTCGAGCTCCTCCTCCCGCGCGACGGCTTCCAGCACCCGCTGCTGCAGGGCCTGGATCTGTCGCGTCTCGGTAATGTTGGACATCACGCAGACCGCGTTACACACCTCGCCCGCCGCATCCAGGACCGGATTGACGGTCGCCGACACCCAGATCTCCCGGCCGTCCTTGTGGTAGGCGATGAACTCCATCATGTCGGTGCGCATGCCGCGCGAAAGGTTGTCGAGCGACGTCAGCGACTGGGGGTTCGTATGGCGGCCCTCGAGCAGCTGTGAGGGTTCGGCCCCGATCAGTTCCTCTCGGGAATAGCCAAAGAGGTCGACGAAGGCGCGGTTGGCATAGACGATCCGCCGGTCGCGCCCCGTGATGTGGACTGCCTGGTCGGTTTCGTTCGCCACCAGTGACAGGAGATAGAGCTCCTCACGCCGTCTCACGTCCTCGGTGACGTCCTTGACGAAGGCGGCGTAGTAGAGCGTGTCGCCGATGCGCGTACGCGACAGCGAGAGCGCCCCCCAGACGAGGGAGCCGTCGGGGCGGTGGATGGGCACCTCCACCGTCTTGCCGACAAGCCGGTCATCCCCGCCGAACCGGTTGCGGTCGATCTGCTCGTCGTGATCGGCGCGGGCGTGGTGGGGCACGAGGGCGCGCACGTTCCTGCCCATGACCGCGCTGCGATCGATACCCCACAGTCGCTCGGCAGCCGCGTTGAACAGGACGACGTTGTTGCAGCCGTCGATGACCACCACGCCGTCGATGGCCTGTTCGATGATGGGCCCGAAGAAACCGATTTCCGCGATGGGCTCGCGCGGCTCTGCCGACATGGATCAGTCCTGCGTGCGCGGCGCCGGAAGAAGGCCGCATATTTGACAGATCGTATCGGGGATTGGTTGCCGAGGCCGTAAACGCCGCTCCGCCTCGCCGGGGCAGGCGCCGTTGCGACGGTACTTTCCTCCCGTGTGGTAAATGGTTGGTGGCGGGGCGGGAGGGGCCGAAAGTCAGGCCTCGCCGCCGAGGAAGGCCTTGTAGGCGGGGTTGCCTGTCTCTTCCCAATAGGGATAGCCGAGATCGTCGAGGCGCTTCTGCAACTGCGCGTACTCGCCCTCCGGCACCTGAATGCCCGCCAGCACGCGGCCGTAGTCGGCGCCGTGGTTGCGGTAGTGGAACAGCGAGATGTTCCAGCCCTCGGACAGCGAGGTCAGGAACTTCAGCAGCGCGCCGGGCCGTTCAGGAAACTGGAAGCGGAAGATCCGCTCGCCGGCCATGCCCCGCGTCTTGCCGCCGACCATGTAGCGGACATGGAGCTTGGCGAGCTCGTTGTCGCTCATGTCGAGCACGGGATAGCCGTGCTCGCCCAACATGGTGAGAATGGCGCGCTTCTCCTCGCCGCCGGCGTCGAGCTGAACGCCGACGAAGATCTCTGCGCGCTCGGGATCGGCGTAGCGATAGTTGAACTCGGTGATGGCGCGCTTGCCGAGGAGCTGGATGAACCGCCTGTAGCTGCCCGGCTTCTCAGGAATCGTGACCGCCAGCAGCGCTTCCCGCTTTTCGCCGATCTCCGCCCGTTCGGCGATATGACGCAGCCGGTCGAAGTTCATGTTGGCGCCGGAGTTGATGGCGACGAGGGCGCCGCCTCTCGCCCGGCCCTGCTCGACATAGGTCTTGAGCCCGGCAAGGCTGACGGCACCCGACGGCTCGGCCACCGCGCGCGTGTCCTCGAAGATGTCCTTCACTGCGGCGCAGATTTCGTCGGTGCTGACCCTGATGACGCCATCCAGCAGCTCCTTGCACAGGCGGAAGGTCTCCTCGCCCGCCTGCCGCACGGCGACGCCGTCGGCGAAGAGCCCCACCTGATTGAGAATGACCCGCGAGCCCGCGGCGATCGCCTCCGCCATGGAGGCGGCATCGTCAGGCTCGACGCCGAAGACCTTCACGTCGGGCCTCAGGAACTTGACGAAGACGGCGATGCCGGCCGCGAGCCCGCCGCCGCCGATCGGCACGAAGATCGCGTCGAGGGGGTCGGGATGCTGGCGAAGGATCTCCATGCCCACCGTCCCCTGGCCGGCGATGACCTCGGCATCGTCATAGGGATGGATGAAGGTCTGGCCCTTCTCGGCCTCGATCTGCCGGGCATGGCCATAGGCCTCGTCGAAGCTCTCGCCATGCAGGACGACGCGGCCTCCGCGGCTCCTGACCGCCTGCACCTTGATGTCGGGGGTGGTCTTCGGCATCACGATGGTGGCCTTGACCCCGAGCTTCTGGGCGGCGAGCGCCACGCCCTGAGCGTGGTTGCCGGCCGATGCGCAGATCACGCCGCGTTCGAGCGCCTCGCGCGGCAGGCCCGCCATCTTGTTGTAGGCGCCGCGCAATTTGAAGGAGAAGACTGGCTGGAGGTCCTCTCGCTTCAGCCGCACCGCGGCGCCGAGTCGCTGCGCCAGCCGCGGCATCGGGTCGAGCGGGCTCTCGATGGCGACGTCGTAGACGCGGGCCGAAAGAATGGCGCGGATGTAGTCCTGCATGGCGGGCCGGTCCTCCGGCGCCGCTCCTACCGCGCCGCGGCGCGCGAGGGAACAGCCGCGGCGGCGCATGGCAGGTCGGACGGAGGCGAGATGCCTCCGTCGCAGCGGTTTCAGCGCGGCGTGACGCTGGCGGGCGCCGGTGCGGCGGGGGCTGCCGTGGCAGGCTGGGCGTCGGCGCGCGGTGCTTGCTCCGCCGGGGCCGTCGCGATGGCGGGCGGGGCCTCCTGACGCGGCAGTTCGGCGGTCAGCGCCCGCACCGGGTCGGCGACGCCAGCCCCGAGCTTCGGGTCGGGAATGTCGTTCTGGCGAGCGGTGGTCTGGAGGAGGCGGCGCAGCGTCGCCGGGTCGGCGTCGGGGTGCCGCTCGAGGATCAGTGCGGCGATGCCGCTGATATGGGCCGCCGCCACCGAGGTCCCCGACGATATCTGATAGCCGCCGCGCGGAGCGGGGAGGATGATCTCGACGCCCGGCGCGGCCACGGCCACGTGGTCGCCCTGGGTCGCGGCGTTGAACAGCCGTCCCTCCCGGTCCGTCGCCGTCACCGCGATCACGTTCGGATCGGCGGCGGGGAAGGCGATCGGCGCCTCCGGCCCGCCGTTGCCCATGGCCGCGATCATGGCGATGCGGCGGTCCGCCGCGACCTGGATGGCGCGGGCGATCATCGGGTCGCGCGGGCCGGCGAAGCTCATGTTGATGACCCTGGCGCCGTTGCGGATGGCCCAGTCCATCGCCTTGACGATGTGGAAGCTGGTGCCGGTGGAGCCCTGGGCCTGGCCGGGGGCGAAGGCGCGCACGGCGAAGATGTCGGCCCCCGGTGAGACACCGAGGAGCTGGCGCTGGGCGACGATGGCGCCGGCCATGCCGGTGCCGTGCTCGTGGGCGCGGAACTGGCCGCCCACCGCGTCGAAGCTCTGCGTGATGCGGCCGGCGAGCTCGGGATGGGCGGCGTCGACGCCGGAATCGATGACGGCGATGGCGACGCGCTGGCCGCGGGCGATCTGGTGCGCCTCCGAGAGGCGAAGCGCCTCCACCACGTATTGCAGCCGCTGGTCGCGGCCGGCGCGCATCGCCTGGGCCGACTGCAGGCGGACGCGGAACTCCGGCCGTTCGAACACGTAGTTCGGCTGGATGTAGGCGAAGCCCACCGCCTGCTGCATGGCGCGGATCGCCGCCGGCACGGTCTGCCGGTTCGGCACGCGGTAGCGGTGCATGACGGCGCCTACCACCTCGGCAGTCTCGCGCTGCAGGAGCCGCAGGTTGAAGCGGCGCTCGACCTGGCGGATGGCGTCGCGCGGCGCGTCAGGCGCCATGATGAACAGGACCTCGCCGGCGACGAACCGGCGCTCGTTGGCGGCGGGAAGGCCGGGCGGGTCCCCCGCCGCCCCGGAGCCCGCGCGCTCGTTCGCGCGCGCCTGCTCGATGATCGACAGGATGGCCGGCACGGCGATGGCCGCCGCCGCCGCGCCGATGATCGCGTTGCGACCGCCGCCACCCCCGAATCCACCGCCGCCGGGAAGACCGGGGGGCAGGATGCCGCCCGGGCCGCCGGGGATGCCCGGAATTCCGCCGCCGCCGACTGCCGCGCCGATCATCGGTGCGATGACGCCGAGAGCCGCCGCGGCGCCAGCTCCCTGATCCTGCTGCTCGCCCTGGGGCCTTCGATCTCGGGCGTTGCGCCGCCCATTGGCGCGGCCGGGCTGCTGCTGCGGCTCGGCCTGGGGC
>NZ_JBQVQL010000063.1:0-28527 GCF_052440005.1 Phreatobacter sp.
CGGCCGCGCCGCCCGCCGCGGCCCCGGCGGCGACAGAGGAGGCTCCCCTCCCCTCGTCGGCAATCGGCTTCGCACCGCTGCCGGCGCCGCGCCCGGCCCGCGCTCCGTAAGCGCACCGACCCTTCCGTTCCGAAACACGCCGCCGGGCGCAAGCCACGCCGCGGCAATGCGCGGGTCCTAGTCAGGCCTTCGCCGGGCGTCCGGCGGGGGACTGTCAATGCGCATATTCGGGTGGGCCCTGCTCTGGGCGGTGATTTGCCTCGTCGGCGGCTTCGTCGCAGCCGTGGCGGTCGGGCTCGTCGTCTTCGAGGTCTTCGGCGTGTCGCAGCGCGAGGGCGCGGCGGCCATGGGCCTCGTCTTCGTCATCGGGCCCTTCGTCGCCTGCCTGACGGCCCTTGCCGCCGGCGCGACGGCGGCGGTCGTGACCCGGCGCCGGGAACGCCGCCGTGAGGGCGGCGAGATCACACCGCGCCAACCTGCGGGGCGCGGCGTGCGGGCCGCGATCGGCGGCGGGCTCGGGCTGGTCGGCGGCTACGGCGCGGCGGTGTTCGGCCTCTTCATCTTCTACCGCCTCACCGGCTCGCCCTATTTTGGCAGCTACGCCTGGGCGCTTGCTGCGGCCTGGGCGCCGTTCGCGATGGCTGCGGCCGGCTGTGGCCTCGGCCTGTGGATCGCGCTGCGGGATCGATGAGCGGGCGCGGACGGGCTCAGGCCCTGCCGAAGGCCTCGGCATAGAGCGCCGGCTTGAATCCGACCAGCACCCGGCGGTCCGCCTCCACGACCGGCCGCTTCACCAGGGTCGGATTGGCGAGGATCAGAGCCGCCGCCTTGTCACGGTCGAGGCCCGACTTGTCCGCGTCCGGCAGCGCGCGGAACGAGGTCCCTGCCTTGTTCAGCACCGCCTCCCAGCCGAGCGCGTCGAGCCAGCCGGCGAGGCTGGTCGCCTCGAGCCCATCCTTGCGGAAGTCGTGGAAGCGGTAGACGACGCCCTGCTGGTCGAGCCAGGCGCGGGCCTTGCGGACGGTGTCGCAGGTGGTGATGCCATAGAGGGTGACGGACACGGGAGACCCCTTTTTCCGCGCCCGTTCAACACCGGCCGCCCGAAGCAGGTCAACCCCCGGACCCGCCCGCCTCGACGGCCGCGGTACCCCGGTGTAGCGTCGACCGAGGGAGGACAGCCGGGCATGAACGACGCCGCGACATCGCCATGGTGGCTGCGCCTCGCGCAGTCACCCCCCGTCCGCCTGCTGGTCCTCGGCGGGGCCCTGTTCGTGTTGATGGCCGTCAGCAACGGCTTCCAGGTCAAGTTCGCGGCGAGCCCCGTGCTGTCCGCCGCCGTGGCGGCCTGCATGGTGAGCGGCGCCATCATCGTCTACGTCACCTTCGTCAGGCTGGTGGAGCGGCGGCCGGCGAGCGAACTGTCCCTGACCGGCGCGGGGCGGGAATTCGGTGCCGGGCTCCTGGTCGGCGCAGGCCTCTACACGCTGTGCGTCCTCATCCTCATGGTGGCCGGCATCTACCGCATCGAGGGCGTGAACGCCTGGACCTACCTGCTGCCGGCGGTGGCCATGGCGCTGAGTTCGGGATTCTTCGAGGAACTGCTCTTCCGCGGGGCGCTGTTCCGTATCGTCGAGGAATGGCTCGGCAGCTGGATCTCGCTCGTCTTGTCGTCCTTCGTCTTCGGGTTCGTGCATCTGATGAACCCGGCGGGCACGGTGACGGGCGCCCTGTTCATCAGCATCGAGGCCGGCCTGCTGCTGGCCGCGGCCTTCATGCTGACCCGCAGGCTCTGGCTCAGCATCGGCTTCCACATGTCGTGGAACTACACGCAGTCCGCGATCTTTTCCGGCATCGTGTCCGGCAATGAAGGGGCGCAGGGTCTGTTCAAGTCCATCATTGCGGGGCCGACCCTTCTGACCGGCGGCAGCTTCGGCCTCGAATCCTCGCTGGTCGCCTTCCTGCTCTGCACGGCGACGGGCGTCGCGCTGCTGATCATGGCGGTGCGCCGCGGCCACGTCGTGCCACCGTTCTGGCGCCGCGCCGGCGGAACCCGCTGACCGTCCGCTGCACGACGGCCCAGGTTCAGGCCAGGGCGTCGAGATAGGCCTCTACCTCGTCGAGGTCGGCGGAGAAGAGATAGCCCTTGTCGCCCAGCACGATCGTCATCGTCCCGGCGTCCCGCAGCATGTATCCGCCGTGGGCCAGAACCTGCTTGTCCGGCTTCTGCGCCGTCATCAGATGCAGGCCGTGACGCACGCAGATGCGCTTGATCCGGCGCTCGCGGGACGGGGTCGACGACTTCTGGCTCATCGGACCGCGGGCGCCTTCAGGATGGACCGCCTCACTCCCACTCGATGGTCCCCGGCGGCTTCGAGGTGACGTCGTAGACGACCCGGTTGATGCCGCGCACCTCGTTGATGATGCGGGTGGCGGCGCGGCCGAGGAAGTTCATGTCGAAAGGGTAGAAGTCGGCGGTCATGCCGTCGACCGAGGTAACGGCTCGCAGGGCGCAGACATGGTCGTAGGTGCGCCCGTCGCCCATGACGCCGACGGTGCGCACGGGCAGCAGCACGGCGAAGGCCTGCCAGATGATGTCGTAGAGGCCGGCCTTGCGGATCTCGTCGAGATAGATGGCATCGGCCTGGCGCAGGATGTCGAGCTTTTCCCGCGTGATGTCGCCGGGAATGCGGATCGCGAGGCCCGGCCCCGGGAACGGATGGCGGCCGACGAAGCTGTCGGGAAGCCCCAGTTCGCGGCCGAGCGCCCGCACCTCGTCCTTGAACAGCTCGCGCAGCGGCTCGACGAGCTTCATGTTCATGCGCTCGGGCAGGCCGCCGACATTGTGGTGGCTCTTGATGGTGACCGAGGGGCCGCCGGTGAACGAGACGCTCTCGATCACGTCGGGATAGAGCGTGCCCTGGGCGAGGAACTCCGCCCCGCCGATGGCCTTGGCCTCCTTCTCGAAGACCTCGATGAAGAGGCGGCCGATGGTCTTGCGCTTGGTCTCGGGGTCGGTGACGCCGGCGAGCTGACCGAGGAAGAGGTCGGCCGCGTCCACATGGACGAGCGGGATGTTGTAGTGGCCGCGGAAGAGGTCCACGACCTCCCTCGCCTCGTTCTGCCGCATCAGCCCATGGTCGACGAAGACGCAGGTGAGCTGGTCGCCGATGGCCTCATGGATCAGCACGGCGGCGACAGAGGAATCGACGCCGCCCGAGAGGCCGCAGATCACCTTGCCCTTGCCGACCTGGGCGCGGATCTTGGCGATCATCTCCTGACGGTAGGCGGACATGGTCCAGTCGGATCTCGCGCCGGCGATGCGGTGGACGAAGTTCTGGATCAGCTTGGCGCCGTCGGGCGTGTGGACGACCTCGGGGTGGAACTGGACGGCGTAGTAGTTGCGGCTCTCGTCGGCGATGGCCGCATAGGGCGCGTTGTCGGAGGTCGCGACCACTTCGAAGCCCTCGGGAAGCTTCGTGACCCGGTCGCCGTGGCTCATCCAGACCTGATGGCGGCTGCCGGGCTCCCAGACGCCCTCGAACAGCTTCGAGGGCTTCTGCACCTCGAGGAAGGCCCGCCCGAACTCGCGGTGGTGGCCGGCCTCGACCTTGCCGCCGAGCTGCTCGGCCATGGTCTGCTCGCCGTAGCAGATGCCGAAGACCGGCAGATTCTCGTCGAAGATCAGCTGGGGAGCACGGGGCGAGAAATCCTCCGTCACCGAGGCGGGGCCGCCGGAGAGGATGACGCCCTTAGGCTTCATCTTGCGATAGGCGGCTTCCGCCGACTGGAAGGGGTGGATCTCGCAATAGACGCCCGCCTCGCGAACGCGCCGCGCGATGAGCTGGGTCACCTGCGAACCGAAGTCGATGATCAGGATGGAGTCGTGCTGGGTCATCGCCTTGCGTTACGACCATGCCGGGAATGGCGCAAGTCCGGGCTTCGCGCCATCAACACGGGAATGGCAGCAGGCCGTCAGGGGGCGAGCACGAGAGCCCAGTAGGGGCGCATGCCGGGCGCGACGGCGCGGGCGAGACCCATGCGGCCGTGCGGCTTGACGAGGTTGGCGTGGTGCGGCGGCGAAGCGCGCCAGGCGGCTACCGCTTCGGCCGCGGTCTCATAGCCCCATCCGAGATTTTCCGAGGCCGTGGGAAGGCCGTGCCGGCGCATCCGGACGGCATAGGCCTCGCCGATGTCGTGGGACAGCAGGTCGACGCCTGCCATGGCGCGGGCATGCTCGGCGGCGACGGCGTTGAGGCGCGCATCGACGCGCAAGGGCCCGAGGCCGCGCGAGGCGCGATAGGCGTTGATGAGGCGGGCCGCCGCGGCGGCCTCGCGCGTCGAGACCCTGGCGACCGGCTGGGCCGCAGCGAGCGTCGGCGTGAGGCAGAGCCCGAGGACGAGGCGGCGGGACAGGCGGCCGGCAGTCACGGGCGCCGCTCCACGAGGGCGCAATAAAAGCCGTCCGTGCCGGTTCTCAGCGGCGAGAGCTGGAGGCCGAGCCCGGCGGGCGAGACGAGGTCGTCACGCTCGGACAGGCTGTCGGGGGCCAGCGCCAGAACCTCCTCGGGGTCGACGGGCGCAAAATCGCGATGGGCCTTCAGGAAGGCCGCGATGCGGTGGTCGTTCTCGCGGGGGATCACCGAGCAGGTGATGTAGGCGATGCGGCCGCCGGGCTTCACCAGCCGCTCGGCGCGGGCGAGCACGAGGTCCTGATCCTTCATGCGCTCGTCGAGCGCGCCGGGACGCACCCGCCACTTGGTGTCGGGATTGCGCCGCCAGGTGCCGATGCCGGTGCAGGGGGCGTCGACGACGACGAGGTCGATCTT
Organism: Phreatobacter sp.; assembly: GCF_052440005.1. Taxonomy (GTDB): domain Bacteria; phylum Pseudomonadota; class Alphaproteobacteria; order Rhizobiales; family Phreatobacteraceae; genus Phreatobacter. The sequence continues at coordinate 4,827 of NZ_JBQVQL010000063.1, forward strand.
GCCGGCGAGGTCGGCCAGAGGCTCGTCCCCCCTGCCCTTCGGCGTGCGGACCTGGACGTTGCGCACGCCGGCGCGGGCGAGGCGGTCGTGGATCGGCGCCAAGCGCCGGGCATCGGAGTCGGTGGCGTAGATCTGGCCGGAATTGTCCATCAGCGCCGCCAGCTCGAGCGTCTTGCCGCCACCGCCTGCGCAGAGGTCGACGACCTGCATGTCGGGTCCCGCGCCGGTCAGGGCGGCGACGAGCTGCGAGCCTTCGTCCTGGATCTCGAACAGGCCCTTGAGGAATTCGGGCGTTACCTGCAACGTCGGCCCGCGGCCGTCGTCGCCGTGGCCGAAGCGCAGCCCGGTGGGGGCATGGGGCGTCAGTTCGGGTCCAAGATGGGCGAGCTCCGGCAGGAGCCGCATGCGCTCGGTCTTGAGGGTGTTGACGCGGATGTCGATGGGCGCGCGCGCGGCCAGCGCCGCCATTTCGGCGACAAGGCCATCGCCGAACGCAGCCGCGAGGTCGTCGGCGAGCCATTCGGGAAAATCGCCCGCCACGGCCGGCGGGGCGCCGGAGAGGTCGAGGCGGTCGAGGGCCGCCGCCTCGCCGCTCGTCAGCGGTTCGGGGGCGAAGCGCTCACCGCTGCACTGGGCGGCGATCTCGGCGCGCGACAGGCCGCGGGCCAGGGCCAGCGCGCCGAGCAGCACGGCGCGGGGGCCGGAATCGCTCATGACATGGGCGGCGGAGGCGCGCCGGCGCAGCGCGTCGTAGATGAGGCTGGCGATGGCAGCGCGGTCCTTCGAGCCGGCGAAGCGGTGGGCAAGGCCCCAGTCCTTCAGGGCGTCGGGCGCGGGGCGCCGGCGCGCCTCGATATCGGCGAGCACCTCGATGGCGGCGGACAGGCGGGCTGAAGGGGTCACGGCGTCTCCGGGGCGGGCCCTGCCCCGCCAGCCTGCCTGTTAGCCGCTGTCGGGGGCCGCCGGCAAGGACCGATGGGATCAGGCGGCGTCGGGAACGGTGCGTGTCGATGCCGGCTGGCGGGACGGCGTGAGGCCAGCCACCCAGACGCGGACACGGTTGCGGCCGGCCAGCTTGGCCTCGTAGAGCGCCGCATCCGCCTCGCCGATGCTCCGGTCCAGGCTGCCGGACTGCGCCGGATCGGCGATGGCGAGGCCGATCGAGACGGTGACGATCCCCGCCTCAGACGCCTCATGCGGGATGGCGAGCGCCTCCACGGTGCCGCGGATGCGCTCGGCCACGGTGAGGGCCTCCTCCAGGGCGGCGACGGGCAGCACGACGAGGAACTCCTCGCCGCCGTAGCGGCCCGCAAGGTCGAGCCCGCCGCGGACCGACTCGCGGATCGCACCGGCCACCCGGACGAGGCATCTGTCGCCCTCGGGATGGCCATAGCGGTCGTTGAAGGGCTTGAAGCGGTCGACGTCGATCATCAGCACCGCGTAGCCGGAATCGGGACCGACCGTGGCCGCGGTGATGCCGCCGGCGCGCGCGTCGATGCCGCGGCGGTTGGCGAGGCCGGTGAGAGGATCGACAAGCGACATGCGGTGGAGGTCGGCGGCGGCGCGCCCGAGGTCGCTGGCGACGAGGCTCTCCGACAGGCTCATCAGGTAGAGGCGGCGAAGATCCCGCTCCATCGCCGCGTTGGTCGACAGCGACACGTAGCTCGCGACCAGGAGGCAGGAGAAGGCCGTGAGGGCGACGACGGGGGCAATTCCCGGATGAAGGAACAGGACGAGGGCATGGGCGGCGACGGTCACCCCCGAGATGGCGATGGCCAGGGTCAGGCTCGGCCGCAGCACCGCATTGCCGTAGAGCAGCGCGATGATGACGAAATACTGGTAGTGCTCCGCCAGCGGCGAGCGGGATGCCGCGAAGACGGCGAGCACGCCGGCGATGATCGACAAGGGCAGGCTCGCCACCAGGAGATCACGCCAAAGGCGCGAGCGGATCCTCGGCATCAGCAGAATTGCCGCCAGGACCCAGGGAGTCACCAGCGCGAAATGCACGATCCACGACAGCCAGACGGCGTCGGGGGTCAACAGGTGGTCGCCGACGAGGAAGGCGTTGTAGATCACGAGGGTCCGCGGCAGGACGCGCCGCACGGCCCTGCTGCGCCGCTGGTCCATCTCCGCGGCGAAACGGCTCTCGACAGGTTCGGGAAACGTCAGATTCCAGCGCCGGGCAGCCTTAGCCTCGGCAATGTCCTGCGCCTTGATGCCGGTGACCTCAGTCATGTCCTCTGCCGAGCCTGAGTTGCCGGAGCATGGACCCGCGAGGCTGAACGGTCCCTTAATTCCACTGAGACGGATCGCGTAAAATAAAGCCGACCTTCGGCGGCATCTTTTCGGTGAACCTTTTCCAGCGCCGCGAGCACCCATGGGGGAAGGGTGGCTTCCTCCCTCGGACCCAAGCTCAAGGATCAAAGATCATGTTCAATCTCAAGACGATGGCCCTCGCGGGCGCTGCCGTTGCCGGCCTCAGCCTCTACGCCACGACCGATGCCGAAGCGCGCGGCTTCCGCGGCGGCGGGGGCGGCGGCGGCTTCCACCGCGGCGGCGGAATGCATTTCGGCGGCGGGCGCCACTTCGGCGGCCGGCACCTCGGCTTCCACCGCCACGGCCACGGCCACCGGCACCGTGTCTGGCGCCACGGCGTCTGGGTCGGCGGGCTCGGTGTCGCCACCGTCGGGGCCAGCTGCTACCGCTACCGCCTCGTGGACACGCCCTACGGCCTGCAGCGCCGGCTGGTCAACGTCTGCGGCTGGTAAGCCAAAGGCCCTGCCGACCTCCCGTTCCTGACCTCGGCCCCGGTCGCAAGACCGGGGTCCTTTTTTGCGTCAGAGGGCGGCCACCAGCACGCCGATCAGCATGGCGATGAGGGCGATGCAACCGATCAGGAAGACGAGCGGGCGCAGGCGCAGGTCGTTCGAACCGATGTGCACGTAGGCGTGGACGGCGCGGGTGGCGACGAAGAGCCAGGCGAAGGTCGCCATGAGCCAGCCCGTCGCGCCCACGTGGATCGCCATGATGGCGAGCACGTAGAAGAGGACGGGCGTCTCGAACTGGTTGGTGAAATTGTTCGCCGCCTGTCGCGCGCGCGGCGGCCAGGTGTCCCCCGACAGGGCGATGTCCTTCAGGCGGACCTCGCGGGCATAGAGCGCCTGGCGCCGGAAATAGCCCATGACGAAGAGAACGACGAAGGTCAGTGCGACCTGCGCCAGCACCGGCCAGACGAGCGAGGCGCCACCGGGATTCATCAAGCCCATCGAAACTTCTCCGCTGCCGGCCGGAATGGCCCGACCTATCTTGTCATCGGGGCGGAACCGAGCATGCTGCACGAAGGTTGGTCAAGGAAATACCGGATTTGGCCGGTCCTATGGCCTGAACGGCGCGGTGACCGCGTCGCGGCCCGGCGGGCAGGACGCCCGCCGCGTACATGGGGAGATTTCGTCATGCGTCAGATGTCCTTCAGGAGCCTCGCGCTCTCCGCCGCCTTCGGCGCGTTCGCCCTCGGCGGCGCCAGCCTCGCGCCGTCCGCCGCCGTCGCCGCCTCTCTGGCCGAGCGGTCGGCCCTCGGCGCCGCGGCCGGCCAGAGCCAGCCCCTCGAAATGCAGCGCCGCGGTGGCTTCCGTGGCGGTCCCGGCTTCGGCGGACGACCTGGCTTCCGTCCCGGCCCGGGTTTCGCCGGACGTCCCGGATTTCGTCCGGGCCCCGGCTACTATCGTGGCCGCGGCTGGCGTGGCCCCGGCCCGTGGGTCGGCGCCGGCGCAGCAGCGCTGATCATCGGCGGCGCGGCCGCCGCAGCCGCCTCGCCTTATCGCGAGTGCTGGGTCGAGCGTCGCTGGGTCGACACCCCCTGGGGTCCGGAAGTGCGCCGCGTGCGCGTCTGCGACTGATCGCACGCTTCTCCACGACGACGAAAGGCGGCCCGCGGGCCGCCTTTTTTCATGGAAACCGGGTGTCGCTCAGACGCGCCCGCCGTTGGGATAATTGGGGCTCTCGCGGGTGATCGTCACGTCGTGGACGTGGCTCTCGCGCAGGCCCGCGCCGGAGATGCGGACGAACTCGGTCTTGGTGCGGAACTCCGCGAGGTCGCGGGCGCCGGTATAGCCCATGGCGGCGCGCAGGCCGCCGACGAGCTGGTGGACCACCGTCGAGACCGGCCCCTTGTAGGCGACCTGTCCCTCGATGCCCTCGGGAACGAGCTTCAGCGTGTCCTTCACCTCGGCCTGGAAGTAGCGGTCGGCCGAGCCGCGGGCCATGGCGCCCACCGAGCCCATGCCGCGGTAGCTCTTGTAGGAGCGGCCCTGCCACAAATAGACGTCGCCCGGCGCCTCGTCGGTGCCGGCGAGGAGCCCGCCGATCATCGCCACCTCGGCGCCCGCCGCCAGCGCCTTGGCGAGGTCGCCGGAGAACTTGATGCCGCCGTCGGCGATGACGGGCGTGCCGCTCGCCTGCGCCGCCTCGACGCTCTCCATGATGGCGGTGAGCTGCGGCACGCCGACGCCGGCGACGATGCGGGTCGTGCAGATCGAGCCCGGGCCGATGCCGACCTTGATGGCGTCGGCGCCGGCATCGATGAGCGCACGGGTCGCCGCGCCGGTGGCGACGTTGCCGGCCACCACCTGCACCTTGTTGGACAGGCGCTTGATGCGGGTCACCTGGTCTAGAACCTTCTGGGAATGGCCGTGGGCGGTATCGACGACGACGAGGTCCACGCCGGCGTCGATGAGCATCTCGGTGCGCTCGTAGCCCTGCTCACCCACCGTGGTGGCGGCGGCGACCCTCAGGCGCCCCTGCTCGTCCTTGCAGGCATTGGGATTGGCAACCTGCTTCTCGATGTCCTTCACCGTGATCAGGCCGGTGCAGCGATAGTGCTCGTCGACGACCAGCAGCTTCTCGATGCGGAACTGGTGGAGGAGGCGCTTGGCCTCGTCCTGGGTGACGCCCTCGCCGACGGTGATGAGCCTGTCCCGCGTCATCAGGTCCGCGATCGGCTGGTCGGGACGGGTGGCGAAGCGCACGTCGCGGTTGGTGAGAATGCCGACCAGCTTGCCCGGCTTGCCGTTGGGGCCGCGCTCGACCACGGGGAAGCCGGAGAAATTGTGCTTGCGCATCAGCGCCTGCGCGTCGGCAAGGGTCTCGTCGGGATGGATGGTGATGGGGTTCAGCACCATGCCGCTCTCGAAGCGCTTCACCTGGCGGACGTGGTCGGCCTGCACCTCGGGCTCGAGGTTGCGGTGGATGACGCCGATGCCGCCGGCCTGCGCCATGGCGATGGCCATCCGGTACTCGGTGACCGTGTCCATGGCGGAGGACATCAGCGGAATGTTGAGCGAGATGGTGCGGGTGATCCGCGACCTGACGTCGACGTCGCCCGGCATGACGTCGGACAGGCCCGGCCGCAGCAGGACGTCGTCGAAGGTGAGAGCTTCCTCGATGGACTTGATGACGGCCATGGCCAACTCCGCTGCGGATAAAGCCCTCTCCCCCCTCTCGACTCGGCGGGAGGATGGATGTCGGCTCGGTTATGGGTTGGCGCAGCCTGCTACCACGACTCGATGACAGGTCCAACATGGATTTGCGGCCCGGCCGGTCCAATGACGGGGGGCCTGCCATGCTCGCGGCACGGCTCGCGCATTCGTGACCCCAGAACGATCGCGCAGGTTAGCAACCGGCTCTCCATATCGGCATTGAACCATTCCACGCGCCATCGCGACACACGGGTGCAATATCCGGAGCCGCATATGACGCTGAACAGCCCGACCCTCGCGAACGTGACCATGATCGCTGCCCCCACGCTGATGTTCCTCGCCGCCAGCACGGTGCTCCTGCTCATCACAGGGCCGAGCAAGGCCCAGGCCCCGCAGCCGCAGCGGGTGGAGATCCGCGGCGGCGAGACCGTCGAGGTCCAGGGCCCCGGCGGCCGCGTCATGAAGCTGAGGTTCAGCAAGGTGGTGGCCGACGGCCAGTGCGCCTCGCCGCGCGGCTGCACCCGCACCGGATCCCCCGTCGTCGAGATCGAGGCCGTCGGCGCCCACGCGCCGACCTTCCGCCTGTCGCCGGCCGCCCATCTCGGCGCGCCCTTCGTGCCGGTGCAGGGCCGCTTCGTGGCCTTCGGCGAACTGGTGTCGCCGCCCCGCGAACTGAGCACCGCGAACCGGGCCATGCCGCTCGATTCCTACGTGCTGCGGCTCACCGTCACGCCCTGACGAGGACGCGACCCTTCCGCTCCCTGCCGCGATGCCCTATGTGACCCCTCGTCTCACGGGGGCATCATGGTCACACGCGAAGAAGTTGCGCGGGCGCTCGAACAGGTGAAGCTTCCGGCCAGCGGCCAGTCGCTCACGGCCTCGGGCCGGCTCTCCGACATTCTGGTCAACGGCGACAAGGTGATGGTCGCCATCGCCATCGACCCGACGGAGGCCGCCGCGATGGAGCCCGTGCGGGCCGCCGCGCAATCAGCCATCGGCGGCGTCCCGGGCGTCGGACAGGCGCTCGTGTCGCTCACCGCCGACCGGCCGACCGGTCCGCCCACCGGCGCGATGCGCCCGCCGCCCTCCACCCAGCCTCATGTCGCACCTGGCCGCCCCACGCAGCCGCCGTCGCCCAAGGCGGCGACGATCCCCGGCGTCCGGCACGTCATCGCCGTGGCCTCTGGCAAGGGCGGCGTCGGCAAGTCCACCACCGCCTGCAACCTCGCGCTGGCGCTGGCGGCCAACGGGCAACGCGTCGGCATCCTCGACGCCGACATCTACGGCCCCTCCCTTCCCAAGCTCTTCGGCCTGCACGGCAAGCCGCGGGTGGTGAGCGGGCGCACCCTCGCCCCGCTGGAGGGTTACGGCGTCAAGGTCATGTCCATCGGCTTCATGGTCGAGGAAGAGACGCCGATGATCTGGCGCGGCCCGATGGTGATGAGCGCCATCACCCAGATGCTGCGGGAGGTCGCCTGGGGCGAGCTCGACGTGCTGGTGGTCGACATGCCGCCCGGCACCGGCGACGCGCAGCTGACCATGGCGCAGGCAACCCCGCTCGCCGGCGCGGTCATCGTGTCGACGCCGCAGGACCTCGCCCTGATCGACGCCCGGCGCGGCGTCGCCATGTTCCGCAAGACCGAGGTGCCGATCCTCGGCATCGTCGAGAACATGAGCTATTTCATCGCCCCGGACACCGGCAACCGCTACGACATCTTCGGCCATGGCGGCGCCCGCAAGGAGGCCGCGCGGCTCGGCGTGCCCTTCCTCGGCGAGGTGCCGCTCGACATGGCGCTGCGCGAACGGTCGGACTCGGGCCGGCCGATCGTCGCCACCGACCCGTCGAGCCCGCACTCCCTGGTCTACCGCGAGGTCGCACGCCAGGTCTGGGCGAGCCTGTCGGGCACTGGCGACGTGACCATCAAGCCACCGCCGGCGATCATCATCGAATAGCCGGGGCTGCGACGCCGCGGCCCTTGAACGGTTCCAGACGCATGATAAATTGCGCGCGGAAACAAGAACTTCCGAGAGGGGACCACCATGAAGGCCATCGTGCTCGCATTCGCCGCCGCCATCGTCATCGCTGTGGGCGCCGGCTACCTTCTCAACACGACCTACCAGACGACGGCCGACGCGCGCTTCAGCACCACGGGCGCGCAGCTGCGCGGCACCGAGGCCGGCTACAACCTCGTCGGCAAGTCCTGGGACGGCATGAACGCCCCGACGGCGACGCGCTGAGCCGGATGAGCATGACCTCGCCCGGCGCGGGTGCGCCCACGCCGGCGGACGTCGCGACCCTCGACCTGAAGGGGCTGAAGTGCCCCCTGCCCGCCCTCAAGACCCGCAAGGCGCTGAGCCGGATGGCTGCGGGCCAGCGGGTCTCGGTGATCTGCACCGACCCCATGGCCGGCATCGACATCCCCCACCTCCTCAGGGAGACGGGGGACGTGCTGGAGGATCAGCAGAAGGGCGAGGGAACGCTGACCTTCCTGGTCCGCAAGGTGTGAGCGGTTCAGACGGCGCCCTGCAGCACGCGGTGGCGGTTGAACTGGCAGGTGAAGGCGCGGGAGCCGTAGCGGCCATGGGAGGCGAGGCCGCGAATCTCGTAGCGCCCGCCCACCGTACGCGCCACATGGCGGTCGAGCACCACGGCGCGGCGGCTGACACCCATCATCTGGGCGGCGTCGGCGCGGCACCAGCCGTGCATGCCGAGCCGGCGGTGGCTCGCCTCGGCGGCGCCCGGAGCGGCCGCTGCGAGAAGCGCCCCGAGCGCCAGGGTGACCATCGGAAGTTTCAGCATGTGCATCGATCCCTGCCTTGGCGGCCGAGCGGCCGGCCCACCGTGATGGCCGCCATCAAACCATGAGTCCCGCCTTCTGCCGAGCCCCGTCCGGCCGGCGTAGCGAGGCCCCTTTACCCGGGAGCCATCCCGACCCATCCTCCTCCCCTCAACCCGGGATCGTCCGCATGAGCCAGATTGCCGCCGTCACCTACGGCCCCGACGACGACTGCGACGCGCTGCTCGGGGCCTTCGCCCACGACCTGCTGGCCTCGGGAACGGCGGTGGCGGGGCTCATCCAGATCAATGCGGGCGCCGGCTGCGCCGAGCTCGACATGGAGCTGGAGGCGCTCGGCTCAGGGCGCCGCATCAACATCTGCCAGGATCTCGGCCCCGGCAGCGTCAATGCCTGCCGGCTCGACCCGGCAGGGCTGGCCGAGGCGGCCGCTGCGCTCAGGCAGGCGCTGGACCAGCCCGCCGAGCTCGTCGTCATCAACAAGTTCGGGCGCATGGAGGCGGAGGGCGGCGGGCTCATGAGCGAGATCGGCGCGGCGGTGGCGGCGGACATGCCCCTGCTGATCGGCGTGCCGCAGCGCTTCGCCGCCGCCTGGGATGCCTTCGCCGGGGGCATGGACGTCAAGCTCGCCTGCACGCGCCCCGCCCTCGAGGACTGGTGGAGCCGCCGGACCCTGTCCGCCGCAGCGGAATAGGCGGCAGCGCAGCCGTTCAGCCGGCGACAAGCCCCGGCGCCAGGGTCTCGAACAGGCGGACGTAGAGCCTGGTGCGGGGCACGAGGCACGAGACCAGCAGGTGCTCGTGGTGGGTGTGGGGGCCGTCGCCGATCACGCCCAGACCATCAAGCGTCGGGATGCCGAGCGCGCCCGTGAAATTGCCGTCCGAACCGCCCCCCGCGACGCGCTCGCCGGCCACCTCGAAGCCAAGCTCCCGGGCGAGCCCTGCGGCGTGGTCGTAGAGCGCCTGGATGGCGGCCGTCTTGCGGTAGGGCGGACGGAAGAGCCCGAGGGTCACGTCGAGCTTCACGTCGGGATCGTGCGGCTTCAGCGCGAGCAGCCTGCCGCGCACCTCAGCCTCCGCCTCGCCCGATGGCACCAGCACGTAGACGCAGGCCTCGGCATGGATCGGCACCATATTCTCGTGGGTGCCGCCGGACATGGTGCCGACGTTCAGGGTGATGGTGCGGTCGTAGTCGGTCATCGCCTCGACGGCGAGGATCTGGCGGGCCATCTCGCGGATCGCGCTTCGCCCCTTGGCATGGTAGGCGCCGGCATGGGCGGGAATGCCCGTGGTCTTGAGATAGTAGCGCGCGATGCCGTGGCGGGCGACGGTGAGCCGGCCGCCGTCCCCCGAGGGCTCGGCAACCAGCACGATGGCGTGGCGGCGGGCCTCCGCCTCAATGCGGGCGCGCGAGGACGGGCTGCCGGCCTCCTCGTCGGCGATGAACATCACGGAGACGGGCATGTGCGGCCGGCGGCCGGTCGCGTGGAGATGGGCGAGCGCGGCGACCGCGATCGCATTGCCGCCCTTCATGTCGTAGATGCCGGGGCCATAGGCGCGATCGCCCTCGACCCGCCAGGGCAGATCGGAGGCAAGCGTGCCGACGGGATGGACCGTGTCGATATGGCCGAGCAGCAGGATGCCGGGCCCCTCGGTCTCCCCGGCGATGCGCCCGATGAGGATGTCGCCGTAGCCCATCGTGCCGGGAATGCGCTCGATGCGCGCCCCGGCCGCACGCAGGAGCGCTTCCGCATGATCGGCCATGCGGTTGACCGCCGCCACGTCCTGGGTCGGGCTCTCGATGGCCACCCATTGGCGGACGGCCTCGAGGAGGGCTTCGGAGGTCAGGTGCTGCATGGCCGGCTCGTTCGCGCTGTCGGGTCAGTGGCGCGACAGTGAGCGGCGGACGGCGCCGGCGGGCAAGCGCCGCCGGCCATGGGAGCCATGCAGGCCGAGGTCAGGCGGCCTTGATCTCGTATTCGCGCACGGCGCGCTCGTAGGATTCCGAGCGGCTCTTGATGCGGTAGGCCGGATCGGCGGAATCGGAGGGCAACAGGCGGATCACCTCGAAGGGGCCTTCCGGCATCTTGAGGAAGGAACGGCCGAGGGTGACGACGTCGCCGACCTTGAACCTGTGCTGAGCCATGATGTCACCTGTGGTTGCGAGATAACGCCTGCCGGGGGGGCGGCGAAGAAGGACGGGACTGCTAGCGGTCCCGGTCGGCGGCTGCGATTCGCTCGGCGATGACCTTGGTCGCCTCGGAGGAGTGGACGGTCGTGCCGCCCTCCATGACGATCAGCGACGTGCCGGTGGGCGACGTCTGGATGGCGATGACCCGGTCGGGGCGGACGAAATTGACGCCGCCCAGGCTGCGCACCTCGACGAGGGCCGCGACGCCCGCAGGGGCGGCGGCGGTGAGGGGATGGGTCATGAGGCTTGCCGAAGCGCCTTTCGCTCGAGGGGATAGCCGGCCTCGTCGTAGAGTGCGCGGATGGCCGCCCCCGAAACATCGTCGTTCTCGGTGCGGATATTGATGCCGTTGAGATCGTCGCCGAGTTCCTCGACGGCAAAGCGAACGGCCTCCGCGAGGCTGTCGAAGCGCTTGTATTTGAGCGGAACGCGGGAGCGGAACGACTTTCGCTTGTTGGCGAAGAGTTCGGCCGCGGCGGTGAAATCCGTCTGAGACATGCGCCAAGGTACCACTTCGGCGCGGCTGAGTCCGATTTTATTCCGCGGCCTGCCGCGGCTCCTCCGGAAGGACCTTGCCGGGATTGAAGATGCCCTTGGGGTCGAGGGCGTTCTTGATGAGGTGCATGACGTCGAGAGCCTCGCCGTGCTCCTCGCGCATGAACTTCATCTTGCCGATACCGACGCCGTGCTCGCCGGTGCAGGTGCCGCCCAGGCGGATGGCGTGCTTGACCATGCGGTCGTTGATCTCGTTGGCCTTGGCCCATTCGGCCGGATCGTCCGGGTCGATCTGCATGCCGAGGTGGAAATTGCCGTCGCCGACATGGCCGACGAGGGTGGTGCCGAAGCTCTGCTGAGAGGTCTCCTTGCGAACCTCGCGGATGACCTCGGCCAGCGCCGAGATCGGCACGCAGACGTCGGTCCCCCAGCCCTTGGCGCCGGGACGCAGGGCGCGGATGGCCCAGTGGATGTCGTGGCGGGCCTGCCAGAGCTTCGAGCGCTCGTCGGCATCGGTGGACCAGCGCCAGTTGCTGGCGCCCTCGCCCTTGGCGAGTTCCTCGACGATGGCGGCCTGTTCCTCCACGCCCGCCTGGCTGCCGGCGAATTCGAAGAAGAGCGTCGGCGTGACCGGCAGGGTCAGCTTGGAATAGGCGTTCACCGCCTCGATGGCGCGGTCGTCGAGAAGTTCGACGCGCGAGATGGGAATGCCCATCTGGATCGTCTGGATGACGGTATCGACCGCCGCGTCGACCGTGGGGAAGGAGCAGGTCGCCGCAGCCATGACCTCGGGGATGCCGTAGAGCCTGACCGTCACTTCGGTGATGATGCCGAGCGTGCCCTCCTGGCCGACGAACAGGCCGGTGAGGTCGTAGCCGGCCGACGACTTCTTGGCGCGCGAGCGGGTGCGGATGATGCGGCCGTCGGAGAGGACGACGGTCAGGTTCACGACGTTCTCGCGCATGGTGCCGTAGCGCACCGCGTTGGTGCCGGAGGCGCGGGTCGCCGCCATGCCGCCGATGGTGGCGTCGGCGCCGGGATCGACGGGGAAGAACAGGCCGGTGTCGCGCAGATGGGCGTTGAGCTGCTTGCGCGTCACGCCGGCTTGCACAGTCGCATCAAGGTCTTCGGGGCGGACGCTGAGGATCTGATTCATGCCGGTGAGGTCGAGGGAGACGCCGCCCTTCATCGGGATCAGCGCGCCCTCCAGCGAGGAACCCGCGCCATAGGCGACAATGGGCGTGTCGTGGGCGGCGCAGAGCTTCACGATGGCTGCGACCTCCTCGGTCGACATGGCGCGGCAGACCGCGTCCGGCAGGCGGGCTGCATGGCGCGACTCGTCGCGGCCGTGCTGGGCGCGATCCGACTCGGAGGTCGAGACACGGGCACCGAGAAGGGCGCGCAGGCCCTCGAGCAGGGCGGGATCGATGTGCGAGGCCGCGAGGGGAGCGTTCATGGGTCTCAACCGTTGTGGGCAGGCGGCGGGGGGCCGCCATCAAGAGCACCAAGCCGCGCGGATGCCAACCGGATTGATGCAAGGGGCCGTTGCGAAATCAGGGGACTGTCCGGCGCTCCAGCCGGAAGCCGAGATCGGCGTCGACATGGATGAGGGTGAAGCCGGCGGGATCGTCCCCGTGGCGGCCGGCCAATGAGGCCGAGGGCGCCCCGGCGAGGCGGATGCTCCGCCCGCCGCCGGTCCAGAGGGTGTCGCAGGCGCGGTGCAGGTGGCCGTGGAGCACGAGCGGGCAGCCGTGGCGGGCGAGAAGCGCCATCAGCGCCTCGCCGTCGCGCAGCCGCTTCAGCCGCGACAGGCCGGGCGCGTGGGGCGGGTGGTGGATGGCGATGAGCGGCAGGGATGCGGTCCTGTCGAGCCCCGAGAGCAGCGAGTCGAGGCGGGCGAGCTGGTCGCGGCCGAGTTCGCCTTCCGCGGAGAACAGCCAGGTCGGGGTGCCCGAGCAGAGCGTGACGACGGCAGCACGGCCGGCGAGGGCGACACGGGGGAAGCGCGCGCGCAGGTCCCCTGCCCCGGCCGGCGCCCCCAGCCAGTCCCCGAGAATCGCCTGCAGGCGCTTTTCAGCCCGCGGCGTGTAGACGTCGTGGTTGCCGGGGGACCAGGAGACCTGGTCGGGATCGCCAAATTCGGCGAGGGCCGCGCCGGCCGCGGCATATTCCGCGGCGAGGCCAAGTTCGATGAGGTCGCCGGTCAGCGCCACGTGATCGGGCCGCGCGGCGGCGACGGCGGCGATGGTGCGTGACGCGATCGCGGCATCGTGGGCGCCGGGCTTGCGCCGCCAGTTGATCCAGCCGAGGGCCGGCTTCAGGCCCTCGCCGATGGGAAAGGGCACCGGCGTCAGGTGCAGGTCGGAGACATGGGCGATGACGGTCACGCCCGCTGGCCTCGCATGGATGGGCGGCGATTCCAAGGGCGGGAGACTGCGGCCGACATCCCACCACGCTCAGTGTATCGCGTCATGCCCGGGCTCGCCCCGGGCATCCACGACTTGAACACCGCGGGACAAGGAATTCGTGGATGCCCGGGACGAGCCCGGGCATGACGAGGAAATGGGCCGGGTTGTCTGTTGAGCGACCGCTCAGGTCAGCATCTGCATGTCGCCGCAGATCGACAGGGCCTGGCCGGAGATGGTCTTTCCCTTCGGCGAGGCGAGGAACAGCATCTGGTCGGCGAGCTGGCGGGCGGTGACGAAGGTCTTCAGCGAGGTATAGGCCACCGCCTGCTCCTCCATCTCGCGGAAGGCGACGCCGCGCGACTGGGCCTTGGCCTCCAGCACGCGGCGGATGCGGTCGCCCTCGACCAGGCCAGGCAGGATGGCGTTGACGCGGATGCCGAACTCGCCGAGCTCGATGGCGAGCGACTTGGTGAAGCCGACGACGCCCCATTTCGCCGCCGCATAGGGCGTGCGCAGGGCGAAACCGAAGCGCCCGGCGACGGAGGCAAGATTGATGATCGAGGCGTTGGTGCTCGCCTTCAGGTGCGGCACGGCGAGGCGGGCGCAGTTGAACTGGCTGGTGAGGCAGACCTCGATGCAGCGGTCCCAGTCCTCCGGGTTGATCTCCTCGACGCGCCCCGTGGGCCCGGCGATGCCGGCATTGTTGACGAGCACGTCGAGGCCGCCCAGCCGGTCCAGGGCGGTGACGAGGAGGTCGGCGACCTGTTTGCGGTCGGCCACGTCGCAAAAGGAGGAGGTGATGGCGGGATCGGTGCGGGCGAGGTCAGCGATGGCCTCGCGGTCGACGTCGCAGACATGGACCCGCGCCCCCTCCTCCACGAAAGCGCGCGCCACCTCGCGGCCGATGCCGTTCGCGCCCGCCGTGACGAGGACGCGCAGGCCCCTGATGCCGAGATCCATGGTTCGCTCTCCCTGATGCTGTCGGTGCTAGGCGGCGGCGAGGCCGCCCCTGGCGATGATGAAGTCGGCGGCGCCGCTGATGTCGGCGGCGATGGCGGCGCGGGCGCCTTGCCCGTCCCCGGCGCGGATCGCCGCAAGGGCATCGGCATGGAAGCGCACCGCGCCGCCGGTAGCGAGCCTGTCGGGATTGGCGCCGAGGTCGAGATTGATGACGGGGCCGGCCTTCAGCCAGAGGGCGCCGATGATCTCGGCGAGTGTCGGCAGGCCGGTCGCCTCGTAGATTGCGAAGTGAAGGTCCTTGTTGAGCCGGACGGCTTCGGCGAGGTCGGGGCGGGCGAGGAGGCTGAGGGCGCGGAAGGCGGCCTCCAGCGCGGCGATGCGCACGATCTGGTCGGGCGAGGCCGCGGCGGCCGCGCGTTCCGCTGCGAAACCCTCGATCTCGATACGCACCGTCGTCAGCTCGCGGAACTGGGTGACCGTCATGATCGGCACCCGCACCGCCCGGTTCGGGGCGACCTCGAGGGCGCGGTCGGCGACGAGCCGGCTCACCGCCTCGCGCACCGGCATCATGCTGACGCCCATGGCCTCCGCCGTGCCGCGCAGCGACAGCTTGTCGCCGGGCGCCAGGCGACCGGACATCAGGAGTTCGCGCAGGTGCCCATAGACGCGATCGCCGAGCGTCTCGCGCTCCAGCGGTCCAATGGTCGTCAGGGCCTCTGCGACGCTCATGGCGCGTCCCTCATGGCGCGTCCCTCATGACACCCTTCCGTGTGGCGCGGCGGGACGCCTCAGCGAAGGGGGCTGGACAAACACCGCCGTTTGAGAAACCATAACTGTGATCACAGATCACGGCAAGCCACCGCCTGCCGTCGGCGAGGGGCGATCAACGCCTCCGCTCGGGTGATTTGGGCCTGGAAACACTGCCAAGGAGACGTCCGATGCCGCTCGACAAGAGCCTGTCACGCCGCACCCTCATCAAGGCCTCGGCCGGCGCCGCGGCGCTCGGCACCCTGGGGGCGCCCGCCATCAGCTACGCCCAGGCCGAGGCGATCAAGGTCGGGCATATCACGCCGCGCACCGGCTTCCTCGGCCCCCTGGGCGAGTATGCCGCCCAGGCCGCCCAGCTCGCGGCGGAGGAGATCAATGCTGCCGGCGGCGTCATGGGCCGCAAGCTCGAGCTCATCCTCGACGACAGCCCCAATCCGCAGCAGGCCTCGGCCAAGGCGGAGCGCCTCGTGCAGCGCGACAAGATCGTCGCCCTCCTGGGTGAAATCTCCTCGGCCTCGGCGCTCGCGATCGCCCAGGTCGTGCAGCGCGAGAAGGTGCTCTTCATCAACACCGGCGCCAATTCCGACGCGCTGCGCGGCTCGGACTGCCAGAAGTTCATGTTCCACATCGAGGCGCAGAACTCGATGTACGTGAAGGCGGTGGGCCGCTCGCTGATCCGCGACGGCCTCGTCTCGGGCAAGAAGTGGTATTCGCTGACGGCCGACTACGCCTTCGGCCATGACCTCCTCAACGTCGCCAAGCGCTACATGGCGGCGAACGGCGGCAACCATGCCGGCGACGACCTGATCCCGACCGATCTCGCCGACTTCTCGCCGTTCCTGCTGAAGATCCGCCAGGCGCGGCCGGACGTGGTCTGCCTCAACCTCGCGGGAACCCAGATCACCAACTTCCTCAAGCAGTACGCCGAGTTCGGCCTGACCTTCCCGGTCGCGGGCTTCGGCTTCGACACTGCGCTCGCCTGGGGCGCCGGCAAGGGCAACTTCGGCGGCACCTGGCCGGTGGTCTGGCATCACCTCATCGACACCCCCGGCTCGAAGGCCTTCGTCACCGGCTTCCAGAAGAAATGGAACCGCATGCCGGAGAACCAGGCCTGGGGCGACTACTGCTCGATGAAGGTCGTGGCGCAGGCGATGACCGAGACCAAGTCCACCGATCCAGTGAAGATCGTCGAGCACTTCGAGAAAGGCGCCAAGTTCGACCTCCTGAAGACGCGCGAGGGCTACTTCCGGGCGAAGGACCATCAGATGATGATGGAGATGTATGCCATCACCGCCCTGCCGGCGGCGCAGATCAAGAACCAGTACGACATCTTCTCCTCCTCCCCGCCCGTGCCGGCCGCCAACGAGAGCCTCGAGGTAATCGCGGCGACCGACGACGAGAACAAGTGCACGTTCCGGGCGTGACACGAACAACGAGGCCGGAGCGGCGCATCCTTGCCGCTTCGGCCGCCTTGCACGAAGCAGGTGCGTCCCTCGAGGCTCGCCGGCGCTCGCACCTCAGGATGAGGGCTCGAAGGGCACCCGGATCCGGCGGAGACGCGCGTGAACCCTCTGCCGCGACACAAGGCACGCCCCCTCATCCTGAGGTGCGATCCCCCGGCGATGCGTCAGCATCGTCCGGAACGGCGAGCCTCGAAGGACGCACTCCCGCCATGCCGGCCACCCATGCCATCCCGCAATCCGGACGGATCCCGTGCCTGACCTGATCCCGCTCCTGTCGCAGATCCTCAACGGCCTGCTCGCCGGGTCCTACTACCTGATGATCGCCCTCGGGCTGTCGATGATCTTCTCGCTCGGCGGCATCGTGAACCTCGCCCATGGCGCCTTCTATGCCCTCGGGGCCTATCTCGCCGTGACTCTCGCCGATCGCATCGGCTTCGGCGGCGCGCTGATCGTCTCGCCGCTGATCGTGGCGGTGATCGGCATGATCGTGGAGCGCTACCTGCTCCGGCGCTTCTACACCGCAGATCCCATCCTCGGGCTGCTGCTGACCTTCGGCCTCGCCATGGTGGCCGAGCAGACGCTGCGCATCCTCTACGGCGCGGCGCCGATCCCCTTCTCCATACCGCAGGCGCTGCGCGGCCAGGTGTTCCTCGGCGACTTCGTCTATTCGCGTTACCGCCTCATCACCCTCGGCATCACCGCCCTCGCCGTCCTCGGCCTGTGGATCCTCCTGACGAAGACCGCCTTCGGCAAGGTGGTGCGCGCCGGCGTGCAGAACCCGGACATGGTGGGCGCCCTCGGCATCTCGCTGAAGCCCTATATGACCGCGGTGGTGATGATCGGCGTCGGCCTCGCCGCGCTTGCCGGCGTGCTCATCGCCCCCATCGCCGGCGTCCATCCGGCCATGGGCCAGGAGATCATCACCTTCGCCTTCGTCGTGGTGGTGATCGGCGGCCTCGGCTCCTTCTGGGGCGTGGTGGCCGCCGCCGCCATCGTCGGCATGACCCGCGGCGTCGCCGCCCACTTCTATCCCGCGGCGACGGAAGCCTCGGTCTACCTGCTGATGGTGCTGGTGCTGCTGACGCGGCCGCGCGGCCTGTTCGGCGAACGCATCCAGAAATTCGAGTGATCCGATGAGCCCGACCCTCCGCAATCTTCTCGCGGCCATCGCGGCGCTCGTCGTCCTGCCGGTCTTCATGCTGTCGATCGGCCTGACGCTGACGTCTGCCACCGACGTCGTGATCTTCGCCATCGCCGCCCTGGCGCTGAACATCCTCGTCGGCCATACCGGCCTCGTCTCCTTCGGCCATGGCGCCTTCTTCGGCATCGGCGCCTATGCGGCCGTGCTGGCGCAGCGCCACTTCTTCCCCGGCCAGATGCTGCTGCCGGCTGGGTTCGCCATCCTCTTCGTCGGGGTGACCTCCACCCTGCTGGGCCTGCTGATCCTCCGGCGCCGCGGCGTCTATTTCTCGCTCCTGACCCTCGCCATGACGGCGGTGGCCTATACGGTCTCCTTCCGCTGGACCGACCTCACCGGAGGCGAGAACGGCCTCGGCGGCGTCACCCGGCCCCACTGGGGCATCGCCGACCTCAACAATCCCTGGGCCTTCTACGCCCTCGTCGCGGCCGTCGGCTTCGCCGTCGTGTTCCTGCTCCAGCGCTTTCACCGCTCACCCGTCGGCAGCGTGCTGGTGGCGGTGCGCGAGAACGAGGTGCGCGCCCGCTTCGTCGGCTACGACACCGACCGCTACAAGCTGATCGCCTTCACCATGTCGGCGACGCTGACGGGCTTCGCCGGCGTGCTCTCCGCCTTCCACCACCGCTTCACCTCCGCCGACCCGATCGCCATCCAGTTCTCGGGCGAACTCCTCGCCATGGTCGTGATCGGTGGCATGCGCTCCTTCATGGGACCGGCGCTCGGCGCGCTGTTCTTCATGCTGTTCCGCGAATATCTCTCGCTCTTCACATCGAGCTGGCTTCTGGCCTTCGGCCTCCTCTTCGTCGGTTTCATCGTCTTCTCCCCCACCGGGCTCATCGGCGTCGCCGAGCGGGTTCTCGCGCCCTTCCGCAAGCGCATCGAGACGGACGCCGCCATGGCGGCCCGGCGCGTCGAGGCAGTGGGGCCTGTGCCGCCGCAGTTCGTGCGCGAAGGCCGTCAGGGCGACGGCGCCGTTCTGGTGGTGGACGACATCGCCAAGAGCTTCGGCGGCATCAAGGCGGTGCGCGGCATCAGCTTCACGGTGAAGGACCGCACGCTGCATGCCCTGATCGGGCCGAACGGGGCGGGCAAGACCACCGCCTTCAACCTTCTCTCCGGCATGTTCCCGCCGGACCGCGGTACGGTCAGGCTCGACGGTGGCGAGGTCGGCGGCCTCTCGCCACAGGCCATCACCCAGGCGGGCGTCGGCCGCTCCTTCCAGATCACCAACCTCTTTCCAGGCCTCACCATCGAGGAGAACGTGCGCCTCGCGGTTCAGGCGCGCCACCCCGGCCGGTTCGGCGTCTGGGCGGAGGCGGGCACCCTGCCTGGCCTCCAGGGCGATACCGGCACGCTCATCCGCTATCTCGGCCTCGGCGGCATCGAGCAGGCGGAGGCGGGCTCGCTCTCCTATGGCGGCCAGCGCCTCGTCGACATGGCGCTGGCGCTCGCCACGCGGCCGCGCATCCTCCTCCTCGACGAGCCGCTGGCGGGCCTCGCCGCGGCCGAGCGGAAGCGCGTCGGCGACATCATCAAGACGATCTCCGGCGACATCCCGGTGCTGCTGGTCGAGCACGACATCGACCGCGTCTTCCAGATCGCCGACCACGTCACGGTGATGAACGACGGCGAGGTGCTGGTGGACGGCACGGTCGAGGAGGCCCGGTCGTCGGAGCGCGTGCAAGCGGTCTATCTCGGCTCCGGCGCCCATGCGGTGGCGGCGAAGGAGCGCGCCTCGGCAGCGACGGCGGAGACGCTCCTGACCCTCGACAGGGTCAACACCTTCTACGGCAAGAGCCACATCCTCAACGACGTCACCTTCGACGTGAAGGGCGGCGAGATCGTTGCGCTGCTGGGGCGCAACGGCGCCGGCAAGTCGACGGTGCTGAAGACCATCACCGGCATCGCGCCGCCCGCCTCCGGCACGGTGACGCTTGCGGGCGACGTGCTCTCCGGCCTGCCTGCGGACAAGGTGGCGCGGCTCGGCGTCGGCTACGTGCCGCAGGGGCGCGGCCTCTTCGCCGGCCTGTCGGTGAAGGACAACCTGATGCTCGGCCGGCTGAAGCGGCTAACCGGCGCCGGCCGCCACTGGGACGAGGACCGGGTCCTCGCCTTCTTCCCGCGGCTCAAGGAGCGCTGGACGACCTCGGCCGACTTCCTCTCGGGCGGCGAGCAGCAGATGGTGGCTGTGGCCCGCGCCCTCGTCGGCGACACGCGGCTGCTGCTGCTGGACGAACCCTTCGAGGGGCTGTCGCCGGCGATCACCGAGGAGCTTTTCGAGGCCTTCGACAAGCTGCGCCACGAGGTGTCGATCATCATCGTCGACCACCATCTCGACCTCGCCCTGGCGCTCTCCGACCGGACCGTGGCGCTGGAGCGCGGCGCGGTCACGTGGCACGGCGCGTCGAAGGACCTGCGCGAGGACCAGGAGCTGCGGCGCAAGGTGTTGTGGCTGTGAGGACTTGCACGCGTCATGATGTGCTGACGCTCGTCATGCCCGGGCTTGGCCCGGGTATCCACGAATTCTCGTCCGTCCATGTTCAAGTCGTGGTTGACCGGGACAAGCCCGGTCATGATGCGTGAAGACCAGAGGAAACTGACATGCCCACCATCGCCATCGTCGGATCGGGCCTGATCGGCCGGGCCTGGGCCACGGTCTTCTGCAGCCACGGCTGGACCACCGCGCTCTACGACCCGGTCCCTGGCGTCGCCGAGGCGGCCAAGGCCCATATCGCGAAGAACCTCAAGGAGCTCGCCGACCTCGACCTCGTGAAGGATCCGGAGGGTTCGGCGAAGAACCTCATCGCCTGCAAGACCCTCGCCGAGGCGCTGAAGGATTGCGCCTTCGTTCAGGAAAACGGGCCGGAGACGGTGGAGGCGAAGATCGCCATCCATACCGAGATCGACGCGCTCGCCCCGCCCTCGGCCATCGTCGTCTCCTCCACCTCCTTCCTGTTCTCCTCGCTCTGGGCGAAGGACCTCAAGCACCGCTCGCGCGTGCTCGTCGCCCATCCGGTGAACCCCCCTCACCTCGTGCCCATCGTCGAGCTCTGCCCGGCACCCTGGACCGACCCGAAGGTGGTGGAGAAGGCCCGCGCCATCTACGAGAAGGTCGAGCAGGTGGCGGTCACCGTGAAGAAGGAGATCGACGGCTTCGTGCTCAACCGCCTGCAGGCGGTGCTGATGGCCGAGGCCTTCGACCTCGTCGGCTCGGGTGTCGTCTCGCCAGAGGACCTCGACAAGACCATCCGCGACGGGCTCGGCCTGCGCTGGTCCTTCATGGGCCCGTTCGAGACCATCGAGCTCAACGCCCCCGGCGGCATTCCCGACTACAACCGGCGCTACGGCCCGAGCCTTACCCGCCTGACCGGCCGCAAGGTCTTCACACCCGCAAACGAGGCCGCGATCATGGCGGAGTGGCCGGGCGAGCAGTCCCCCGAACGCATAGCCCGCCTGTCCAAATGGCGCGACGGCCGATTGGCGGCCTTGAAGGCGCACAAGCGCGGCGCGAAGAAGAAGCCGGCCTGATCCTCATCCCATCCGCAGTCCGACGAAGGAGCCCCTCATGGCGAAGTCGAAGAAAGTCATCATCACCTGCGCCATCACCGGCTCGATCCATACGCCGACTATGTCGGAGCATCTGCCGATCACGGCGCAGGAGATCGCCGACAACGCCATCGCGGCGGCGGAAGCGGGGGCGGCCATCGTCCACCTGCACGCGCGCGACCCCAAGGACGGCCGGCCCGACCAGTCGATCGAGGCCTATGCCCCGTTCCTGAAGGTGATCAAGCAGCGCTCCAACGTCGCCATCAACATCACCAGCGGCGGCTCGCAGACCATGACGGTCGAGGAGCGCGTCAAGCCGGCCGCCCACTACGCGCCGGAGGTGGCGAGCCTCAACATGGGCACGATGAACTTCGGCCTTTACCCCATGCTCGACCGCTACAAGGACTTCAAATACGACTGGGAGAAGCCCTATCTCGAGGGCTCGCGCGCCGGCATGTTCAAGAACACGCTGGCCGACATCGAATACATCCTCACCACCTGCGCCAACAACGGCACCCGCTTCGAGGTGGAGTGCTACGACATCGGCCACCTCTACACCCTGCGCCACTTCGCCGACCGCGGCATCATCAAGCCGCCCTTCTTCATCCAGTCGGTCTTCGGCATCCTCGGCGGCATCGGCGGCCACTACGAGGACGTGGTGATGATGAAGCGCACCGCCGATCGGCTGTTCGGAGACGAGTACCAGTGGTCCGTGCTCGGCGCCGGACGAAACCAGATGCCGATCGCCGCCATGTCGCTGGCCATGGGCGGCAACGTGCGCGTCGGCCTCGAGGATTCGCTGTGGATCGGCCCGGGCAAGCTCGCGAAGAACAATGCCGAGCAGGTGACCAAGGTGCGCCAGATCATCGAGGGCATGGGCCTCGAGATCGCCACCCCGGACGACGCCCGCGAGATCCTCGGCCTCAAGGGCGGCGACAAGGTCAATTTCTGAGCAGTCGAACGCCTTCAAGCGTCATGCCCGGACAGGCCCGGGCGTGACGCGGCTATTCCAGGATCAACGCAGAAGGGCGCGGCCATGGCCGCGCCCTTCGTCTTTCCGGCCCCGAGCGGCGATCAGGCGTATTTCGCCCTCAGCGCCTCGAACTTCACGATCTGGTCGGGCAGCAGCGCCCGTTCCTTGTCGCGGCGGACGAAGATCTTGAACATGGCCTCACCGGCGGCATTGTAGAACTGGATCGAGAGCGAGCGGCGGCCGTGGAACACGCGGTCCACGAAGCAGATCTCGCTGCAGTTCGACGCCTTGATGTGGCCGCCGATGGGGCTGTCGCCGTGCACGTTGAACCAGCCGTGGCCGGCAGTGCCGGGCACCAGCGCGCCGTGGCATTCCAGCACGATGTCGGGCGTGTTGACGATGAAGAGGATCTCTCCCCAGCCCGTCACGTCGGTCCAGATCGCCTCGAAGGCCTCGGCGGGCGCCGCGACGTTCTCGCCCGGCGGCAGCATGGCCAGCACGTCGCGCGGCGGCACGCCGTGCTCGCGCGCGACGGCTTCTATGACCCCGTCGGGCTTGGCCGCGAGAGCCGCGCGGGCCGCCGCCAGCCGGTCGGCCGCGGCGGGGATTTCCGCAGACATCTGAGCCGTCATGGCGCTCACTCGGCCGCGAGGGAAGGCTTGCCGCGGTTGTCGTCGACGAGCACCGCCTCGAAGCCCTCGAATTCGGGATGGCCCATGGAGGTCGGCTTCGCATCGGCCATGCCGGCGCGGGCGTGCGACTTGCGGAACTGCTCCGACTTGGTCCAGGCCTCGAAGTTCGCCTTGGTCTCCCACACGGTGTGCGAGGCATAGAGCGTGTGGTCCTCGCGCTCCGGACCCTTGAGCAGGGCGAACTCGACGAAGCCCTCGAGCTCGTTGAGATAGGACTGGCGGGTGCGCCAGATCGTCTCGAAATCGGCCTCGGCGCCCTTGATGACCTTGAAGCGGTTCATGGCGATATACATGGGAAGTCTTCCTTCTGGCTCGTCCCGCGGACTGGCTGGCATCAATACAGACTGTAGTTTATTCCCGCCGTGAAGCTGGCGGAACCTCCGGCCGGGTTGGGCGGGAAGGGCTGGGCGCGACGCACCATGGTGAGCGTCGCCTGATCGAGAATGGGGGCCCCCGAGGACGAGGCGATCGAGACGGACGCGACCGATCCGTTCGCCGTCAGGGTGAAGGCGATGCCGGTGCGGCCGCGGATGCCCCGCTCGCGGGCGGACTCCGGATAGACCTTGTGGCGCGCGAGATGGGCCAGGACCCGCTGGCGCCAGGCAGCCACCGCGGCGACGGTGGAGGCGCCTGTCGAGCCGGTGGCGTTCGACTCCTGCCGATTGCGCTGGCCGGCCCCCTCGCCGCGCTCGGCGGCGCTGGCACGGGCCTCGGCCTGGCGGGCGGCGCGGCTCGGACG
>NZ_JBQVQL010000064.1:0-28351 GCF_052440005.1 Phreatobacter sp.
CCGCCGGGCGGGCCGAGCTGGAGCGGCGCATTCTGGGCGAGGATGAAGGGCTGGTCGCCAGCGGCGGCCGGCAGGGTCGCCGCGGCGAGCCCGGCCATGGCGGCAAGCGCACAGCCCAGTGCCGCGCGCCGTGCCGCGGAACCGTTCGGCGAGCGCCGGATCGCGCGGGTCTCAGGCGTCATCGTCGGTCCTCGGCGCAGGTCGGTCATCGGGGTCATGGCGAAGGGGAGATAGGCAGCCGTTGGGGCGATTTCGAGGCGGCAGCCCCTCACTCCGCCCCCTCGGGCACCAGGATTTCGCGCTTTCCGGCGTGGTTGGCGGGGCCGACGAGGCCCTCGCGCTCCATCCGCTCGATCAGCGACGCGGCGCGGTTGTAGCCGATCTGCAGGCGGCGCTGGATATAGGAGGTCGAGGCCTTCTTGTCGCGCAGCACCACCTGCACCGCCTTGTCGTAGAGGTCGGCCGGCTCCTCGCCGAAGGCGCCCTTGTCGAAGACCGCGCCGTCGTCGCCGTCGCCGTCCACGCCCTCCTCGTCGTCGGTGGTGACGGCGTCGAGATAGTCCGGCGAGCCCTGCATCTTCAGGTGGCCGACGATGCGCTCGACCTCCTCGTCCGAGACGAAGGGACCGTGGACGCGGCTGATACGTCCGCCGCCGGCCATGTAGAGCATGTCGCCACGGCCGAGGAGCTGCTCGGCGCCCTGCTCTCCGAGGATGGTGCGGCTGTCGATCTTCGACGTCACCTGGAAGGAGATGCGGGTGGGGAAGTTCGCCTTGATCGTACCGGTGATGACGTCCACCGAGGGGCGCTGCGTCGCCATGATCAGGTGGATGCCGGCGGCGCGCGCCATCTGCGCCAGGCGCTGGATGGCGCCCTCGATCTCCTTGCCGGCCACCATCATCAGGTCGGCCATCTCGTCGACGATGACGACGATGTAGGGGATGGGTTCGAGGCCCATCTCCTCCTGCTCGTAGATGGCCTCGCCCGTCTCGCGGTCGAAGCCGGTCTGGACCGTGCGGGTCAGCACCTCGCCCTTGGCCTTCGCCTGCGCCATGCGGGCATTGAACCCGTCGATGTTGCGCACGCCGAGCTTCGACATCTTCTTGTAGCGCTCCTCCATCTCGCGGACCGCCCATTTCAGCGCCACCACCGCCTTCTTCGGATCGGTGACGACGGGCGTCAGCAGATGGGGAATGCCGTCGTAGATCGACAGCTCCAGCATCTTCGGGTCGACCATGATGAGCCGGCACTGGTCCGGCCTGAGCCGGTAGAGCAGCGACAGGATCATGGTGTTGATGGCTACCGACTTGCCCGAGCCGGTGGTGCCGGCCACCAGCAGGTGGGGCATCTTGGCGAGATCGGCGATGACCGGGTCGCCGCCGATCGTCTTGCCGAGCGCGATCGGCAGCTTCTCCTTGGCGGTGATGAAGTCCTGGCTCGCCAGCATCTCGCGCAGGAGCACGTTCTCGCGCTTGGCGTTGGGCAGCTCGATGCCGATGGCGTTGCGCCCGGCGACCAGGGCGACGCGCGCGGAGATGGCGGACATGGAGCGGGCGATGTCGTCGGCAAGGCCGATGACGCGGTTGGAGCGGGTGCCGGGTGCGGGCTCGAGCTCGTAGAGGGTCACCACGGGGCCTGGGCGCACGTTGATGATCTCGCCGCGCACGCCGAAGTCGTCGAGCACGGAGGCGAGCGTCGTGGCGTTGTCCTGCAGGACCTCCATGGACATCGAGGCGTCACGCTCGGAGGGCTTCGGCTCGGTCAGGAGGTCGAGCGGCGGCAGCTCGTAGCTGTCGTCGGCGCCGTCCGGCGGCGGCAGCGGCAGCTTCTGCAGCACGGCCGCCGGACGCGGCGGCGGCGGTGGCGCGTGGATGCGGGGGCCGGCAACGGCGGGCTTCGGCGCGAGTTCCGACGGCAGCGGCTCGTCGTCCTCCACTTCGGGTTCCTGGGCAGGCGCGATCCGCGGGGCTTCCATCCGCTCCGGTTCTTCCGACGGAGGACGGCTGGCGAGAGGGGCGTGATAGGTGCGCGGCTGGCGGTCGGGCGCCGCCTCGATGACGGGTTCGCGGCGGACGCCAGAGGTCTTCTTGGCCGGCAGCACGTCGTCGTCGGGTTCGGTGAAGAAGGCCCTGGCACGGGCCGCGATGCCGGGCCCCGCGGGCGGTGCCGCCTCGGTCCGGGGGGTACCGGCGGCGGCACGCGCCGTCTGCGGCGCCTCCGCCACCATGCGGGCGAGGCGGGCTCGCGTCGACAGCATGCCATGGGCGACGGCGCCCACGGCGCTCGACACCATGCCGCCGACGAAGCCGGGCTCGCGGTCCTCCTCGGCCGGGCGGCGGGCCTTGGGCGCGACGCGGTCGATCTCCTCGGACAGCGTCTCCGGCTCGGGACGCAGGATGCGGCCGATGGCGGCGGCGAAGAGCAGAAGGCCGATGCTGCCGGCCACCGCCAGCGCCACGTAGCGCGCGATGCCCGTGAGGCGGCCGAACAGGGCGGAGAGGACGGTCAGCCCGCCGTCGCCGATGACGCCGCCAATGCCTGTCGGCAGCGGCCAGCCGGAGGGCGAGGGCAGCAGCGAGGCCGCCACCGCCAGCACCATGGCGGCACCGATGCCGAGCGGCACGCGCAGGCCCTCGCGGTCGAAGGGACGGGCCCGCAGCATCAGCCAGCCCCAGATCGCCGAGACTGCCAGCAGGACGACGGCCGCGAGGCCGAAGAGCTGCATGAGGAGATCGGCGAGGATGGCGCCGGGGCGGCCGATCCAGTTCTTCACCGGGGCGTTGGTGGCATGGCTGAGCGAGGGGTCGCCGGCGGTCCAGGTGAGCATGGCGACGGCGGCGACGAGGACGGCAGCGAGAATGCCGAGGCCGGCGAGGCGGCGCAGCTGGCGCCGCATGGCGCCGCCGAGGCCGTCGGGAACCAGCGAAGGTCCGGTGTGCCGGCGCACCACTGCCATCGTCAATCATCCCATGCATGTGGGGGCGCGGCGGCGGGACGGCGAGGCGCCGCCCTCCCCGGCAGGCCCTCCGGTTCAGCCGGGACCTTACCGAGGCAACGGTTGACGTGGGATTAACCATCGCCCCCCGCGGAGATGTCGGAAGGCCGGCGGCGCGCAAGATGCCGGGCGGGCAAAGAAAAACCCCGGCGCATCGCTGCGCCGGGGAGTGGGGCCTGTAGGAGGACAGGCGTCAGAGATTGTAGGCGCGCTCGCCGTGCTCGGCGAGGTCGAGACCCTCGCGCTCGCGGTCCGCCGTCACCCTCAGACCGACGATCACGTCGACGATCTTGAAGATGATGAAGGAGCCGATGCCCGACCAGACGATGGTGAAGAGCACCGCCTTGAGCTGCGCCCAGACCTGGGTGCCGAACTCGTAGGCGCCGACGGCGAGCTCGCCGGGCTTCGATTCGTAGTCCGGGATGCCGGCGCCGCCGAGGGCGGTGTTCACCAGGATGCCCGTGGCGATGGCGCCGATGATGCCGCCGACGCAGTGGATGCCGAAGACGTCCAGCGTGTCGTCGTAGCCGAAGGCGTTCTTCACCGTCGAGCAGAAGATGAAGCAGACGCCGCCCGCGACGAGGCCGAGGACGATGGCGCCCATCGGACCGGCGAAGCCGGCGGCGGGGGTCACCGCCACGAGGCCGGCGATGGCGCCCGAGACCGCGCCGAGGAGCGACGGCTTGCCCTTGGCGGCCCATTCGACGAACAGCCAGGACAGGGTGGCCGCGCCGGTGGCAACGTAGGTGTTGATCGCCGCCATGGCCGCGACGCCGTTGGCCTCGAGGTTGGAGCCGGCATTGAAGCCGAACCAGCCGACCCAGAGCAGCGCGCCGCCGATGAGCGTCATCACCAGCGAGTGGGGAGGCATCAGCTCCTTGCCGTAGCCGATGCGCTTGCCGATGACGATGCAGCCGACGAGACCGGCGATGCCCGCGTTGATGTGGACGACGGTGCCGCCCGCGAAGTCCAGCGCGCCCCAGGAGAAGAGCATGCCGGCGTCAGCCTTGACGGAGGCGAGCTTCGCCTCGGCCGCGGCCTTTGCGGCGGCATCCGTGCCGGCGGCGGCAACCGCCTTGACGGCATCGGCGATGGCGTCGGGGCCCGCCCAGTACCAGACCATATGGGCCATCGGGAAGTAGATGAAGGTGACCCACAGGACCGTGAAGAGCAGCAGCGCCGAGAACTTCACGCGCTCGGCGAAGGCGCCGACGATGAGAGCCGGCGTGATGCAGGCGAAGGTCATCTGGAACAGGATGTAGGCATATTCCGGGATGACGACGCCGTTGGAGAAGGTGGCGGCGGTCGAGTTCGGATCCACGCCCATCAGGAAGGCCTTGGAAAAGCCGCCGACGAAGGCGTTGAGCCCGCCGCCCGAGGTGAAGGACAGCGAATAGCCGTAGACCACGTAGATGATCGACACGACCGCGACGATCACGAAGACCTGGGTCAGCACCGACAGCATGTTCTTGGCACGGACCAGGCCGCCGTAGAACAGCGCCAGGCCCGGGATGACCATGAGCAGAACGAGATAGGAGGAGAAAAGCACGAAGGCGGTGTCGCCCGCGGTCGGCTTCGGCGGGGTGGGGGCGGGCGCCTGGGCGAGGGCCGGCTCGGCGAGGGCCGCGGCAAGGCCCGCCAGCGCCAGCGCGCCGAGGCCCCACCTGGAAAGGCTCGATCTGATCATGTGGACAATCTCCAGAGGCATGTCTTGTGCGGTGGGAAGGCGCGTCACAGCGCGTCGACGTCGGTTTCGCCGGTGCGGATGCGCACGGCGTGCTCGATCGACGTGACGAAGATCTTGCCGTCGCCGATCTGGCCGGTCTTGGCGGCGCCGGCGATGGCCGCGACCACCTTCTCGACATCCGTGCCGGGCACGGCCACCTCGATCTTCAGCTTCGGCAGGAAGCTCACGGCATATTCGGCGCCGCGGTAGATCTCGGTATGGCCCTTCTGGCGTCCGTAACCCTTCACCTCGGTGA
The DNA here is from genome assembly GCF_052440005.1 of Phreatobacter sp. Classification (GTDB taxonomy): domain Bacteria; phylum Pseudomonadota; class Alphaproteobacteria; order Rhizobiales; family Phreatobacteraceae; genus Phreatobacter. The sequence goes on from NZ_JBQVQL010000064.1 coordinate 4,978, forward strand.
CGGTCAGGCCGTGGACCCCGATGCCGGTCAGGGCATCGCGGACCTCCTCCAGTTTGAATGGCTTGATGATCGCCATTACGATCTTCATGTCGTCATCCCCGATTGGCTCCGTTGGGACGAGGTCCTGCGGAGCTGTGTGTGTCTGCAAGCCGGCCGCCGATCCCGAAGGCCGAAGTCCGAACCGGGGTCAGGGAATCAAGTCGCGTGCCACACGCCTGGCGCCGGGGATTTCGACGCCATTCCAGTGACTTGACCAAAGCGAGGGGACAGCATGTCGCGGCCGGGCGCCCCGCTTGCCTTCATTTTAGGCAAGCGTCGGGGCTCGCCCGAGTTCGGCCGTCATTTGGGTCCGGGAATGCCTAAGAATGCGGCAGGCGACTCAGCCACGCTTCTTGCGCAGCAGCCCTTCCTGGGCGACGGAGGCCACCAGGACTCCCTGGCGCGTGTAGATCGACCCGCGGGTAAACCCCCGCGAGCCCTGCCCCGACGGGGAATCATGGGCATAGAGCAGCCAGTCGTCGGCGCGGAACGGCCGGTGGAACCACATGGCATGGTCGAGGCTCGCGGCCTGCACCGACTGGTCGAAGAAGGAGCGGCCGTGCGGCACGTTGGCGGCGTCGAGCAGCGTCATGTCGGAGGCATAGGCCAGCACGCAGCGGTGGATGACCGGATCGTCCGGCAGCGGCGCCGTGGTGCGGATCCAGACGTGGAACTTGCCCTCCGGCTGGCGCTCGCCGGTGTAGCGGCCGAACTCCACCGGGCGGATCTCGATCGGCCGCTCGCGGGCGAAATAGGCCTTCATCGCCTCGGGCATGTGGGCGTGGAAGAGCTGCCGCACGTCCGCCTCCGACTTCAGTTCCTCCGGCGGCGGCACGTCCGGCATGGCGAACTGGTGCTCCTCGCCCTCCTCCTCGACATGGAAGGAGGCCGACAGCGAGAAGATCGCGGCCCCGTGCTGGATCGCCTTCACCCGCCGCGTCGAGAAGCTGCGCCCGTCGCGCACCCGCTCCACCTCGTAGATGATCGGCGCCTTCGGGTCGCCCGGCAGCACGAAATAGCCGTGCAGCGAATGCGGCCGGCGCTCCTCCACCGTGCGACAGGCGGCCACCAGCGCCTGGCCGATGACCTGGCCGCCGAAGACGCGCTGCCAGCCGTCCTGCGGGCTCTTGCCGCGGAAGAGGTTTACCTCGAGGCGTTCGAGATCGAGGATTCCGAGGAGATTGGCGACGGCGGACATGGGGGCTCGCGGAACTGACGGGGGCAGCCGCCAGAAATCATCCTCGCAGGCCCCGGGTCAACCGCCGTCAATACGCCGCCGCGCTGCGCTTCGTAGCGAGCGAGGCGGCGATCACCAGCACCGTCACCACCGCGATCATCAGGGTGGAGATGGCGTTGATCTCCGGCGTCACGCCGAGCCGCACCTGGCTGTAGATGCGCATCGGCAGCGTCGTCGACCCCGGCCCGGTGGTGAAGGAGGCGATGACGAGGTCGTCCAGCGACAGCGTGAAGGCGAGGAGGAAGCCCGCCACCACGGCGGGCATGATGATCGGCAGCGTCACGCGGGTGAAGACCTGCCAGGGCCGGGCGCCGAGATCGGCCGCCGCCTCCTCCAGCGACCGGTCGAAGGTGACGAGCCTGGACTGCACCACCACCGCCACGAAGCCGCAGGTGAAGGTCGCGTGCGCCACGGTCACGGTCCAGAAGCCGCGGTCGACACCGAGCGAGACGAAGAGGAGGAGCAGCGAAAGGCCGGTGATCACCTCCGGCATGACGATGGGCGCATAGACGAGGCCGGAAAACAGCGTGCGCCCGGCGAAGCGCGAGTAGCGGGTCAGGGCGAGGGCCGCGAGGGTCCCCACCACCGTGGCGAAGGCCGCCGACGCCGCGGCGACCTTCACGGTCATCCAGGCGGCGTCCATGAGCTGGCGGTTCTGCCAGATGGACGCGTACCAGCGCGTCGAGAACCCGCCCCAGACGGTGACGAGCTGGCTCGCATTGAAGGAGAAGATCACGAGGATGACGATCGGCAGGTAGAGAAAGGCGAAGCCGAGGGTCAGCGCCGTGGCGTCGAGGAGACGGGATCGGGGCGAGGTCATCGGCTCGCCTCGATCTGTCGCGCCTGCTGGCGCTGGTAGACCATGATCGGCCCGACGAGGATGACGAGCAGCAGCACCGCGACGGCGGAGGCCACCGGCCAGTCGCGGTTGGAGAAGAACTCCGTCCACAGCGTCTTGCCGATCATCAGCGTATCCGAGCCGCCGAGGAGGTCGGGGATCACCACCTCGCCGGTGATCGGGATGAAGCAGAGGAAGCACCCCGCCACGATGCCGGGCAACGACAGCGGCACGGTGATGCGCCAGAACGCCTTCCAGGGCGGGCAGCCGAGGTCGCCCGCGGCCTCCAGCAACGTCCGGTCCATCCGCTCCAGCGTGGCATAGAGCGGCAGCACCATGAAGGGCAGGTAGGAATAGACGACGCCGATGAGCACCGCCGTCTCGGTGTTGGCGATCTGGAGCGGTGCGCCGATGAGGCCGAGGGCGACGAGCAGCTCGTTGAGCAGGCCCTCGGGTTTGAGGATGCCGATCCAGGCGTAGACGCGGATGAGGAAGCTCGTCCAGAACGGCAGGATCACCGCCATGACGAGGATCGGCCGCCACCGTTTCGGCGCGCGCGCCATGGCATGGGCCATGGGATAGCCGATGACGAGGAGGATCGCCGTGCCGAGGCCGGCGATGCGCAGCGAGGAGAGGAAGGCGTCGAAATAGAGCCGGTCGCCGAAGATGACGGCGTAATTGTCGAGCGAGAGCTCGCGCGCCTTGGCGAGCCAGCCCTCCGGGCCGTCCGCGAGCCCGAAGGTTGGCGTATACGGCGGGATGGCGGTCGCCACCTGCGACAGCGACATCTTCGCCACGATGGCGAAGGGCACGAGGAAGAAGACCGCCAGCCAGAGATAGGGCACGAGGATGACGGTGCGGCGGGTGGCGCGCTCGCTCATCGAGTGCGCCCCGCCGCGCGCCCCGCCCGCGACCCTCCGGCCGTCACCCCCGACGGGGTGACGTCGTTTCCGCGGCTCCCACCGCCTGTCACCCCCGGCGAGGCCGCAGGCGGAGGGAAGGGGGTCCAGGGGCAGAAGGGATCGACCGCGGGCGCCGGACGGTCGACGCAGCCACCCGCGACCGCCCGGCCACTCCTGGATCCCCTTCCCCTCGCTTCGCTCGGCCGGCGATGACGGACGGTGGGACCAACGGGCTCGACACAGAAGGCCGCCGTGGCTTCATGCCTGCGGATGACGATCGCGCCCACCATCACCGCACCAGCAGGATCAGCGCGTCGGGCGTGACCGCGAGCTTCACCTTGTCGCCCGCCGCGAGCGGCCGCTCGACGCTGCGCGACGCGTTCGCCACCGCAGCCTTCAGCCGCAGACCCGAGGCCTCGACGTGATAGGTCGTCCGGCCCCCGAGATAGCCGACGTCATGCACCGTGCCGGACATCACGGCGCGGCCGTTGGAGATGGCTTCGCCGGCCCGCACGATGCGCGTCTTCTCCGGCCGCCAGGCCACCGCCACCGCCTCGCCGACCGCCACGCTTTCCGCGGCTTCCGCCACCGCGAGGTCGCCGGCCGCCGTCGCCACGGTCACCCGCCGTCCCTCGACGGCCGCGACCCGCCCCTCCACCAGATTGATCTCGCCGATGAACCCGGCGACGTAGCGGCTCGCCGGCGCCTCGTAGACCACCGGCGGCGTGCCGACCTGCGCGATCCGCCCCTTGTCCATGACGGCGATGCGCGTCGCCATGGTCATCGCCTCGTCCTGGTCGTGGGTGACGATGATGAAGGTGAGCCCCAGCCGCTCCTGCAGCGCCATCAGCTCGAACTGCGTTTCCTCGCGCAGCTTGCGGTCGAGCGCGCCCAGCGGCTCGTCGAGCAGCAGCACCTTCGGCCGTTTGACCAGCGCCCGGGCAAGCGCCACGCGCTGCCGCTGGCCGCCGGAGAGCTGGTGCGGCTTTCGCCCGGCGAAACCGTCGAGCTTGACCATGCGCAGCACCTCGCCGACGCGGGCGCCGATCTCATCGCGCGGCCGGCCCTCCATGGCGAGGCCGAAGGCGACGTTCTTCTCGACGCTCATGTGCGGGAAGAGCGCGTAGGACTGGAACAGCATGTTGACGGGCCGCAGGTGCGGCGGCACGCCGGCGAGGTCCTGGCCCGCCAGCAGCACACGGCCCTCGCTCGGCGTCTCGAAGCCGGCGAGCATCCGCATCAGGGTCGACTTGCCGCAGCCCGAGGGGCCGAGCAGCGCGAAGAACTCGCGCTCGTGGATCGCGAGCGACAGCTCTGCCACCGCCGTTTCGGCGCCGTAGCGCTTGGTCACGGCGTCGAAGACGACCAGCGGGGTGGCCGCGGGGTCGTCCCAGGGCGCGGGCGCGCCGCGTGCCGGACGTTCGGGAGGCTCCACGACGCTAGCGGCCGGTCTTCGCCCGCGTCCAGGCGCGGGTGATGACGCGCTGCAGGCGGGCGTCGGGACTGGTCACGGTGAAGAGCCGCGCCATCACCGCGTCGGGCGGATAGACGGAGGGGTTGTCCCGCACGGCGGGGGCGATCAGCGGCTTCGCGGCGAGATTGCCACTGGCATAGGAGACGAAGCTCGCCACCTTGGCGATGACCTCGGGCCGGTTGAGGTAGTTGATGAAGGCATGGGCGAGGTCGGCGTTCGGCGCGTCCGCCGGGATCGCCATCTGGTCGAACCACATCTGCGCGCCTTCCTTCGGGATGACGTACTGGATGTCGACGCCGTTACCCGCTTCCTTCGCCCGCTTCTGCGCCTGGAAGATGTCGCCGGAATAGCCGACCGCCAGGCAGATGTCGCCGTTGGCGAGCGCCGAGATGTATTCGGACGAGTGGAACTTGGTGACGAGCGTGCGCAGCTTCTGCACGTGCGCGGCGGCGGCTTCCCAGTCCTCTGCGCGCTTCGAATTGGGGTCGCGGCCGAGATAGCGCATCACCGACGGCAGGAAGTCCTCGGCGGTGTCGAGGAAGTGGATGCCGCAGTCCTTGAACTTCGCCAGCGTGTCGAAGTCGAAGGCGAGCTTCCAGGAATCGAGCGGCGCGTCGGCCATGCGCTCGCGGATCTTGGCCACGTTGTAGCCGATGCCGGTCGTCCCCCAGAGATAGGTCACCGAATAGGCGTTGCCGGGGTCGTAGGCGGCGACGCGTCGCTGGATCTCCGGCCACAGATGCGTGCGGTTCGGGATCTTCGAGAAATCCAGCCGCTGGTGGACGTTGGCCGCGATCTGCCGCGACAGGAAGGGCGCCGAGGGCACGACGATGTCGTAGCCGGTGCGCCCCGCCAGCAGCCGGGTCTCCAGCACCTCGTTGGAATCGTAGGTGTCGTAGGTGACCTTGGCGTTGAACTCGCGCTCGAAGTCGCGCAGCACCTGTTCGTCGATGTAGTTCGACCAGTTGAAGATCCGCAGCTCCCTCGGCGCCTGCGCGGCGGCAGCCGCCGCAAGACCGAGCGTCGCGAGGCCCGCGACGGCGATTTTCGCGAGGAAGCGTGGGACCATGATGCCATCCTTGATGCGGTGGGAAAGGGATGGGGCAATCTAGGCAAACGGGCCCGTTTAGCAACAGCCGAGGCGCTCGCTGAAGTGGCGGCAGATCGTCGTCTCGAGCTCCGGCAGCACGGCGCGGAACCCCTCCCCCGCCGCCATGCCGGCCCTGAGCCGGCTGCGCACCTCCCGGTGGACGGCCTCCTGGTCGATGCCGGTCACCGTGCCGTCCCGCACGATGGTGCGGCCCGCGACGATGGTCTCCTTCACATGCCGCGCGGTGGCGCGGGCGAAGAGGAGTTCGACCGGCTCCACCGGCATGAGGGCGTCGGCGTCGAGCGCCGTCCGGTCGACGAGCACGAGGTCGGCAGGGGCGCCGGCCGCTATCCGCCCCGTCACCGGCGAATTGAGGGTCGCATGCCCGTTGGCGAGCACGGCCTCCAGCACGTCCGCCGTGCTCATCTCCCGCTCGAAGCCCCAGCCGGCATGGAGCGACCAGATCAGCCGCATCTCGCGCAGGAGGTCGTCGTCCTCATCGAAGGCCTGGCCGTCGATGCCGATGGCGAGCTTCACCCCCGCCTTCAGCATGGCGGCGACCGGGGCGAGGCCCGAGCGCAGCGCGAGGTTGGAGGAGGTGTTGACCGAGACGGTGACGCCCGCCTCCGCCAGCAGGTCCAGTTCGCCCGGCCGCGCCCAGACGCAATGCGCCAGCGTCAACCGCGGCGACAGGAGCCCGATCTCCTTGAGGTAGGTGACGATGCCCTGCGGGAAGGCCGCATCGGCATAGTCTCGCTGGTAGCGCGTCTCCAGGAGATGCATGTGGACGCGCCGTCCCGTGCGGGCGGAGGCCTGGGCGATGGCCTCGAGCAGCTCCGGCGTGGTCCATTGCACGCCCTGCGGGCCGTATTGCACGTCCACCATCGCCCCACCGATGGCCTCGGCCACCGCGTCCACCCGTTCGAGCTGCGCTTCCACCGACAGAGGCGCGACCGACAGGAAGCGCCTCTCCACCTCCGCCCGCGCGTTCGGCGAAAGCTGGGCGAGGACGGGCGCGCTGTCGCCATAGACCAGCGGGTTCTGGTTGCGCATGGCCAGGGCGAAGGCGATGCGCAGCCCGGCGTCGGAGGCCGCCCGCGCAACCTCCCGCGCCTCGTCCACATAAGGGGTCAGCCCCTGCACCCCCGTGTAGTGGACCATGGCGGCGCCCTGTCCGCCGGCCACCGCCCGGGAGAAGGGCGCGGCCGCCGCCAGATAGGGGTCGAGCGGTGCGAAGAGCCGGAGACGATGAAGCCAGACCTCCAGCGGCCGGCCGAAGCCGCCGATGGAGGAGGTGCGGATGGTGCGGCCGTGGTCATGGGCATTGGCCAGCGCCGGCATCACCACGAGGTCATCGTGGGGCTCACCGGCGGCGAGCGCCTCTACCGCCGTGATCGTGCCGCCGTCGAGGGTCAGCCGCGAGGGTCCGCGCGTCCCGTCACGGTCGATGACGGCGGTGCAGGTGATGGTGCGCATGGGTGGTCTCCGGCCCGCCGTCCCGAACGTCATGCCCGCAAGGTTGCGTCATGCCCGGGCTTGTCCCGGGTATCCACGCATTCCTGCACCCGGATGTTCAAGTCGTGGATGCCCGGGACGAGCCCGGGCATGACGCGGTGAAGGATCACGTCACCGCCAGGTCCTTCCGGTGGGCCCAGCCGGTGACGCGACTCTCGGCGAGCGAGAACAGCGCATAGAGCCCGACGCCGAGGCCGGCGAGGATGAACAGCCCGGCGAAGACCAGCGGCACGTTGAAGGTGGAGGAGGCCACCATCATCATGTTGCCGATGCCACGGTTGGAGGCGACCGTCTCGGCCACCACCGACCCGACGAAGGCGAGCGTCACCGCCACCTTCAGCGAGGCGAAGAAATAGGGCATCGAGCGCGGCAGCGACACGTTCCACAGGATGTCCCACTTCGACGCCTTCAGCGTCTTCATGACGTCCTCCAGCTCCGGCTCCACCGTGGCGATGCCGGTGGCGACGTTCACGACGATCGGGAAGATGGAGATGATCGCCGCCGTGAGGATGGCCGGCACGGTGCCGGCGCCGAACCACAGGACGAAGATCGGCACGACCGCCACCTTGGGGATCGAGGAGATGCCGACGAGGAGCGGATAGGCCGTGTCGTAGGCGAGGCGCGAGGAGCCGATCCCCACCCCGAACAGGATGCCGATGACGACGCCGATGGCGAAGCCCACCAGCGTCGTGAACAGCGTCTGCGCCGCATGGGGCTGGATCGCCGGCCAGTATTCGATCAGCGAGGCGATGATCTGCGTCGGGCGCGGCAGCACGATGTCGGAAATGCCGCCGACGAGGCAGGCGACCTCCCAGAACACGAAGACGCCGATGATGAGGGCGATGGAGGCGGACTTGCGCCGGATGAGCTCGTGGATGCCGTCCATGTCAGTGTCCTCCCGCCTGGACGATGCCGGTGCCGCCGCGCGCCTCGACGATGAGGGTGCGCAACTGCTGGTTCAGCGCCACGAAATCCGGCTCGTAGGTCATGTCGATGGTGCGCGGCCGGGCGAAGGCGACGGGCGAATCGTCGAGGATGCGGCCGGGCCTGGCGCTCATCACGCAGATGCGGTTGGCGAGGAAGGCCGCCTCGCGCAGGTCGTGGGTGACGAGCAGAACCGTGGTCTTCTTCGCCATCCACAGCTCCTGCATGATCTGCCAGAGCTCCTCGCGGGTGAACTGGTCGAGCGCGCCGAAGGGTTCGTCTAGCAGCAAGAGGTCCGGCTCGTGGACGAGGGCGCGGCAGAGGTTCGCCCGCTGCATCATGCCGCCCGAGAGCTGCCAGGGATATTTGTCGCCGAAGCCGGCGAGGCCGACCTGCGCCAACAGCGCGTCCGCCCGGTCGCGGAACTCGCCCCGCCGCTTGGCGCGGAACTGGGAGCGGAACGGCGGCACGATCTTCAGCGGCAGCATGACGTTGTCGCGGATGGTGAGCCAGGGCAGCAGCGTCGGGTTCTGGTAGGCCATGCCGATGCGGATCGGCGTCGCGCCGATCTCGCGTCCGCCGACGAAGACATGACCCGTCGAGGGCTTCAGCAGGTCGCCGACGAGCTTCAGCAGGGTGGACTTGCCGCACCCCGAGGGGCCGACCAGCGCGACGAAGTCGCCCTCGCCGATGGACAGGCTCGTCTGCGACAGGGCCTGCACCTGCTTGTCGCCCTTGCCGAAGCGCACCGAGACCTTCTCGAATTCGATGAAGGGCCGGGCGTGGGAGACGAGCGGCGAGCTGCCTGATTTCTGGGCAGCCACCTCCGCCTCGGGACGGGCGGCGGCGACGGCGGAAGCGAGGGTCATGGCATTTCCGGGCTGGGGGCGCACGGCGGCCCTTGAAGGTCCGTTCAACTTCGCAAGAGGGATGCCAAGCGGCGCCGGCCCGGCCGGCCATGGGACCGCCCGTGGGACCGGGCAGGCCCTCGCCGTGAGCGCGTTGCGCCGCCCGGCCGGCTCGGGCAGGCTCCCCCGACCTTCTTCCGACCGGAGACATCCATGGACCTCGAGCCCATCGCCGCCCGCATCGGCCGCCTCCTCGTCGAACGGCGCGAGACCGTCGCCGTGTCGGAATCCTCCGCCGGCGGGCTCATCTCCGCGGCGCTCCTCTCGGTGCCCGGCGCCTCGGCCTATTATCTCGGCGGCGCGGTGGTCTACACGCCGAAGGCCCGCGACGCCCTGCTCGGCATCTCCACCCGGCAGATGGTGGAATCCGGCATCCGCTCGGCCTCCGAGCCCTGGGCGGCGCTGATGGCGAAGACCATCCGCGAGAGCCACGGCGCCACCTGGGGCCTCTCCGAGACGGGGGCCACCGGTCCCACCGGCAACCGCTACGGCGACCCCGCCGGCCATGCCTGCCTCGGCCTCGACGGCCCGGCCGTCATGGCGATGACGCTGCGCACGGGCTCCGATGATCGCGCCGCCAACATGCGCGCCTTCGCCGCCGCCGCACTCGGCCTGTTCGAGGATGCGCTGGAGGGGCCGGCCTGAGGGCGGCCGTCACGAGCCGGAACACCCCACCCGCACCCTCCCCGCGCTTGCGCCAGGAGAGGGGGGACTTCGACGGCTCGCCATCCCCGATGGGTAGGTCCTCGCTCGACCGTCGGCAAACGGTCGCGACATCATGGTCCCCTCCCCTCGCCAGAGGGGAGGGTGCGGGTGGGGCATTCCTTCATGAACAAAAACAAAGGGCGGACCCCTGGCCCGCCCTCCGCATGCATGCCGTCCCGCCCGGCTCAGTCGCGGACGAGGATGTTCCGGAACTGCCAGGGATCGGAGGTGTCGATGTCCTCCGGGAAGAAACCCGGGCGGCCGTCGAGCGGCGTCCAGTCGGTATAGGTGCCGATCACCGGCCCGAGATAGGGCTTCTGCACCTCGAGGCAGCGGCGGAAGTCCATGTCGTCGGCTTCGACGATGCCCGCCTCCGGGTTCTCCAGCGCCCAGACCATGCCCGCGAGCACGGCCGAGGTCACCTGCATGCCGGTGGCGTTCTGGTAGGGGGCGATGCGCCGCGTCTCCTCGATGGAGAGCTGCGAGCCGTACCAGTAGGCGTTGCCGGCATGGCCGTAGAGCAGCACGCCGAGCTCGTCGATGCCGTCCTCGATCTCGTTCTCGTCGAGGATGTGCCAGCTATCCTGCCGCTTGCCGGCGGCGCCGAACATCTCGTGCAGCGACAGCACCGCGTCGTTGGCCGGATGGTAGGCGTAGTGGCAGGTCGGCCGGTAGGTGACCTTGCCCGAGGCGTCGCGCACCGTCAGGTAGTCGGCGATGGAGATCGCCTCGTTGTGGGTGACGAGGAAGCCGTATTGGGCGCCCGGCGTCGGGCACCAGGAGCGCACGCGGGTGTTGGCGCCGGGCTGCAGCAGGTAGATGGCGGCGCCGCAGCCGGTCTCATGGGTGCCCGCATTGGCCGGCATCCACTGTTCGTGCGTGCCCCAGCCGAGCTCGGCCGGCTGCAGGCCCTCGGACACGAAGCCCTCCACCGACCAGGTGTTGACGAAGACGTTGGGCGGCTTCGGCTTCTTCGAGCGCTGGGTGTCGCGTTCGGCGATGTGGATGCCCTTGACGCCGACCTTGGCGGCGAGCGCTGCCCATTCCGCCTTGGTCTTCGGCTCGGTGAAGTTGACCTTGTGGTCGGTGGCGACGTTGAGCAGTGCCTGCTTGACGAACCAGGACACCATGCCCGGATTGGCGCCGCAGCAGGACACGGCCGTGATGCCGCCGGGATTGCGCTCGCGCGCCTCGAGAACCCGCTCGCGCAGCATGTAGTTGGAGCGCGCCGCCGGGCCCTTCGAGGTGTCGAAATAGAAGCCGGCCCAGGGTTCGGCCACCGTGTCGATGTAGAAGCAGCCGAGTTCGCGGCAGAGCTCCATGATGTCGACGGAGGAGGTGTCGACCGACAGGTTGACGCAGAAGCCCTTGCCGCCTCCGGCGGTGAGCAGCGGCGTCAGCAGCTTGCGGTAATTGTCCTGCGTCACGTGCTGCTGCACGAAGCGGATGCCGCGCTCGTCGAGGAGCTTGCGGTCGGTATCGACAGGATCGATGACCGTCAGGCGCGTCTGATCATATTTGAAATGCCTCTCGATCAGCGGCAGCGTGCCGCGGCCGATGGAGCCGAAGCCGATCATCACGATCGGACCGGTGATTTCATGATAGACGGGCCATGAGCTCATGCGAGGTCTCCGCTCTTGCATGGGAACTGAAAACGGGTCCGCGGCGGCCACGCCGGGACCCGGATGAGGTAACGGCGCGTCTTTGGACATGCCGCGACCCGTCCGTCAACACCCTCTTCGCGTGACGGCCTGATGACGAAGGCCGAAGAAGCGCCTCAGCGCGCCCGCCCTTTCGCCTGCACACCGACCCTTCGCGCAGCCAGATCCTCGGGCGCGAGAGCCCCGTTGTGGCGGCGCGACCAGTCGGCCTCCAGCCTCATGGCCTCGGCGAAGGGCAGGCCGTAGCCCTCGTCCACCAGCCGCTTGTAGTCGGCGAGGAAGCCGGCATCGACCTCGGCGATCTCATGCGCCAGCGCCATGACGTCGGCCATCAGGTTGGCGGCGGGCACGGCGCGGCTGACGAGGCCCCAGGCGCTCGCCTCCGCCGCCGTCACGAAGCGGCCGGAAAAGGCCATCTCCTTCGCCCTTGACGGCCCGATGATGCGCGAGAGCTTCTGGCTCAGGCCCCAGCCCGGGATGACGCCGACACGCTGGTGCGTGTCGCCGAAGCGGGCCGTGTCGGCAGCGACGAGGATGTCGCAGGCGAGCGCCAGCTCGAAGCCGCCGGTGATGGCGACGCCGTTCACCGCGGCGATGACCGGCTTCGGGCACTGCTCGATGGCGCGGATCGGGTTCGGCCGCTCGCCGTCACCCTCCACCATGCCGAGGAGCCCGGAGGTCGCGCCGAGTTCCTTGAGGTCGAGGCCGGCGGAGAAGGCGCGCTCGCCCGCCCCCGTCAGCACCAGCACCCGCGCGGTTTCGTCGCGCCCGAGCGCCACGATCGCCGCGGTGAGCGAGCGGATCAGCGACTGCGACAGCGCGTTCATCGCCTGCGGGCGGTTGAGGGTGAGAACCGCCACCGGTCCGTGGCGTTCGATCAGGAGTTCAGTCATGGCGGTCTCCGGCGGGCGAGGCGGATTGTGCGGCGGCGAGGCCCGCTGCGCATCTCGGAGGTTCGGGGGAGGGGGTAAAGGCAGCTCCCCTTCCGTCACCCCGGCGAGGCCAGAGGGCCAGGGAAGGAGGTCCAGACTTCTCTCAACTTTGGGGCCGCTTCGCCAGACGCAGCCCTACCGCGCCAGCGCCTTCTCGACTTCCGGCCGGATGATCCCTGCCAGCACCTGCGCCGTGATCGGCCCGACATGCTTGAACAGGATCGTCCCGTCACGCCCGACGACGAAGGTCTCGGGCACGCCGTAGACCCCCCAGTCGATCACCGCCCGCCCCGCGGGATCGACGCCCACCATCGCATAGGGATTGCCGTTGCGGCCGAGGAAGCGGCGCGCATTGTCCGGCTGGTCCTTCTGGTTGATACCGGCGAGACGGATGCGCGTGTCCTTCGCCAGTTCCATCAGGAAGGGGTGCTCCTCATGGCAGGGAATGCACCAGGAGGCGAAGACGTTGACCACGGTCACCTGGCCCGCGAGATCGGCGCGGCGGAAGCCCGGCCGGTCGATGCCCTCGAGCGGCGCGAGGTCGAACTGCGGCGCCGGCCGGCCGATCAGCGCCGAGGGCAGGCGCTGCGGGTCGCCTTGAAGGCCGACGATGAAGACGATGACGAGCGCCGCGAACAGCGCCAGCGGCAGGAAGGCGAGCCAGGAGCGCCGCTTCGGCGCCGGGGCCGCGGTGTCGCTCACGAGGATGCGCTCCCGCCCCGGGCCGAGCGGCGGCTGATGCCGCGCGCCTCGAGTTCGGCCAGCCGCGCCTTCTGCGTGCGGTGGTCGATCACGATCCACACCGCGAGCGCCACCAGCGTCACCGCCGTCACCGCATAGGAGGCGACGATGAAACCGGCATGGGGGTCGGATCCGAACATGCTCACTCCCCGGGAACCGGCTCGGCGCCGGCCGGCATCTCGCGCTGCGCTGCGACCATCTGCATGGCGCGCACCCGGCGCCGCAGGATCTCGTTGCGCATGGCGGCGAGGTGCATGGTCAGGAACAGCAGCGTGAAGGCGACCGCGGCCACCATCAGCGGCGTCAGGATCGAGGGATGGATGGTCGGGCCGCCGAGGCGGAACACCGAGGCCGGCTGGTGCAGCGTGTTCCACCAGTCCACCGAGAACTTGATGATCGGCAGGTTGATGGTGCCGACGAGCGTCAGCACCGCGGCCGCCCGGCCGGCCCGGCCGGGATCGTCCACCGAGCGCCACAGCGCCATCAGGCCGAGATACATGAGGAGCAGGACGAGCTCGGAGGTCAGCCGCGCGTCCCAGATCCACCAGGTGCCCCACATCGGCCGGCCCCAGAGAGAGCCGGTGGCCAGGCAGATGAAGGTGAAGGCCGCGCCGATCGGCGCCGCCGCCTTGGCGGAGACGTCGGCGAGCGGATGGCGCCAGACCAGCGTGCCGATGGAGGCGACCGCCATCACCGCGTAACAGAACAGCGACAGCCAGGCCGCCGGCACGTGCAGGTACATGATGCGGACGGTGCCGCCCTGCTGGTAGTCGGCGGGGGCGATCATGGCGAGCCAGAGCGCCGCCCCAAGGGCAAGCGCCGTCGCGGCCATGAGCCAGGGCAGCGCCCGGGCGACCAGCGCGAGGAAACGGGTGGGATTGGCGAGGTCGGTGAGCGCCATGGACGATTTCTAGAGCGCGGGGGCCGGGCTGGCAATGCGGCCGATCAACCCCCCCGAAACGCGAACGGCCCGGGCGAGCCCGGGCCGTCGGTTGTCACGCTGTCGTGCGCGATCAGAAGCGGTAGTTCACGCCCGTGCGGATCGTGTGGCTGGTCATGCCGACACGCGGGGCACCGGAGAGGTTGTTGTAGGTAGCGCGGCCGAGATCGGTGTAGCGATACTCGATCAGGCCCGACCAGTTCTGCGTGAACTTGTACTCGCCGCCGGCGCCGAGGGTCCAGCCGGTGAGGGTGCGCGACTGGCTGACCACGGCCGGAGCGAGCTCACGGGCGTTGACCTGGCCGAGGGCGAGACCACCGGTGGCGTAGATCAGCAGGTTGTCCTGCACGGCGTAGCCGAGGCGGGCGCGCAGCGAACCATGCCAGTTCTCGGTGGCGCGAACGTCGGTCGGCGCGGCCGAGACGAAGCGGCGCGAGATGCTGCCGTATGAGATGTCGCCGGCGGCGCCGAGCACGACGCGGTTGATCTGCCAGTCGTAGCCGGCCTGCAGGCCGCCGAAGAAGCCCGAGGCGCCGCCGAGCGAGTAGCCGATGTCGTTGCGGAAATTGGACGAGAATCCGGCGCCGAGATGGGCACCGACGTAGAAGCCGGTCCAGACGCCGGCCGGGGCGGCCGGAACGTAGACGGTGTCGGCGACCGGCTGGCGGCGCGGGATGTCCGCCGCGAAGGCGGGGGTGGCGAGCATGGCGGCGGCGGCCGCGGCCCAGACGATCTTCTTCATGGTCTACTCCTGTCCCACGGACGACCCCGGCAACCGGTGGTGTCCCTGTCGTGATGCGGTGAACAATCCATAACCGCATTCGTTCGAATTTTCGCGTGTTCCTTGGTCACGTCCTTAATGGAGCGTTACCGCCGGATGGCACGCAACCGTCAAGCGACGGCATAGGCGCCCCAATTCCACCGCTTGATGTCTGAAATGAGGCGTGGATCGCAAAGTCATATTTGGAAATAAGGTGTTACTTATCGCTCGAATACATATTAATATCTGCAAATACGTCACAACGACTTTGATTGTCCTGTCGTTCTGTGTCGCAACCATGGCGACGGCTGGACGAACATCGGGCGGTAAAGGTGAACCGTCCCCGAGGCTCTGGCGTAGAGCGTGACGCAGCACGGCAGGCGGGCGGGTCGCCCAGTCGAGCGCGGCGGTAATACTGACGAGGCGCGGCATCGCATGCCGGGACGGGCTGTGGCATTTCGGCACCGCCCGGCCTAGGCAATGCGAAGGCGGCAGGGAAAAGAGGGTCCTCCATGGAGGCGATGGGCGCGGCACTGGTGACCGGCGGGGGGCGTCGGGTCGGGCGGACGATCGTCGAGGCGCTCGCCGCGGCGGGCTATGCGGTGGCCATTCACGTCCACCGCTCCGGCTCCGAGGCCGCCGAGATCGCCGCGCGCATCAACGCCGCCGGTGGACGGGCCGCCGTCGTCACCGCCGACCTCGCCGAGCCGGCCGACGTCGACGCCCTGGTGGGCCGCGCCGTGGCCGCGGTCGGCCCCCTCACCCTCCTCGTCAACAATGCCAGCGAGTTCGTCGAGGACCATCTCGGAACGCTGACGCGCGAGGTCTGGAACCGCCAGTTCCGCGTCAACATCCAGACGCCGTCCTTCCTCGCCCAGGACTTCGCGGCACAGGCGCCCGACGGCTCCGCCATCGTCAACATCACCGACCAGCGCGTCTTCAAGCCGACGCCGCAGTTCTATTCCTACGCCCTCACCAAGGCGGCGCTGGCCGCCGCCACCGTGTCGATGGCGCAGGCCCTGGCCCCGCGCATCCGGGTGAATGCCGTCGCGCCCGGGCCCTCCCTCCAGGGCCATCGCCAGGGGCCGGATGATTTCTCCCGCCAGGTCGCCGCAACCCTCACGGAGACAGGCAGCCCGCCGGCGGAGATCGCCGGCGCCGTCCTCTACCTCGCCCGCGCCACCGCGGTGACGGGCGTCACCATTCCCGTCGACGGCGGCCAGCATCTCGTCTGGCAGACGCCGGATGTCATGGGCCTGCGCGAATAACGGACGCCGCCTGCCGCTGATGCCAGATGCCGGACGCGGCGATCGCCTATATATCGCCCGTCATGACTCGTCCCGGCCGCACCAACATCGATCCCGACCTGCGCGACCCCGAGGCCGCCGCCGCCGACGAGGCGGAAGCGCCGGTGCTCGACCTTGCGCCGGAGGATGAGGAAGCCCCGGCCGAGGGAACGGTCGCCGCCGGCATGGAGGTGATCAAGGCGGCGGTGAAACACGCGCCCAAGGGCCCCGGCGTCTACCGCATGATCGGCGCCAAGGGCGAAGTGCTCTACGTCGGCAAGGCGAAGTCCATCGCCAAGCGGGTGATCTCCTATGCCCGCCCCACCGGCCTCGTCACCCGCATCGCCCGCATGGTCGCCGCCACCACGGCGATGGAATTCGTCTCGACCAAGACCGAGACCGAGGCGCTGCTCCTGGAAGCCAACCTCATCAAGCAGCTGCGCCCGCGCTTCAACGTGCTGATGCGGGACGACAAGTCCTTCCCCTATATCCTCATCACCGCCGACCACCCGGCCCCGCGCATCGCCAAGCACCGCGGCGCCCGTGTGCCCAAGGGCGACTATGTCGGCCCCTTCGCCTCGGCCTGGGCGGTGGGGCGCACCATCAATGCGCTGGAGCGCGCCTTCCTCGTGCGTTCCTGCTCCGACGCCGTCTTCGAGAGCCGTACCCGCCCCTGCCTCCTCTTCCAGATCAAGCGCTGCGCCGGCCCCTGCACCGAGGAGGTGGCGCCGGACGACTATGCCGCCCTCGTCAAGGAGGCGAAGCTCTTCCTCTCCGGCCGCAGTCAGGCGGTGAAGCAGCTCCTCGCCCGCCAGATGGAGGAAGCGGCCGAGGCCATGGAGTTCGAGCGCGCCGCCGTCTACCGCGATCGCCTCGCCGCCCTCTCCGCCGTCCAGGCGACCCAGGGCATCAACCCCCGCGGCGTCGACGAGGCCGACGTCTTCGCGGCTGTGCAAGAAGGAGGTCAGACCTGCATTCAGGTCTTCTTCTTCCGCACCGGCCAGAACTGGGGCAACCGCGCCTATTACCCCAAGGCCGACCGTTCGCTGGAGGCGGCTGAGGTGCTCGCCTCCTTCGTCGCCCAGTTCTACGACGACAAGCCGCCGCCCGGCCTCGTCCTCCTCTCCCACGAGGTCGAGGACCAGCCGGTCCTCGCCGACGCCCTGTCGGCCCTCGCGGGACGGCGGGTGGAGGTGCAGGTGCCCCGACGCGGCGAGAAGAAGGACCTCGTCGACCACGCCGCCCAGAACGCCCGCGAGGCGCTGGGCCGCCAGCTCGCCGAGAGCGCCTCGCAGCTCAAGCTCCTCCAGGGCCTCGCCGAGGCCTTCGGCCTGCCCGCGCCGCCGCGCCGCATCGAGGTCTACGACAACTCCCACATCATGGGCTCCAACGCCGTCGGCGGCATGATCGTGGCGGGCCCCGAGGGCTTCCGCCGCCGCGACTACCGCACCTTCAACATCAAGTCCGACATCGCCCCCGGCGACGACTTCGGCATGATGCGCGAGGTGCTGGAACGCCGCTTCAAGCGCCTTCTGAAGGGCGCGCCGCGCGCCGGCGACCCGGCCGGGGGCGAGGATGCATCAGAGGCGCCTGCGGAAGAGGCCGAGGCCGACGGCTCCTGGCCCGACCTCGTCATCATCGACGGCGGCCCCGGCCAGCTCGCCGCCGCCCGCGCCATCCTCGACGGTCTCGGCATCGCCGACGTGCCCCTCGTCGGCATCGCCAAGGGCCGAGACCGCGAGGCGGGCCGCGAGACCTTCCACATGACCGGCCGCGAGCCCTTCCGCCTGGAACCGCGCGACCCCGTGCTCTATTTCGTCCAGCGCCTGCGCGACGAGGCGCACCGCTTCGCCATCGGCACCCATCGCGGCCGGCGCAAGAAGGACATCCGCTCCGCCGGCCTCGCCGAGATCGGCGGCATCGGCCCCGCGCGCAAGCGCGCCCTGCTCAACCACTTCGGTACGCTGAAGGCGATCGAGAGGGCGAGCCTCGAGGACCTCCAGCGCGCCCCCGGCATCAATGCCGCCACCGCCCAGGCGGTCTACAACTTCTTCCGTCCCCAGGGCTGACGGGGGCTACTCGCCCTCGCCCTTCGCCCGCGATTCCGCGATCAGCCGGTTGGTCGCGCCCTCGATCTCAGCCTCCAGCCTCTCGGCGAAGGCGACGGGCGACAGTCCCGGAGGGATCGGGTCGAGGAACTCCACCACCACCGTGCCGGGATGGCGGAGGAAGGACTTGCGGGCCCAGAACATGCCCGAGTTCAGCGCCACCGGCTGGCAGGGCACCCCGAGCGCCCGGTAGAGATGGGCGACGCCGTACTTGTAGTCGGGCGGCGCGGCCACCGGCCGCCGCGTGCCCTCGGGGAAGATCATCACCTGCCGGCCGATGGCCGCCGCCTTGCGGGCGCCGACCGTGATGGAGGCGAGAGCCTCGCCCTTGCGGCCGCGGTCGACGGGAATCTGCCGCGCCTTCCAGACCGCCCAGCCGAACAGCGGCACATAGGCGAGCTGGCGCTTGTAGACATAGGCCGGCCGGCGGAACGGCTCGAAGAAGGCGAAGGTCTCCCACGCCGACTGGTGCTTGGCGGCGACGAGCAGCGGCCCGTCGGGGATCTTCTCCATCCCCCGCCACTCGACCTTCATGTCGCAGATGACCCGCAAGGCCCAGAGATTGCCGCGCCCCCAGAGCAGACCGATGCCGAGGACCAGACGGTCACCGGGCAGCAGCATGATGGGGATGAGGACCAGGAGCAGCAGCCCCGTCCACAGGTAGAAGAAGACGTTGAAGACGAGAGAACGCAGGTGGAGCATCGGGCGGATCCTTGCCGCCCGGTCCGGCGGTCTAGGTGCGGGCGGTGCGCAGCGGTGCAACGGGTGGATCGGCGGTAGCCCGGTCCAGCCGCAGTCCCACTGCCGCCATCAGGTACTTGGCATATTCGAAGCCGAGAATCTTCACGCTCGCCGCGTCTTTCCACCATCTCTGCGGATGGAGGGCGCCGGTCTGCACCGGGAAGGCGACGAGCCTGACGTCCGGCATGAGCCGCTGCAGCTCCAGCATGGTGCGCGGCATGTGGTAGCTCGAGGTCACCACCAGCAGCGAGCGGAAGGAATGCAGACGCGTCCACTTGGCGGTCTCGATGGCGTTGCCGCGGGTGTTCAGCGCCCGGTGGTCGAGGTCGATGCAGCAGGCGAGCAGCGGCGAGGCCGCCGGCACCGCCCGGGCGAGCTCGCGCTCGCGCACCATCGGGTTGACGCCGCTGATGAGGAGCCGCCGCCCATGGCCGGCCCCGAGCAGGGTCACGGCGTCGCTGACGCGGTAGCTGCCGCCCGTCATCGCCACGATGGCTTCGGTGCGCGGGCTGTCGGGATCGTAGGGGCGGGTGGCGGTTTCGGCGAAGGCAAAGAAGCCTGCGCCGAGGCCGAGGGCACAGGCCGCAGCGATGGCCGGCACGAGGAAGGACGGGCGCAGCACCGCGCGGAGCAGCGAAGGCCTCGGCGAGACCTTGGATCCGGGCGCCAGACCGGGCGCGCTGTCGATGCGCATGGGCGTCATGATACCCTAGGATAGCACCGAATGAGGCAATCAGAAGTCGCGTTCATGGCCATCTGCCATGGTCTGCCGGCAGCCCCGCATCCGCCCGGGGGCGCTGGCGGCACGCCCTTCCTTCGGCCGGGATTGACTCCGCACCGCACCCCACCGAAGCCTTGGGCGACCGTTCCCTGGAGAGAGCCGTGATGAAAGCCGTCCTGTGCAAGGCCTACGGGCCGCCCGAGAGCCTCGTCGTCGAGGAGCTGCCCGATCCGGTCGCCGGACCCGGCGAGGCGGTGGTGCGGGTCGCAGCGGTGGGGCTCAACTTCTTCGACAACCTCATCATCCAGAACAAGTACCAGGTGAAGCCCGACCTGCCCTTCTCGCCGGGTTCGGAATTCGCCGGCCGCGTCGAGAGCCTCGGCGAGGGCGTGAGCGGCCTGAAGGTCGGCGACCGCGTGCTCGGCAACATCTCCCACGGCGCCGCGCGCACCCATGTCGTCGTCAAGGCGGCCGCCCTGGCCCCGATCCCTGACGGCCTGTCGGACGAGCAGGCGGCCGGCATGATCATCACCTACGGCACCACCATCCACGCCCTGAAGGACCGCGCCCAGCTGAAGCCGGGCGAAACGCTCGCCGTGCTCGGCGCCGCGGGCGGGGTCGGCCTCGCCGCCATCGAGCTCGGCAAGGCCATGGGTGCCCGCGTCATCGCCTGCGCCTCCTCCGACGAGAAACTCGCCTTCTGCCGGCAGCACGGCGCCGACGAGACGCTCAACTACGCCACCCAGGACCTCAAGGAGGGACTGAGGGCGCTGACCGGCGGCAAGGGTCCCGACGTGATCTACGATCCCGTCGGCGACAAGCTGGCCGAGCCCGCCCTGCGCGCCATCGCCTGGGAGGGCCGCTTCCTCGTCATCGGCTTCGCCGGCGGCGAGATCCCGAAGATCCCGCTCAACCTGACCCTGCTGAAGGGCTGCGACATCCGCGGTGTCTTCTGGGGCGCCTTCGCCCAGAAGGAGCCTGAGCGGAACCGCGACAACCTCGTGCAGGTCGCCCGCTGGACCGCGGAGGGCAAGCTCTCGCTCCACGTCCACGGCACCTTCCCGCTGGAGAAAATCGCCGAGGCGCTCGGCGAGCTGACCAGCCGCAGGGCGCAGGGCAAGGTCATCCTCAGGCCCTGAGCCGGCTGACCAGGCTCCCCGCGACGAAACAACGCGGGGAGGCCTCCGGCGGGGCCCGGAACCCGCCGGCGACGGCAGCGTCTTCCCACGTCGGACGATACCGCCCGGCCGCTATCGCCCTCCCACTCCGAGGTTACCCCGTGGAAGACATCGTCCGGCTCGCCGCAGACCCCACCGCCTGGGCCGCGCTCGCGACCCTCATCGCCATGGAGGTCATCCTCGGGATCGACAACCTCATCTTCATCTCGATCCTGACCAACAAGCTCCCCGAGGGGCAGCGCGAGAAGGCCCGCCGCATCGGCATCGGCCTCGCGCTCATCATGCGCCTGGCGCTTCTCGGCACCATCGCCATCATCGTCTCGCTGACCCAGCCGGTCTTCTCCGTGCTCGGCAAGGCCTTCTCCTGGCGCGACATCATCCTCATCGCCGGCGGCCTCTTCCTGTTGTGGAAGGCGACCAAGGAGATCCATCACAACGTCGATGCGAGCGGCGGTCACGAAGTCGATACCGGCGCGGTGGTCATCGCCAATTTCGGTTCGGCGATCGTCCAGATCATCCTGCTCGACATCGTCTTCTCGGTGGACTCGATCATCACCGCCGTCGGCATGACCGACGAGATCGTCATCATGGTCATCGCCGTGGTGGTGGCCGTCACCGTCATGCTGCTCGCCGCCGATCCGCTGGCGAACTTCATCGAGGCCAACCCGACGATCGTCATGCTGGCGCTCGCCTTCCTGATGATGATCGGCATGACCCTGATCGCGGAAGGCTTCGGCGTGAAGGTGCCGAAGGGCTACATCTACGCCGCCATGGCCTTCTCGGCGCTGGTGGAGGGCCTCAACATGCTCTCGCGCCGGGCGGCGGTCAGGAAACGGGCGAAGGCGGAGGGCGAGCCGCGCATGCCCGTGCGCCGCTGATCCCGGCCCCTCAGGAGGCGACCATGGAGCGCCGCCCCGCCGCGGCCTCGGGCGCCGTGCTGCAGAGATCGGCCTCGGCCGCGGCGCGGTCGGCCTCGCTCTCGGCGATCAGGTGGATGTGCACCTCTCCGGCCCGCTTCATCTGGGCGAGGCGGGCGAGGGCTGCGGGAGAGGCCGGCGAGCGGCCGGCCCACAGCGCGACGCGCGTGCCGTCGGCTTCCGCGCGGGCGAGGACGATGACGGCGCCCGGATAGGCGGGCGCGGTCGCTGCGGCATGGACGGTCGCGAGATAGCGCCGTCCCGAGACGCCGCGCCAGGCATGGAAGCGCGCGGCGAGGCCGGACACCCTCAGGGCGGAGGGCGTGCCGGCGTCGAATGCATGGATCGTTCGGCCTTTGTTCATTGGAACATTATGAGAACAAACCAGCGTTACGGTCAATGCCGACGGGGGCCTGCGCAGCGGGCTTGCTGACAGCGTTATGGCAGGAGGGAGCGGGGACGAGGCTGCCGCGCCGGCACGACCGGACCGTGCCGTCAGTGTCCGGCCGCCAGCGTGCCCCGCTGCCGCGTGTCCGCCGCCCCGGCCCATCCCCCCGGCACCGCCATGATGGCGTTGACGTTGCCGAAAGTGCCGCGCGGCGCGATCCGGTGACCGCGCGCCTCCAGCAGCCGCAGCGTGTCCGGCGACAGCCCGCCCTCCACGTCGATGGCGTCCGGCCGCCACTGGTGGTGGATGCGCGGCGCCGCCACCGCCTCGGCGATGTTCATGCCGTGGTCGACCACGTTCAGGATGGTCTGCAGCGTGATGGTGATGATGCGGCTGCCACCCGGCGAGCCCGTCACCATCGCCACCTTGCCGTCGCGGAAGAGGATCGTCGGCGTCATCGAGGAGAGCGGCCGCTTGCCCGGGCCAGGCAGGTTGGCGGCGCCCTGAACGAGGCCGAAGGCGTTCACCGCCCCCGCTTTCGCGGCGAAGTCGTCCATCTCGTTGTTGAGGAGGATGCCGGTGCCCTCGGCGACGAGGCCGAGGCCATAAGAGAAGTTGAGCGTGTAGGTGTTCGAGACGGCGTTGCCGAACCGGTCCACCACCGAGAAATGCGTCGTCTGCTCGCCCTCGTGCGGCGCCGGATCGCCGGCGCGGATCTCGGCGGAGGGCCGCGCCCGCTCCGGGTCGATCCGGGGTCGGAGCGCATCCGCATAGGCCTTGGAGGTCAGCCCGCGCACCGGCACCGCGACGCTGTCCGGGTCGCCGAGATGCAGCGCCCGGTCGGCATAGGCGAGTTTCATCGCCTCCACCATCAGGTGGATCGTCTCGGCGCCGTTGTGGCCGCGCCGCCCGAGGTCCATCGGCTCGAGCAGGTTCAGCATCTGCACCAGATGCACCCCGCCCGAGGAGGGCGGCGGCATGGAGGCCACCGCATAGCCCCTGTAGGTCCCGCGCACCGCCTCGCGGATCACCGGCCGGTAGGCCCGGAAATCCTCCAGGGTCATGATGCCGCCGTGGGCGGCCAGCGCCGCGACGATCCGCGCCGCCGTCGCGCCCTCGTAGAAGCCGGCCGGGCCCTGCTGGGCGATGGCCTCCAGCGAGCGGGCGAGGTCCTCCTGCACCAGCCGGTCGCCCCGCCCGGGGGCGCTGCCATCGGCCTTGAGGAAGATGCGGCGCGAGGCGGGAAAGCGCCCGAGCCGCGCCGCCGCGCGGGGCAGGGAATCCGCCAGGTCCTCGTCCACGGCGATGCCCTCCCGGGCGAGGCGGATGGCGGGCGCGATCAGCTCGGCGAGGCCGAGCTGTCCCGATC
>NZ_JBQVQL010000065.1:0-27948 GCF_052440005.1 Phreatobacter sp.
GCCCTTTGTCATGCCGTCCTACCGCTGGTGGCAGACGCCTTTTTACGGCCTCGGCCTCAAGCTGTACGACCTGCTGGCCGGCGGCGCGGGCCGCGTCATCGCCATCGAGCGGGACGCCCGCTGCCTGCCGGCGCTGGCCGAGATCGCGGCGGCCTATCCCGGCCGGCTCGAGGTGATCGAGGGCGATGCGCTGAAGGTCGATTTCGGGACGCTGACGGGCGGCGCGCCGGCCCGCATCGTCGCCAACCTGCCCTACAATGTCGGCACGAACCTGCTCACGGGCTGGCTCACGGGAGAGGCCTGGCCGCCCTGGTACCAGTCGCTGACGCTGATGTTCCAGAAGGAGGTGGCCCAGCGCATCGTCGCCCCTCCCGGCAGCGATCCCTATGGCCGGCTCGGCGTGCTCGCGGGATGGCGCACGACCGCGCGGATCATGTTCGACGTCGCACCCTCGGCCTTCGTGCCGCCGCCGAAGATCACCTCGTCGGTCGTGCATCTTGTGCCGCGGGCGGAGCCCCTTCCCTGCGCGGTGAAGATGCTGGAGCGGGTGACGCTCGCCGCCTTCGGCCAGCGCCGCAAGATGATCCGCCAGAGCCTCAAGGGCCTCGGCCGCGATCCCATGCCGCTCATCGAGGCGGCGGGACTCGACCCGACCGAACGGGCGGAGAACCTGACCATCGACGACTTCTGCCGGCTGGCGCGGCTGGCGGCGGGGTGATCAACCTCGCAGAGTCATCGCGGCAGCCGGCGGAGGATCATCCTGCAGCTGCGACGGGGCGGGCCGATAACATGCGAAGCGGGACGTAAACGTCCCAAGCCCTCCCGACCACTTCCGCAAGCTGTTGCTATATCCGAAGAAATTGATGAGCGGCACGTGGGTCTCCACGACAGACACCTCGCCGTCGTGCTGCTGCGCAAGAACCTCACCACGCCGTTTCGCCAGATCTGCGAGGACTACTTCCGTACTGGCATCGGGAACGGTCACCGTGACCGCAAGGATCGGCTCCAGCAGAACGACGCCGGCTCGCTGGATCGCCTGTCGCGTCGCGGTCTCGCCCATGCGCCTGAGCGTCGCGGCGTCCGTACGACCTTCGGCGGCCACAACAGAGATCGCCATGCCAGCCATCTGAAATCCCCATCCGGGGCCCTTGCCGAGCGCCAGTTCTATCCCCTCCCGCAGAGCCGCTGCGCCGTCAGCGCCTAGAGCCACGTCCGCGCCAATGATCGAGACAGACAGGCTCGCCAGCGAATGGACGCGAAAAGTCAGGCTCATAAAGCCTTCGCCAATGCGCTGCCGACGCTCCAAGTCCATCGGCCGAGCGATGGTTTCCCGGAAGGCTACGGTCGGAGCGCCGCAGGCTACTTCGATGCCATGATCTCGTCGCAGGGCGCCGATGGCGGCATCAAGGTCGATCTCACTGATGCCGCCGAGCTGGATTTCGACAGTGTTTTCGCCTGACACGTGAAGGCCTGGATAAGACGATGCGAGCGCCCGCAAAGCTGTGAGCAGACGTTCTCGCTCGCTCTCGATGAGCGGCGAAACGGGCAGATTGACCAGCGGCCAGGGCGCGGCAGGCGTTTCGCTCATGCCGCGAAATGTGTCAGTCGATATACGCGCCGACAAGTGGCCTGCGTCAGCCCGGAATACGGCCGTTGCCGAGGATGACGTCGAGATCCCGGCCGAGCTCGGCGATCAACGCCTCGAGCTTGGGGCGGCGGCGCTGCTTCAGCCGCTCGGCATGGAGGATCGCCTTCAGCTCGGCGAAAGCGCGGCCGAGGTCGTCATTGACGAGGATGTAGTCGAAATCGCCCCAGTGCCCGATCTCGTCGCGGGCCGTGCGCAGGCGCTTGAGGATGGCGGCTTCGTCGTCGCTGGCGCGGCGCTTCAGCCGGTCGATCTGCTCGGCGACCGAGGGCGGCAGCAGGAAGACGGTCGCCATGTCCTCGCGCACCATGGCCGCGAGCTGCCTCACGCCGGCGACGTCGATGTCGAAGAGCACGTCCTTGCCGGCGGAGAGCGCGTCCTCCACGGCCCGGCGCGGCGTGCCGTAGCAATTGCCGTGGACCTCGGCCCATTCGAGAAGCTCGTTCGCCTCGCGCATCCGCTCGAAGGCGGCCCGGTCGATGAAGTGGTAGTGCACGCCGTCGATCTCGTCCTTGCGGCGGGCGCGGGTCGTTACCGACACGGAGAGCGCGATGTCTGTCTCCTCGGCGAGGAGCTGGCGCGTCAGCGTGGATTTCCCCGCCCCCGAGGGCGAGGTGAGGATGAGCATGAGGCCTCGGCGGGCCGTGACGGGATCGGCCATGCCTACTCCAGATTCTGGACCTGTTCGCGGAACTGCTCGACCACCGCCTTGAGGGCGAGGCCGGTCGCCGTGAGCGTCACGTCGTTCGCCTTGGAACAGAGCGTGTTGGTCTCTCGGTTGAATTCCTGGGCGAGGAAGTCGAGCTTGCGGCCCACGGCCCCGCCCTCCCTCATGAGCTTGCGGGCGGCGGCGACATGGGCCTCGAGCCGGTCGAGCTCCTCGCGGATGTCGGCCTTGGAGGCGACCATGAGGGCCTCCTGGTGCAGGCGATCGGGATCGAAGTTGCGGCCGGGCTCCATGAGCGCGGCGATCTGGTCGGCGATCTTGGCGCGGATCGCCTCGGGGCGGCGGCAGGGGTTGTCCTCGGCCTCGCGCTTGAGGGCGGCAATCTCGTCGAGACGGTCGGTGAGCACCGCGCCGAGGGCGGCGCCCTCGCTCTTGCGCATGTCGAGGAGGCGGGCGAGCGCTGTGTCGAGGCCAGCGAGGACGTCGGCGACGAGGCGGGCCTTCTCCTCCTCGCTCTCCTCGGCCTCGACGACGTCGATGACGCCCTTGATGGCGAGGAGGCCGTCGATGGCGGGCGCGCGGGCGTCGATCCGCTCGGCGATGAGACGGGCCGCCTCGGCGACCTGCGCCAGAACCGCCTCGTTGATGCGTACTTCCACCGCTCCGGTCTCGCGCTTGACCGCAAGGGAGGCGAAGACCGAGCCGCGGGCAACGGCGGCTGACACTTTCTGGCGGATGGCCGGCTCGGCGGAATCGAGGCTCGGCGGCAGCCTCAGCTTCACGTCCAGGCCCTTGGAATTGACCGACTTGATCTCCCAGGCCCAGAGGGCCGCGCCCGTCACGCCTTCGGCACGGGAGAATCCCGTCATGCTGGACAGGGCCATGGCTTCCTCTGCGGCGGACTGACCCCGAGGGCGTTAAGTCGCCGCCGGGGCGAGGTCAAGCGTCCTTGGGCACCACCCCGTCAGCGGGTGGCGCGCGGAGGGGTTCCGGCCGGGGTCGCGGGGGTGTCCGCGGTCGCCGCGGGCGTGCCGCCCTGCTCGGCGCGCTCGCGCTCAATGCGGCGCCAGTTGGCGACGTTGCGGTTGTGCTGCTCCAGCGTCTCGGCGAAGACGTGGCCGCCGGTGCCATCGGCGACGAAGAAGAGGTCGCGATGGCGCACCGGATTGGCCACGGCCTCCATGGCGGCGCGGCCGGGATTGGCGATCGGCGTCGGCGGCAGGCCGTCGATCTGGTAGGTGTTGTAGGGCGTCAGGCGCTGGATCTCCGACTGGAGGATCGGCCGGCCCAGGGCACCGCGGCCGCCGACGATGCCGTAGATGATGGTCGGGTCGGACTGCAGGCGCATGCGGCGGTTGAGGCGGTTGACGAAGACGCCGGCGACGCGCGGGCGCTCCTCCGCCTTGCCGGTTTCCTTCTCGACGATGGAGGCGAGGATGACGAGCTCCTCCGGCGTGCGCAGCGGCAGGTCCTGGCTGCGGCGCGCCCAGATCTGCTGCAGGAGACGCGTCTGGAACTGCGTCATCTGGTCGATCATCTGCTGACGGGTGGTGCCGCGGGTGAAGCGGTACGTGTCCGGCAGGAGCGAGCCCTCGCGCGGGATGCGCGCGATGTCGCCGGTGAGGACGTCGTTGTCGCGCAGGCGGCCGACGATCTGCTCAGAGGTCAGGCCCTCGGGGATGGTGACGCGGTATTCGATGGGCTTGCCGTCGAGGACGATGGCGAGGGCCTCGGCGGTCGAGGCCGCGCGGGGGAAGAGATACTCGCCCCACTTCAGGTCGCCGCGCACGCCGTAGAGCTGGACGGCGGCAGAGAAGAGCAGCGCGCTGTTGATGACGCCGTTGCGCTCGAGGGTCTGGGCGATGGCCTCGGCGGTCGAGCCGCGCTCGATGAACACGGCGCGGTCCTGCTGCAGCGGGCCTGCGGCGACGAAGGCCTGGCGGGCATAGAGGAAGGCGGCCATGCCACCGACGAGGCCGACCAGCAGAACCGTGATGATCAGGTTGCCGATGACGACCCACTGGTTGCGGGCATGGCGCGAGGCCGGCGGCGGCGGCGGCGCCGATTCGGGCTCGAGGGCCGCGCGGGGCGACTTGATGGCCGGTCGGGACCCGTTCTGCGGGTTGGGTCCGGGATGATCGCTCATGGGGCCGCGCTCTGGTCAGGTGCTCGCATCACGGTGGGGAGTGATGCGCAGGGAATGTGGCGAAAGGCGGGTCCCCGCCTCAAGCCGCAGCCCGGAAGATGACCGAGGCGTTGGTTCCGCCGAAGCCGAACGAGTTCGACAGCACGGTCTCGATGGAGCGCTTGCGCGCCACATGCGGCACAAGGTCGATGGCCGTCTCGACGGAGGGATTGTCGAGGTTGAGGGTCGGCGGCGCCACCTGGTCGCGAATCGCCAGGATCGAGAAGATCGCCTCGACGGCGCCGGCGGCGCCCAGCAGGTGGCCGATGGACGACTTGGTCGAGGACATGGAGATCTTCGAGGCGGCGTTGCCGACCAGGCGCTCGACGGCGCCGAGCTCGATGCCGTCGGCCATGGTCGAGGTGCCGTGGGCGTTGATGTAGTCGACGTCGGAGGCGCTGATGCCGGCGCGCTTGAGGGCGGCCTGCATGCAGCGGAAGGCGCCGTCGCCGTCCTCGGCTGGGGCCGTGATGTGGTGGGCGTCGCCGGACAGGCCGTAGCCGATCACCTCGGCATAGATCTTGGCGCCGCGGGCCTTGGCGTGCTCGTACTCCTCCAGCACGACCATGCCGGCGCCCTCACCCATGACGAAACCGTCGCGATCGCGGTCATAGGGCCGCGAGGCGCGCGTCGGCTCGTCGTTGAAGGTGGTGCAGAGCGCCCGGCAGGCGGCGAAGCCGGCGAGCGACAGGCGGCTGATGGGCGATTCGGTGCCGCCGGCGACCATCACGTCGGCATCGCCGAAGGCGACGAGGCGGGCGGCGTCGCCGATGGCGTGGGCGCCCGTCGAGCAGGCGGTGACCACCGCGTGGTTCGGGCCCTTGAGACCGTGGGCGATGGAGACGTAGCCGCCGGCGAGATTGATCAGGCGGCCGGGAATGAAGAAGGGCGAGATGCGGCGCGGGCCCTTCTCGCGCAGGATCAGGGCGGCCTCGGCGATGCCGTCGATGCCGCCGATGCCGGAGCCGATGAGGACGCCGGACGTATTCTGCTCATCGGGAGTCTTGGGATGCCAGCCGGCGTCGTCGAGGGCCTGCTTGGCGGCGCACATGGCGAAGACGATGAACTCGTCGACCTTGCGCTGCTCCTTCGGCTCCATCCAGTCGTCGGGATGGAAGGCCCCGGCGCCCTCGCGCGGAATCTGGCAGGCGATCTTGGCGGCGATGTCGGAGACGTCGAACCGCTCGACCTTCGAGGCCCCGCTCTCGCCCTTGATGAGCCGAGACCAGGTTTCCTCGACGCCGCAGCCGAGCGGCGTGAGAAGGCCCATTCCCGTCACAACTACGCGGCGCATCATCGTCTCACCCATGTCCCGCCCGGTGAACGAAAAGCCGGAGACGCTGCGCGCTCCCCGGCTCTTCGGACGTCAAAGTCGAATTTGACGGTGCTGAAATCAGGCGCTGGCGGCCTTGTCGAGGAACTTCACGGCGTCGCCGACCGTCAGGATCGTCTCGGCCGCGTCATCCGGGATTTCCACGCCGAACTCTTCTTCGAACGCCATGACGAGCTCGACGGTGTCGAGGCTGTCGGCCCCGAGGTCGTCGATGAAGCTCGCGGTCGGAACGACCTTCTCGGCATCGACGCCGAGCTGTTCCACGACGATCTTCTTCACGCGTTCAGCGGTATCGCTCATTAGATTATCCTCGTTCCATCCGACGATGAGGCACCGCTCTCGAACGGATGCGGTGTGCGGCTTAGAAAAGTCTTGCAGGCGGCGCGCCGCGTCGCCGTGAATTCCGGATCGATTGGGAAGCCCCTTGCCCGAACCTGAAGGCTCTCTATCACAGGCCTTCCGGTTTTGCCAGCACGCCTCCCAACAGACGAATAACTCAACTAGATCATAGCCATACCACCGTTGACGTGGAGTGTCTGCCCGGTGACGTAGGCCGCTTCCTCCGACGCAAGATAGACGACTGCGGCGGCGATTTCATCCGCCTGGCCCAGCCTGCCGGCCGGAACGCGCGTCAGGATCGTCTCCTTCTGCTTGTCGTTCAAGACGTCGGTCATGGCGGTTTCGATGAAGCCGGGGGCGAGGCAGTTCACCGTGACGTTGCGGCTGGCGATTTCGGCGGCGAGCGACTTCGACATGCCGATGAGGCCGGCCTTGGCGGCGGCGTAGTTGCCCTGGCCGGGATTGCCGGTGACGCCGACCACCGAGGTAATCTGCACGATGCGGCCCCAGCGCCTGCGCATCATCAGCTTGGCGGCGGCGCGGCTCAGGCGGAAGTTGGCGGTGAGGTTCACCTGGATGACCTGATCCCACTCCTCGTCCTTCATGCGGATGAAGAGGTTGTCGCGGGTGATGCCGGCATTGTTGACGAGGATGTCGAGCCCGCCCATGGCCGCCTCCGCGGCAGGCACCAGCGCGTCGACCTCGTCGAGAGCCGAGAGATTGGCGGGAAGGGCGTGGGCCCGCTCGCCGAGGCCGGCGGCGAGCTCCTCCAGCTTCTCCCGACGCGTGCCGGAGAGGGCGACGGTGGCACCGCGTCCGTGCAGTGCGCGGGCGATGGCGCTGCCGATGCCGCCGGTGGCGCCGGTGACGAGGGCTGTCTTGCCGGTC
Organism: Phreatobacter sp.; assembly: GCF_052440005.1. Lineage (GTDB taxonomy): Bacteria > Pseudomonadota > Alphaproteobacteria > Rhizobiales > Phreatobacteraceae > Phreatobacter. The sequence goes on from NZ_JBQVQL010000065.1 coordinate 7,058, forward strand.
AAGTCGAACATGGTCGAACTCCCTGTCAGCCGCGCGCGGCCTTGAACGCCGCGACGTCGTCCGGCGTTCCTATGGCGGTTCCGGTGGCGCCGTCGGCAATGCGCTTGACGAGACCGGTCAGCACCTTGCCGGAGCCGATCTCGTAGAAGGTGGTGACCCCTGCCCCGGCCATGGCGGCGACGCATTCGCGCCAGCGCACCGTGCCGGTGACCTGCTCGACCAGGCGGCGGACGATCTCGGCGGGATCGCTGACGGGAGCGGCGACGACGTTCGCGACGACGGGCACGACGGGCGCCTTCACCGTCACCTTCGCCAGGGCCTCGGCCATGGCGTCTGCGGCCGGCTGCATCAGGGCGCAGTGGAAGGGGGCGGAGACGGGCAAGGGAATCGCGCGCTTGGCCCCCTTCGCCTTGGCGATCTCGCAGGCGCGATCGACGGCAGCCTTGTGGCCGGAGATGACGACCTGGCCACCGCCATTGTCATTGGCGGCCTGGCAGACCTCGCCCTGGGCTGCCTCGGCCGCAACTGCCACGACGGCGTCGAAGTCGAGGCCGAGGATGGCGGCCATGGCGCCGGTGCCGACCGGCGTCGCCGCCTGCATGGCGTTGCCGCGGATGCGCAGCAGGCGCGCGGTGTCGGCAATGGAGAAGGTGCCGGCGGCCGCGAGGGCCGAATATTCGCCGAGGGAGTGGCCAGCGACGAAGGCGGCGTCGCGGGCGAGGTCGAGGCCGGCCTCCGCCTCAAGCACGCGGATGGTGGCCAGCGAGACGGCCATCAGCGCCGGCTGGGCGTTCTCGGTCAGCGTCAGGGTCTCGATCGGTCCGTCCCACATGACGGCGGAGAGCTTCTGGCCGAGCGCCGCGTCGACCTCGTCGAAGACCGCGCGCGCGGCGGGAAAGGCATCGGCGAGCGCCTTGCCCATGCCGACGCTCTGGCTGCCCTGACCGGGAAAGGTGAATGCGGCTGTCATGGACCGGACCTCGCGACGCCCCTGAGAAGGTGCGCGGGACTGGCATCGGGCCGGCGCGGAGTCAAGCGAGACACGCGCCTGTCGACAGTCCGGACCGTTTCAAACCTCCCCCTTGCAAGAGGGTCGGCGATGCTCGATATGTAACATTATAACGTATGAGGATCCCATGTCGTCCGACCGCCTCCTGCCCGTCACCGTCCTCTCCGGCTTCCTCGGGGCCGGCAAGACGACCCTGCTCAACCACATCCTTAACAACCGCGAGGGCCGGCGGGTCGCCGTCATCGTCAACGACATGTCGGAGGTGAACATCGACGCCGACCTCGTGCGCGATGGCGGAGCGGACCTGTCGCGGACGGACGAGAAGCTGGTCGAGATGACCAACGGCTGCATCTGTTGCACCCTCCGCGACGATCTCCTCACCGAGGTGCGCCGCCTCGCCGAGGCCGGGCGCTACGACTACCTGCTGATCGAAGGCACCGGAATCGCCGAGCCTCTGCCGATCGCGGCGACCTTCTCGTTCCGCGACGAGGAAGGCCGGGCGCTGGAGGACGTGGCGCGGCTCGACACGATGGTGACGGTGGTTGACGCCATCAACCTGCTGAACGATTTCGGCAGCCGGGACTTCCTGAGGGATCGCGGCGAGACCGCCGGAGGCGAGGACGAGCGCACCCTCGCCGATCTCCTCACCGACCAGATCGAGTTCGCCGACGTCGTCATCGTCAACAAGATCTCCGACGTGGACGTCGAACGGCGCGATCTCGTCCTGAAAGTGGTGCGCGGCCTGAACCCTGATGCCCACGTCATCACCACGGACTTCGCAGCGGTCGACCTCGACGAGGTTCTCGACACCGGCCGCTTTGCCCACGAGAAGGCCGAGATGCATCCGCTCTGGGCCAAGGAGCTCTATGGATTCAAGGATCACGTGCCGGAGACGGAGGAGTACGGGATCTCCTCCTTCGTCTATCGCGCGGCCCGCCCCTTCGACCCCAGGGCCTTCGACGCCTTCCTGAAGGCGACCTGGCCAGGCCTGATCCGCGCCAAGGGCCACTTCTGGCTGGCGACGCGGCCGAACTGGTGCGGCGACCTGTCGATCGCCGGTGCCGTGTGCCGCACGTCGGCCATGGGATTCTGGTGGATCGCCGTGCCGAAGGCGCGGTGGCCTCAATCCGAGGAGTGGCGCCAGATGATCAAGCGGCACTGGCACCCGGTCTATGGCGACCGCCGGCAGGAACTGGTCTTCATCGGGACGGGGATGGACGAGGCGGCCATGCGTGCCGCACTCGACGGATGCCTGCTTGGCCGCGCCTCGGCCACTCGCTTCAATCCCGAGGAGTTCGCGGGCCTGCCCGACCCCTTCCCGGCCTGGCGGCGGGAGGCCGATGCAGCGTGACGCGTCAGTGACCCGGGCGGTCGGTGATCGTGACGACGAGCTCCTCGCCCTCGAAGAACAGGGTCTCGGTCCCGACGTGCGAGAGGTCGTCGGGGACCGCGAGCTGGACCTCGCCGCGGGCAACGGCCTCGACGAGCGCACGGCCAAGGGAGCGGCGTGCCGTCTCGTCCTCGGCGAAAACGCCGAGTTCCTCGCAGGTGCGGTCGAACTTGCGCTTGATGAGAGTGAGGTCGCGCGCCGTCAGGACGCAGCTGCGACTTTGGGTGTGATGAACGTCGGCCATGGATTCGCTCCCGGAAAGGTCCGCCTCGCGAACTATTTCTTCTTGTTTCATCGCATCACGGCAGGATCATGGCGTCAGTCGGCGAGGCTGTAGCGCTTCTTCTTTTTTGGGGGAGCGCCGCGCGTGAGGTCCTCCGGACTGGCCGGACGGTCGGCGCGGGTGCCGGCGCCGATCTCATCGCCCCCGGCCCGGTCCTCGCCGCGGTTGCCGGCCGCAGCGTTCCCGTCGGGGCCGGCCTCACGGGGAACATCCGATCGTCTCGTCCCCGGCTTGGGCGTGCTGGCCATCGTCGTCTCCCCGATCATCCGCGTCTCACAACCCGCCCGCCGGGGGCGCGGTTCCAGGGCGGGACGGCTAAAAACGTCACGGCTGCTGCGGCAAGCGCTTGAATCCGCGCGGCGATCGCGTATAAGGCCGCCTTCGCTTCGGTCGGCCGGTGGCTGAACGGACGGCAGGCTCTCCTGCAGGATGGTTTTCTTCATCCGTCGTCCGGTGTCTCCGCCTTCGAGAAAACTGTCGGGCCTGTCCAGGGCTCGGGGGGCTTCGCGCCGAATGAAGCGTCACTCGAACCGGAGACAGGCCGAATGCCTCTCTATGAACATGTGTTCCTGGCGCGCCAGGACGTGACGTCTCAGCAGGCGGAAGCGCTTGCCGAGCAGTACAAGGGCGTTATCGAGGCCCATGGCGGCTCGGTGCCCAAGGTGGAGCCCTGGGGTCTGAAGTCGATCGCCTTCCGCGTTCGCAAGAACCGCAAGGCCCACTACACCCTGATGAACATCGATGCTCCTCCGGCGGCGATCTCCGAGATGGAGCGCCAGATGGCGATCAACGAGGACATCCTGCGCTTCATGACCGTGAAGGTCGAGGAGCTCGAGGAAGGCCCGTCGGCCATGCTGCAGAAGCGCGACCGCGACGATCGCGGTGAGCGCGGCTTCGGCGGCGACCGCGGCTTCGGCGGTGGCGGCGGTCGTGACCGCGGCTTCGGCGGCGGTGGCGGCGGCTTCGGGGGTGGCGGTGGCGGTGGCGGCGGTGCCCGCCGGTTCCGCGATCGTGATGGCGGCGACGTCGAAGTCGCTGCTGAAGTCGAACAGACGGAGGAGTGACCATGTCTGCCGCAGCCGGTGGCGCCCGTCGCCCCTTCTTCCGCCGTCGCAAGACCTGCCCCTTCTCCGGCCCGAACGCGCCGAAGATCGATTACAAGGACGTGCGTCTCCTGCAGCGCTACATTTCCGAGCGCGGCAAGATCGTTCCGTCCCGCATCACGGCGGTCTCCGCCAAGAAGCAGCGCGAGCTCGCCCAGGCGATCAAGCGCGCCCGCTTCCTCGGCCTGCTGCCCTACGTGATCAAGTGATTGGCCTGCGGCGGGACGCGCCAGCGCCCCGCCGCAACCTTCTGACGACGTGAATCGTCGGCCGTGCCGGTCCAGACCGCCGCGGCTGAAGCTGGGGATCCTCCCCTAACCCTCTGCCATGAGCGGGACAGCTGACGATGGGACCGACCCTCGCCATCGCCTTTGGGGCAGGACTTGCCTCCGCACTGCTCTTCGCGACGCTCGCGTCGGGGAGCCCGATGGCGCTCATCCTGTTCTATTTCGCCGCGCTGCCCGTGCTCATCGCCGGGCTCGGCTGGGGCCACTATGCCGGCGCCTTCGCCGGCACGATCGGCGCGCTCGCCCTGTCGGTGGCGCTGCGCTCTCAGTTCGGCCTGTTCTTCTTCTTCTCCGTCGGCCTGCCCGCCTGGTTCCTCACCTATGCGGCCCTGTCGCTGCGCCCGGCGCCGCGGGAGGACGATCCCGAGGCCGTCGAGTGGATGCCGGCCGGGATGCTCCTGACCCTGATCGGCGCCGGGGCGGTGCTGCTGACCCTCTTCGCCATCATCGCCCTCTACGGCCTCGACTACACCGCCTTCCAGGCTTCCATTCGCCTTGCGGTGGGCCGCACGCTCGACCAGGTGCGCGCCGGCAATGTCGACCGCGAGGCGCTCGTCACGCTGATGGCGGCGGCGGTGCCGGTGGCTGCGGCCGTGGTCTGGACCTTCGTCACCACGGTCAACCTCTACTTTGCCGGCCGCATCGTGCGCGCCTCGGGCCGCCTCATCCGCCCCTGGCCGGACCTGCCGGCGCTGAAGCTGCCGAAATGGACGTCGCTGGTTCTCCTCGCCGGCTCCATCGGCTCCTTCGCCTCCGGCTTTCCGGGCCAGATCGCGGCGATCATGCTGGCGGTGGGCCTCGCCATCTACGCGCTCCAGGGCTTTGCGCTGGCGCACGACATCACCCGCGGCTGGGGCATGCGGGGCTTCGCCCTCGGCCTGCTCTACGCCCTCACCTTCGTCATCGGCTGGCCGATGATCTTCGTGGCGCTCGCCGGCCTCGCTGACGTGCTCTTCGACATCCGGGCGCGGCGCAAGCCGCCCGCGCCTCCCTTCAACACGTGAAACACACTGACTGATCAAGGAGTATCGTCATGCAGGTCATCCTTCTCGAGCGCGTCGCCAAGCTCGGCTACATGGGCGAAGTGGTGGACGTGAAGCCGGGCTATGCCCGCAACTTCCTCCTCACCACCGGCAAGGCGCTGCGCGCCACCGAGGCCAACCGCAAGAAGTTCGAGACGATGAAGGCCCAGCTCGAGGCCCGCAATCTCGAGCTGAAGAAGGACGCCGAGGCCGTTGCGGCGGAGCTCGACGGCACCTCCTACGTGCTGATCCGTCAGGCCGGCGAGACCGGCCAGCTCTACGGCTCGGTGTCGGCCCGCGACCTGTCGGACGCCATCACCGCCGCCGGCATCACCGTCTCGCGCGCCATGATCCAGCTCGACACCCCGATCAAGACGATCGGCCTGCACAAGGTCACCGTGTCGCTGCACCCGGAGGTCGACGCGACCGTCACCGTCAACGTCGCCCGTTCCGAGGGCGAGGCCAACCGGCAGAGCGAGGGCGAGGATCTCACCCAGCGCGCCGACGAGCCGACCTTCGAGACCTTCAACCCGGAAGAGTTCGGCGATTCCGAGGGCTGAGCCCCGGCGCCGCCCTCCCCGGGCGGCGCTCTCCCGTCCAAACGAAAACGCCCGGTCTTGCGACCGGGCGTTTTTGCATGTCCAGGGGGTGACGGGCCGCAGGGCGACCCGCCGTCCTCAGCGTCAGTAGCGGGCGATGATCGGGGCCGCCGGCAGGGCCGGCGCGCCGAAGAGGTAGCTCACGCCGACGCGCACCGCATGGGTGTCGACCCGGTTGCGCACGTCCGAGGCGTTGACGTTGATCGCGCAGGGGTCGGTGGCAAGGCACGAGCGCGAGCCGTAGGCGGTGTAGCGGTACTCGGCGCGGATCGACCAGTTGTGGGTCAGCTTGTGCTCCATGCCGGCGCCGATGACCCAGCCCCAGCGGGTCGCCGAGTACTTCACCACGTGGCCGATCGGGTTGTTGCAGTCGTCGAGCACGGTGCAGGCGGTCATGTTGGCGACCGCGAAGCCGCCGAGCAGGTAGTACATCGACTTGTGGTGCACGAAGCCGGCGCGGGCCACCAGCGAGGCCTGCCAGTTGATGCCGATGCGCTGCTGATACTGGTTGCCGCCGACCGCCGGGGCAGTGAAGGCGACGTTGCCGTTGTACCAGGGCGAGTTCGACTTGCCGCCCGGGCCGTCGAGGCTGAACTCGGCGCCGAGCAGGAAGGCGCCGAACAGGCGCTGGATGCCCAGGTGGACGCCGTAGTTGAACTGCGCCTTCATGTAATCGTATTCGAAGTTCCACACCTGCCGGCCGGTGCCGTCGTCACGCGTCGTACCCGTGGCGTCGGAGTGGAAGCCGCGGTTGTGAACGAACTGGGTGCCGACGTGGCCGCCCAGGTAAACGCCACTCCACTGGTCGCTGTACTCGTAGGACGGCGCGACGACCTCGGATCCGCGCAGGATCGGGGCACCGAGATCGGCCGCTCCGGCGGCGCCGGACGTCAGGAGAACCGCAGCGGCGGCCATGGGTATTGCGACACGCTTGAACATGGGAGCGCCCCTTGGAAATGAACGATTCACCGCGATTGCGGCTCGCATGAGGGATCGCACGTTAATCTTAACGTTAGGTTTCCAAGGGCCGCCCAAGTAACGCGGGGGTTGTAGTCTTTCGCTAGCGGCGACTTGCTTGCCGGCAGGCGTGGTTTCCGGGCCACAGCGGCGCGCCCGGAAGCTGGGGCGGGAGTCAACCGTTCTCCTGCGATGCGCTCCCTTCCCGGCGGGGCCTGTGAGAATCGGGGAGAGCGGGCGATGATGGGCGCTGCTGCCAAAGGATTGGCCCCGGCGCCGCTCAGCTCTGCTAGACAGGCCTGCCCAGCACAGACCCAGAAGCCCCATGTCCGCCCTGCCCGCCTTGAAATCCGTTGGTCCGTCCGACCTGCCGTTCCGCCAGGCCCCGCACAACATCGAGGCGGAGCAGGCGCTGCTGGGCGCGATCCTCGTCAACAACGAGGCCTTCTACCGCGTCTCGGACTTCCTCGAGCCGAAGCACTTCTTCGACCCGTTGCACCAGAAGATCCACGAGATTTCCTCGCAGCTGATCCGTGCCGGCAAGATCGCGACGCCGGTGACGCTGAAGACCTTCATGAACGACGCGGCCATCGACGTCGGCGGCATGACGGTGGCGCAGTATCTGGGGCGCCTCGCGGCGGAAGCCACGACGATCATCAACGCCGAGGATTACGGCCGGGCGATCTATGACCTCGCCATCCGCCGCAACCTGATCCTCATCGGCGAGGGCATGGTCAACGTCGCCTACGACGCGCCGGTGGACATGCCGCCGCGCCAGCAGATCGAGGATGCCGAGAAGAGCCTGTTCGAGCTCGCCGAGACCGGCCGCTACGACGGCGGTTTCCGCCGCTTCACCGACGCCATGGCGCGCGCCCTCGACATGGCCGCCGCCGCCTACCAGCGCGACGGCAAGCTGTCGGGCATCTCGACCGGACTGAGCGATCTCGACCAGCGCCTCGGCGGCCTGCAGCACTCCGACCTCGTCATCCTCGCGGGACGACCGGGCATGGGCAAGACGGCGCTCGCCACCAACATCGCCTTCAACATCGCCAAGGCCTACACCTTCGAGGTGGAGCCCGACGGCACCCACAAGACGACGAACGGCGGCATCGTCGGCTTCTTCTCGCTCGAAATGAGCGCCGACCAGCTCGCCACGCGTATCGTCGCCGAGCAGGCGGCCATCCCCTCCTACAAGATCCGGCGCGGCGACATGCGCGAGGACGAGTTCTACAAGCTCACCCAGGCGGCGCAGGAGATCCAGTCGCTGCCGCTCTACATCGACGACACGGGCGGCCTGTCCATCGTCCAGCTCGCAGCGCGCGCGCGGCGGCTGAAGCGGCAGCGCGGCCTCGACTTCATGGTGGTGGACTATCTCCAGCTGCTCTCCGGCTCGTCGAAGAAGGGCGAGAACCGCGTCCAGGAGCTGACCGAGATCACCACCGGCCTCAAGGCGCTCGCCAAGGAGCTGCACGTGCCGATCATGGCGCTGTCGCAGCTCTCCCGTCAGGTCGAGAACCGCGACGACAAGCGCCCGCAGCTGTCGGACCTGCGCGAATCCGGCTCCATCGAGCAGGATGCCGACGCCGTCATGTTCGTGTTCCGCGAGGAATATTACCTGAAGAACAAGGAGCCGAAGCCCGGCACCGAGGAGCACCTGAAGTGGCAGACCGACATGGCCCAGGTCCATGGCCGCGCCGAGGTGATCATCGGCAAGCAGCGCCACGGCCCGACCGGCACGGTCATGCTGCAGTTCGAGGATTCGGTGACGCGCTTCTCCGACCTCGCCGACGCCGACCGCCTGCCCGAGCGCTTCGAGTGACCGCATGACCATTCCGCCAAACGAGGCCGGCGCGGTCCTGACCATCGACCTCGGCGCGCTCGCCGCCAACTATCGGGCAATCGCCGCCATGGGGGCCGGTGTTCCCACGGCGGCGGTGGTGAAGGCCGACGCCTACGGGCTCGGCATCGAGAAGGCCGGCCCGGCGCTCGCCGCGGCGGGCTGCTCCACCTTCTTCGTCGCCCATCTGTCGGAGGCGAAGCGGCTGCGCGCCGCGGTCCCGTCCGCCACCATCTACGTGCTCAACGGCCTCTTCGGCGCCGCGCTGGACACCTACTTCGCCCACAACATCCGCCCGGTGCTCGGCAGCCGCGGGGACGTGGAGATCTTCGCCGCCCATTGCGAGACGGTCGGCCGCCGCCTGCCCGCCGCCGTCCACGTCGACACCGGCATGAACCGGCTGGGGCTCGACCTCGCCGAGGCGGCCCTGCTCGCCGAACCCGGGGCGGCAGCGCTCGCCTTCGAGCCGGCGCTGCTGATGAGCCATTTCGCCTGCGCCGACGATCCGGCCCATCCGCTCACCGCCCGGCAGATCGACCGCTTCCAGCAGATCCGCGGGCTGTTTCCCGGCATCCCCGGCTCGCTTGCCAATTCCGCAGGCTGCATGCTGCCTGCGGCCCGGCACGACCTGATGCGCCCGGGCGTGGCGCTCTACGGCGCCCGTTTCGTGGCCGATCGCGACCCGCTCGCCCCGGTGATGACGCTGGAGGCGCCCATCATCCAGGTGCGCGGCGTCAGGGCGGGCGACACGGTCGGGTACGGGGCGTCCTGGACGGCGGCGCGCGCCAGCCGCATCGCCGTCGTCTCGGTCGGCTATGCCGACGGCTACCTGCGTCAGGCCGGCTCCACCGACCGGAAGACCGGCGCGCCCATGCGGGTCAACGGCGTCCTCTGCCAGCCCGCCGGCCGCGTCTCCATGGACCTTATCGCCATCGACGTGACGGAGGCGGGTGCCGTCGCCGCCGGCGACACCGCGACCCTTATCGGCGATGGTATCGGCGTCGACGACGTGGCGGAGGCGGCCGGGACCATCGGTTATGAAATCCTCACGAGCCTCGGCAGGCGCTACCACCGGCGCTACACCGGCTGAGGGCCCTCCCCGGCCTTGTGACCATCCAGGAGCGCCATGATATACGTGGCCTGCCAAGTATCGGGTGGAGGCCGGAATGCGCGTTGCAAGGTGGGGGAACAGCCTCGCGGTCCGGCTGCCCCAGTCGGTCGTCGAAGCGCTGCAGATCGCCGAAGGGGACGAGATCGAGGTCAGCGTGGTCGGTTCGCGCGCCCTCGAGATCGGGCGAGCCCCCGGGCAGGAGGAGCTCCTGCTGCGGCTGAGGCGCTACCGCGGCGCCTTCCCGAAGGGTTTTCGCTTCGACCGGCTCGACGCCAATGAAGCCGGGTAAGGCGTTCATCGACACCAACGTCCTGATCTATCTCGCTGCGGCGGAGGAGGCCAAGGCAGACCGGGCGGAGGAGTTGCTGCGTGCCGGAGGCATCGTCAGCGTGCAGGTTCTCAACGAGTTCGTCTCGGTGGCGCGGCGCAAGACGGCCCTCCGCCTGGAGGATATCCGAACCATCCTCGATGTCGTCCGCGGGTTTTGCGAGGTGACCCCGCTGGACCTCGCCACCCATGACCTCGCTCTCGACATCTGCGGGCGGTTCGGCCTGTCGATCGATGACAGCCTCATCGTCGCCGCCGCCGCCCGGGCGGGTGCGACGACGCTGTGGACGGAGGATCTCCAGCACGGCCAGACGATCGCCGGCGTGACTATCGCCAACCCTTTCACGGCCTGATAGGCAGGCCTTCCGCTCATCCGGCAGCACGTCATGGCCCGCTCCACCACCACTTATGTCTGCCAGTCCTGCGGCGCGACCTACGGCCGCTGGCAGGGCAAGTGCGAGAGCTGCGGGGCCTGGAACACCATCGCCGAGGAGAGCGTCGCCGCGACGGGCGTTGGCGGCGCGCCGGCCAAGAGCGGCAAGTCGCGCGGGCGCGCCTTCGCGCTGGCCGGGCTCGACGGCGTCAACGACCAGGCGCCGCGCACCGAAACGCAGGTGGGCGAACTCGACCGGGTCTTCGGCGGCGGACTCGTGAAGGGTTCGGTGATCCTGATCGGCGGCGATCCCGGCATCGGCAAGTCGACGCTGCTGATCCAGGCCTCGGCCCGGCTCGCCCGCATGGGCCACCGGGTCGTCTACATCTCGGGCGAGGAGGCGGTGGGCCAGGTGCGGCTGAGGGCCGAGCGGCTCGGCCTCACGGCATCCCCCGTCGAACTCGCGGCCGAGACCAATGTCGAGGACATCGTCGCCACCCTGTCGGAGGGCGTCACGCCGCGTCTGGTGGTGATCGATTCCATCCAGACCATGTGGACGGATTCGGTGGAGAGCGCCCCGGGAACGGTGAGCCAGGTGCGCTCGGCGGCGCAGGTGCTGATCCGCTTCGCCAAGAAGTCGGGGGCCGCTGTCATCCTCGTCGGCCACGTCACCAAGGACGGCCAGATCGCCGGCCCACGGGTGGTCGAGCACATGGTCGACGCCGTCATGAGCTTCGAGGGCGAGGGCGGCCACCATTTCCGCATCCTGCGCGCGGTGAAGAACCGCTTCGGGCCGACCGACGAGATCGGCGTGTTCGAAATGACCGGCAAGGGCCTGCGCGAGGTCCCGAACCCCTCCGAACTCTTCCTCGCCGGGCGCGATCTCGGAGCGCCGGGCACAGCCGTCTTCGCCGGGATGGAGGGCACGCGGCCGGTTCTCGTGGAGATCCAGGCGCTCGTCGCGCCTTCCAGCCTCGGGACACCGCGGCGCGCCGTGGTGGGCTGGGACCCGGCGCGGCTCTCGATGGTGCTCGCCGTGCTCGACGCCCATTGCGGCGTGAGGCTCGGCAGCCACGACGTCTATCTCAACGTTGCGGGAGGCCTGAGGATCGCCGAGCCGGCGGCGGACCTCGCGGTTGCGGCGGCCCTCGTCTCCTCGCTCTCGGGGGCCGTGCTGCCGGCCGACGCGGTCTATTTCGGCGAGGTGAGCCTCTCCGGGGCGGTCCGGCCTGTGGCGCAGGCGGCGGCCCGCCTCAAGGAAGCCAAGAAGCTCGGCTTCACCAAGGCCGTGGTGCCGGAGATCGCGCGTGGCGAGACCGGCGAGACGGGGCTTGCGGTGCAGGCCGTCACCGGGCTGTCGACGCTGGTCGCCGATATTGCGGCCTCGGGCGTGGCACGGGAGCGGCCGAAGGCGGCGGCGGGCGAGTAGCCCGCGCCAAAGGGACGCCGGGGCGCAAGCCCCACGCGAGGGGGGATTGAGGATGGGCAATCTGAGGCGCGTCTTCCTGGCCGGCGTCCTGTTGCTGCTGCCGCTGGCGGTGACGGCCTTCGTGGTCGGCTGGTCGGTGACCTTCATCTATGGCTTCGTCGGGCCGGGGACGGTGGTGGGTCGCTTCCTCACCTCCCTCGGCCTCGGCTTCTCGTCATCCTCGCTCGCCGCCTATCTCATCGGCATCCTCATCGTCATCGGCGTGATCTACCTGCTTGGCCTCGTGGCCATCGTGCTGCAGGAGCGGCTGCAGGACGCCCTCGACCGGATCATGCGGCGCATTCCGCTGATCGGCACGGTCTATGAGCTGTCGCGGCGCTTCGTCTCCATGGTGGATCGCAAGGACGCCGACGGGCTGAAGAGCATGAGCCCGGTCTGGTGCTTCTTCGGCGGCGAGCCGGGCGGCGCCGCGGTGCTCGCCCTGCTACCGTCGCACGAGGCCGTCATGGTGGGCGAGCAGCGCTATCTCGGCATCCTCGTCCCGACCGCGCCGGTGCCCATCGGCGGCGGCCTGATCTACGTACCGGAGACCTGGGTGAGCCCGGCCGACATCGGCATCGACCAGCTGATGAGCATCTACGTCTCCATGGGCGTGACGCCTCCGAAGGCGGTGGCGGCGCCGGCGCCCACGACGGCGACCTGACCGCACGAAAAACCGGCCCTCCCGCCACAATTCGGACCGGTCGCCGTGGTCAGGATCGCTCGCGCCCGGGACGGGGTGACGCGGGCCGGCCGCCTCGCTATAAGCGCGGGGTCGCGCACGGGTTTTACCGACTCGGCACCACCCGAACCTTGCATTCCGGAGCCGAAATCGATGCCGGTCACCTATCTCGATATCGGCCTCGCCGCGATCATGCTGATCTCCGCGTTGCTGGCGATGGTGCGCGGCTTCGTCCGCGAGGTCCTGTCCATCGCCTCCTGGGCGCTGGCGGCGATCGCGACCTGGTACGCCTATCCGCGGCTGCTGCCGATCGCCCAGACGCAGATCACCAACGAATTGCTCGCCAAGGCGATCGTCATCGCCGGCGTCTTCCTGACCGTCCTCGTCATCGTATCGCTGATCACCATCAAGATTTCCGACGCCATCCTCGATTCCAAGATCGGCGTTCTCGACCGCACCCTCGGCTTCCTCTTCGGCCTCGGCCGCGGCCTCGTGATCGTGGTGGTGGCCTTCGCCTTCTTTACCTGGCTCGTTCCCGGCCCGAACCGCCCGGACTGGGTGACGCGCGCCAAGTCCTACGCGCTGCTCGAACAGACCAAGGACTGGCTGATTTCCCAGCTGCCGCAGGACATCGAGGGGTCCGACATCCTGCGCCGCCTCAACCGCTCGGCACCGGGCACGACGCCACCCGGGACGACGCCGCCCGCGACGACGGCTCCGGGCACCGCGCCTGCGACGCCGGCACCGGGGGCGACGCCACCGCGCCAGCCCTGAGGGCTGGCGTCCGCTGTTCTTCCGGCGCATGGTCGCCGTGCATGGGGTGGACCTATCGTTCCGGCGCATCAGCCCGCATATGACGCGACGGGCTGACGACCAATGCCTTCCAACGACGAGGATGCGATGACGCAATCCCTTGAAGTCCGCCATCACGAGGCTGACGAGCCCTGCCGTGACGACCTCGTCCTCGATGTCGACACCGACCGGCTGCACGAGGAATGCGGCGTCTTCGGCGTCTACGACCATCCGGACGCCGCGGCGCTGACGGCCCTCGGCCTGCACGCGCTCCAGCATCGCGGCCAGGAGGCGGCGGGCATCGTCTCCTTCGACGGGGCGCGCTTCCATTCAGAGCGGCGCATGGGGCTCGTCGGCGACAACTTCTCCCGCCGCGAGGTGATCGAGCGCCTGCCCGGGCAGTCCGCCATCGGCCATACGCGCTACTCCACGACCGGCGGAAACATCCTGCGCAACGTGCAGCCGCTCTTCGCCGAGCTCGAGACCGGCGGCTTCGCCGCGTGCCACAACGGCAACCTCACCAACGGCCTGACGCTGCGCCGGCGCCTGATCGCCGACGGCGCCATCTATCAGGCAACCTCCGACACAGAGGTGATCCTGCACCTCGTGGCGCGCTCGCGCCGCAACCGCTTTGTCGACCGCTTCATCGACGCCCTCGGCCAGATCGAGGGCGGCTACGCCTTCGTCGGCATGACGAACAAGAAGCTGATCGGTGCCCGCGACCCCCTCGGCATTCGTCCGCTGGTGATCGGCGAGCTCGACGGCAAGTTCATCCTGACTTCCGAGACGGTGGCGCTGGACATCATCGGCGCGCGCTTCGTACGCGAGGTGGAGAACGGCGAGGTGGTCGTGATCGACGAGCGCGGGCTCGAGTCGATCAAGCCCTTCCCGGCGCGCCGCAAGCGCCCCTGCATCTTCGAGTACGTGTACTTCGCCCGCCCCGACTCCATCGTCGACGGCAAGAACGTCTACGGCATGCGCAAGCGCATCGGAGCCATCCTCGCCGAGGAGTCGAACGTGCCCGCCGACGTCATCGTGCCGGTGCCCGATTCGGGCGTGCCGGCGGCCATCGGCTACGCCCAGGCCTCGGGCCTGCCCTACGAGCTCGGGATCATCCGCAACCACTATGTCGGCCGGACCTTCATCCAGCCGACCCAGTCCGTCCGCGACCAGGGCGTCAGGATGAAGCATTCGGCCAACCGGGCGGTCATCGAAGGCCAGCGGCTGGTGCTCGTCGACGACTCCATCGTGCGCGGCACCACCTCGCGCAAGATCGTGCGGATGATGCGCGATGCCGGCGCGCGGGAGGTGCATTTCCGCATCGCATCGCCGCCGATCAAGTACCCCGACTATTATGGGATCGACATGCCCGACCAGGATAAGCTTCTGGCCGCCCACATGTCGATCGACGAGATGCGCGACTATCTCGGCGTCGATTCGCTCGCCTTCATCTCCATCGACGGGCTCTACCGGGCGCTCGGCGAGCCGGCCCGCAATGCGGCGCAGCCCCAGTTCACCGACCACTACTTCACCGGCGACTATCCCACGACCATCACCGACCTTGTGGGCGAGGGCGCCAAGCAGCTCTCGCTGCTGGCCGAGGCGAGCTGACGAGACGGCCCGGAAGACCCCATGACCGACAAGCCCTTTTCCGGCCGCATCGCCTGCGTGACCGGCGCCTCGCGCGGCATCGGCCGCGCCACCGCCCTGGCGCTGGCCGCCGGCGGCGCGCAGATCGTCGCCGTGGCGCGCACGCAGGGGGGCCTGGAATCCCTCGACGACGCCATCCGCCAGGCCGGCGGGCTCGCCCCGACCCTGGTGCCGCTCGACATCCGCGACGGCGACGGGCTCGACAGGCTCGGCCTCGCCATCCACCAGCGCTGGGGAAAGCTCGACGTGCTGGTGGCCAACGGCGCCATCCTCGGCCCGATCTCGCCGCTCGGCCATGTCGTGCCGAAGGACTGGGACCAGATCGTCGCGGTGAACCTGACCGCCCAGTGGCGGCTGATCCGCTCCTTCGACCCGCTGCTGCAGGCGTCAGACGCCGGCCGCGCCGTCTTCGTGACCTCGGGCGCCGCCACCAAGTGCCGGCCGTTCTGGGGGCCCTATTCGGCCACCAAGGCGGCCCTCGACGCCCTCGCCCGCACCTATGCGGCCGAGAACGAAACGACGGCGGTGAAGGCGAACCTGTTCAACCCCGGGCCGATCCGCACCACCATGCGGGCGCAGGCCATGCCGGGCGAGGATCCGAGCACGCTGGAGCCCCCGGAAGCGGCCGCTGCCGCCATCGTGACGATGTGCGGGGTGGACGTGACCGAGAACGGCAGGCTCTACGACTTCCCGACCCGCAGCTGGAAGAGCTTCCGCGATCCAGCGTGAGCCGCCTGAAGCTCGGACAAGCCTTCCTAAACCCATGGACTGTGGCGGTCTCGTCACATCGGATGCTTGCTTGCGGTAGTATTATCCTCTCGCCGCGAGGGGTTTGGCGCATGGCGATTCGGTCTTTGGCGATTCTGGCCATTGGTTTGGCAGCTTCCACTGCGGCCGTCGCGCAGACCGCTCCCCTTCCCTCCCCCGTATCGAGCCCCTGGTCCGGCGGATATGTCGGTGTCACCGTCGGTGGCGCATTCGGCTCGCGCAACGTGGGCTATGTCGGCAACGACGAGGCCATCATCCGCCGATTGACGGCGGTGACGTCGTTCGCCGGAAGTCAGCCCATCCCGCGCCATGGCCTGTCCGTTTCCGGAGCCACAGGGGGGCTCGTCGCCGGCTATGACTGGCGCTCCGGCAATATCGTCGCCGGTCTGGTCGCCGACCTGAACATTACATCGCTGGCGGGGCGTGGGTCAGGCACGAGTGTTCTTCGGGCGCCCTCCTTCACGCACACCGCCACCGCGCAGCAGCGCATCGGATGGTGGACAACGCTGCGGGGCCGCTTCGGCATCGTCGCATCCGAACGCGCGCTGTTCTACGCGACGGCTGGTATCGCTCTCGCCGAGGTTCGCAACAGCAGCAGCTACCGGTTCGACGGCCCGGGTGGAACCGTCAGCGGCGGACTGCCAGGTGGTTCCTACAACTGCACGGCGCCGGGCATCCCGTGTTTTACCGGCTCGCAGTCGGGCGTAAAATTCGGGTTTGCAGCGGGAATCGGCACGGAGATCTCGCTCGACGCCCAGTGGAGCGTCAGCGTCGAATATCTCTACGTCCGGCTCGCCCACAGCACGGCCACGGCGGCGGCTGTGACCGTGGTCGCCCCGGGCGACCCGCCAAGCACCTACCGCGCCTCCTTCGGCGCGACGGATTTCCATACGGGCCGCATCGGCCTGATACGGCGGTTCTGACGGTCACTGCGGGCTTCGGATCCACGGGCCTGTCGCCTGGATCGACACCGTATCGGCGGCCCCTATCCCTGCCTCGGCTCCGCGTCATAGCGCGCCTGTGCGGCTTCGACCGCGGCGATATGCGTCTCCGCCCAGATGCGCAGGGGATCGACAGCGGCGTGCAAGGTCCGGCCGAGGGGCGTGATCGAATATTCCACCGTTACCGGCACGGTCGGGATAACGCGGCGCGACACAAGCCCGTCGCGCTCGAGGCTCTTCAGCGTCTGCGACAGCATCTTCTGCGAGACGCCGCCGATCATCCGCTTCAGGGCGTTGAACCGCTTGGTACCGTCCGCCAGCAGGATGAGAATGAGCACCGCCCATTTGTCGGCGACGCGATCGAGAACACGGCGCGTGGGACACTCGGCCACGAAGACGTTGGGCGTCAGGTCCACTGGCAAGGGCCGCTGCGTCAGCTCGATGATACGGGGTTCACCCATGGTTCCCTCCACGTGACCTCGTGACCGAAAAGTGCCTTCTTACACAGGCGCTCTCCGTCAGCTATCTGGTCTCCATTGGTAACTACCACAGGAACACCCACGATGAAAGTCGCTCTCCTCGGCGCCTCCGGCATGGTCGGATCGCGCCTCCTCGCCGAGCTGTCGTCCCGCGGCCACCAGGTGACCGCTCTCGCCCGCAACACCGCGAAGATCGCCGCCCTGCCCGGCGTCACGGCCAAGGCCGTCGATGCCTTCGACGGCAAGGCCCTCGCCGCGGCCTATGCCGGCCACGACGCGATCATCTCGTCGGTCCACTACCTCGCCTCCGATGCCGACACGCTGATCGGCGCCGCCAAGGCGTCGGGCGTGGCGCGCTACCTCGTCGTCGGCGGGGCAGGCAGCCTCGAGGTCGCTCCCGGCGTCCAGCTCTTCGACACGCCGCAGTTTCCGGCGATCTACCTCGGCGAGGCCAAGGCCGGCGGCGCCTTTCTCGACAAGCTGAAGGCCGAGCCCACGCTGAACTGGACCTTCCTGTCGCCCGCGGCCCTCATTCAGCCGGGCGAGCGCACGGGGCGGTTCCGGCTCGGCGGAGACCAGTTCTTCGTCGATGCTGCGGGGAACAGCGCCATCTCGGCGGAGGACTACGCCGTCGCCCTGGTGGACGAGCTGGAGACGCCGAAGCACGTCCGCAAGCGGTTCTCCGTGGCCTATTGAGGCTGCGGGCGGGGGCGCCCCCCGGGAGCCCTCGCCTATCGGATCTTCCGCCCGGTCTCGGCGTAGGGATTGTCGGTCTTCTTCAGGTGGAAGCGGATCGGCGTGCCCTGCAGGTCGAAGCTCTCGCGCAACCCGTTGACGAGGTAGCGCAGATAGCTCTCGGGCAGCGCCTCGGGACGCGAGCAGAAGGCGACGAAGGTCGGCGGCCGCGTCTTGGCCTGCGTCATGTAGCGCAGCTTGATGCGGCGGCCGGTGACCGCCGGCGGCGGATGGTGGTCGATGGTCTCCTGCAGCCAGCGCACCAGCGTGCTGGTGGAGATTCGCTTCTGCCACGGCACGCGCGCGTCGAGGATCGCCTGCATCAGCCGGTCGAGGCCCTGGCCCGTCTCGGCGGAATTGGCGACGACAGGGCAGCCCTTGATCTGCGGCAGCCAGTGGTCGGTCTCCTCGCGAAGCTTGGCCGCCTTGCCGCCCTTGTGCGGCACGAGGTCCCACTTGGTGAAGGCGAGCACGACCGCCCTGCCTTCCTTGGAGGCGAGGTCGGCGATGCGCAGGTCCTGGTCCTCGAAGGGCTTGGTGGCATCCATGCAGACGACCACGACCTCGGCGAAGCGGATCGAGCGCAGCGCGTCGGCGACGGAGAGCTTCTCCAGCTTGTCCTCGATGCGCGCCCGCTTTCTCAGGCCCGCCGTGTCGACGAGGCGGAACTTGCGCCCGCCCCAGTCCCAGTCGACCGAGATGGAATCGCGGGTAATCCCGGCCTCGGGTCCGGTGAGCAGGCGGTCCTCGCCGATGAGCGCGTTGACGAGGGTGGACTTGCCGGCGTTCGGCCGGCCGACGATGGCGACGGGAATGGGCTTCGACAGGTCCTCGGGCGGCGCCTCCTGGTCCCCCTCGGGAACCTCCTCACCGACGGCCTCGTCCTCATCCTCGTCCCCGCCCCTGTCCGGCGCCGGCATCAGGGCGGCCAGCGCCTCATAGAGCTCGTTGATCCCCTCGCCGTGCTCAGCCGAGAGCGGAACGGGATCGCCGAGGCCGAGGGCGAAGGCCTCGTAGGCTCCGGCCATGCCGACCTTCCCCTCGCTCTTGTTGGCGGCAAGGATCACGGGCTTGCCCGACTTGCGGACGAGTTCGGCGAAGGAGCGGTCGTCCGGGGTGAGGCCGATGCGGGCATCGATCATGAACAGCACGGCGTCGGCGAGGCGAATGGCCTCCTCGGTCTGCGCGCGCATGCGGCTCTCGAGGCTGCCCTCGCGGGTGTCCTCCAGGCCGGCGGTGTCGATGATGGTGAACTCGAGGTCGCCGAGGCTCGCCTCACCCTCGCGACGGTCCCGGGTCACGCCCGGCCGGTCGTCGACCAGCGCGATGCGCTTGCCCACGAGACGGTTGAACAGCGTCGACTTGCCGACATTGGGCCGGCCGACGATGGCGAGCGTGAAGGTCATGTGGGGGGCGATGCGGGTCAGCGGCCGCGCGCCGGCGCTGACGGCGCAGGCTCGGCGGGCGGCGCAGCGCCGACGGGCGAGTTGGCGGGCTGCTGGATCGACCGGTCGATGCCGGGGACGCCCTCGGGGAAGACGGCGCGGCGGTCGCCGGCGAGCGGCGGCTGGCGGCGCTCGAACATGGAGGGAATATCCTGCAGCGTCTCGCAGCCGGCGAGACCCAGGCCGAGAGCGGCCAGCATCCCGGTGCGCAGGACGAGACGGCGGTCGGGGCGATAGGTGGTCATGGCGATTTCCCGGATGCGCTCAGCTGCCGCTGGCGGAGAAGACGGTGGACATGAGATCGGCGCGGCCACGCACGCCCTGGGGCGTCTCGCGGTCGTCCTGGATGGCCTTGATCCAGCGTTCGGCCGCCGGGCGATCGCCGGCCTTCAGGGCGGCGAGCGCCAGAATCTCCCGCGCCGAATGGCGGAAGGGACCGTCGGCGGAGGCGAGCGGCTCGGCGCGGCGGACGAGATCCGCCGGCGGGGCGCTGTCGACGAGGGCATAGGCGGCGCGCAGGCGGGCGAGGTCCTGGAGGACCGGGCCGATGCCGCCGTCCGCGGCGATGGCGTCGAAGGCGGCGGCGCCGGCCACCTTGTCGCGCGCGGCGAGTTCCGTCGCCTGGCGGAAGCGGGCGAGGATGCGGTAGCCCGACGGGGCGTCGGCGGCGAGGGCGGCGAACTGCTGCTCCGCCTCGGTGCCGCTGGTCCGTGACAGGCGCAGGGCGGCCTCGAACTTCGCGCCGGCGGCCGCGGACCGCTGGGCCTGGAGGTAGTCGTAGAAGCGCCAGCCGCCGACGACAACCACGACCACCACGGCGAAGCCGAGCATGGCGGGCCAGTATTTCGACCACAGCCGTTCGAACCGCGCCCGCCGCAGGTCTTCTTCTACTTCGTCGAAAATATCGGCCATGGTCTCATCCAGCTGCGGTGCCCCGATGCGGGTCGCGCAAGCCCCTGTCGGAAGCGGCGGAACCTATCAACTCCCCCTGTCCGACGCAAACGCGACAGGCGGGCGGCGGCAGGCTCCCTCCGGGGTCCTGATCCATGCCTGCAGCGGCGGTTTGATGGCAGGCACGCACAATTTCATCGCGTTCCCCATCCCCGCCACATTTGGAGATCATTGAGGAGAGGCTTTCATCGCCATCGTCCTGCGGCTTTCTCGTCGCGGCCGGACGTGGTAGCGGTCCATTGCATCACCTGCCCTTGGTCGAATGAAACACGTTCCAGTGCCATTGCCCGACGCAGCGCAGCCCCATCCGACAGTGGCGGACGATTTCGCCGCGCCCTACGATCCGGCGCGTGAGCGGGCGATGGCCCGTCGCCTGCGCGGCGCCCGCTGGCGCCGCCTCGCACTGACGGTCTTCGCCGTCGTGCTCGCCGCGGGAACGGCGGCCGTGTTCACCCTCGCCAACCGCGAGATGATCCAGGCCGAGCTGGCGCCGGTGCTGCTGCCGCCGCCCCCGGCCCCCGCTCCCGAGGCCCCCGCCCTCGCCTCCAGCCAGTCGCGGCCCGTTACGCTGCCGGGCACGGAGGCCGACCCGAACAAGGTGCAGGCCCGCGTCATCGTCCCTGCCGACCCGGCGCCGCCGCCGGTCGCGGTCGCTCCGGCAAGCCCGCCGCCGATCCAGATG
>NZ_JBQVQL010000066.1:0-27665 GCF_052440005.1 Phreatobacter sp.
CTCCTGCAGCACCCGCCGCGCCGCCCCCCGTCGTCGCCGCGCCACCCGTAGCGCCCCCTCCGGCCGCGCCGGTTCCGGCCGGCCAGGCCCAGCGCGCCGCCCTGTTCGAGGAGACGCCCGGCAACGCGGCCGGCACGCTCATGCAGGGCTCGGTGGTCTGGCGCACGCAGACGGTGAGCGTCGGTCCGGGCCAGCCGCCCGATCTCGCCCTGCTCGGTGAGGTGTCCATCCCCGAGCGGCGCATGACGGTGACCATCACCATCCGCCGTAACCTCGACCAGACGCTGCCGGCGAGCCACACGATCGAGGTGCTCTACGCCCTGCCGCGCGACTTCCAGTTCGGCGGCGTCGCCGAAGTGCCGGGCGTGCTGATGAAGGTGTCGGAGCAGGCGCGCGGCGTGCCGCTTGTGGGCCAGGCGGTGCGCGTCACCAACGGCTTCTTCTTCATCGGCCTGTCGGGCTTCGACATGGACCGGAACACCAACATCCAGGCGCTGAAGACGCGGCCCTTCTTCGACATCCCGATGCGCTACGACTCGGGCCGCCGTGCCATCCTGACGGTCGAGAAGGGGCCGGCCGGTGACCGGGCTTTTGAAGAGGCCATGCAGGCCTGGGGGCAGTAGGCGTCCTCACGTCCCGCCCCGGCTATAGCAGACAAAAAAGGGAGGCCTCGCGGCCTCCCTTTGCATGTCGAATTGCCGCTTGCGTCAGCGGGCGGCGATCTGGGCCGGCTGGGCCGCGGGGCGCTCGATCTCGCGGATCGACTTCACCACGGCGTCCTGCACCTTCTCGAAGGCGCGCACCTCGATCTGACGGACGCGCTCGCGGGAGACGCCGAAGCGCTCGGCGAGTTCCTCCAGCGTAATCGGGTCGTCCTTCAGGCGACGCTCCTCGAAAATGATGCGCTCGCGCTCGTTCAGTACGCCGAGCGCGCGGGTGAGGGCGAGCCGACGGTTGTCGGTCTCCTCCTCGCGGGCGAGCACGGCCTCCTGGCTGTCGGAATCATCGGCCAGCCAGTCCTGCCACTCGCCGTCGCCGTCCTCGCGGACCGGGGCGTTGAGCGAGGCGTCGCCGCCGAGCCGGCGGTTCATGTCGATGACGTCCTGCTTCTCGACGCCGAGCTTGGTGGCGATGACCTCGACCTGGTCGGGCCTGAGATCGCCGTCCTCGAGCGCCGAGATGGAGCTCTTGGCCTTGCGCAGGTTGAAGAACAGCTTCTTCTGATTGGCCGTGGTGCCCATCTTCACGAGCGACCAGGAGCGCAGGATGTATTCCTGGATCGAGGCCTTGATCCACCACATGGCATAGGTGGCGAGGCGGAAGCCCTTGTCGGGCTCGAACCGCTTGACCGCCTGCATGAGGCCGACATTGCCCTCGGAGACGACCTCACCGATCGGCAGGCCGTAGCCGCGATAGCCCATGGCGATCTTGGCGACCAGCCTGAGGTGGGAGGTGACGAGCCTGTGAGCCGCCTTGCTGTCGCCGTGTTCGCGCCAGCGCTTGGCGAGCATGTACTCCTCCTGCGGCTGAAGCATGGGGAACTTGCGGATCTCGTCGAGATACCGCGAAAGCCCCGCCTCGGCGGAGAGGATGGGAAGAGACGCAGCGTGAGCCATGAGGCCCTCCTTCTCTTTGGCTCCCGGACCATCCGGCAAGCCCCGAGCCGCCCACCCCGAAGCCCGGGCGGCCCGTTGATCCGGCAGCGTCAGCCGCCCCGTGATCGAATGTCATCCTGTGCAACAATCATGGCGGAACGTTGACAAATGCCTGCCACGATCGGAAGAAACCAGCTGCATCTTTGCGTTGGCGCAAGCAGGGGGCCGGCCCTCCACTGACGAGAATGATACGAGATCCATGCGTCGTGTCGTTACACGATGGCGTGAAATTTTCAGGCCCGCTCCGACCGGACCCGGGCACGCCCCTATCGTAACCCGTCTGGCACGGCAGGGTTCCTGCCCCGGATCAGGCGAGGCGGAGCGCCGCCACCAGCGCCGCGAGGTCGGCGGGGAGGGGGCTTTCGAAGCGCATCGTCTCGCCGGTGGCCGGATGAGCGAAGCCGAGGACGGCGGCGTGCAGTGCCTGGCGGCCGAGGGCGTCGAGGGCGGCGCGGGCCGGCTCGCCGAGCTTGCCGGCCTTGGTGCGGAAGCCGCGGCCATAGGTCTCGTCGCCGAGCAGCGGGTGGCCGGCATGGGCCATGTGGACGCGGATCTGGTGGGTGCGGCCGGTCTCGAGGCGGCAGCGGACCTGCGACACGAGGCCGCCGGTGAAGGTGTCCTCCACGTTGACGTGGGTGATCGCGTGGCGGCCGGAGGTACGGACGGCGATCTTCTCGCGCGCGTGCGGGTCGCGGTCGAGGGGGGCGTCGACGGTGAAGCTCGCGCGCGCGGGCGTGCCCCAGGCAAGCGCCACATAGGCGCGCTCGAGCGGGCCCGTGCGCCCGTGGTCGGCGAACTGCGCGCTCAGCGCCGCGTGCGCGCGGTCGGTCTTGGCGACCACCAGCAGCCCGCTCGTGTCCTTGTCCAGGCGATGGACGATGCCTGGCCGGCGCACGCCGCCGATCCCCGACAGGGTGTCGCCGCAATGGGCGATGAGGGCGTTGACGAGGGTGCCGGTCCAGTTGCCGGCGCCGGGGTGGACGACGAGGCCGGCGGGCTTGTCGACGACGATCAGGTGCTCGTCCTCGAAGACGACGACGAGCGGGATGTCCTCGCCCGTCGGGGTGGGGTCCTCCGGTTCCGGCACGGCGACGCTGATCCGGTCGCCCAGATTGACCCTGTGGCCCGCATCCGTCATGGTCCGCCCGCCGATCCGGACGTGTCCGGCCTCGATGAGAGCCTTCAGGCGCGAGCGCGACAGGTCGGCGAGGCGGCGCGCCAGAAGGCGGTCCAACCGCTCGCGCGCGACGTCGGCCTCCACTTCCGCCCCGGCTGGCGTCTCCATCCCCATCCCGTCCTTCCCGTTTCCCTCAGCCGCGGCGACCGATGACCAGCACAGCTCCCGAGACCGATCCCAACGAGGCCGCCAGCGAGGCCGTCGTCGCCCGCGTCCGCCGCATCTCGGTGATCTCGTTCCTGGTCATGATCCTCGGCGTCGGCAGCGTGCTGGCCGTCATCGTCTACCGCCTGATGACGGTCCCGCCCGCCGGGCCGCTCCTGTCCGGGGCCGTCCCTGCCGAGGCGGGGCGGGTGGTCTCGGCTGTCGCTGCCGACCGGAGCCTCACCGTCACCTACCAGCGCGACGACGGCGCCCTCGTCGTCATCTACGACCTCCGCAGCCTGAAGGAAACCCACCGGATCACCCTCGGCGGCCCGCAGGTGCCGCGGCCCTGAGGCCTGCGCTCCGCGATTATCCACGCCGACCCGCCGCAGGAGCGCTTGACCCGCCGGCGGCTTTGCGATTAAGAAGCGCCCTCCGCCGCGCAAGCAGCGGTCCGCTCCCTTCGTCTAGCGGTCTAGGACGTCGCCCTCTCACGGCGAAAACAGGGGTTCGAGTCCCCTAGGGAGCGCCAGTTTTCCTCAGGAAAATCAGGCAGTCCTGCGCTCCGCGCGGGAAGACCCGTGCGCTGTGTCGTGCCGGACCGGTCGTACGCGCCCGCCGGCCGCCCGCATTCCTCGCCCATCGAGCCGCCGTTCAAGGCGCCTCTCCCGCTTGCGCGGTGCGGCCAACTCCCGACTTTCCCGTGCTTTCCACCCCCGGTGTATCGCGCTGCGACCCGGGCCCAATCGCTGCCCACTTGCCCTCCAAGTAGGCAATAAGATGACAATGTTATGTGCAAGCATAATTATTAGATTAAAATTCCAATTTCCGCGAAATCTAAGGAATGGACCTGCAAGAACGGGCCGCATAAACATGAAATAAGCACTATCAATGCAATGAGGCCGTCGCATCATTGGTTTCGGATACGCGTCCGATCCATGATCTTGGCTCTGTTGATGGATAGTTGCAGCGATGCGAACTATAGGCCTGATTGGTGGCATGAGTTGGGAAAGTAGTGCGGTGTACTACCGCCGGCTTAACGAGCAGGTTCGCGATCGACTGGGCGGGCTGCATTCGGCGGACATCCTGCTGCGGTCGGTCGACTTCGACGCGATCGTGGCGCTGCAGAAGCAGGGCAACTGGGAAGCGGCGGCCGAGCGTCTGGCCGGGATCGCCAGGTCGCTGCAGGCGGCGGGAGCCGCCTGCGTGCTGATCTGCACCAACACGATGCACAAGCTGGCGGATGAGGTCCAGGGCGCGGTCGACATCCCCCTCCTCAACATCGTCGACGTGACGGCACGGGCGCTTCTGGAGGCAGGCGCGTGCCGGCCGCTGCTGCTGGCCACCCGCTACACCATGGAGCAGGACTTCTACCTCGCCCGCATGCGGCGCGAGTTCGGCCTGTCCCCCTTGGTGCCCGACGCCGACGACCGCACCACTGTCCACGACATCATCTTCGACGAGCTGTGCTGCGGCCGCATCCTCGGGACCTCGCGCCAGAGCTACCTCGACATCATCGAGCGGGGGCGCCTCGCGGGGGCGGACAGCGTCATCCTCGGCTGCACGGAGATCGGGCTCCTGATCGGGCCCCAGGACGTCGACCTGCCCGTCTTCGATTCCACCCTGCTCCACGCCGATGCGGCGGTCGCCTTCTCCCTCCTCGGCGAGGCCCCCCTGCCGCGGGCGGCGTGAGCCGCCGCACCGATTGACCAGAGGCACCCCCCGATGTCCGCCGTCACGACCCTCCAGCCGATCCTCGATCATGTCGTCGTCAACGTCCTCGGCGACATGGACCGCGCCGCCGAGGCCTACCGCCGCCTCGGCTTCCAGCTGACGCCGCGCGGCTACCATTCCCTCGGGACCATCAATCACCTCGCCATCTTCGAGGAGAACTACCTCGAACTGCTGGGCTATCCGCCCGGCGGCGAGAGCAGCCGCCCCGACCTCTGGCTGCACCCGCCGGGGCTGACCGGCCTCGTCTTCAAGGCGCTCGACCCGGAAGCGGTCCGCCGGAGGCTCGAGGAGCGCCAAGTGGCCTTCGAGCCGCCCGGCGAGTTCACCCGCCCGGTGGAGCTTGCGGAGGGATCGAAGGAGGCCCGCTTTCGCGTCATCCGCATCGCCCGCGAACTGGTCGCCAACGGGCGCACGTTCTTCTGCCACCACTTCACGCCGGACCTGGTCTGGCGGCCGGAATGGCAGGTCCACCCGAACGGCGCCGCGGCGATCGTCGGGTATGTCATCGCCGCCGCAGATCCTGCCGCCACTGCCCGGCTCTACGACCGCATCTTCGGGCCGGACATCCTGGGTCCGGTTGACGGCGGCTTCGCCTTCCAGGCGGGCAAGGCCACCGTTGAAATCCTCTCCGCCGCCGCGATCACCGCCCGTTTCGGGCGCGCCGCGCCGGGTCCCATCGATGGGGCCGACCGCATGGCCGCCCTCACCATCGCCACGTCCTCGCTGGCCAAAACCCGCGCCGTCCTGAACGGCAACGGAATTGCATACGAGTCCAAGACGGATGACGAACTGGTCGTATCGCACATCGATGCGGCCGGAGTGGCTATCGCTTTCACTTGAACCGACCGCCCCGACCCCTGGGGTCGGACGGCACAGAGGGAGTTTCGATCCGATGCGTGCAATGGTGCTCCGCGAGCATGGCGGCCCCGAGAAGCTGGTCTTCGAGGGCGACTTTCCGACCCCCGTCGCCGGCGAAGGCGACGTGGTCCTGCGGGTGAAGGCGAGCTCGCTCAACTATCACGACGTCTTCACGCGCCGCGGCATGCCCGGCATCAAGATCCCGCTGCCGGTGATCATCGGCCTCGACGTCGCCGGCGAGATCGTCGAGGTCGGCCCCGGCGTCACCGACTGGAAGGTCGGCGACCGTGTGCTGGTCGATCCGATCAACCGGGTCGAGGGCGGCCTGATGGGTGAGACCGTCAATGGCGGCCTCGCGGAGTTCTGCCGCGCCCGTGCGCACCAGCTGGTCAAGATCCCCGCCAACGTGTCGTTCGAACAGGCGGCAGCGCTGCCGGTCGCCTATGGCACCGCCCTGCGCATGATGACGACCAACGGCCATGTGAAGGCCGGCGAGAAGGTGCTGGTGCTCGGCGCCAGCGGCGGCGTCGGCGTCTGCTGCGTCCAGCTCGCCAAGCTCGCGGGCGCCTATGTCATCGCGGCCGCCGGCAGCGTCGAGAAGGGCGAGAGGCTGAAGGAGATCGGCGCCGACGAGATCATCCTCTACACCGAGGAGGACTTCCAGAAGGCCATCTACGCCCGCCACGGGAAGCTCACCCGTCGCGGCAGCGACAACAGCCAGGGCGTCGACGTCGTCGTCAACTACACCGGCGGCGAGACCTGGGTGAAGTCGCTGAAGGTGCTGAAGGTCGGCGGCCGTCTCCTGACCTGCGGCGCGACCGCCGGCTTCGACCCGACGGAGGACATCCGCTTCATCTGGACCTTCGAGCTGAAGATCCTCGGCTCCAACGGCTGGGCCCGCGCCGACATCGAGACGCTGTTCGATCTGGTCGGCTCCGGCAAGCTCAAGGCGGTGATCGACCGGACCTTCCCGCTGGAGAAGGCGGCCGACGCCCTCGCCGTGATCGAGGACCGCAAGGTCATCGGCAAGGTCGTGGTGACGCCATGAGCACCCCGACGCTTCCGCTCACCGCCGCGCAGATGCAGGCGAAGTTCGACGCCTCGCCCTTCATCGCCTTCATGGGCCTGAAGATCGTCGAGGCCGATCCGGCCAACGAGGAGATCACCGTCCGAGCGCCGTTCCGCCCCGAATTCGAGCGCGGCGGCGGCACCGGCCAGTGGCACGGCGGCCCGCTCGCCTCGGTCATCGACACGGTGGGCGACTTCGCCCTCGTCATGCTGATCGGGCAGGGGCTGCCGACCATCAACTTCCGGGTCGACTACCTGCGCCCGGCAGTCAACACGGCGCTGATCGTGAAGGCGAAGGTCCGCCGCAATGGCCGCAGCGTCGGCGTCTCCGACGTCGACGTCTTCGACGAGCGCGGCGCGCTGCTCGCCATCGGCCGGGCAACCTATTCGACACAAACGACAAAATAGCGGGACGGACGATCGATCGGGACGTGCCGGCCGTCGGCCGGCACCTGGAATTGCGAACACTGACGGGGTGACGTGATGGATACGATTTCGCGACGCGATCTTCTGGCCGGTGCCGCAGGCCTGGCCCTGACCTCCGCCCTCGGCGGAACCGCCTCCGGACAGGCCACCCGGACGCCGAAGCGCGGCGGCACGCTGGTCGGCAGCTGGGGCGGCTTCGAGCCGCAGGCGCTCTTCGTCCCGCCGGGCGGCGGATCGAGCCCCAACATGACCTCGACCAAGGTGCTGGAACGCCTGATCCGGCTGGACGAGGACCTGCAGTTCCGTCCCGTTCTGGCGCTGTCGGTGACGCCGGCCGCGGACTTCCGCAGCTACACGATCAAGCTCAGGCCCAACGTCAAATGGCACGATGGCGTCGACTTCACCGCCGAGGACGTCGTCTTCAACGCCATGGAGTACTGGAAGCCGATCTCCTCGGGAGGCGCGCTGAACGCGCTCGTCTCGGCGGAAGCCGTCGACAAGGAGACGGTGGTCCTGAAGTTCAACGCCACGGTCCCCGACTTCTTCCTGAAGTCGATCCTCGCCGGGCGCACGGTCACCATCCCCAGGCACATCTATGCCGGCAAGGAAATGATGACCAACCCGGCGAACAACCTGCCGATCGGCACCGGCCCGTTCAAGGTGCGGGAATGGGTGCGCGGCAGCCACGTCGAGTATGTCCGCAACGAGACCTACTGGGACCCCCAGCTCCCCTACGTGGACAAACTCGTCATCCGCTGGTGGCGCGACCCGGCGTCCAGGTCCGCTGCCTTCGAGGCCGGGCAGCTCGATTTCGCGGTCTTCAACCCGATCCCCGCACCAGACGTGAAGCGTCTCGTCGACACCCGCCGCTTCACCGCGGTGACCGAGGGCTACAAGAACACCGCCTGGGCTCTGACCACCTATTTCAACACCCAGCGCGAGATCTTCAAGCGCGCCGACGTGCGGCGGGCCCTGCTCCATGCCGTCGACCGTGAGTTCATCTCCGACACGATCTATTTCGGCCGCGCCAGGCCGGCGACGGGCCACATTCCCAGCAGCAACTCGCTGTTCTACTTCAAGGACCTGCCGACCTATTCCTTCGACCCCGACAAGGCGGGCAAGCTGCTCGACGCCGCCGGCTATCCGATCCGGAACGGCAGCCGCTTCACCATGAACATCGTCTCGGCCGGCTGGTTCGAGGAGAACGTCAAGGCGGGGCAGTATCTGCGCCAGGCCTATGAGGACATCGGCATCAAGGTGGACCTCGCGATCCCCGACCGCGCCACCTCGCTGAAGCGGATCTACACCGACTACGAGTTCGACATGGCGATCTCGAACAATTCGGGCCCGCTCGAGCTGGCGCCGCAATGGACGCAGTCCTACACGACGTCGGGCATCGTGAAGGGCGCCGCCTTCCGCAACGCCAGCCGCTATTCCAACCCGGCTCTCGACAAGCTGGTCGACCAGTACCTGGTCGAGACCGACCCGAAGAAGCGGCAGGCGCTGGCGCGGGAGTTCCAGCTGATCGTCGCCACGGAGGCGCCGGTGACCTCGCTCGTCGAGATCGTCTCGGCCACCGTCGCCCGCTCGGACGTCAAGGTCGCGGCCGACTATGCCGACGTGCTCGGCGAGAGCTGGGCGCATATCTGGCTCGACCGCTGACGGGAGCCGGGTCGATGCTGCGCATCCTGTTCCGACGGCTCGTCCAGATCATTCCCCTGATCCTGGGCGTCATCATCATGAACTTCGGGCTGATCCAGCTTGCGCCGGGCAGCTTCCTCGACGTGATGACCGCCGAGCAGCAGATCAGCGATCCCGCCATGATCGAGCGGATGCGCATCCTCTACGGCATGGACCAGCCGGCGGCGGTGCAGCTCCTGAAGTACATCTGGTCGGTGGTGACGCTGGATTTCGGCTACAGCTACCGCCAGAACGCCCCGGTGCTGACGGTGATCATGCAGCACCTGCCGGCGACCGCCCTGCTCATGCTGGCGGCGATCGCCGTCGCCCTCCTCGTCGGCGTGGTGGCCGGCGTCGTCGCGGCGGTCAAGGTCAACACGATCTGGGACAACCTCATCTCCCTCGTCGCCGTCTTCTTCTTCGCCGCGCCGACCTTCTGGCTCGGCATCATGCTCACCATCCTGTTCTCGGTGAAGCTCGGCTGGCTGCCGGTGGGCGGCATGCGGACGGTCGGAACGGAGTTCGGCGCCATCGCGGCGACCTTCGACATCGCCCGCCACCTGCTGCTGCCGGCGGTGTCGCTCGGCCTGTTCTATGCGGCGACCTACGCGCGGGTGATGCGCGCCTCGATGCTCGAGGTCTACAAGTCCGACTTCGTGCGCACCGCCCGCTCCAAGGGGCTCCCGGGCTTCCAGGTCGTGGTCGTCCACGTGCTTCGCAATGCGCTGCTGCCGGTCGTCACGCTGCTCGGCCTGCAGCTCGGCACGGTGCTGGGCGGCAGCGTCGTCATCGAGACCGTCTTCAGCTGGCCGGGCATCGGCAGCCTCATGCTCGATAGCGTCATGAGCCGCAATTACCCGGTCGTGCTCGGCGTGCTCGTCATGTCGTCGGTGGTGGTCGCCGTCGCCAATGCGGCGGTCGACATCGCCTATTTCAAGCTCGATCCGCGCATCAGCGCCCGCTAAGCCGGAGACAAACCCTTCATGCTCACCTTCTGGACCTTCGCCCGGAAGTTCGCGCGCAACAGGGCGGCGCTGCTCGGCCTCATGGTGATCGTGGCCGTCGTGGTGGTGGCCGCCATGGCGCCGGTGTGGTTCCCGCGCAATCCGCTGCGCATCGTCGGCCGGCCGGAAATCTGGCCCTTCGTCAACCCGCGCTTTCCCCTCGGCACCGACTCGCTCGGCCGCGACATCGCCGCCATGATCGCCCACGGCGCCCGCACGACGCTGATGATCGGCATCTTCGCCAGCCTGACCGCGAGCCTGATCGGCATCACCGTCGGCTCCACCGCCGCCTATTTCGGCGGCTGGGTGGACGAGGTGTTCATGCGCGTCGCCGAGCTGTTCCAGACCATCCCGAACATCATCTTCGTGCTGACGATCGTCTCGATCCTCGGCCAGACCATCACCAACATCACCATCGCGGTCGGCATCGTCACCTGGACGCCGATCGCACGGCTGACGCGGGCGGAGTTCCTGTCGCTCCGCGACCGGGAATTCGTCCAGGCCTGCCGCGCCATCGGCATGCGCGACTTGAGCATCATGGTCCGGCAGATCCTGCCCAACGCGCTGCCCCCGGTCATCATCCTCTCCTCGCTGGTGGTCGCCAGCGCCATCCTGTTCGAGTCCGCGGTGTCGTTCCTCGGTCTCGGCGATCCCAACGTCGCCAGCTGGGGTGGTCTCATCGGCGACGGCCGTACGCTGATCCGCAGTTCCTGGTACATCTGCGCCGTCCCCGGCATCGCCATCATGGCGACCGTGCTGGCGCTGAATCTCGTCGGCGACGGGCTGAACGACGCCCTCAATCCGAAACTGAACGAAGGCTGATCCCCCGGCGCCGCCGGGCCTGAACGACGCATGAGATGAGGAGGGCGCCATGCCGCGCTGGAACAACCTGGGTGATCTCGTCGACCGCTCGCTCGACATGGAGAAGGTGGCCGTGGTGGACCTGCGCGAGCCGGCGACGCCGCGCAGCTACACCCACCGCGACATCGACCGCCTCGCCAACGGCGTCGCGCGGTTTCTCACCGATCGCGGGCTCGCGCGCGGGGCCGCCGTGGCGATCATGGCGCTGAACCGGGCCGAGTACATCGCCGCCTATTTCGGCATCATGCGCGCCGGCTTCGTCGCCGTGCCGATCAACACCAAGCTCGCGCAGGACACGATCGACTACGTCTTCGACGATTCGAAGATCGTCATCGCCTTCACCGACGGTCCCCGCCGGTCCATGGTCCCGGCCGGCGTGCCCTTGGTCGACTTCGACGACGCCGGCCCGGAGGGCTTTGCCGCCCGCATCGCGCCTGGGGATTTCGAGACGGTGCGGGTGGAGCCCGAGGAGACCGGGCAGATCCTCTATACCTCCGGCTCGACCGGCCGGCCGAAGGGCGTTCCCCTGACCCATTTCGGCCAGCTCTGGGCGCTGGAACAGGCGACCGCCGCCGTCGAGCGCGAAGCGGAGCGCACCCTCATCGCCCAGCCGCTCTTCCACATGAACGGCTTGTTCCAGAGCAAGGTCGGCTTCGCCACCAACAACCAACTCATCTACATGCCGGGCTTCGAGACGCGCGCCTATATCGACGCGCTGGAGCGCTACCGCGTCACCAACCTGATGGCGGTGCCCACCATGCTGGCGCGCGTCGCCAAGGACACCGAGGCTCTGGCGGGGCGCGACTTCTCGGCGCTGCGCCGGGTGCGCATGGGCTCCGCCCCGGTGACGCTCGCCCTGATCGAGAAGCTGAAGGACCTGTTCAAGGTGCCGGTCGCCAACGGCTTTGGCACCACCGAGGCGGGCCCTGCGGTGTTCGGACCCCATCCGGGCGGGATCGAGACCCCGCCGCTTTCCGTCGGCTATCCGCTCGCCACCGCCGAGGTGAAGCTCGTCGACGGGCCGGACGCGAACGAGGGCGTGCTGCTGATGCGCAATCCGGCGGTCATGCCGGGCTACCTCAACCTGCCGGGCAAGAGCCGCGAGGTCCTGGACGAGGGCTGGTACCGCTCGGGCGACGTATTCCGGCGCGACGAGGCCGGCTTCTACTACTTCGTCGGCCGGGCCGACGACATGTTCGTCTGCTCCGGCGAGAACATCTATCCGGGCGAGGTGGAGAAGCTGCTCGAGCGCCACCCGCAGATTCAGCAGGCGGCCGTCGTGCCGCTGCCCGACGAGGAGCGCGGCCAGGTGCCCGTCGCCTTCATCGTCAGGCGGCACGATGGGTCCATCGACGTCGATGCCGTCAAGCGCTTCACCATCGACAACGGCCCCGCCTACCAGCATCCGCGCCGGATCGAGTTCGTCTCCGACCTGCCCTGGGCGGGGACCAATAAGATCGACAGGAAGGCGCTGATCGAGCGCGCCCGGCAGCTGGAAAGCGCCAAGGGCTGGTCGATCTGATGGGCGCCGGGGCAGGACTTTCAGGCAAGCTCGCCGTCGTCACCGGCGCCAGCCGGGGCATCGGCCGCGCCATCGCGCTGCGGCTCGCCGCGGACGGTGCCGAGGTGGCGGTGCACTACAATGCCGGCGCGGAAGCGGCGGCTGCCGTGGTCGCGGCGATCGCTGGTGCCGGTGGCCGCGCCTTCGCGCTCCAGGCCGACCTCGGCGCGCCGGACGGGATCGACGCCCTGGTGGCGGGGCTCGGCTCCCGCGCCGTCGATATCCTCGTCAACAATGCGGGGATCAGCCCCAAGCTGACCTTCGGCGAGGCATCCCGTGCCGACTTCGACCTGGTCATCGGCGTGAACCTGCGGGCGCCGTTCTTCATCGTCCAGGGCCTGCTGCCGAACCTGCGCGACGGCGGGCGCGTCATCAACATCTCCTCGATGGGCACGCGCGCCGTCTATCCCGCCATGGCCGTCTATGCGCCGGCGAAAGCCGGGCTGGAGGCGCTGACGAAGATCCTCGCCGTCGAGCTCGGCAGGCGGGGGATCACGGTCAACGCCGTCTCCCCCGGCGCCACCGCCACCGACATGAACGAACGGGCGCGCGATCCCGTCATCGCCGCGCAGATCGCCCAGACGGTGGCGCTCGGCCGGGTCGGCCAGCCCGAGGACATCGCCGATATCGTCGGCCTGCTCGCCTCCGACGGCGGCCGCTGGATCACCGGCCAGGTCATCGACGCGAGCGGCGGCCAGCGGCTCTGAGGGACGCCTCCGGCCTCACTTGCGCACGACGTAGGTCGTTGGCACGGCGGTCGTGTACTTCATTTCCTCCATGGCCACGGACGAGCTGAGGTCGGAGAATTCGAGGCTGGAAATCAGGCGCTTGTAGACCGCGTCGTAGGTCTCGACGTCGGGCACGACGATGCGCAGCAGATAGTCGGTCTCTCCCGTCAGCCGCCAGGCCTCGACGATCTCCTGCGTGGTCGAGACGAGCCGCCGGAAGGCGTCGAGCCATTCCATCGCGTGCCGCGGCGCCTTGACCCCGACGAAGATGCTCATCGGCACGTTGGCCTTGCGCCGGTCGATGAGGACGACGCGCTTCCGGATGACGCCGTCCTCCTCCATCTTCTTGATGCGCCGCCAGCAGGGCGTGGGGCTGAGCGCCACCCGCTCGGCGATGGCGGCGATGGGTTGAGTGGCATCAGCCTGCAGAATGTCCAGAATCTTGCAATCGATAGCATCCATTTGCATGAACCATCGCGCCGGAGGAACGGATGGCTCGTCCTACGCAAGGGTGGTGCCATGACATGTCTCACGGCGACATGCCTGCCGCCCTGCCGGTGCCGGGTGCCGGCGGCGCACCTTTCCGCCGCGGGCGGCCTGCCTTCAGACCGTGCCGTCGGGCCCGGACGACGGGGGAAGGTCCATATCGAGCAGGGCCGAGCTCAGCCCCTTGCCGTGCGCGTCGAGGGCGAGCGAGCGGGTGACCCCGCCGCCGAGGCTGCCTGTGACGACGAAGTTCAGCGCCCCGACCAGCGGCAGTTCGTAGCGGGTGACGGAGCCGGCGCCGATGCCCGCGAAGAGAGACGCCACGCGCGCGGCGGTGACATGGCTGACGAGGACGGGATAGTCGGCCTCGCGATGGGCGATGACCGAAATCGTCGAGACGTTGCCCTTGTCGCCAGTGCGGGAGTGAGCGATGTCGCGCAGCTTCATGACGATCAGGCCTCGAAGAGGGTGAGCTGCGGGACGACGAGGTGTTCCGACACCAGGGCGGAGGCGATGGCGACGACCTGGCGCACCGCCTTCCAGCTGCCGCCGCCGCCCGCCGGGCCGTTGGTGTAGAGGGCCTCGACCTCGGCGCCGATCGCCGCCGCAGCCTCGGCGGTCGCTGTTCGGGCCGCCACGCGGATGCGCACCTCGTAGGGCGCTCCGCCCTGCGAGATGTCGCTGCCGTGAAGGGAGTCGACGCCGATGAGGTCGAAGCGGGTCTCCTCCATCGGCACGCCGGTGAGGGCGAGGCGCTCGCGGACGATGGCGAGGGCGAGGCGCCCGCGCTCCACGGCGCCGGGGCCCGCGTAGGACATCTGGCCCTCGCCGATGAAGCCGTCGCCGTAGCCGACGGAGACCTTGAGGAGCCCGGTGCGGGGGGCGCCGGTCCCGCCCGAGACGGCGATGCGGTCAGGACCGACGGCGCTCACCGAAACGCCCGTGAAATCGGCGACCACGTCGGGCTGGAGGTAGCGGGAGGGATTCTCGATCTCGTAGAGCAACTGCTCCTTGACCGTGGCCGGCGTCACGGCGCCGCCGGTGCCGTCGAGCTTGGTGACGACGAGGTCGCCCGTCTCCGCCACCTCGCCGATGGGAAAGCCGAGACGGGCGAGGCCGGCGACGTCCTTGACCCCGGGATCGGCGAAGTAGCCGCCGGTGATCTGGCCGGCACATTCGAGGAGGTGGCCGACGAGCACGCCCTTGCCGAGGCTGTCCCAGTCGTCGGTCCGCCAGCCGAATGCATGGACGAGCGGCCCGAGGAACAGGGAGGGATCGGCGGCGCGGCCGGTGATCACCACGTCGGCGCCGGCGGCGAGGGCCCCGGCGATGGGACCTGCGCCGATATAGGCATTGGCCGAGATGAGCCGGTTGCCGAGGCCTGCCACGGTCCCGCCCTCGTCGAGGGCGGTGTCGGTGCCCCTCAGGCTGTCGACGATATCGTCACCCGTAACGGCGGCGACCTTCAGGCCGGCGAGGCCGAGGTCGCGGGCGATGTCCCGCACCTTCTGCGCCGCGGCCAGAGGGTTGGCGGCGCCCATGTTGCTGACGATGCGGGTTCCCGCCCTCCGGCAGGCGGGCAGGACTGCCCGCATCCGCCGTTCGAGGAGGCCATCGTAGCCGGCGGAGGGGTCGGCGAGGCGCGCAAGCTGGGCCAGCGCGATGGTGCGCTCGGCGAGGCATTCGAAGACGAGGTAGTCGAGCCGCCCGCGCTCGGCGAGCTCGACCGCCGGCTCGATCCGATCCCCCGCAAAGCCCGCACCCGCACCGATTCTGATCTGTCGCATGGGCGCCATGGTCGTTCGTGACGGACGAGCCGACAACCCGCCATGATGGGGAGGGCCGCTGCGCCGGTCTGCGCCGGCGGCGGTAGGGTGGCGGGGCCGCAGGAACACCGCGTCGACGGGCTCGACGGGCGGCGCGGAGGGGGGCTTGCCAGCGAGAGAAAATGAGAACATAATAAGAACAAATGGGAGATGTGCGATGAGCGCGGCACGTGGCATGGCGAATGCGGACTGTCCCGAGATGGTGGACGCGGAGGTCGAGGCGGTCCTGGCGGAATTCGACGGCGACGTCCGGCGGGCGATCCGCGCCCTGCTCGACGATATCGCGGCCCTGGCCGAGGACAGGGCCGGCGGCCGGAATTTCCTCAAGGCCTACGGCCATCTCGAGCTGGTGCGGTAAGGGCAGGGACGGGCTGCAGGCGGGCTTGAAGTTTCCGTTGGGACAGGGGACGCTGTGGGCGTGCCGCTTCAGGGAAGACTGCG
Organism: Phreatobacter sp.; assembly: GCF_052440005.1. Taxonomy (GTDB): domain Bacteria; phylum Pseudomonadota; class Alphaproteobacteria; order Rhizobiales; family Phreatobacteraceae; genus Phreatobacter. The sequence continues at coordinate 15,650 of NZ_JBQVQL010000066.1, forward strand.
ATGACGATCATGGTCACGACATTGGGAGCGGGTCTGCGTCGCAGCCTCGTCCTGTTGCTGCTGGCGGCGTCGCTGGTCGCCTTCGGCGGAGCGGGCAGCGCCACGGCCCAGCCCGCGCGATCGCCCGCCGACCAGGCCAGGGCCTTTCTCGAAGACCATTTCGCGGCCGAGCAGCAGCCGCCGCGGCGCCGGGCGCGACCCTTCGAGGGCTGGATGACCTCGCGCTTCGCCGGCCTGTGGAACCGCGCCAAGGCGCGCGGCCAGCGTGAGGAAACGCCCTTCCCGGAGGCGGACCCGATCCTCAACGCCCAGGATTCCGAGCGGCCGGGGGATATCCGCATCGAGGAGGTCGCCGGCACGCCCGACCGGCCGACCGTCCGGGTATCGTTTCGGGTCTTCGCCGGGGATGCCACCCGTACGACCCAGATCCTCGTCTTCGCCGAGGACCGCAACGAATGGCGGCTCTTCGACGTGCTGACCCCGCAGGAGGGGCAGCCGCCGGCGAGCCTCAGGCAGCAGGTGGAGCGGTTCGTCGCGACGGGCCGTTAGGGCGGAAGCGGGTTGAACCTTCCCGCCGCGGACCGCAACCCATGAAGGAGGCGCAACGGCGCCTTCCGGCAAGGGAGCATCCGCGATGACACCGTCACAGCCGACTGCCAGTGCCTCTCCCGCATCCGCCTCCATGGCGCTCGCCCGTGGCGGCGCGACCCCCGCCCGCACGCCACGGCCGGGCCTCGCCGGACCGCAGGGCGGCTGGGCGCGCGCCTTCCTGCGCGAAGGCCTCTGAGGCGTTCGTCCTCGGCGGGACGGCTGCCGTCAACGGTGACCATTGCCGGGAATGACGGGCTGGGCGCAGTTGCGATGGCCCGCCTCAATGCAGGCCAGGACGCGCGAGCTCGCCCGCAGTTCCGTCATGACGTGGTAGGTGGCAAGGCCGAGACAAAGGACGACGGCGGCGGCGACGATGTTCTGGCGCGCGCGCACCCGCTCGTCCCAGGCGTTGAAGCCCGGTCTTTCAGGCTCCTGCCGCTGGTGCTCGACGCTCCAGGTCGGGGCCCTGCGGAACAGCGCCGGCCTTGGGTCCGGCTGCCTCTCACCACCATCCATCGGCTCATGTCCTCGCCGCGAAGGGAACCCGGCGGTCCCGTCAGGGTTCCGCAGTCCGGCCGCGATGATAGCCGCATTCGGTAACGGCGTCGAACGGCATCGGCATCAGCATCGAACGGAGTCCGGTGGCGCCGGCGGCAAACTGTCCTGCGCAGGGCGAGAGCGCGGTATGGGCCCGACCGGGCCGGACCCGCCGCGGGATGGGGGCGCGTCGCTATCGATGGCGCGCGGGGAGGGCGTGCGGCAGGGCGACCGGGAATGTCGGGGACCCGCCTTCTGGGCTTGCCGGACCGGGGACGATTCCGCAATCTGGCGAATGACGTTACGGCATGGCATTGATCGCTCTGCCAATGCCCCGGAGGCCGAGATCCGTTCCGTTCGCAAGCGACGTACCTACCTTCTGGCAGGCTATGAGCCCTTGCCGGCGAGCGCGCACCATCATCGGTTCGCGCGCGAGATCGGCCGCTTCGAGAAGACCTGGTCGCTTGCCGCCCACGTCGGCCAGCCCGTCGACCTGCCGGATGCGCCGGTGACGGCCTGGCCTGTCGTCCTGTCCGGTCCGGACTTCACCGTCGAGGCCGATGTCCGCCTGCTGCGCTGGGACGATATCGTGGCAGACGACATGGGCCTGCCGGTGTGGAAGCGGCTGTGGCGCTATCTCGTCGCTGCCAGTGACATCATGCTGTCGGGAACCTTCCTCAGCTATGCCCGTGCCTATTGGCGCTACGCGCTCTTTGCGGCCTATCCCAAGGCGCTGTTGGCCGTCTTCTTGGCCCTCGCCTGCTTGGTCCCGGCCCTTCCCGGCCTGTTCGGACCGCCGCTGCCGGGCGGGCTGCACCTGCTGGCCGGGTTCGTACTCTTCGCCGGGCTGGTGGTGGCTGCGGGGTCGCGCCTGCACCTGACCTACATGCTGAGCCACTGGATCTTTGCGCGCGACATGATCCTCCGGCGGCGGCCGGCGATCGAGCGGCGTGCCGAGGCCGTCGCCCGCGAAATCGCCGCGGGCCTTGCGGCGGGCGACGTCGACGAGGTGGTCATCGTCGCCCATAGCCTCGGGGCGGTGTGGATGCTCGACGCCGTTGCGCGGGTCGAGGCCGCCGGCTCACCGGGAACGCCACCGCTCGGGCTCGCCGGGGTCGGCTCCTCCACCCTGACCATCGCCCTCCACCCCGCTGCAGGCTGGCTGCGCGACCAGATCCAGCGGGTCGCCGACCGCCCTACCATCACCTGGGCGGAATATGACAGCCATGTCGACTTCATCTGCTTCTACAAGAACAACACGGTCGAGGCGCTCGGCCTGACGGCGCCGAGCCGCCCCATCCGCCAATCGGTTCGCCTCTCGCGCATGCTGTCGCCGCAGACCTGGAAGCGATTCCGCGGCAATCTTTTGCGCATCCACCGGCAATATGTGATGGGCAACGAACAGCGCTACGCCTATGATTTCCACATGATCGCCTGCGGGCCGTTCCCCTTCGCCGACATCGTCGGCCACGGCGCGAACCTGCCCGGTGCGCTCGGTCCCAATGGCGCGCTGTCGGGGGCGACCACACCCTTCCCCGAGCCTGCCGAGGACATGTCGCCCGAAGGACCGGTCTCATGGCCGGCAGCATCCTCCTGATCGGCATCTATCGGCTGGGACGCCATCTCATGTCCAAGCCGCTTTTCGTCTGGATCCTGGCGCAGCAGCATTTTCCGCGATGACGGCGCTAGCCAATCGGGCCTCCTTTCGGCGGACTGCTAGGCGCTGCAGATGGCGCGCGCCGCCAGGCCGCGGCCCGCCTTCCGGGGACCGCCGCGCCCGCGACGATCCGGCGATCTGGCGAATGACGTCCCGACATGGCATTGATCGCCCTGTCCAATGCTCCGGAGGCCGAGATTCGTTCCGTTCGAAAGCGACGCACCTATCTCCTGACGGGTTATGAGCCCCTGCCGGCGAGCGCCCACCATCGCCGCTTCGCACGCGAGATCGGCCGTTTCGAGAAGACCTGGTCGCTCGCCGCTCACGTCGGCCAGCCCGTCGCCCTGCCGGATGCGCCTGTGACGGCGTGGCCGGTCGTCCTGTCCGGTCCCGATTTCACCGTCGAGACCGATGTCCGCCTGCTGCGCTGGGACGATATCGTGGCGGAAGACATGGGCCTGCCGGTGTGGAAGCGGCTGCCGCGCTATCTCGTCGTGGCCTGCGATATCCTTCTGTCGGGGACCTTCTTCCGCTATGCCCTCGCCTATTGGCGCTATGCGTTCTTTGCCGCCTATCCGCTGGTGCTGCTGGCCGTCTTCGCCGCCCTCGCATGGAACGTGCCCGCGCTTTACGGCCTGTTCGGACCGCCGCTGCCGGGCGGGCTGCACCTGCTGGCCGGGCTCGTCCTCTTCGCCGGGCTGGTGGCGGCTACGGGATCGCGCCTGCACCTGACCTACATGCTCAGCGACTGGATCTTCGCGCGCGACATGATCCGTCGACGCCGCTCTGTGATCGAGCGGCGTGCCGAGGCCTTCGCCCGCGAAATCGCCGCGGGCCTTGCGGCGGGAGACGTCGACGAGGTGGTCATCGTCGCCCATAGCCTCGGGGCGGTGTGGATGCTCGACGCCGTTGGGCGGGTCGAGGCCGCCGGCTCACCGGGAACACCACCGCTCGGGCTCGCCGGGGTCGGGTCCTCCACCCTGAAGATCGCCCTCCACCCCGCGGCGGGCTGGCTGCGCGACCGAATCCAGAGCGTGGCCGACCGCCCTACCATCACCTGGGCGGAATATGACAGCCATGTCGACTTCATCTGCTTCTACAAGAACAACACGGTCGAGGCGCTGGGGCTGAAGGCGGCAAGCCACCCCATCCGCCAATCGGTCCGCCTGTCGCGGATGCTGTTGCCGCAGACCTGGAAGCGATTCCGCGGCAATCTCTTGCGCATCCACCGGCAATACGTGATGGGCAACGAGCAGCGCTACACCTATGATTTCCACATGATCGCCTGCGGGCCGTTCCGCTTCGCCGACATCGTGCGCCATGGCGCCAGCCTGCCGGGCGCGCTGGGGCCCGACGGCTCGCTCGGCGCGGCGACCACGCCCTTTCCCGCCATGCCCGAGGACACGACCGCCCGATGACCCGTCTCATGGCCGAGATCATCTTCCTCATCGGCGTGTTCGGCTGGGGTGCCATCCGCATCCCCCACGAGGTGAAGAACAAGCGCAAGAACCGCATCCACGTCAGCGCCGTGGACCGGCAGGAGCGCATCCTGCTCCTGGTCTCGCTGACCGGTCTCGGCATCGTGCCCATCGCCTATTGCCTGCTGGCGCGGTTCGGGCTGCTGCGCTTCGCCGACTACGGGTTCTCTCCCTTCCAGGCGTGGATCGGGGCTGCCGTCTTCGCCGCGGCGCTGGCCCTCTTCCTCGCCACGCATCGCCAGCTCGGCCGCAACTGGTCGCAGACGCTGGAGCTGCGCGAGGGCCACACGCTCGTCACCCACGGGGTCTACCGGCTCGTGCGGCATCCGATGTACACGGCCTTCTTCCTCTGGGCTCTGGCGCAGCTCCTGCTGCTGCAGAACTGGATCGTGGGTCCCGCCGGCTTCATCGGCTTCGGCCTGCTCTACGCTTTCCGCGTCAGCCGCGAGGAGGCAATGATGCACGAGGCCTTCGGCGCGGACTATGCCGCCTATGCCGCCCGCACCAAGCGGATCGTCCCCTACCTCTACTGACGCCAACTGATCCCGGCGGACCGCCGCGCGACATCAGAGCGATACACGCCCGTGATGGATGACGGATCGCGGCGGCTGCGCCGTTCAGAGGCGGTTAACCACGATGAGTCACGGTGCTGCGGCGTCCCGCCGGAACCGGGACGTGGGACCGGACGTTGAGGGGCCGTCCTTGCATGGGGGGTTGACGATGAGTCTGTCGAAGCGCCTGGGGCTCGTTGCCCTCGCCCTCTCGGGTCTGATCCTGGCCGGGTGCCAGACGACCGCGGGGACGGGCGGCGACGGCGGCCCTACCGTCCAGATGGCGCGCGGTGACGGCGAGGTGCAGACGGCCGCCCGACGCGGGGGCGTGCAGCAGATGGCGCCGCGCATCTATCTCATGCGCGGCCTCGCCAACGTCTTCTCGCAGGGCATGGATCATCTCGGCGACAAGCTCAAGGCGCGCGGCTACAACGCCACCGTCCACGAATACGGTGCCTGGCCCAGCATCGCGGCGGAAATCCTCGCCGCCCAACGCGCGACCGGCGGCCGCTTCCAGGCTGTCGTGGTGGGCCACTCGCTCGGCGCCAACGCCCTCGCGGAACTCACCAACGCCGTCGGGCAGAACGGCGGAAGCCTTGCCCTGGCGGTCGCCTTCGACCCGACCGTGCCGCAGCAGGTGACGGGGGGCGCCCGCCGCTACGTCAACCTCTACCAGTCGAACAACGGCTGGGGCACGGTGGTGGCCGCCGCGCCGGGCTTCCGCGGCCGGCTCGAGAACATCGACCTCGGGGGACGCGCCAACCTCACCCATTTCAACATCGACAAGGACGCCGCTCTGCACGCCCAGGTCATCGCCTGGGTCGGACAGGCGGTGGGTGGCCCGCGGCGCAGCGGGCGTCAGGCCGCGGCGCGCTGATAGTCCTTGATGGCGGAGAAGGTGATGCCGGGCGCGCGCTCCTCCTCATAGCGCAGCGAGAAGGCCGAGGAGGCCATGTAGACCGGCGCGCCGTCGAGATCCCTGGCCATGGAAGAGCCGTGGCTCTCCACGAAGGCGTTGAGCTTCACCGGGTCATCGGCGGTGATCCAGCGGCAGACGGAGAACTGGCAGGGGTCAAAATCGACCGGCAAGGTATATTCCGTCGCAAGCCGCTCCTTCAGCACGTCGAGCTGCAGGGCGCCGACGACGCCGACGATGGCGGGCGACCCGTCATGGGGCACGAAGAGCTGGACGACGCCCTCCTCGCCCATCTGCTGCAGGGCTTCCCGCAGCTTCTTCGCCTTCATGGCGTCCTTCAGCTTGACGCGGCGCAACTGCTCGGGGGCGAAGCTCGGCACGCCCTTGAACACGATGTCCTCGCCGTCGGTCAGCGTGTCGCCGATGCGCAGGGTGCCGTGGTTGGGGATGCCGACGATGTCGCCGGCATAGGCCTCCTCGGCGAGCTGGCGGTCCTTGGCGAAGAAGAACTGCGGTGCGTTGAGCGGCATGGGCTTGCCGGTGCGCACGAGCTTGGCCTTCATGCCGCGCACCAGCTTGCCCGAGCAGACGCGCAGGAAGGCAATGCGGTCGCGGTGGTTGGGGTCCATGTTCGCCTGGATCTTGAAGACGAACCCCGACATGCGCGCCTCGTCCGCAAGCACGGTGCGGGTCTCGGCGATCTGCGCGCGGGGCGCCGGCGCAAAGGCGATGAGCGCGTCGATCAGGTCCTGGACGCCGAAGGTGCGCAGGGCCGAGCCGAAATAGACCGGCGTCATGTGGCCCTCGCGATAGGCGTCGAGGTCGAAAGGCTTGGCACCCTCCTTGGCCAGCAGCGCGCTCTCGCGCCAGGCTTCGGTGCCGACCGGCAGCATCTCGTCGAAGATGGCGGCCTCTGGGCCGTTGACCTTGATCGGCTCCTCGTCACGGTCGATGCGGCGGACGTGGTTGTGCACGAGGTCGTAGGTGCCGGCGAACTCGCGGCCGACGCCGATGGGCCAGGTCATCGGCACGGTGTCGAGGGCGAGGGCCTTCTCCACGTCGTCCATGAGTTCGAAAGGATCGCGGCTCTCGCGGTCCATCTTGTTGACGAAGGTGATGATGGGGATGTCGCGCAGCCGGCAGACCTCGACGAGCTTGCGCGTGCGGTCCTCGACGCCCTTGGCGCCGTCGATGACCATGATGGCCGAGTCGACCGCCGTCAGGGTGCGGTAGGTATCCTCGGAGAAGTCCTCGTGGCCCGGCGTGTCCAGCAGGTTGAAGACGCAGCCGCCATATTCGAAGGTCATCACCGAGGTGACGACCGAAATGCCGCGCTGCCGCTCGATGGCCATCCAGTCGGAGGAGGTCTGGCGCCGGCCCTGCTTGGCCCTCACCTCGCCGGCCAGCTGGATGGCGCCGCCGAACAGCAGCAGCTTCTCCGTCAGGGTGGTCTTGCCGGCGTCGGGGTGGGAGATGATCGCGAAGGTGCGCCGGCGCGCGGAGGGAGAGGGGTTGAGTTCGTTCGCCATGCGGGCCGTTTAGGCGGCGCCGCGGGCGAGAGCAAGAGGATGCGGGCCTCCTGCCCGCCGGCGGGGCCTAGAACGTGATGTCGCCGAGGCCGGAGAGGCGGCGGTAGTTCGGTGGCAGCGCGATCCCGCCGGTGCTCTCGCGCGTCGCCAGGCGAGCGCCGCGGCTGCGGGATTCGCTTTCGAGCGGGTCATAGCTGCGCAGCGGCGTGGTGCCGCCCTCGCCGGAGACGAAGGTCAGGCCTGTGAGCCGCTCGATCTCCGCGATCGTGGTCTGGAAGGTCCGGTAGGCGCCGAAGGGGGCCTCCGTCGTCTCGATGCCGTGCTGGGCGATGACCTCTTCCTGGCTCGCCAGATAGGCGGTGGCGAAGAGCGTCCCGTCCGACTTCAGCGCGGCGACGATCTTCCAGAACTGCAGCGGATACTGGATGTCCCGGTATGCGGGATCGCCCTCGTCGAGGACCGGGCCCGTGAAGATCTGGGCATCGACGTTCCCGGCGAAGATCGACTCCTCGAGGATGTAGCGTTCGATGCCCTGCCAGATCTCGCGGTTCTGGTTGAACCTGGCATGCTGGGGCACGCAGTTGGGCCAGTGGCAGGTGTCGCCCGCGGACATGAGGGCGAGGGCCGGCGTGGGCCCATATTCCAGATCCTCCCTGCGGGTGAGGTGGCCGCGGTCGAAATTGTTGCGCGCGTAGTAGAAGCCCTCGAGCTGGTGATCGGCCCGGATGCGCGGATCGCGCCGCCACACATCGCGCGTCCGGGGCATGTCGAAGCGGCTGCCGAACGAGACGTTGGCGGCGCTGAACATGGCCAGTCGTCGGTCCTTGTGCATCACGACGCTGTAGTTGGCGTAGTGGAGGACGAACTTGTTCTGGGCGGTCGGGCTCAGCAGCGGAGCGGCGTTCACCGTGTTCTGCTGTCCCAGAACCGGCAGGCCGACCATCTTCGCCCCCGTCCCGAGAAACTTCGCGTCGTAGCCCTTCCGCTTGCCGTAGTCGGGGTCGAAGGGAGCCTCGCGCTCCGCCGGCTTCTGCGACGCAGCTTCGGCCCGGATGCTCTCGGTCCCGGTGACGACCGCCGGAGTGGCCGGCCCGCCGTCCTGGCGGAGGGTGAGCCTGATCTCGACGGGGATGGTGACGGTCTCGACATGGGCCATGGCGGTGCTCACAGGTGATCGTGGCGCGGGGAGGGGCGATGAACCGGACGGGGGATGCGAGGGCGTCGCCTCCGGCGGCGTGCCGTGGCCGCCCGGGCCGACCTCGATGCGGGCGGATGAGGGTGTGGCGCTGAACAGCGGCTGCAGCAGCGGATGCCCGGGCAGCGCCGCCTGCAGCGACTGGAAGATCCGGCTCGCGCGGATGCCCTCGTTGCCGATCCACTTGACCCTGTCGTCGCTCATCCTGCGTGGATCGAAATCCACACCATCGATGGTCTGCGGCACGCCGTTGCGCATGTCCGGCACGCCCGCGTGATGCAGCGCGACGACGTACCAGTCGTTGTTGAAGACGGGGGAGCCGGACGAGCCCGGCTTCGTGTCGGTCGAGTACCAGAGCACGTCGGCCTTCCGCTTGATCAGCTTGTTCTCACGAATGCTGACCTGCTTTCGCTCGCCGTTCGGATGCTGGATCAGGCTCAGCCACTCGCCCTCCATGGCCTTGCCGGTGGTGCCGAGCAGCGGCAGGTAGCCGAAGCCGTCGAGCCGGGTCCGGCCGTCCTGTGCAACCGCGCTTACAGCGACGACGGTGAAGTCGAGCGCCTGGTGCGTGTGGAACAGCCCGTCGACATCGAAGGCGAAATCGACCGGCTCGACGGGAGCGCCGGCCGCGTCCAGCTCGTAGCTGAACTGCGCGCGGGATCGGCTCGCCATCGACCGATCGGGGAGCACGTGGTTGTTGGTGATGAGGACGCCGGGGGCGATGAGAAAACCCGTTCCCGAGCCGTCCGATGCGCCGCCCGCGGTTCGCAGCGCCACCTTGGCGACGGCCCGGGCCGCCACCATGCCCCGCTCCAGATAGGAGACCGGCTGGAGTTCATCCCCTGCGATGACGCGCTCGAAAGCGACCTCTCCTGCGGCACCGAGCGTCTCCGTCAGGAAGCGTCGCCGGGCCTCGCGGCGGTCCGGACTTTCCACCGCAACAGGGGGCTTGTCGGCGACGAGATCGAGGAGCTGCCGAAGCATCTCCACCTCGGCCTGATCCACCTGGACGAATGCGGAGCCGACGACCCCCATTCCGACATTCCATCAAAGTTGTATTCTTATATTATACAACTAAAGGTATTCATATCCTTACGTCAAGACGGCCTGAGCGTGTCACATCAGGCCCAGTCAGGGCGGCGGGAGCCGCCGGGAGGCATGGCGGCGAAGGGCAGGAGACGAGGGGCCACGGGGCTGCCGGGCGCCGCGTCAGCCATGCGCGCCGTGCTGGTGCCGCGCGACGAGCCCTGCAACCGGCCGTCTCGACGCAGCGTCAGGCGCGCTTATAGTCGGGTGCGGCGGGCATGTCCCCGCGTCCGGAGGACACCCATGGTCTCGTCGTCTCGCTGTGCCGCCGCCGCCTTCGCGGCCGCCGTCTCGCTCCTGGCCGGCCCCGCACTCGCCCAGGCGCCCGCCCTGCCGCCGGGGCCCCCTGTTGCCATCCAGATGGTGACGCAGCTCTCGCCCTCGATTCCGCAATACACCCGCGTCGACATTCCGATGCTGCGCGAGGCGCTGCCGCAGCGCTCCGGCGGGCGCATCCGCGTGACCCTGGCGAGCTGGCCGGAGCGCAACCTCTCCGGCCCCGACCTGATCCGCGTGCTGCGCTCCGGCCAGATCGACCTCGCCGGCCTCGCCCTGCCGACGGTGGCGGGCGACGTGCCGCTGCTCGACATCATCGACATGTCCGGCCAGAACCCCTCGCACGAGCAGGGCCGGCGGATCGCCCACGCCATGCTCCCCACGCTCAACAAGGAGCTGGAGCGCGTCGGCATCAAGATCGTCGCCTTCTATCCCTTCCCCGGGCAGGTGCTGTTCTGCCGCGATCCCGTCACCAGCCTCGCCGACCTCAAGGGCCGGCGCGTGCGCACGCCGGGCGGTTCGCAGAACGACTTCATCCAGTCCATCGGCGGTCAGCCGGTGGCGATCGGCTTCCCCGAGGTCTATTCGGCCCTCGAGCGCGGCGTGGTCGACTGCGCCGTGACCGGCACGGCCACCGGCAACGGCGCCCGCTGGTACGAGGTGACGCGCCATCTCTACACGCTGCCCATCCAGTGGGGCGTCGCCGCCTATGCGGTGAACCTCGCCTGGTGGAACCGGCTCGACCCGGCCGTGCGCGACTTCCTGCAGGCGACGATGAACGAGGTGGAGGAAGCGCAGTGGAAGCTCGGCGCCGAGCTCACCGAGGACGGCATCCAGTGCAATTCCGGCAATGCCGCGGGCTGCAAGATCGGCCATGTCGTCACCAACCGGCCCATGACCATCACGCGGGAGACGCCGGCCGACGTGGCGCTGCTGCGCGAGGCCATGCAGAAGGTGGTGCTGCCCGCCTTCGTGAGGCGCTGCGGCGCCCGCTGCGGCGAGATCTACAACCAGATTGTCTCGCCGATCAGCGGCATCACCTACACGCCGCAGTGAGCCGATGATCCGCATGCTCGATCCCGCCGGCTTCCACACGGTCCCGTGGAAGAACGGCGGAGGCACCGCCACCGACATCGCCGTCAGCCTCGGGGCCGACGGCGAGCCGGACTGGCGCGTCGGCACCGCCGCCATCCTCAAGGACGGCCCTTTCTCCGACTATGCCGGGGTGACGCGCACCTTCACCATCGTGGAGGGGCCGGGCGTCCATCTCGATTTCGCAGGGGAGGGCACCCGGACGCTCCCCCGCGACCAGCCGACGCGTTTCGCCGGCGCACCGGCGCCGTTCTGCCGGCTGCGCGACGACAAGCCCGCCACCGCGTTCAACCTGCTGACGCGGGACGGCGCGGCGACGGGCGAGGTCGCCATCCGCCGCGGGCGCGGCACGGAGGAGCCGGTCGCCGCGGCGCCGGTCGTCGTGCTCTTCGCGCTGGAGGAGGCCTGGAGCCTCACCGCCGACGGCGAGACCGTCGTGGTGCACCAGGGCGCCGCCGTCCAGGTGGAGGGCGCGCAGGCGGTCACGGTGTCGTCTGCTCCCGGCGGGCGTGCGGCCGTGGTGACGATCCGGGAGGAGTGAGGGCAGCGCTGGGCCGTCAAAGCCCAACCTGACCACGCCACCATGTGATTCCTTGAATGCCCCACCCTGACTCTACCCGCTCGCGCGGGGAGGGGACTTTGACGTTTCCGCCTCTCTCTCATTCCATCGTCTGGCGCGATCGGTGTCAGGCGGCGGGACGCTGGCAGAATGGGTGCGCGGTCGTAGTGCCCCTCTCCTCGCGCAGCGAGGGGAGGGTGCGGGTGGGGCATCCCGGATGACCCGCCGGACGGACTTGTCCCAGCAACCCCCCCTCACCCGATGGCGACGATCTCGACCTCGCCGCCGGCGACCACGGCGACGTCACCCACCTCCTTGCCCATCAGCGCGCGGGCGACGGGCGAGACGTAGGAGATGGTGCCTTCGGCGGGCTCGGCCTCGTCCTCGCCGACGATGCGGAAGGTCTGGCGGCGGCCGTCGTCGCGGTCGAAGGTGACGCGGCTGCCGAAATGCACGCGGCCGTCGGCGGGCGGCGGGCCGACCAACTCGGCGCTGGCGTGGCGGGCGGAATAGTAGCGCGCGTCGCGGCCGGCGCGGGCCAGCGCCAGG
>NZ_JBQVQL010000067.1:0-26826 GCF_052440005.1 Phreatobacter sp.
CTCGGGCTCGCCGACCTGCCGATCCGCCGGCCGCACAGCACCACGCCCGCCAGCGCCGCCTACGCGCACGCGCTGAGCCTGCTCTACCGCCTCGACGAGCGCGACATGGCGCGCGCGATCCTCGCCGACCTCGGCATGCGCGCGAGCGACCACGGCACGCTCAACGCGGCCGCGGAGGTGGCGGCGCGGGCGCGTGACGCGCGTGGGGTCGTCACCCTCGGCAAGCTCGCCAACAACCGCGGCCTGCCCTTCGACCTGCACGCCTTCCCGACCCACGGCATCCCCAGCTACGCCCATGTCGGGCCGGAGGTCGACCGCGCGGTCGTCTATGCCATCGCCCGGCAGGAATCGACCTTCGACCACCGGGCCGTCAGCCACGCGGGCGCGCGCGGGCTCCTGCAGCTCATGCCCGCCACCGCGCGCGCGACCGCCCGCACCCACGGCCTGCCCTTCGACCAGGGCCGGCTGACGAGCGACCCCGCCTACAACGCGCGCCTCGGCGCGGCGCATCTCGGCGAGCTGGTGGCCGAATTCAACGGCAGCTACATCCTCACCTTCGTCGCGTACAATGCCGGCCGCTCGCGCGCCCGCGAATGGATCGAGAAGTACGGCGACCCGCGCGATCCCCGTGTGGATCCCGTGGATTGGGTCGAGCGCATCCCCTTCACCGAGACGCGGAACTACGTCCAGCGCGTCATGGAGAACGTGCAGGTCTACCGCGCCCGCCTCGGCGGCGGCTCGGCCCTGCGCATCGAGGCGGACCTCCGGCGCGGCCGCCCGAACTGAAGCGCCTGTTGACGTTGAGATTCCGATTCAGGACCATTTGCCGAGTCCCGCCAGGGGCTTGCGGCGGATTGCGAAGCTTCTGATTCCGATTCAGCTGCTCGCCCGCGCCGCCGGCATGGCCCCCGACGGCTACGCCTGTCATGATCGCCGCTCCCCTCCCGGTGGCGCCCATGATCGAAGCCTTCACCCTCCTCGTCCTCCTGCAGCTCGTCGGCGACATCGCAGCCCACCTGAGCGGCCTGCCCGTCCCCGGCCCGGTGATCGGCCTCGTCCTGCTGATCGGCATTCTCGCCTGGCGCGATGCGCCACCCGGCGCGCTTGAGCCCACGGCCGACGGCCTGCTGTCCCACCTGTCGCTGATGCTGGTGCCGGCCGGGGTCGGTGTCGTCGCCCAATCAAGCCAGCTTGCCGCTCACGGTGCCGCCATAGCCCTGGTGGTCACCGTATCGACGCTCGCCACCCTCGCAGTCACCGCCCTCGCCTTCCGCGCCGTGACACGCCTGACTGAACGGCCGGCCGCGCCCGACTGCGATCCCGCGCCATGAGCCGCGCCAGCGACCTGTGGGTCTATCTCTCGGGATCGCCGCTGGTCTGGCTGGCGGTAACGCTCACGGCCTATTGCATCGCCGACCGGGCGGCCCTCGCCTCCCGCCGCCATCCGCTGGTCAATCCGGTGGTGGTCGCGGTGGCGCTGATCGCAGCGGTGCTGCTGGCCACGGGCACCCCCTTCGAGACCTATTTTGCTGGCGCCCAGTTCGTCCACTTCCTGCTGGGGCCCGCGACGGTCGCCCTCGCCGTGCCGCTCTGGCGCATGCGCCGGGAGGTCCGGCGCGCCCTGCTGCCGATGGCCGTCGCCCTGATCGCGGGGTCGTTCACCGGCATCGTCACGGCGCTGGGCCTCGCCTGGCTTGCCGGAGCGCCCACGGCTATCCTGGCGAGCGTGGCACCGAAATCGGTGACGGCGGGCATCGCCATGGGCATCGCGGAGCCGCTGGGGGGCCTTGCGGCCCTGACCGCCGTCGTGGTGGTGGCGACCGGCGTCTTCGGCGCCATCGCGGCCGGCCCTCTCTTCGACGCCATGGGGATCCGCGATGCACGGGCGCGCGGCTTCGCGGCGGGCTTGGCCGCCCACGGCCTCGGCACGGCCCGCGCCTTCCAGGTCGACCGGACGATGGGAACCTTTGCCGGCATCGCCCTCGGCCTCAACGGCCTGATGACGGCGGTGCTGGTGCCGCTGGTCTGGCGCTGGCTCGGCCCCTGATCGGGCTCAGCCGCGCAAAGCCTTGCGCACCGGCTCGCGCTGGACGGTCGCGGGCTCCATCGCCTGAACCAGCTGGCAATAGGACGAGCCCGGCAGCGGCGGGGCGAAGACATAGCCCTGGGCGGAGCGGACACCGCGCCGGCGCAGCGCCTCCACCTGCTCGAACGTCTCCACGCCTTCGGCGATGACTTCCATGTTGAGGTGGGCGGCGAGGTCGATGAGGCTGTCCACGATGGCGGTCGACTGTCGCTCGGCCCCCAGCGCGTCGATGAAGAGCTTGTCGATCTTCATCACGTCGACCCTGAGCTTCAGAAGGTAGCTCATGCCGCCGTGGCCGGTGCCGACGTCGTCGAGCGCCACCCTCACCCCCATCTCCTGGAACCGGGCGATGATGGCGCGCGCCGCGTCCATGTCCGGCAGCGGGTCGCGTTCGGTGACTTCCAGCAGGACCTGCGAGAGCTGGACGTCTGAGTGGGAGAAGATCGACACGACGTCGCCGACGATGCGCTCGTCGCGGAAATGGGCGGCGCAGAGGTTGAAGCCGCATTTGAGATCCGGCCGGGACGCGTAGGTCGGGCCGAGTTCGGCCGCGGCTTGGCGCATGAGGTCGAGGGTCAGCGGGAAGATGAAGCCCGAGCGTTCCGCCTCGCCGATGAAGGCCCCTGGCGGGATCAGGCGGCCGTCCGGCTTTCGCCAGCGGACCAGAACCTCGCAGCCGAGGATCCGGCCGGTGTCGAGATCGATCAGCGGCTGGTAGTGCGGGATGAACTCGCCGTTGCGAAGGGCCCGGTACATGTCGGCCACGGGGCCGCGTTCGCGCCAGCCGAACAGGACGAGGCCTGCGAGGCCGATGCCGAAGCCGAGCCCACCGCCGACGGCGGCGCCGACCACCCAACCCTTCTGCTGGCGCCAGGCCCCGGACGAGGCGGCGACCTCCACCCGGACGGGATATTGCGCCGATTGCACCGAAGCGCTCACGTCGGGCGTGCCACCAACCCCGCCCGGGCCGTGCACGGAGACGAGACGGCCGCCCGGCACCAGTTCGATGTCGACCCCGAGGCCGAGGTTGGAGGCCTGCACCTCGCTGTAGGGCACGAACAGGCCGACGGCGATGATGCCTCCGGTCATGCCGCCCGACGGCAGGGCGAGGGTCATGCGCAGCGCCCGCCCGTGCGGACCGCGCGTCAGGGCGATCGCGAGCGACAGGTTGGGGTCGCGGGTGGCGAAGGGCGTCGAGGCGGCGGTGATCTGGACGAGGCTGCCGATGTTGTTGCAGCGGATGCGGCCGTCCGGACCGATGACGGCGATCTCCTTGAGGACGGGCGATTCGAAGACGAGGACGCTCAGGTGCTCACGATCGCCGGCGTCACAGGTCTCGATCTGCCGTCCCTGCGCCTCCTTCAGCGACAGCGCCGCGCGCTCGACGGCGTTGTTCATCCGCCCGAGGATCATCTCCGCGGTGTCGCCGACGTAGGATTTCAGGCTGCGGTAGAGCCAGGCCTCGGCCGCGAAATAGGCAGCAAGCGGCATGCCCGCGACCAAAAGCGCCGACACCAACCACACCAGGCCTCTGTGCCTCGAGACCGAACGCACGGCCACCCCTTCGCCTGCCACGCAACCGGCGATCAATAGCCGAGATCACGTAAAATTTTCAGCAGTTTAGGGGGCGGCGCTTAATGGTATCTTTCTTGACCCAGCGTCACGGGTTTCTTTCCTGCTCCTGCGCCTCCACCACGGCCAACGCGGTCATGTTGACGACGCCGCGCGCGGTGACGGAGGCCGTCAGGATATGGGCCGGGCGCGCCTGGCCGACGAGAATCGGCCCTACCGGCAGGGCGTCGGCGAGGACCTTGATCACCTGGAAGGCGATGTTGGCCGCCGACATGTTCGGCATGATGAGGACATTGGCCACGCCCTGGAGGCGCGACTGGGGGAAGACCCGCTCCCGGAGTTCCGGGAGCAGCGCGGAATCAGCGTGCATCTCGCCCTCGACCTCCAGGCCGGGCGCGCGCTCGCGGATGATCTTCAGCGCCTTCTGCATCTTCACCACCTGATCGTCGTCGTGGCTGCCGAAGTCGGAATGCGACACGAGGGCGATCTTCGGTTCGAGGCCGAAGCGGCGGACATGCTCGGCGGCAGTGCAGGCCATGTCGGCGAGCTCGTCCGGGCTCGGATCGGCGGTGACGTGGGTGTCGGCGAGGAAGAGCGGCCCCTTGGAGGTGATGAGCAGCGACAGGGCGGCAAGGCCATTGGCCCCTTCCTTCAGGCCAATCACCTGGCGGATGTGGCGCAGGTGGGTGTTGAAGCGCCCCTCGACGCCGCAGATCATGGCGTCGGCGTCACCGCGCTCGAGCGCCACCGCGGCGATGGCGGAGTTGGAGGTGCGAATGATGGTGCGCGCCGCGTCGGGCGTCACACCCTTGCGGCCCGTGCGGTCATGATAGGTCGCCACATAGTCGCGGTAGCGGGGATCGGACTGGGGGTCGATCAGCTCGAAGTCGACGCCGGGCTTGAGCGACAGCCCGAAGCGCTCGAGGCGCTGCTCGACCACCGCCGGACGGCCGATGAGCACCGGGAAGGCCAGCCCCTCCTCCACCACCACCTGGGCGGCGCGCAGGATGCGCTCGTCCTCGCCCTCGGCGTAGATGACGCGCTTGGGGTTCTGCCGCGCCTTGTCGAAGACCGGCTTCATCAGGAGGCCGGAACGGAAGACGAAGCGCGACAGCTCCGCCTCGTAGGCCTTGAAGTCGGTGATCGGGCGGGTGGCGACGCCCGTCTCCATGGCGGCGCGAGCGACGGCCGGGGCGATGCGCAGGATGAGGCGGGGATCGAAGGGCGACGGAATGAGATTGCCGGCCCCGAAGGTGCCGACCTCGCCGCCATAGGCGCGGGCGACAACGTCTGAGGGCGCCTCCCGGGCGAGACCGGCGATGGCGCGCACGGCGGCGAGCTTCATCGGCTCGTTGATGGCGGTGGCGCCGCAGTCGAGGGCGCCGCGGAAGATGTAGGGGAAGCAGAGGACGTTGTTGACCTGGTTCGGATAGTCCGACCGCCCCGTGCAGATCATGGCGTCGGGTTTGGCGGCGCGCGCCTCCTCCGGCATGATTTCCGGATTGGGATTGGCCAGCGCCATGATCAGCGGCCCCGCCGCCATGCGCTGGACCATCTCGGGCTTCAGCACGCCGGCCGCCGACAGGCCGAGGAAGATGTCGGCATCGCCGATGATGTCGCCGAGGGTGCGGGCGTTGGTGTCCTTGGCATAGACCGCCTTGTAGGGGTCCATGAGCTTCTCGCGGCCCTTGTAGACGACGCCCTCGATGTCGGAGACCCAGATGTTGTCGGTCCTGGCACCGAGTTCGCGCAGCAGGTTGAGGCAGGCGATGGCAGCGGCGCCCGCGCCGGAGGCGACGATCTTCACGTCCTCGATGGACTTGCCCATGAGGGCAAGGGCATTGGTGACGGCGGCGGCAACGATGATCGCGGTGCCGTGCTGGTCGTCATGGAAGACCGGGATGCCCATGCGCTCGCGCAGGCGCCGCTCGACCTCGAAACATTCCGGGGCCTTGATGTCCTCGAGGTTGATGCCGCCGAAGGTCGGCTCAAGCGCCGCCACCACGTCGACGATCCGGTCGACCTCGCGGGCGTCGATCTCGATGTCGAAGACGTCGATGCCGGCGAATTTCTTGAACAGGACCGCCTTGCCCTCCATGACCGGCTTGCCGGCGAGCGGGCCGATGTCGCCGAGACCGAGCACGGCGGTGCCGTTGGAGACGACGGCGACGAGATTGGCGCGGATGGTGAGTTCCGCCGCCTGGGCGGGATCGGCGACGATGGCCTCGCAGGCCGCGGCGACACCGGGCGAATAGGCTAGCGCCAGGTCGCGCTGGTTGCCGAGGGGCTTGGTCGCCTGGATCTCGAGCTTACCGGGCCGCGGCAGCCGGTGATAGACGAGGGCGCCGGATTTGAGATCGTCGGTGATCGACTTTGTCATGCCAAGGGTCTCCTCGGCCGGTCATGCGCCGGCCGACCTGCCAGCGTCAATGTCCGGGATTGTCGCGAGGGCGGGAAGTGCCCGCGGCGGGGCAGCATCCCTGCCGCGTGGGAAAAGATGGCGCAGGACGGCTTGGCCGTTGCGGGGCGGCGGCGCACGGGCTAATCCGGCCTCTTCCAGCGAGACGAGCGCCGTGACCGACACTCCCCACCCGAAGAACGGACTGACCTATGCCGAGGCCGGCGTCGACATCGACGCAGGCAACCGGATGGTCGACATGATCAAGCCGCTGGTGCGGGCCACCGCCCGGCCGGGCGCAGATGCCGAGATCGGCGGCTTCGGCGGTCTCTTCGACCTGAAGGCGGCCGGCTTCAAGGACCCCGTCCTGGTGGCCGCCAACGACGGCGTCGGCACCAAGATCAAGATCGCCATCGAGACCGGGCGGCACGACACGATCGGCATCGACCTCGTCGCCATGTGTGTGAACGATCTCGTGGTGCAGGGCGCCGAGCCGCTGTTCTTCCTTGACTATTTCGCCACCGGCAAGCTGTCGCCGGAGGCTGCCGCCCAGGTGGTCAAGGGCATCGCCCTCGGCTGCCGGCAGGCGGGCTGCGCCCTCATCGGCGGCGAGACCGCGGAGATGCCGGGCCTCTATGCCGACGGCGACTACGATCTCGCGGGCTTCTCGGTGGGTGCCGCCGAGCGCGGCACGCTGCTGCCGCGCCGGGACGTCGCTGCCGGCGACGTGGTGCTCGGCCTGCCCTCCTCCGGGGTCCATTCCAACGGCTATTCGCTGGTGCGCAAGATCGCGGCGGTGTCCGGTCTCGGCTGGGACGCGCCGGCGCCCTTCGACGCCGCACGCAGCCTCGGCGAGGCGCTGCTGGAGCCGACGCGCATCTACGTGAAGAGCATCATGGCGGTGCATCGCGGCACTGGCGCCATCAAGGCGCTGGCCCATATCACCGGCGGCGGCTTCGTCGACAACATCCCTCGGGTGCTGCCGGAGGGCACGGGCGCCGAGATCGACCTCTCGGCGATCGCCGTGCCCAAGGTGTTCGGCTGGCTGGCTGACGTCGGCGGCCTCGCCCAGGCTGAAATGGTGCGCACCTTCAACTGCGGCATCGGCATGGTGATCGTGGTGGCCGCGAGCGAGGCGGCACGGGTGAGCGAGGCCTTCGCCCTCGCCGGCGAGAACGTGGTGACGCTCGGCCGGATCACCGCGGCGTCGGCCGAGCCGCGCGTCACCTTCACCGGGGCGCTCGGGCTGTGAGCCGGAAGCGCGTCGCGGTCCTCATCTCGGGGCGCGGGTCCAACATGGCCGCGCTGATCGAGGCGGCCAAGGCTCCGGACTATCCCGCCGAGATCGCGCTCGTCCTGTCGAACGTGCCGAGGGCCGGGGGGCTCTCCGTCGCGGAGGCCGAGGGCATCGCCACGGCAACCGTGGACCATCGCAAGTTCGCCCGCGACCGCGAGGCCTTCGAGCGGGCCATGCAGGCGGTGCTGGAGGCGCAGCGGATCGACATCGTCTGCCTCGCCGGTTTCATGCGGATCCTGACGCCCTGGTTCGTCGGCCAGTGGGAGGGGCGGATGATCAACATCCACCCTGCCCTGCTGCCGGCCTACAAGGGGCTCGACACCCATGCGCGGGCACTGGCCGACGGCGCCACCGAACACGGCGCCACCGTGCATTTCGTGACGCCCGGCATGGACGAGGGCGAGACCATCCTGCAGGAGGCGGTGCCGGTGCTGCCGGGCGACACGGCGGAGAGCCTGGCGCGCCGCGTGCTCGAGGTGGAGCACCGCATCTATCCGCAGGCGCTGCGGATGATCGCGACCGAATACACCCTGCTCTGACAATCAGCGGCCGAGCAGCAGACGCTCCAGATCGGCCGGGTCCTGCTCCGCGAGGAACGACACGGCGAAGCCCTCGGCGAAATGGCGGCAGACGCGGCCGGGCACGCGGCCGACGGTCAGCAGCGTTCCGACGGGCGGCATGCGGTCGGCAGAGAGGGCCGCGCCCGACACCGACATGTCGAGCACGAGGCAGGAGAGGCAGCGGCCGTCGGCAAAGGTGATTTGCCCGAAGGGTTCGCGCGGCACGATGCGCTGATGCTGGCGCAGGTCGCGGGTGTCGTGGGCCTGGTGCTCCTGCATCCACGCCAGGCGGGCGACGATCCGCTCGCGCTGCCGCGGCGCGAGCATCAGCGTCATGACGAAGCCCCCGGTCATGACGCGGCCGACGCGGCCGCCGAGATTGCCGAAGCTCGGGATATAGGCGCTGGCACCGTCGCCGAGGCGGGCCCTCGCCGGCGTCGCCAGCATCAGCGCCCGGCTCGACATGTTGATGGCCCGGCAGGGATATTCGCGGCGGCGTCCGGCCTCGTCCCGCAGGGCGGCGAGCGAGCAGGTGCCGTCCAGACTCATGATGACGAGCAGATCATCGTCGCGCCGGGCGACCGTGACGACCGCAATGTCCGGATCGAACGTCATGGCGGGCAATCAATGGGTTCAAATGATTTAATGGGATCAGCTTAGGCGATTCCTCGCCCGAAATACAGTATCAATACAAACAGGATGGAACGATCAGCCGAGCGATCTCGATTTATTTCTCTATTTTACCGCAAGTTTCAGTCATTACTACTTCAGACCGGGGCAGCGTCCGTCGTCTGCGGCCGCGGCCAGCCTGGCTGCGGACGGGCTCAGGCGGCGAGGAGGAGCTGTTCGAGGCTGCCCGGTGGCAATTCCTCAAGAAAGGCGACGGCGAACCCCTCCGGGAAATGACGGCAGACGCGGGCCGGCACCCGCCCGACCACGAGCAGCGTGTTGAGGTCCGGCACGATGTCGGCCGAGAGCGCGGCGCCGGTCACCGACATGTCCATGACGAGGCAGGACAGGCAGCTGCCGTCGGCGAAGGTGATCTGCCCGAAGGGTTCTCGGGGCACGATGCGCGCGTGCTGGCGAAGGTCGCGGGTGTCGTGGGCCTGGTGCTCCTGCATCCAGGCAAGGCGCTTGGCGATGCGCTGCCGCTGGGTCTCATTCACCATCAGGCTCATGACGAAGCCGCCGTCGAGCACGCGGATCACGCGCCCTGACATCTTGCCGAAGCTCGGGATGTAGGCGGTGGCGCCGTCGCCCATGATGGCGCGGGCGGGCGCCGCCAGCATCAGCGCCTGGCTCGACATGTTGATGGCGCGGCAGGGATATTCGCGGCGCTTGCCGGTCTCGTCGCGATGGGCGGCGAGCTGGCAGGTGCCGGCGAGGCTCATGATGACGCGCGGCTCGGCGCGCCGCTCGACGTTTGCATCGCTCGCGAAGACGGTCTGCATTTTCATGGGCGCATACCCAATGGACGGGGGCTCATCGCATGGCTTGTGCCACGCCCCCGCGAACATGCGTTTAAGACGTTATGAAAACTTGATTCTATTCAACGGTATAAATGACATTTTCTGTTGTCGTAACGTCAATACCAACACAATACTTGACGCAACGTCACCTCGTCAGGCCAGGCGAATCCAGACCTTGTTGTCGTGGAAGGCGGCGCCACCGAAGGGCGCCACGGCGTCGGCGCCGGTCAGCATGTTGATGCCGCGCCCGCCCTCGTGGTCGGCGTTGGCCCAGAGCCCCTCGGCGATCAGCGTCCCGGGCCGCGTCTGGTCGGTCACCTTCGCATGCAGGATCACCGTGCCGCGCGGCGAGCCGAGCTCGACCTTCACACCCGCCGCGATGCCGAGCCGCTCGGCATCGGCCGGATTGACCATGACCTCCGGCCGCCCCTCGCGCTTGCGGGAGGACGGGGTCTCGGCGAAGGACGAGTTCAGGTAGCTGCGCGAGGGCGAGGTCGCGAGCTTGAAGGGATAGGTGGCGTCCGGCTCCTCGGTCACCGCCCAGTGGTCGGGGAGCGAAGGCATGGACTCCACCGGCCCCATCGTGCCGATGCTGGCATAGGGCACGTTCGGCCAGTCGGGCTTGAAACGGAACTTCCTGTCGCCATAGGCGAAGCCCTTGAGATAGTGCGCCTCCTCGAACTTCGGCTGGACGTCGCGGAAATTGGTGGCCTCGAGCTCGGCGAAGGTGCCCCAGCCGGACTTCTGCAGCGTCCAGTCGATGATCTCGCGCGGGGTCATCGCGAAGCCCGGATGCTCGGCGCCGAGCCGGCCGGCGAGATCCGTGATGAGCTCGTGGTTGGAGCGGCATTCGCCGGGCGGATCGATGAGCTTCAGCCCCAGCATGATGTGCTGGTGGCCGCCGCCCTGGTACATGTCGTCATGCTCCATGAACTGGGTGGCGGGGAGCACCAGGTCGGCCATCTTCGCCGTGTCGGTCATGAACTGCTCGTGGACCACGGTGAACAGGTCCTCGCGGGCAAACCCGGCGACGACCTTGCTCTGGTCCGGGGCGACGTTGACCGGATTGGTGTTCTGGATGAGGAGCGCGGTCACCGGCGGCCCCTCGGAGCCGTCGGGCCGGCGCAGCGCCGCGGCCTCGCCGGTGAGAATGGCGCCGATGCGGGACTGGTCGAGGGTGCGCACCGCCGCATCCTTCACGTCCAGTCCCTCGATGAGCGACTTGCGCCAGTGATAGATGGCGCCGTTGTTGTGGAAGGCCCCGCCCCCCTCGTATTTCCAGGCGCCGGTGACGGCCGGAATGCAGGAGGCGGCGTGCATGTTCACCGCGCCGTTGCGCTGGCGGCCGAAACCGTAGCCGAGGCGGAAGAAGGTCTTTTTGTTCTCGCCGACCAGCCTGGCGAAGGCCTCGATCTCCTCCACCGTCAGGCCGGTGATGGCGGCACCCCAGGCAGGGCCGCGGGACTCAAGATGTGATTCCAGTTCCGCCGGTACGTCCGTGAAATCCCTGAGATAATCCCGGTCCGCGAAGCCGTCGCGGAAGAGCACGTGCATGACGGCGCAGGCGAGCGCCGCGTCGGTGCCCGGCTTCAGAACGAGGCCGAGATCGGCCTGCTTCACCGTGTCGGTGCGGTAGATGTCGACGACGACGATCTTCGCGCCGCGCTCCTTGCGCGCCTTCATGGCGTGGGTCATCACGTTGACCTGGGTGGACACCGGATTGGTGCCCCAGATCACCACCACGTCGGCCAGGGCCATCTCGCGCGGATCGACGCCGGCGAGGCGTCCGGTCCCGGCGATGAAGCCGGACCAGGCCATGTTGGTGCAGATGGTGGAATAGAAGCCGGAATATTTCTTCACGTGGCGCAGGCGGTTGATGCCGTCGCGCTGCACGAAGCCCATGGTGCCGGCATAGTAGTAGGGCCAGACCGTCTCGGCACCGTAGCGCTTCTCGGCCTCGAGGAACTTCTCGGCGGTCATCGCCAGTGCCTCGTCCCACGAGATGCGCTGGTAGCTGCCCGAGCCCTTCGGCCCCTTGCGGATCAGCGGATGGAGGAGGCGGTCCGGGTGGTGGATGCGCTCGGCATAGCGCGCCACCTTGGCGCAGACGACGCCGGCCGTGTAGCTCTGCGCAGGGTCGCCGTGGACGCGGCCGATGGTCTTGCCGTCGATGACCTCCACCTCCAGCGAACAGGCGGAGGGGCAGTCGTGGGGACAGGTCGACTTCAGGCGCTGGACGCTGACGGGGGCGTTCATGGCGGCTCCGGTGTGCGATGCAAACTGGATCGTATCCAAAGTGCAGGGCGCGGCGCCAATGAAAAAGGCGGGCCGGAGCCCGCCTTCAAATGCCGTCTGTCCTTGTCGCCGCAATCAGGCCGGCAGGATCTCGTTTTGCGAGAAGAACTGGGCGATCTCGATGGCGGCGTTTTCGGCCGAATCCGAGCCGTGGACCGAGTTCTCGCCGACGGAGACGGCGTAGAGCTTGCGGATGGTGCCCTCGGCGGCCTGGGCCGGGTTGGTGGCGCCCATGATCTCGCGATACTTGGCGACGGCGTTCTCGCCCTCGAGCACCTGCACGACCACCGGGGCCGAGACCATGAAGTCGACGAGCTCGCCGAAGAAGGGACGCTCGGAATGGACCGCGTAGAACTTGCGGGCCTCGGGCAGCGACATGCGGATGCGCTTCTGGGCGACGATCTGCAGGCCGGCGGACTCGATCACCGCGTTCACGGCGCCGGTGAGGTTCCGCTTGGTGGCGTCCGGCTTGATGATGGAGAAGGTGCGCTCGATGGCCATGGATCGTTCCTTGAGGGAATGTGGGGATCAGGTGGCGCGCTTCTAGCAGCGGCCCGTTGCGCCCGCAACGCCCCCTCTCCCGCCTCGGCGTCCGGTCGCTGAACACCACGTGAAGGACGGTCTCAGAACGCGTTCAGCGCGCCCGCTGCACCATTCTCCCACGATCGCGAAACGGAGCGATCCAGCGACTGGAGATGGTCACGATGCGCAGCCTGGTTCTGTCCACCCTCGCAGGGCTCGCCGCCCTGGCGGCCGTGGCCGCCACGCCGGGCGACGCCCGCGCGCAGGTCGGCGTCGGCATGGAGGCCGGCGTGATGCCGGTGCAGTGGGGTCCGCATCCCGGTTGGGATGGCCCGCGGCGCCACCACGGTCCGCCGCCGGACTGGGGTCATCGTCCGCCGCCCCCGCACTGGGGCCACCGGCCCCCGCCGCCTCCGCCGCACTGGGGCTACCGCCCGCATCGCCCGGCCTATGTCGAGCCGACCTGCTGGCGCGAGCGCCGCTGGGTGGAGACGCCCTGGGGCCGCGAAATCCGCCACGTGAGGATCTGCCGCTAGGCCGACCGGTTCACGCGCGGGTCATCCAACGCCCCACCCAGTCTTGACCTGCGCGGGTACGGGCCCGCCACCGGAACGATCCGGTGGCGGGCTTGCCGCGTTCAGGCCTCGAGAATCTTGGCCTTGAAGAGGGCGCCCGCCGCGAAGGCGGCCGCGGTCGGCACGATCAGGAAGAGCCAGACCTGCGACAGGGCCGATCCGCCCACGAAGAGCGCCGGGCCGAAGGAGCGGGCGGGATTGACGGAGGTGCCGGTCACCGGGATCAGCAGCAGGTGGATGGCGGCGAGCGTCAGGCCGATGGCGAGACCGGCGACCGCCGGGGAGCCGGCCTTGGAGGTGACGCCGAGGATGGTGACGAGGAACAGGAAGGTGCCGACGAACTCGCCGATGACGGCCGAGGTCACGCCGTAGCCCTTGGCCGCGTCCCAGCCGTTCTGACCGAGGCCGGCGGCCGTGACGTCCCAGCCGCCCGCCTTGCCGCTGAGCGTCACGTAGAGAATGGCGGCGCCGACGATGGCGCCGGCGAATTGGGCGACGACATAGCCCACAAGGTCCGACGTCGGCATGCGACCGGCGGCCCATACGCCCACCGAGACCGCAGGATTGACGTGGCAGCCGGAGACCGGGCCGATGCCATAGGCCATGGCGACGATGGCGAGGCCGAAGGCGAGCGCGATGGGCAGGGTGGCGAGCGCCGAGAAGGGCTGGCCGGCGCCGAAAACGGCACCCTGACCGCCGAGGGTGACGACGCCGCAGCCGATGATCACCAGCGCGGCGGTGCCGAGAAACTCGGCCACATATTTCTTCATGGATGCAGTCATGGCGCATGCCCTCCCCGTCTGTCGTCCCCCGTCTCGATGGCAGGGAATCCGCGGCATCATAACACCGCAGCGGGTGGGGGCATGCGCAGTCTCCCGGAGGTTGACGCGGGAGCCATGCAGCCGGCCCCCGCTTGCATTGGCCGCACGGCTCCTTCAAAAGCCGGCCATGTTGCAGATCAACGACCTGACGGTGCGGGTGGCCGGCCGCGTGCTCATCGACAACGCGTCGGTGACGCTGCCGCCGAATGCGCGCGTCGGCTTCCTCGGCCGCAACGGCACGGGAAAATCGACCCTGTTCAAGGTGATCCAGGGCGAGATGGCCGCCGACGGCGGTTCGTTCAAGCTGCCGGCGCGCGCCCGCCTCGGCGGTGTCGCCCAGGAGGCGCCCGGCGGGCCGCAGTCCCTTCTCGACTTCGTGCTGGACGCCGACAGGGAGCGGGCGCGCCTCCTCGCCGAGGCGGAGACGGCGAGCGACCCGCACAGGATCGCCGAGATCCAGACGCGGCTCGTCGACATCGACGCCCATTCAGCCCCCGCCCGCGCGGCGGCGATCCTCGCCGGACTCGGCTTCGACACCGCGGCGCAGGCGCGGCCCTGTTCGGATTTCTCCGGCGGCTGGCGCATGCGCGTGGCGCTGGCGGCGGTGCTGTTCACCGCTCCCGACCTCTTGCTGCTGGACGAGCCGACCAACTATCTCGACCTCGAAGGCACACTGTGGCTGCAGGACTATCTCGCGGGATATCCGCACAGCGTCCTCCTGATCAGCCACGACCGCGACCTGCTGGATGCCTCGGTGGAGCACATCCTGCACCTCGACCAGGCCAAGCTGACACTGTGGAAGGGCTCCTACACGACCTTCGCCAAGTCGCGGGCCATCGAGATGGCGGTGCGCGAGAAGGCGGCGAAGAAGCAGGAGGACAAGCGCGCCCACCTGCAGAGCTTCGTCGATCGCTTCCGCGCCAAGGCGACCAAGGCGCGGCAGGCGCAGTCGCGGCTGAAGATGCTCGAGAAGATGGAGGCGGTGACGACCATCGTCGACACCGACGTGCCGCCCTTCGTCATCCCCGAGCCTGCCCGCAAGGCCTCGCCGCCGATCATCACCATGGAGGGCGCCTCGGTCGGGTATGCCGAGGGGCAGCCGATCCTCCGGCGGCTGGACCTCAGGATCGACGACGACGACCGCATCGGACTGCTCGGCGCCAACGGCAACGGCAAGTCGACCTTCCTGAAGCTGATCTCCGACCGGCTGAAGGCCATGTCCGGCCGCATGGTGCGCGCCGACAAGCTGAAGATCGCCTATTTCGCCCAGCACCAGCTGGACGAGCTCCGGCCGGCGGAGAGCGTCTACCAGCACCTGAGGCGGCTGATGCCGGACGATCCGGAGGCCAAGGTGCGGGCTGCCTGCGCCCGCTCCGGCTTCTCCGGCGAGCGCTCGGACACGAAGGTCTCGTCGCTGTCGGGCGGCGAGAAGGCCCGGCTGCTCTTCGCCCTCGCGGTGTTCGAGGGCCCGCACCTCCTGATCCTCGACGAGCCGACCAACCATCTCGACATCGACAGCCGCGCCGCCCTGGTGGAGGCGCTGAACGGCTATTCAGGGGCCGTGCTGATCGTCTCGCATGACCGGCATCTCCTCGAATCGACGGTCGACCGGCTCTGGCTGGTGCGCGACGGGACGGTGAAGCCCTTCGACGGCGATCTCGACGACTACCGCAAGATCGTGCTGTCGGGGGCGGCAGCGCCTGCCGACAAGGTCGAAAAGGGCGCGCGGGCCGCCGAGCCGAAGCCGCCGGCACCCACGCGGAGCGAGACCAAGGCGCTGGCGAAGAAGGTCGCCGAGATCGAGGCGGCGATGGAGAAGCTGCGCGCGGATATCGACAAGATCGACCGGATCCTGGCGCAGCCCGGCTATTTCGAGGCGCATCCCGACAGCGCGGCGCAGGCGGCGAAGACCCGGAGCCTGCGGGAGAAGCAACTGGCCGAAGCGGAAGAAGCCTGGCTCGAGGCGAGCGGCGAGCTCGAGGCGGCGAGCCAGCCGGCCTAGTTCTCCTTGATCGTCTTGCGCCACCTGGCCCTGAGCACGCTCGGGCGCTCGGGGTAGCGCTCGTCGAGGAATTCGGCGGAGGCGATGCGGTCGGTGCGGAAGGAGCGGAAGTCGCGGCGCAGTTCGCACCAGGCGATGAGGTGGCGGACGCTGTCGAAATAGCCCACCGCCACCGGCCAGAGGATGCGCTGGGTCGCCCTGCCCTGCTCGTCGCTGTAGCCGAGGGAAATCTTCTTGCCCTCGTGGATCCAGCCGCGGACGCGGGCGAGGTCGATGCGGTCCTCGGTCGGCTCCCAGGCCGGACCCGTGCGCGAGACCGGATCGAGGGCGACATCACGCAGCTTCTCCGGCACGATGGCGGCGAGCTTGGCGATGAGGTCGGCGGCGGCGCGCGAGAGCGCCGGGTCACCGCGCGACTGCACCCATCGGGCGCCGAGGGCGGCGGCCTCGATCTCGTCCGATGTCAGCATCAGCGGCGGCAGGTCGAACCCGCCCTCCAGCACGTAACCGAGGCCCGCCTCGCCGCGGATCGGCACGCGCTGGCCGATGAGCGTGGAGATGTCGCGGTAGATCGTGCGCTTGGACGTCTCGAGCTCGGAGGCGATGGCCTCGGCCGTCAGGGGCCGGCGCGAGCGGCGCAGGATCTGGATGATCTGGAAGAGTCGGTCTGAAGGTCTCATGGCGACATCCTGCCGCAGCGCTGCTGACATCGTTATGACAGCAGACTGGCAACAGAGCCAGCCTCAGCGCCTGAACCGTCGCGACCAGGCGTAGACGAGGACGACGGCGAGACCGACGGCCGAGACCGACAGGCCGATCATGACCGGGACGTAGCCGACGGCGCCGATGGCGAGGCTCGCCGGCAGGGCGATGACGGTCATGGCGGCGAAGAAGGTGGCGTTGAACACCGCCATGGGGGTGGCGCGCTGCTCGGGCGGGGTGCCGTCGCAGATCCAGGCCGACAGCACCGGAAAGCCGATGGAATGGCCGAGGCCGAAGACGAAGCCGGCGACGACGACCCCTGTGATCGACTGCGCGAGGGCGACGAGGACGAGACCGGCGGCGAGCAGCATGGCGCCGCCGGCGACCACGGCGCGGCGGTCGACGTTCTCGATCAGCGCGAGGCCGCCGAAGCGTACCGCGAAGATCGAGATGGTGAAGGCGGTGAAGAAGGCCCCGACGATGATGCCGCGCTCGACCAGGAAGGGGGCGGCATAGGCACTGATGAAGCCGAACATGTAGCCGTAGACGACGGCGGCGAGCAGCGGCAGCCAGATGCGCGGGTTTCGCAGCAATCCCGCGATGCCGCCGACCGGTCCCTCCGTCCGGTCGACCGGGCGGATGGTCCACAGGAGCGGCAGGCCGAGCACGGCGGGAATGGCGCCGGCGATGAAGTAACCGTTGGATCCGAAGGCGTGATAGAGCACCTCCGCGAGGATCGGCCCGAAGGCGTAGGGCAAGGGCGCCATGGCCGAGAGCAGGCCGAAGAGCCTGACGAAGCGCTCGCGGGTCAGCCGCGTCGAGCCGTAGGTCATCACCGGCGCATGGAACAGCGCGAAGCCGGTGCCCTGGACCAGGCGCGAGGCGAGCGAGCCCAGGAAGGTCTCGTGGGTAAAATAGAGGCTGATGAAGCCGAGCGTGGTGAGCACCGCGCCGATGCGCACCGTCTGCAGGATGCCGATCCGGTTGGCGAGCGGGCCCGAGAAGAGGCTCATCAGCACCAGCGGGATGCCGTAGACGGCGATGAGCAGGCCGATGTCGCGGTGCGGAAAGCCCGCCTCCTCCCAGACCACCGCCAGCAGGACCGATTGCTGGTTGGTCATGGCGGTGAGGAAAATGATGGCCGCGAGGCGCCAGAACTCGGACCTGGCAGCGAGATCGACGAATCCGCGGGGAGGCTCGGACGCAGGCAGGGCGTTCACGCCCTCTTCCTCCAGCGGCCGTTCTCGTCCTGCTGCCAGTAGGTGCAGGCATGGCCGGCGGACTTCGCCGCCTTCCAGCTGGCGCGGGCCTGGTCGAGGGCGTCGGGGTCGTTGCCGTCGAACATCAGGACGATGCGCTCATAGGCCTCCATGTCGGCCGGCAGCGCCGCCCCGTCCACGAGGAAGCGGACGGTGGCGCCGTTGACGCGCTCCGGCCCCGCCGTCAGCAGCACGGGCTGCAGGGCGGCATCGGCCTCGCGGTCGGTGCCATGGGGCAGGAAGCTCTCGTCCGCATAGGTCCAGAGCAAGGCGTCGAGAGCCTCGACCCTCTCGGGCGAGGCCGCTTCGACGGCGACCTTCCAGCCGCGTTCCACCGATTTTTCGAGCAGCACCGGCAAGACCCTTTCGAGCGGCTGGTTCTGCAAATGGTAGAACAGGATGTCGGTCACGAGTTCCGTCGTTTTTGCATGGCTCCGGGCGATCAGCGCTCGTAGCCGTCGGCGACGAACCTGTCGAGCAGCCTCACGCCCCAGCCGGCGCCCCAGCTGCGGTTGATGTCGCCCTTGTTGGAGTTCATCGCCGTGCCGGCGACGTCGAGATGGGCCCAGGGAATCTCGCCGACGAAGCGCTGGAGGAACTGCGCCGCGGTGATGGCGCCGCCATAGCGGCCGCCGGTGTTCTTCATGTCGGCGAACTGGCTGTCGATGAGCTTGTCGTATTCGGCCGAGAGCGGCATCCGCCAGACCTTCTCGCCGGTGGTCAGCCCGGCTTCCGTCAGCGCCTTCGCCACCTCGTCGTTGTTGGAGAAGAGACCGGCGTTCTCCTGGCCGAGGGCGACGATGATGGCGCCGGTGAGGGTCGCGAGATTGACCATGGCCTTCGGCTTGAACCGGTCCTTGGCGTACCAGAGCACGTCGGCGAGGACGAGCCGGCCCTCGGCGTCGGTGTTGATCATCTCGATGGTCTGGCCGGACATGGAGGTGAGGATGTCGCCGGGCCGGTAGGCGTTGCCGTCGGGCATGTTCTCGACGAGGCCGATGAGACCGACGACGTTCGCGCGCGCCTTGCGGGCCGCCAGCGCATGCATGGCGCCGACGACCGCGGCGGCGCCGCCCATGTCGCCCTTCATGTCCTGCATGCCCTCGCCCGGCTTCAGCGAGATGCCGCCGGAGTCGAAGCAGACGCCCTTGCCGACCAGGCAGACCGGCGCCTCCCCGTCCTTGCCGCCCTCCCAGCGCATGACGACGACGTGGCTGTCGCGGGCCGACCCCTGGCCGACGGCGAGCAGCGCGCCCATGCCGAGCTTCTTCAGGTCCTTCTCGTTGAGGACCTCGACGTCGACGCCGAGGCGAGCGAGGTCGCCGGCGCGCTTGGCGAATTCGGTCGGGAAGAGGACGTTCGGCGGCTCGTTGACGAGGTCGCGGGCGACATCGACGCCGTCGGCGACGGCCTCGCGCGCTTTGAAGGCCTTGCGGGCGGCCTTCTCGTCGGCGACGAGCAGGGTGACGGAGCGCTTGCGGCTGCCGGTGTCGCCGTCCTTCTTCTTCGTCTTGTAGCGGTCGAAGCTGTAGAAGCGCAGGCGCAGGCCGAGCGCGAGATCGGCCGCCTCATCAGCGCTCAGCGGGCCCGAGGCAGTGGCGAGCACGACGCTCGCCTCGTTGGCGGCATCGGGCAGGCGGGCGCAGATGGCTCCGCCCAGCCGGATCACGTCCAGTTCCTTCCAGTCGGCGGACTTGCCGATGCCGGCGGCGATCAGCCGCGAGGCCGCGAGTCCCTCGGGCGCGATGATGTCGAGGAAGCTGCCCGACTTGCCCTTGAAGCCGTCCTGGGCCGCCGCGCGTCCGAGGAGGGCACCGGCCGAGGCCGGCAGGGACTCGACCTGCGGCAGGGCCATGTCGTCGCCGACGAGGCAGACCAGAAGCCCCGAGACGGGGGCGGAGAGCGGCGCGAAGCTGATCTTGATGGTATCGGACATGGAGCCAACTTGCTGTGGATGAGAATCGGGCGCAATGCCCTGATGGATCACACTAACGCGACGTTGTGGCCTGTGGGAGACGCCCCGCCGGGAATCGGCCGTGCGGGGCCACGCGACCTTGCCGCCGCCATGATCGGCTTCTAACCCTGACCTACACACAAGCGCGGGTTGGCGGACCCTGCACGAGCATGAGCCGGGAATGGGATCCCTCGAACGCTACATTTTCCGGCAGGCCGCCCTCGCCTTCGCGGCGGGGCTGTTCATCCTGACTCTGGTCGTGTGGATCACGCAGGTCCTGCGTCAGCTCGACCTCGTGACCAACAGCGGCCAGACCATCGCCCTGTTCTTCATGATGACGAGCCTCGGCATTCCCGTGCTGCTGGCGCTGATCGCACCGATCGCGCTGTTCATCGCCGCGGTGCAGACGCTGAACAAGCTCAACAGCGATTCCGAGCTCATCGTCATGTCGGCGGCCGGCGTCTCGCCGGCGCGCATCGCCCGGCCGCTCTTCATTCTGACGGCGCTGGTGATGCTGTTCGTCGGCACCCTGTCGCTGTGGCTGACGCCCTCGTCGATCCGACACTTCCGTCTGCTGCTGACGCAGGTCCAGGCCAACCTCCTCACCGCCATCGTGCGGCCCGGCCAGTTCACCCAGGCCGACCGCGGCCTGACCTTCCACATCCGCGACCGCGCGGCGGGCGGCGTCCTGCTCGGGATCGTCGTGTCCGACACGCGCGATCCCCAGGTCCACATGATCTACGTGGCCGAGCGCGGGGTGATCACCGAACAGCCCCAGGGCACGTTCTTCGTGCTGGAAAACGGCAACCTGCAGCGGCGCGAGACCAAGGACGGCAACACGTCCATCGTCGTCTTCGACCGCTATGCCTTCGACCTTTCGCAGCTGACCCAGGCAGCCGAAACCATTTATAGACCATCCGAGCGCTATACGTCGGAGCTCATGAACCCCGACCCTGCCGATCCCATGCTGGAGAGGTGGCGTGGGCGGTTCCGTCAAGAGCTGCACGACAGGTTCGCCGCGCCGCTCTACCCACTGGCCATGTTGTGTATTGCGTTCGCCATGCTGGGACAGGCCCGTACGACGCGGCAAAGCCGCGGAGCCGCGATCGCCGGTGCGATCATCATCATGGCTGCCTTCCGCGGCGGCGGCTTTGCCGTGTCCGGCATCGTGGCGGCGCGACCGGCGGCAGTGCCCCTGGTCTATCTCCTGCCCATCGTCACGATCCTGTTCTTCGGCGCCGTCTCGCTCGGCCTGATCAAGGTCCGGCCGCCCGAGGTCCTCACGCGCCTGTCGAACGATATCACCGACAGGATCACGCGGATGATCGCGGCGCGCACGGCGCAGGGAGGCCGCGCCTGATGGTGTCGACCTTCTCGCGCTACATGACCCGCAAGTTCCTCGCAGCGGTGGGCGGCACCTTCCTCGGCACCTTCGGCCTCGTCCTCATCGTCGACTTCGTCGAGCAGTTGCGGCGCGTCGAGGATGCGCTGCGGGCGCCGACGCACCTCGTGGCGCTCCTCACCATCTATCGCGTTCCCGCCTTCATCGAGATCGTGCTGCCTTTCGCGGTCCTCGTCGGCGCCATGCTGTGCTTCCTCGGACTGTCGCGGAAGCTGGAGCTGGTGGTGGCCCGCGCCGCCGGCCTGTCGGCCTGGCAGTTCCTGACGCCGCCGGTGGTGCTGGCGGTGCTCCTCGGGATCTTCGCGGCCGCCATCTACAATCCGGTCGCTTCCGACTTCCGCGAGCGCAGCTTCAAACTGGAATCGGACCTGTTCGGTCGCGCCGTCTATGTCGACCAGCGCACCAACTTCTGGCTCCGCCAGGCAACGCCCGACGGGCAGACCGTCATCAACGCGGCGTCGGCCACGGAGCGCGGCCAGCGCCTGACGGGCGTCAGCGCCCTCGTCTATGGCTCGGACGGGGCCTTCAAGGACCGCATCGACGCCCAGTCGGCCGAGCTCGGCGACGGGTTCTGGCTGCTGCGCAAGGCGATCGTGACGCCGGTGGGCGCCGAGCCGGCCAAGCACGAGACCTACCGCCTGGCGACTCAGCTGACAGCCGAGCAGGTGCGCCAGAGCTTCGTCATGCCCGAGCAGGTCTCGTTCTGGGAGCTGCCGCAGTTCATCGAGCTCGCCCGCCGCTCGGGCCTCCCGACGGCGCGTTTCGAGCTGCAGTACCAGCTTCTGCTGGCCCGGCCGCTGCTGCTGGTGGCCATGGTGCTGGTGGCGGCGGCGGCCAGCCTGCGCTTCGCCCGGCTCGGCGGACTGGGCAAGACGATTCTGGGTGGCGTGGTCGCCGGATTTTTGCTTTACGTGGGATCGGAACTGGCCGGCAATCTGGGGCGCTCCAATCTGGTGCCTCCGGTCCTCGCCGCCTGGTCGCCTGCATTTATCGGTGCGTTGATGGGTTTCATGGTTCTACTGAAGCTGGAGGACGGCTGATGCTTCGCGCAGCACGCCGCCCGGCGGCTTCCCCGACCCGAATCGCCCGCTCTGCCCTGACCGCGACCGCCAGCCTGCTGGCCATGGTCGTCGCGTCGGGCGGACTTGCGCCCCTGCGCGCCCAGACGGCCGATGCGCCGGCGGAGGCGCGGTCCTACATCCTCGATCCGACGCAGGTGCAGAATCAGCCGGCGCCGCCCTCGCCCGTGCGTTCTGCCGGCCCTCCCGCCGCCCTTGCGGGGCCGACCTTCTCCTCCACGCCGCCGGGCACGCCGATGCAGGTCAACGCCGGCCAGCTCGTCTATGACGAGCGGACAAGCCGGGTGTCGGCGCGCGGCAACGTGCAGATCTATTACGACGGCCGCACGATCGAGGCCGACGTCGTCACCTACGACCAGCGCTCGGGCCGTGTCCGCGCGACCGGAAACGTGCGGATCACCGAACCGTCGGGCAACATCGCCCACGGCCAGGACATGGAGTTCGACCAGCAGTTCACCAACGGCTTCGTCCGTTCGCTGAACCTGGAGACGCCGGACCGCCGTTTCATCGGCGCGACCGACGTGACGCGCGAGGGCGGCGACACGACGACCTTCGAGCGCGCCGCCTACACGGCCTGCGCCTCGTGCCGCGCCGACCTGTCGAAGCCGCCGACCTGGGTGATCAAGGCCAAGCGCATCATCCACCGCGAATCCGAGCGCACCATCTATTTCGAGGACGCGCGCTTCGAGATGTTCGGCGTGCCGATCGCCTATATGCCGCGTTTCTGGGCGCCCGATCCGACGGTGCGCAAGGCGTCCGGCATCCTGGTGCCCGGCATCGCCGGCTCCAACCGCACCGGCATCGGCGTCGAGGTGCCCTATTTCTGGAACATCCAGCCGAACTACGACCTGCTGATCGCGCCGCGCTACTATTCGCGCCAGGGCTTCATGCCCATCGCCGAGTGGCGGCACGGCTTCGAGAGCGGCTATTATTCGATCCGCGCCGCCGGCATCCGGCAGAACGACCCCGGCGTGTTCACCTATTCGAACGGCACCAACGAGGTCGGCAACCGCGAATTCCGCGGCATCCTGCACACCACCGGCATGTTCCGCATCACCGAGCGCTGGTCGGTGGGCTGGGACCTGAACCTGATGTCCGACACGGCCTTCCTCAGGGACTATTCCCTGTCGTTGCCGGGCCAGACGGAGGCCAATTCCCGGCTCTTCCTGCGCGGCCAGGGCCCGCGCAGCTGGTTCGACCTGTCGGCGACGCGCTATGTCGGCATCACCGCGACCGACGTCGACAACAAGATCCTGCCGACCACCCACCCGGTGCTCGACTATTTCAAGGTGCTGGACCAGTCGGTCCTCGGCGGCGAGTTCTCCTGGCGCACCAGCGTCGTCAGCCTGTCGCGCGAGGCGGCGGACGTATCGCGCAAGAACCCGCTCAGCCCGATCACCTGCGACCGGACGCAGCCGCGCGTTCCTGGCGTCAATCTCGACCCCGCCAACTGCCTGGTGAACGGCATCGACGGCAACTATTCGCGTGCCTCGGCCGAGGTTGCCTGGCGCCGGCGCGTCATCGACGCCATGGGCCAGGTGTGGGAGCCCTTCGTCTCGGTGCGCGGCGACGTGACCTACCACCACCTGAAGGACAACAGCGCCGTGCTGGGTTCCTTCTCGCGGCTGGCGCAGGACGACCGGGCCTATACCCGCATCATGCCGGCGGTGGGCCTGACCTACCGCTATCCCTGGATCGCCGGGAACGCCTACGGCACGACGACGGTCGAGCCGATCCTGCAGATCATCGCGCGGCCGAACGAGCAGAACATCGGCTATATCCCGAACGAGGATTCGCAGAGCCTCGTCTTCGACGACACGAACCTGTTCCAGACTAACAAGTTCTCCGGCTGGGACCGGGTCGAGGGCGGCGGACGCCTGAACTACGGCCTCAACGTCACCCACCGGTTCTTCAACGGCTCGAGCGTGAACATCATGTTCGGCCAGTCGCTGCACCTGTTCGGCATCAACTCCTTCTCGGCCGGCGCGCTCTACGACATGGCCGCGACAGGCGCCAATTCCGGCCTCGACAGGCAGCGCTCGGACTACGTGGCGCGGTTCCAGTACCAGCTCGACCGCAACTTCCGCTTCTCGGCGCGCGGCCGCTTCGACGAGCGGACCTTCGCGGTCCAGCGCGGCGAACTCGACGCCACGGGACGCTTCGGCCATTTCGCCCTGACCGGCACCTATGGCTATCTCGCCCCGCAGCCCGACCTCGGCTATCTCGTGACGCGCAGCGCGGTGGGCGCGGCCCTGTCCTACACGGTGGCCACCAACTGGACGGTGTACGGGGCGGCCCGCTTCGCCTTCCAGCGGCAGAACCTGCTGGCGACCAACGCCAACAACCTGCCGCTGTCGGAGAGCAACAAGGTCGAGGGCCTGACGCTCGGCGTGAACTATCTCGACGACGCGATGCAGCTCGGCTTCTACTACTCACGCGATTTCGCCGCCGAGGTCGTGACGCTGAACAACGTCGCGACGACGCGGGACGTCCACCGCTTCATGTTCAGGTTCAACCTGCGCACGATCGGCGAGCTGACCCTGTCCCAGAACGTCTCGAACTGGTTCAATCCGCCCGCGCAATGAGCCCCCTGCCCTGATTGCGCCACCCTCATGGGCGAGGGAGCAGGCTCGGCATCCATTCTCTTCCCAAGGAGGCGCCACTATGGTCCTCGTGCGACCCTTGCTCGCCGCTGCTCTCGCCGTCGCCCTTCCGGCCGCGGCCCTCGTCGTGTCGTCCCCGGTCCTGGCCCAGGAAGGCCGGGTCATCGCGACGGTCTCCGGCGTTCCGATCACCAGCTTCGACATTCCCCAGCGCCAGCGCCTGCTCCAGATCCGCGAGGGGCGCGCCCATTCGGCCGAGCAGGCGCTGCAGGACCTGATCAACGACCGCATCAAGTTCGCCGAGGCGCGGCGCTACCGGGTCGAGGCGAACGAGCAGCAGGTCAACGCCGCCTATGCGCAGGTCGCCCAGCGCTCCGGCATCGATCCGCGCGGTTTCGACCAGGTCCTGCGCTCCCAGGGCATCGAGCCGCGCGTCTACAAGGGCAAGCTGCGCGCCGACCTGTCGTGGTCGAACCTGATCGGCGCCCGCTACGGCCGCACCATCTTCATCACCGATACCCAGCTCGTGGATGCGCTGGGCCGACGCCAGGGCGCGACCCGGCCGGTCAACTACGTCCTACGGCCGGTCGTCCTGCTGGTGCCGGCCACGGCATCGCCCGCCCAGGTGCAGCGCCGGATGGCGGAAGCCAACGCCCTGCGGGGCCGCTTCTCGAGCTGCGCCACCGACCTCGAGCAGGTGGGGCGCATTCCGGACGCCGCCGTGCGCGAGCAGTTCCGCCGCCTCAACACCGATCTCAGCCCGCAATTCCGTCAGGTGCTCGACCAGACGGCGGTGGGCAAGCTGACGCCGCCCAGCCGCACCCAGCAGGGCATCGAGATGATCGCCGTCTGCTCCAAGGAAGAGGCGAGCACCAGCGACACCGCGGCGCGCAACCAGGTGCGCGAGGAGATGACCACGGCGGAGATGAAGCGCATCTCCGATACCTACCTCGCCCGGCTGCGGCAGACGGCCGTGATCAATTACCGCGACGGCCGCGGCGAGCGGCGCTGACCGCCGC
Organism: Phreatobacter sp.; assembly: GCF_052440005.1. Lineage (GTDB taxonomy): Bacteria > Pseudomonadota > Alphaproteobacteria > Rhizobiales > Phreatobacteraceae > Phreatobacter. Next base: position 25,616 of record NZ_JBQVQL010000067.1, read on the forward strand.
GCGATGATCCTGCCCCTCGCCATCTCCATGGGTGAGCCGGCCGGCATTGGCCCGGACGTCGCCTTGATGGCCTGGCGGGACCGGGCGGCACACCGCCTCCCCCCGTTCTACGTGATCGGCGACGCGGGCCTGATGGAGGCGCGCGCGGCGCGTCTCGGCATCGGCGTGCCCGTGGTGCCCTGCCTGCCGGAGGAGGTCATGGAGACCTTTCCTTACGGCCTGCCGGTCCTTGACATCGGCGACGGGATCGCGGATCGGCCGGGCGAACCGACGGCGCAGACCGGCCTCGTCGTCATCGAGGCGATCCGGGCCGGCGTCGACCATATCCGCTCGGGCCGGGCGGGCGCGATCGTCACCGCGCCCATCTCCAAATCGGTGCTGGCTGAGGCGGGCTTTACCCATCCCGGGCATACCGAATTCCTCGGCGAACTCGCCCGCGCCTTCCGCGTCGGGCCGGTGCGGCCGGTGATGATGATCTGGAGCGAGACGCTCGCCGTCGTGCCGGTCACCATCCACATCCCCGTCGCCGCGGTGCCGGGGCGGCTGACGACGAACCTGATCGTCGAGACCGGCGCCATCGTCGCCCACGACCTCGCGACCAAATTCGGCATCGCCCGGCCGCGGCTCGCGGTCTGCGGCCTCAACCCGCATGCGGGCGAGGACGGGCTGATCGGCCGCGAGGACATCGAGGTCGTGGCGCCGGCGGTGGCCGAGCTCCAGCGCCTCGGCATCGCCGCCACCGGCCCCCATCCCGCCGATACGCTGTTTCACCCGGCGGCGCGCGATGCCTACGACGCGGTGCTCGGCATGTATCACGACCAGGTGCTGGCGCCGGTGAAGACCATCGCCTTCGACGAGGGCGTCAACGTGACGCTCGGCCTGCCCTTCATCCGCACCTCGCCCGACCACGGCACCGCCTATTCCCTCGCCGGGACCGGCACGGCCCGCCCGACGAGCATGATCGAGGCCATCGCGCTCGCCGGCCGTCTCGCGCAGAAGAAGCCCGCCGCTTGAGCGCGATCGACCCCCTGCCGCCGCTGCGCGAGGTCATCGCCCGCCACGGGCTGATGGCGAAGAAGGCGCTCGGCCAGAACTTTTTGCTCGACCTCAATCTGACGGGCCGCATCGCCCGCGCTTCCGGGCCGCTGGAGGGCGCGACGGTCGTCGAGGTGGGCCCCGGCCCCGGCGGCCTCACGCGGGCGCTGCTGGCC
>NZ_JBQVQL010000068.1:0-26607 GCF_052440005.1 Phreatobacter sp.
GTGCGGCGTCGACCGCCGCCAGCCCGACCCTCGCCCAGGGGACGCCCGCCGCCATGCCGCCGCCGCCGGCTCCGGCGCCGGTCTGGCTGCCGCCGCCCGATTGCGGGGCGATCGTGCAGACGGCGCTCGAGGGCGATCGCATCCTGTTCGACTACTGGAAGGCCGAGCAGCGCGCCGAGCACGGACCGGTGCTCGACCGCCTGGCGTCAGCCATCAAGCGCTGTGGCGAGGGCGTCCGCATCGAGGTGGCCGGCCATGCCGACAGCCACAACTGGACGGGACAGAACCAGAAGCTCTCCGAGGACCGAGCCGCCGTCATGCGCGACGAGCTGGTGCGCCGCGGGGTCGAGGCGCGGACGCTGGTGGTGGTCGGCCATGCCGCCACCCGGCCCGTCGCCGACAACGACTCGGAGGAGGGGCGCGCCCTCAACCGCCGGGTCGAGTTCCACGTCCGGCCGCGTTCGTGAGGAGAGGGTGATGCTGTATCTCGTCCAGACCTTCGCCATCCCCCTCCTCGTCGCCCTTGCCGGCGGCCTCGCCGTCGGCTGGATCACCTCCGACAAGGAGGACGAGGGGCCGAGCGCCCTCGCCGCTGCGGCCATGGTCGGCTTCGCGCTGATGGTGGTGGCCGCCGCCCTCAACTGGGTCCCGGGTCGCCCGGGCCTGTGGCTCGACACGGCGGTGCTGTTCGCCACCGCCTATCTGACGGGCTGTGTCGCCGGCGCCTTCGCGCGCGTCTTCACCGACAAGGTGGAGGAGACCGCGACCTCGCAGCTCGGCGACATGGTCGGTGCCGCCACCTCGGCAACGGGCGCGGTCAAGGCGGTGGCGGAGGCGACGACCTCCGTCGCGCGCCTGGTGGGCGATGCCGCCGAGCGCCGCAACGCGGCGGCGGCTGCCGCTCCCGTCTCTGCCTCCGGTGCTCCGCAGGCGGCATCCGCCGGTTCGCTCGCGGCGTCGGAGGCCATGGCCCAGGGCACCAAGCCGCTCGGGCTTCTCGGCCCCCGCGACGGGCGGGCGGACGAACTCGAGCTGATCAGGGGCGTCGGGCCGCAGAACGAGGCGCGGCTGCACGCGCTCGGCGTCTTCCATTTCGACCAGATCGCGGCGTGGACGGCGAAGGAGGCCCAGTGGGTCGGAGGCTATCTCGCCTTCCCGGGCCGCATCGAGCGCGAGGACTGGATCGGCCAGGCGAAGGTGCTGGCGGCGGGCGGCACCACCGCCCATGCGGACCGCGTCAGGAGCGGCGAGATCGCCAGCACGCCGGACGGAAAGCCGCCGGCGGCGTGAAGGCTGCGGGCGGGGCCGGTCCGGGCGACGTCAGATGAGGTAGTGGACGCCGGCCGCGATGATCAGCGTCCAGACGACGAAGTTGGCGGTGATGGTGGCCAGAACGGCCTGGGACGGCGACATGGGCAGCCTCATCGGTCGATGATCTCAGCGACGGGAACGAGCCCCTCCGCCCCCTTTCTAGCGGCGGGGGGCCGCGCGTCGATCAAAGGATGAAGGGAGGGTTAACGGCCCGTCCCGCCGCGGGGCGCCGGATCAGACGCTGCCGACGGTCTTCAGGCGCACGCGCGGGTGGATCTCCGCCTGGCTGAGGACCGGCGTCTGGGCGCGGAAGCGCTCGACGATGGAGCGCACGAAGGGCCGGATGCCGGGGCTGGTGAGGAGGACCGGCGCCTCGCCCATGCGGGCCGCATCCTCGAAGGCGTCGCGCACCAGCATGATGAACTCGGACAGCTTGGACGGCTGCATGGCGAGCTGGCGGTCGTCGCCCTGGCCGACGATGGAATCGGCGAAGGCCTGTTCCCAGACTGGCGAGAGCGCGATGAGGGCGAGGCCGCCGTCGTAGCCGGCATACTGGGCGCAGAGCTGGCGGGCGAGGCGGGAGCGCACGTGTTCGGCGATCTGCGCCGGCGACCGGGTGAAGGCGACCGCCTCGGCGATGCCCTCGAGGATGGTCGGCAGGTCGCGGATGGAGACCCGCTCGGCGAGCAGGGTCTGCAGCACGCGCTGGATGCCGGAAATGGTGATCTGGCCGGGCACGAGGTCCTTGATGAGGTCGCCCTGCTCCTTCGGCATCTCCTTCATGAGCTTCTGGACCTCCGAATAGCTCAGGAGATCGGAGACGTTGGCCTTGAGGATTTCCGTGAGGTGGGTGGACAGGACGGTCGCGGCGTCGACCACGGTGTAGCCGCGCACGCTCGCCTCCTCCTTCAGCGCCGCGTCCACCCAGGTGGCCGGCAGGCCGAAGGTCGGCTCGGTGGTGTGGACGCCCGGCAGGTCGACCTGCCCGCCGGCGGGATCCATGACCATGTACTGCATAGGCCAGATCTGGCCCTGTCCCGCATCCACCTCCTTGACGCGGATGATGTACTGGTTCGGCGGCAGCTGGACGTTGTCGAGGATGCGCACCGAGGGCATGACGAAGCCCATGTCGGCGGCGAGCTGGCGGCGCAGCGCCTTGATCTGGTCGGTGAGCCGGTCGGAACCGCCCTCCGACTGGACGAGCGGCAGGAGGCCGTAGCCGAGCTCGATCTTGAGGTCGTCGATCTTGAGGACGGAGGAGATGGGCTCCTCGGCCGGGGGCGCGGCGGCAGCGGCCACCTCGGCAGCTTCGGCGCTGTCGGAGGCACGGGCGATGCGCTTGGATTCCTCGCCAAGCGTATAGGCGGCCCAGCCGGCGAGAGCGGCGAGGCCGGCGAAGGGGATGAAGGGAATGCCCGGCAGCAGGGCCATGGCGCCCATGACGCCGGCCGAGAGGCCGAGGGCCTTCGGATAGCCGGTGAGCTGCTTCATCATCGCCTGGTCGGCGGAGCCCGTGACGCCCGCCTTGGAGACGAGGAGGCCCGCCGCCGTGGAGATGACGAGGGCGGGGATCTGGCTGACGAGGCCGTCGCCGACGGTGAGGATCGTGTAGGTCCGCGCCGCCTCGAGGAAGGGCATGCCCTGCTGTGCCACGCCGATGATGAGGCCGGCGATGACGTTGATGAAGGTGATGAGCAGGCCGGCGATGGCGTCGCCCTTCACGAACTTCGAGGCGCCGTCCATGGCGCCGTAGAAGGCGCTCTCGTCCTCGAGGTCCTTGCGGCGGGTCTTGGCGGTCTTCTCGTCGATGAGGCCGGCCGACAGGTCGGCGTCGATCGCCATCTGCTTGCCGGGCATGGCGTCGAGGGAGAAACGCGCCGCGACCTCGGCGATGCGGCCCGAGCCCTTGGTGATGACGATGAAGTTCACGATCACCAGGATGGCGAAGACGATGATGCCGATCACGAAGGATCCGCCCATCACGAAGTTGCCGAAGGCCTCGATGACGTGGCCCGCCGCGGCGGTGCCCTCGTGGCCGTTCGACAGGATCAGGCGCGTCGAGGCGAGGTTCAGCGACAGCCGCAGCATCGTGGCGATTAGCAGCACGGTCGGGAAGGAGGAGAACTCCAGCGGCTTGTGGATGAAGAGGGCGGTCATGAGGATCATGACCGAGGAGATGATCGACACCGCCAGCATCAGGTCGAGGACGATGGCCGGCAGCGGGAAGATCAGGATGATGAGGATGCCGATGACGCCGCAGGCCATCCACAGGTCCGGACGGCGCAGCCAATCGGACATCTGGCCGAGCGACATGCCGCTGGCGATGGTTCGCTGTCGTTCGGCGGCCGCCGCGTCGCTCATGCAGGATCCCCGGCCGCAGGCGCGCGCGGCCCATGTTGAACGTGTCCAGGCAAGATTTGCCGGGTGGATGGTTAACGGCTGGTTACCGCCGCCACTGGCTGCCAGCGCTTGTCGCGCGCGGCCGGTGATGGCAAAGCTGCTGGCCCGCGCTGGTGCGCACCCCCGATGGAGCACGCATGGCCGATTTCCGTCTGACCGGCGCCGGAGGCACGCCCGGCGGCATGATCTCCTTCTTCGTCGGCCTCGGCATGACGGTGGCGGGGGCCTATCTCCTGACCAACCAGGTCTCCGTCCATGGCGGATCCTGGACGCTGGGCGGCTATTCGGCCTTCGGTCTGTCGCTCGTGCCCATCCTCTTCGGCGTCGGCATGCTGTTCTTCGACGGCTCATCCCGCATCGGATTCCTGCTGCTGTTCGCCGGGATCGTGATCATCGCCGCAGGCATTCTCGTTAACCTCACGATCTATTTCGTCCCCACGAGCCTGTTCAACACGCTCATGATGCTGGGGCTGACCGCGGGCGGAATCGGCCTCGTGCTGCGCTCGCTCAGGTAAAATCGACGGTCCGCCCCAAAACGCACGGCCGCGTTAACCATCCGGTAACCACCCACCCGGCAAATCTTGCCCAGCGATCGGCGGCGGCCGCTTCGCGCAGGACCTGATGGGCTGGTGGCGTCTTGAACGGCATTCTGGAGTTCATGAAGAAACTGGGCGCGCCCCGCCTCGCGGCGATGGGGGTCGTCTCGCTCGGCCTGGTCGGCTTCTTCGTCTACATCATCATGCGCATGAGCCAGCCGCAGATGGCGCTGCTCTTTTCCGACCTGACGCTGGAGGATTCCTCGCAGATCGTGAAGGAGCTGGAGCGCCGTCAGGTGAAGTTCCAGCTGCGCAACGACGGCGCCCAGGTCTTCGTGCCGCAGGAGCAGGTGGCCCGCGTGCGCCTGCAGCTCGCCGAGACGGGCATGCCCCGCGGCGGCGGCGTCGGCTACGAGATCTTCGACAAGGGCGATGCGCTCTCGTCCACCTCCTTCGTCCAGAACATGAACCAGCTGAGGGCGCTGGAGGGCGAGCTCGCCCGCACCATCCGCGGCATCGAGCGGGTCCAGTCGGCGCGCGTCCACCTCGTCCTGCCCGAGCGCGCCCTGTTCTCGCGTGAGCGGAGCGAACCCTCCGCCTCCATCGTCCTGCGGGTGCGCGGTGGGCTGGAGCCCCAGCAGATCCGGGCGGTGCGCCATCTCGTCGCCTCGGCGGTCAGGGGCCTGTCGCCGCAGCGCATCTCCATCGTCGACGAGGGTGGGCGGCTGCTCGCCGACGGCGCGGGCGATGCCTCGGGGATGATGGGCTCCACCGTCGACGAGCGGAAGGCCGGCCAGGAGCGGCGCCTGCGCGAGCAGGTCGAGAGCATCATCGCCTCCGTGGTGGGACCCGGCCGGGCCCGCGTCCAGGTCGCGGCCGACATGGACTTCAACCGCGTCACCCAGACGTCCGACGACTTCGACCCGGAGCGCCGCGTGGTCCGCTCCACCCAGACCCGCGAGGAACAGTCGAACTCGAACGAGGGCCGCGGCGACGGCCAGGTGACCGTCGGCAACGAGCTGCCGGGGGCGAACCAGACCGGTGCCGGTGCCAACGCCTCCCGCGAGGCGAGCCGCAAGACCGAGGAGACGGTCAACTACGAGATCGCCCGCACCCAGCGCACCGAGGTCATCGAGGGCGGCCGCATCAAGCGCGTCTCGGTGGCCGTGCTGGTCGACGGCGTCTATGCCCGCGACGCCCAGGGCAACGTCAACTACCAGCCGCGCTCCGCCGAGGAACTGGACCGGATCGGCGCTCTGGTGCGCTCCGCCATCGGCTTCGACCAGCGCCGCGGCGACCAGGTGGAGATCGTCAACCTGCGCTTCGCCGAGGCGCCGCAGCTCGCCGCCCCCGAGGCCGAGCGCCCCTGGTGGATGGTCTACGACTTCACCAAGGAGGACATCCGCTACGCCATCGAGCTGGTGGTGCTGCTGCTGGTGTCGTTGCTCGTCATGCTCTTCGTCGTCCGTCCGCTGCTGCGCCGCATCGTGGCGCCCGAGGAGACGCCGGCGCCGGCCCTGCCGGCCAGCAATGCCGGGGCCACGACGTCCTCCGCAGAGGGCCCATCTGGCGAGGCCGGCGAACGCGGCGAGGGCATGGCGTCGGTCAAGGCGCCGCCGCTCGCGCCCGGCATGGAAAGCGCCACGATGAAGATGATCGAAATGGCCCAGATCAAGGGCGAGGTGCACCAGGCCTCGCTCGCCAAGGTGGGCGAGCTGGTCGAGAAGAATCCGCACGAGACCGTCTCGATCATCCGCCAGTGGCTGAACGACGGTGAGCCGAAATGACCATCGCGCAAATGGAACGCGACGCGGAATTCGGCAAGGCTCTCGCCGCCCTGTCCGCCGACGGTCGCATCAACACCCTCGCCGCCCGCGGCCTGACCGGCCATCAGCGCGCCGCCATCCTCATGCTGACGCTTGGCGACAAGGTGTCGTCGCGCATCTGGAAGCTCCTCGACGACGAGGAGATCCGCGTCCTGTCCATCGCCATGTCGCAGCTCGGCACGGTCGAGCCGGACGTGGTGGAGAGCCTGATGCTGGAATTCGTCGGGCGCCTGTCGGCGGCCGGCGGCCTGATGGGCAATTTCGACGCCACAGAGCGGCTGCTGTCGCAGTTCATGCCGTCCGACCGGGTGGCGATCCTGATGGAGGAGATCCGCGGGCCGGCCGGCCGCAACATGTGGGAGAAGCTCTCCAACGTGCAGGAGCAGGTGCTCGCCAACTACCTGAAGAACGAGTACCCGCAGACCGTCGCGGTGGTGCTCTCCAAGATCAAGCCGGAGCATGCCGGCCGCGTGCTCGCCATCCTTCCCGAGGAGTTCGCCCTCGACGTCGTCGGCCGCATGCTCAAGATGGAGGCGATCCAGAAGGACGTGCTGGAGCGCATCGAACAGACGCTGCGCACCGAGTTCATGTCCAATCTCTCGCAGACCTCGCGGCGCGACAGCCACGAGGCCATGGCCGAGATCTTCAACTCCTTCGACCGGCAGACCGAGACGCGCTTCATCACTGCGCTCGAGGAGCAGAACCGCGACTCCGCCGAGCGCATCAAGAGCCTGATGTTCACCTTCGACGATCTCGCCAAGCTCGATGCCGGCTCGGCGCAGACCCTGGTGCGCCAGGTCGACAAGGACAAGCTGGCCGTCGCCCTCAAGGGTGCCAGCCAGACCATGCGCGACTTCTTCCTCGCGCAGATGTCGACCCGCGCGGCGAAGATGCTGCAGGACGACATGCAGGCCCTCGGCCCGATGCGCCTCAAGGACGTGGACGAGGCGCAGGGCGTCCTCGTCAACCTCGCCAAGGATCTCGCCGCCAAGGGCGAGATCATGATCTCCAAGAACCGCGCCGACGACGAACTGGTCTTCTGAGGACATGCACGTGGCGGCACCGGTCAAATATCTTTTCGAAACGGAATTCGGGCAGGAGGCGAAGCGCGCCGCCGAGCCGCGGATCGCCGTCTCGGAGCACCAGCAGCTCCTCGCCCAGGCGCGTCAGGAGGGCTATGCCGCCGGCGTCGCCGCCGGCGAGGCGAAGGCCATGGCGTCGATCGAGCGGCAGCGGGCGCTCGCCCTCGGCCAGCTCGGCGACCGGCTGTCGGTCGCCGCCGCCGCCCTGTCGGACATCGAGGGACGGCTGGAGGCGGAGGCCATCGATATCGCGGTGGCGGTGGCGCGCAAGCTCTCGGACGCCCTGGTGGCGCGCGAACCGCTGGACGCCGTCCGCGACCTCGTCGCCGACTGCTTCGCCAACCTGCGCAGTGCGCCGCACCTCGTGGTCCGGGTCAACGACGACCTGCTCGAGGATGCGCGCACCGAACTGACCAAGCTCGCCACGGAGCGCGGCTTCGACGGCCGCCTCGTCATCCTGGCGGAACCTGCCATCGCACTCGGCGACTGCCGCATCGAATGGTCCAGCGGCGGCATCATGCTCGATCGTGAAGAGACCGCCCGCCGCATCGGCGAGGCGGTCGGCCGCTACATCGCATCCACCTCCGGTACCCCCGAGGCCCTGTCATGAGCACTCCCTCCGACACCGGCATGCCGCTGCCCGATCTCGAGAATGAGGGCATGGACGTGGTGCCCGGCTCCAATGCCGGGATGGACTTTGGCGACGCGGGCGATGACGGCACCAAGGACGCGACGGACCTCGAAGCGGTCTTCGACGTGCCGGTCAACGTCTCCGCCGTGCTCGGCCGCTCGCGCATGGACGTGGGCGAGTTGCTGAAGCTCGGACCCGGCACGGTCCTCGAACTCGACCGCAAGGTCGGCGAGGCCATCGACATCTACGTCAACGACCGTCTCGTCGCGCGCGGCGAAGTGGTGCTCGTCGAGGATCGCCTCGGCGTGACCATGACGGAAATCATCAAAGCCGAGCGCTGAAGGAACCCGAACGATGCGACTGCTGATCGTCGGAACACTCAAGGGGCAGCTCTCCATCGCCACCAAGATGGCCGTGGACAAGGGCGCCGCCGTCACCAATGCCGAGGACATCGAGACGGCGCTGCGCGTCATGCGCGCCAAGGGCGCCGATCTCGTCATGGTCGAGGTGACGATGGACGTCCGGGCGCTGGTCCAGGCCTTCGCCGACGAGATGATCGCCGTGCCGATCGTCGCCTGCGGCACGTCCAACGACGCCCGCGCCGCGGTGGCGGCGATCCACGCGGGCGCCAAGGAATACATCCCGCTGCCGCCCGATCCCGAGCTGATCGCCGCGGTGCTGGCGGCGGTCGCCAACGACGCCAAGCAGCTCATCTACCGCGACGAGGCCATGGCCCGCGTCGTCCAGCTCGCCAACCAGGTGGCGGGTTCGGATGCCTCCATCCTCATCACGGGTGAGAGCGGCACCGGCAAGGAGGTGCTGGCGCGCTACGTCCATACCAAGTCGAACCGCGCCAAGGCGCCCTTCGTCGCGGTGAACTGCGCCGCCATTCCCGACAACCTGCTGGAGAGCGAGCTCTTCGGCCACGAGAAGGGCGCTTTCACCGGCGCCGTGGCGCGCCGCATCGGCAAGTTCGAGGAGGCGAACGGCGGCACGCTGCTGCTCGACGAAATCTCGGAGATGGACATCCGCCTGCAGTCGAAGCTGCTGCGCGCCATCCAGGAGCGCGTCATCGACCGTGTCGGCGGCACCCGCCCGGTGCCGGTCGACATCCGCATCCTCGCGACCTCGAACCGCACGCTGGCGGACGAGGTGCGCAAGGGCACGTTCCGCGAGGACCTGCTCTACCGGCTCAACGTCGTGAACCTGAAGCTGCCGCCGCTGCGCGAGCGCCCCGCCGACATCCTCGAGCTCGCCGGCCACTTCGCCAAGAAGTACGCCGAGGCCAACGGCATGCCGCCGAAGCTGCTCTCGGCCGAGGCCCGCCGCCAGCTCACCGTCGCCCGCTGGCCGGGCAACGTGCGGGAGCTGGAGAACACGCTGCACCGCGCCGTGTTGCTCTCGACCGGGCCGGAAATCGGCGTCGACGCGATCCGCACGCCCGACGGGGCGCGACTCGACGAGCGGCGTGGTCCCGACCAGGTGGCGGCGCAGGCGGCGATCGCGGCGGAGGCCGTGACGCGCGGCCTCGTCGGGCGCACCGTGGCGGACGTGGAGCGCGACCTCATCCTCGACACGCTCGGGCATACGCTCGGCAACCGGACCCATGCCGCCAACATTCTCGGCATCTCCATCCGCACGCTGCGCAACAAGCTCAACCAGTATGCGGACGAGGGCCATGCCATCCCGCCGCCGCCGCAGGGCGAGGCGCGCTACGAGATGCGCTACGGCTAAACCCGGAGGGCGTTGCGGGGGTCTCCGTCACTGCTAGAGTTTCCCTTAGGGGAGGCTGGCCATGGGCGTGATCGCCGAGTTCATCGTCTACTTCATCGTGGACCTCCTCCTCATCGGGCTCGCGGCGGTGCTTCTGCCGCTGCTCACCTTCGGGCGGGTCCGCGTCGCCGCGGCGGATGCGCAAGGGCCCTTCCCCTTCCACGGGTTCCGCCGCGCGTCGGATGGGCGCCTCGAGGTCGGACGTTCGCAGGTCGGCCTCTACACGCTGCTCCTGCTCCTGATCCTCCTCGCCCTCTGGCTGGTCTCGATGGGCCGCTGATCTGGCGCGCTACCTCTGCTCGCCGACGGCTTTCGCACGGTCCGAGCGGCAGCGGTCCGAGCAGAAGCGGACCGCGTCCCAGACGCGCGCCCACTTCTTGCGCCAGGCGAAGGGCCTGCCGCAGGCGGCGCAGGTCTTCTGCGGCAGGTCCCCCTTGCGGATCATCTTCGCCATCGCGCCGTCTCGTCCTGAACCGCCACCCCGCGCGCGCCGTATCACTCCTGAAGGTCCCTCGCGGGCCGGCAGCGCAACGGCGGCATCATGGCGGACACCTATCTCATCTACGGCGGCACGGGCGGCATCGGATCGGCGCTGGCGCGCCGGCTGCGCGGCCGCGGCCACGGCGTCCACCTGGTGGCGCGCGACCGCGACCGCCTGGAGACGCTGGCCGCCGAGATCGGTGCCAACTTCTCCGTCGCCGACGTCGCCGATCGTGGCGCCATCACGACGGCTGCGGCGGAGGCGGGCGACAGGCTCGCGGGCCTCGCCTATTGCGTCGGTTCGATCAACCTGAAGCCGGTGGCGCGCCTTACCGACGCCGACTTCACCCGCGACTTCGAGGTCAACGCCCTCGGTGCCGTGCGGGCCGTACAGGCGAGCCTTCCCGCCCTGAAGGCGTACGAGGGACCGACGTCGTCGATCCTGCTGGTCTCGACGGTGGCGGTGGCGCAGGGCTTTGCCGCCCATGCCTCGGTCTCCATGGCCAAGGGCGCGGTGGAGGGTCTCACCGTGGCGCTCGCCGCCGAACTCGCGCCGAAGATCCGCGTCAACTGCGTCGCCCCCTCGCTGACGCGCACGCCGCTCGCTCGCGGCCTGACGTCCAACGAGACCATGGCGAACGCCATCGCCGCCCTGCATGCCATTCCCCGCCTCGGTGAGCCGGACGACGTCGCAGCCCTCGGCGCGCTGCTGCTGGACGCCGAGGCCGGCTGGATCACCGGCCAGATCATCGGCGTCGACGGCGGCCGTTCCATGCTGCGCACCAAGGGCTGAGCAACACCTTGGCGACGCTGCGGCTCATCCTCGGCGACCACCTGACGCGCGACGTCACGGCCCTCGACGGGCTCGCGGCCGGCGACGTTGTGCTGATGGTGGAGGTGGCGGAAGAAACGACCTATGTCCCGCACCACAAGCAGAAGATCGCCTTCATCCTCTCAGCCATGCGCCACTTCGCGGAGGAGCTGCGGGGGGAGGGGATCGCCGTCGACTACGTCCGCCTCGACGACCCCGGGAACAGCGGCAGCTTCGGCGGCGAGGTGAAGCGGGCGCTGGCGCGCCACGCCGTCGACCGCCTCGTCGTCACCGAGCCCGGCGAGTGGCGCGTACGGGCGATGATGGAGGCCTGGGCGGGGGAGACCGGCCTGCCGGTGGAGATCCGCGAGGACGACCGCTTCATCTGCTCGCGCGGCCGGTTCGCCCGCTGGGCCGAGGGGCGCAAGGGCTTCCGGATGGAGTTCTTCTACCGCGAGATGCGGCGCGAGACGGGCCTCCTCATGGAAGAAGACAAGCCGGTCGGCGGGCAGTGGAACTACGACGCGGAGAACCGCAAGGCGCTGCCGAAGGGCGCGCGGCCGCCGCGGCGCCTGCGCTTTTCGCCCGATGCCGTGACGCGGGAGGTGATGGACCTCGTGGGCGCGCGCTTCGCTGGCCATTTCGGCGACCTCGAGCCGTTCGGCTGGGCGGTGACGCGGGCCGATGCGCTCGCAGCGCTCGACCACTTCATCACGGAGGCTCTGCCGCATTTCGGCGACGTGCAGGACGCGATGAAGCGGGGCGAGCCCTTTCTCTATCACGGCCTCCTGTCGCCCTACCTGAACGTCGGCCTCCTGACGGCGCGCGAGGTGTGCCTCGCCGCCGAGACGGCTTATCGCCGCGGGGAAGCCCCGCTCAACGCGGCAGAGGGCTTCATTCGCCAGATCCTCGGCTGGCGGGAGTACGTGCGCGGCATCTACTGGCACCGCATGCCGGACTATGCCGAGACCAACGCCCTCGGTGCGGACCGCCCGTTGCCCTGGTTCTACTGGTCCGGCGAGACCGATCTCGCCTGCATCGCCGAGGTGGTGGGGGAGACGCGACGCAACGCCTATGCCCATCATATCCAGCGCCTGATGGTCACCGGCAACTTCGCGCTCCTCGCCGGCATCCGGCCGGCGGAGGTGGAGGCCTGGTACCTCGCCGTCTATGCCGACGCCTTCGACTGGGTGGAACTGCCGAACGTCCACGGCATGGTGATGTTCGCCGACGGCGGCCTCCTCGCCTCCAAGCCCTATGCGGCGTCGGGCGCCTATATCGACCGCATGTCCGACTATTGCTCCGGCTGCGTCTACGACCCGAAGATCAAGGTCGGGGAGGGGGCCTGCCCCTTCAACCTGCTCTACTGGCACTTCATCGACGCCAACGCCGAGACACTGAAGGGCAATCCGCGCATGGCCATGCCCTACCGCACCTGGGAGGGCATGGAGAGCGGCCGCAAGGCGCAGGTTTTGAACGAGGCACGGGCCTTCCTCGACGGGCTGTCGGCCGAGCCCTCCGCACCACGCCCGCCGGCGCAGATGACCCTCGACGTCTAGACACAAACCGCCATCCGCCTTCCGGCAGGGCTTTCGCCGGGCGGTACGATCGGCTTTGATGCGTCGTGTCGATACACGTCGCGAAACCATTGGCCCCGGAACGTCCCCATGTCGCTTCCCGCTTCGCTCGCCAGCCGCCTGCAACTGCCGGCCATCGGCTCGCCGCTGTTCATCGTGTCGAACCCCGACCTCGTCATCGCCCAGTGCAAGGCGGGCATCGTCGGCTCGTTCCCGGCGCTGAACGCCAGGCCCGGCCCGGTGCTGGAGGACTGGCTGAAGCGCATCACCGAGGAACTCGGTGCCTATGACGAGGCCCATCCCAACGCGCCCTCGGCGCCCTTCGCGGTGAACCAGATCGTCCACAAGTCGAACGACCGGCTCATGCACGACGTCGAGATGTGCGTGAAGTACAAGGTGCCGGTGGTGATCACCTCGCTCGGCGCGCGCCCCGAGCTCAACGATGCCATTCATTCCTACGGCGGCATCACGCTCCACGACATCATCAACATCACCCACGCCAAGAAGGCGCTGGAGAAGGGCGCCGACGGCCTCATCGCGGTGGCGGCGGGCGCCGGCGGCCATGCCGGCACGCTCTCGCCCATCGCTCTGATCCAGGAAATCCGCGAGTTCTTCGACGGGCCGCTGGCGCTCTCCGGCGCCATCGCCACGGGCCGGGCAATCCTCGCGGCGCAGGCTCTCGGCGCCGACCTCGGCTATATCGGCTCGGCCTTCATCGCCACCAGGGAGGCCAATGCGACGGAGGCCTACAAGCAGGGCATCGTCGAGGGCACGGCCGGGGACATCGTCTACTCGAATCTCTTCACCGGGGTTCACGGCAACTACCTGCGCGCCTCCATCGTCAATGCCGGGCTCGATCCGGACCATCTGCCCGAGAGCGATCCTTCCAAGATGAGCTTCGGCTCGGGCGGTTCGGAGAAGAGCAAGGCCTGGCGCGACATCTGGGGCTCGGGCCAGGGCATCGGCGCCATCAAGGCGGTGGAAAGCGCCGGCGAGTTCATCGCCCGGCTGAAGCGGGAATATGCCGAGGCCTACAAGGGGCTCGGTGCCGTCACCTCCTGGCCGCCGCGCGAGGCCCAGCGCCTCGCCGGCTGAACGGCTTGACGCGGCGGCACGCCGCGTCATCCTCTGCGCATCCCCCGAAACCCGCTGGCCTCGACGCCGGCGGCACCATGCCATGCGGGGAGGCAACACATCATGACCGACACGACGTCGCCGGGCATCGCGCCGCGATCGCGGGAGCCCGTGGTGCGGGCGGCCACGATCGAGGACATCAAGGCGGCACTGGAGGCCGGCTGGGGGGATCTCAGGGCCGCTCCCGCCTTCGGCCTGTTCTTCGGTGCCATCTACTGGCTGGGCGGCCTCGCGCTGATGATCCTGCCGGCGAAGTTCGGCTATGCCTGGGCGGTGTTCCCCCTCGCGGCGGGCTTTGCCCTGGTCGGGCCCTTCGTCGCCGTCGGGCTCTACGAGGTCTCGCGTCTGCGCGAGGCGGGCGTCAGGCCGACGTGGGGCGCGGTGCTCGCCACGGTCTGGCGGCAGGGCGGGCGGGAGCTCTCGTGGCTCGCCTTCCTCACCATCTTCGTCTTCATCATCTGGATGTACCAGGTGCGCATGCTCTATGCGCTGTTCTTCGGCTTCGCGAGCCTCGACTCCGTGCTCTTCGCCAAGGCGCTGTTCCTCACCACCGACGGGTGGACCTTTCTCGCCGTCGGCACGGCGGTCGGCGCGGTGATGGCGCTCTTCACCTTCTCGATCACGGTGATCTCCTTCCCGTTGCTCCTCGACCGCGATCTCGACATCGTCACCGCCATCATCACCTCGGTGAGGGCGGTCCAGGCGAGCCCCCAGGTCATGCTCGGCTGGGGCGCGGTGACCGCGGCGGCGGTCTTCCTCGCCATGGCGCCGCTCTTCGCCGGCCTGCTGCTGGTCCTGCCGCTCTGGGGCCACGCGACGTGGCACCTCTACCGGCGGCTCGTCAGCTTCCCGCCGGACTGACCCGCGACACCACGTCCGGCTCCTGTGGCAACGTTCTTGCGTTGTCGGCTTCCGTGACTGACCGGCCGCCCTCGTTGCGGCCCTTCCGCGGAGCCAGACCCATGATCACCCGACGTGCAGCGACCGCCGGCCTCGGCCTCGCCCTGTTCGCCCCCGCCGTCAGGGCGCAGGCCCTGACGCCCATCAAGTTCACGCTCGGCTGGAAGACCCAGGGCTCCGACGCCCCCTATTTCGTCGCCCGCGACAAGGGCTATTTCCGCGAGGCGGGCCTCGACGTCACCATCGACCAGGGCGAAGGCTCGGGCGCGACCGTGACCCGGATCATGGGCGGTGCCTATGATGCAGGCTTCGGCGACATCAATGCGATCATTCAGAATGCAGCGACGCGCCCCGCCGATACCCCGGTCATGGTCTACCAGATGTGGAACCAGCCGCCCTTCGCGCTGGTGGCCAAGAAGTCGAGCGGCATCGCCACGGTGAAGGACCTGGAGGGCCGCAAGCTCGGCGGCGCGCCGGGGACGCCGACGACCCGGCTGCTGCCGGTCTTCGCCAAGGCCAACAACCTCGACATGGCCAAGCTGACGGTGACCAGCATGGCGCCGAACCTGCAGGAGCCGATGCTGATCCAGGGCCAGATCGACGCGGCGCTGGTCTTCAACATCACCAGCTATTTCAACCTGGTTCTGAACCGCCAGGACCCGGACAAGGACTTCGTCTGGTTCGCCTTCGGCGACCACGGCCTCGACCTCTATTCCAACGGCATGATGGTCTCGCAGAAGCTGCTGAAGGACAATCCGAGGGCGGTGGCGGGCCTCGTCAAGGCGGTCAACCGCGCCAATGTCGAGGTCGCCGCGGACCAGAACATGGGCATGGCGGCGGTGCGCAACTTCGACGGCCTCGTCAACATCCCCGTCGAGAAGCGGCGCCTGCAATACGCCTTCGACAAGCTCATCATGTCGCCGGAGCTGAAGGAGATCGGCGCCGGAGACGTGAAGGACGACCGCCTGGCGCGGGCCATCGGCATGGTGGTGACGGGCTACGAGCTGTCGCGCACCCCGGCGCCGGCGGAGATCTTCAACCGGTCGTTCCTGCCGGCCCGGTCGGAGCGCGAGATGGCCTACAAGATGACCTGAAGGGGTGGCCGGGGGGCTCAGGCCCCCCGGGAACCCGGAACGACGCCCTCGGGGAGCGCCGCCACGTGCTCGGCGATGGCGCCCGCGGTCGTCAGCCAGACGTCGTCGCGCCGGGCCGCGATGTGGGCGAGGGCGCGCCGGAGCTGACGGAGCCGATAGGGCTGGCCGACGATGTAGGGATGCAAAGCGATGCCCATGACCAGCGGCATGGCGCGGGACTGCTCCAGCATCTCGTCGAACTGGTCGATGATCATGTCGGCGAACTGGCTGGCGGAATCCTTGCGCGCGACGATGGCGGGGATGTCGTTGAGCTCCTGCGGGTAGGGCAGGGACAGGATGCGACCACCGCCGCGGGTGGCGAACCAGACCGGCTGGTCGTCCTGGCACCAGTCGAGGAGGTAGGTATAGCCACCCTCGGCGAGGAGGTCGGGCGTCACCGGGCTCTGCGAGATCCAGGGGCCGAGCCACCCCTTCGGCGCGGTCCCCTCGGCGGCCGCGATGACCGCGGTCGTTTCGGCGATGAGTGCGGCCTCGCCCGCCTCGTCGAGAATGCCCTGGCGCTCGGAATTGGTGCGGCCGTGGCCGAGAACCTCGTCGCCGCGGGCGCGGAAGGCCTCCATCACCTCCGGGCAGTAGCCGTAGATGGAGGAGTTGACGAGCACCGAGGCCGGCATGGCGAGGGCGTCGAAGAGCTCGATCATGCGCCAGACCCCGACGCGGTTGCCGTAGTCGCGCCAGGCGTAGTTGAGCACGTCCGGCTGCGGGCCGCCGGGCGCGAGTTCGGCACCGAGGCCCGTGCCGAAGGCGAAATGCTCGAGATTGACGCCGAGATAGACGGCGAGCCGCCTGCCGCCGGGCCAGTCGTAGACGGGACGGCGGGTGATGGCGCTGTAGGCGTAGCGCCCGTGGGACGGCAGGTCCGGCGGCGTGGTCGGATGGGTCATGGTCGGCAAGGCGCTCCGGCGGGGACGGCAGGGTGGCGAAAGGCGATAGGAGATTGCAAGCGCCGTGCCGCGATCCCGGCATGTGGACCACCCGTCCGCCGGCATTGCCTTCGCCCGGCACATGGGGATGATCGACCCGCCCCTCGCACCGGATGCTCCATGACCGCCTTTCCCGCTCTGTCCGACATCACCATCGGCTTCGGCCATTCCGCCTACCGGCTCGCCGACGAGTTCGCCCGCCGCAACACCGGCATCCGCTTCGAGGAATTCCGCACCGCGGCCGACTTCCACCAGCGCATCGGCGCCTTCGACGTGGTCTGCGTCTCGGCCTTCTGGCGCAATGCGCCGCTGGAGAATGCCGGCAAGCTGCGCTTCATCCAGTCGGTCAGCGCCGGTATCGACGTCTTCGGCCTCGATGCCTTGAAGGCCAAGGGCGTCCGCCTCGCCAGCGCCCAGGGCGCCAACGCCATCGCGGTGGCCGAACATGCCATGGGGTTGACCCTCGCCCTGTCCCGCATGATCCACACCGCCCGCGACAACCAGGCCCGCAAACACTGGCGGGGGATGATCTCCGATCCGGCCGCGCGCGAGGACGAGCTTGCCGGCAAGACCATGCTGATCATCGGCCTCGGTGGCATCGGCGGGCGCCTCGCCCGCTTCGCCAAGGCCTTCGACATGCGCGTCGTCGGCCTCAAGCGCGACACCAGCGTCAAGGTGCAGAACGTCGACGCATTGGTCGGCCCGGCCGATCTCGACCGGGCGCTGGGGGAGGCGGACATCGTCGTGCTGACCTGCCCGCTCACCTCCGAGACCGAGGGGCTGATCAACGCCACCCGCCTGAAGGCGATGAAGCCGACCGCCCACCTCATCAACTGCGCCCGCGGCAAGGTGGTGGACGAGGATGCGCTGATCGCGGCGCTTCAGGCCGGCACGATCGCCGCCGCCGGCCTCGACGTGACGCGCGAGGAGCCGCTGCCCGAGGCCTCGCCGCTCTGGACCATGGAGAACGTGCTGATCACGCCCCATACCGGCGGCGAGACGGCCTCCTACGAGAAGCGCGTCATTGATCTGCTGGTGGAGAACATCGGCCGCCTGTCGCGCGGCGAGCCCCTGGTGAACGGAATCGTCTGACCGGCCCGCGACCTGCTCACCTTTGCACGTTGCATCTCGCGGGGTGATGCACCCACACTCGCGAGATGATTCTCTCCCGTGGTCGAGCCCTCTTCCTGGCGACCGTAGCGGGGTTGGCGATGGCTCTCGTCGCCCTGCCCGGCGGCGCTCGGCCCGCCTCGGCACAAGCGGTGACGACGCTGACCTACCAGTTCCCCGGCGGCAACCGCACCGTCCTGGTGACGGATTTCTCCCGCGGCCGGCCGGCTCCGCTGGTCATCGTGCTGCACGGGGCCGAGGGCTCGGCTGACCAGATCCGCCGCTATCTCACCTGGGACGTGATCGGCAAGCGCGAGGGCCTGCTCGTCGTCTATCCGCAGGGGGTCAGGGGCGGCTGGAACGACGGAAGGCCGGCGGACGGGCGGCGGTTCAATCCGCTCGCCCGCGTCGACGACGTCGGTTTCATCCGCAACATGGTTGGCGACCTCAATACCAAGGGGCGCATCGACCGGCGCCGCGTCTACATCATCGGCGTCTCGGCCGGCGGACACATGGTGAACCGGCTGATCTGCGAGGCGAGCGACCTCTTCGCCGCGGCGGCACCGCTGCTCGCGACACTCGCCGTGCGCTGGAGCTTCCATTGCGCCGGGCAGCCCCTGCCGGTGCTGATGGTCAACGGGACCGAGGACCCCGTCACGCGCTGGGGCGGGCGGTCAGGCGGCGTCGATCCCGACAGCAACCTCGCCTCGGTCAACGCTACCTTCGCGTTCTTCCGCAACCGCAACGGCTGCGCGTCGGCGGGCGACCGACCATTGCCGGAGCAGGAGACCTCCGACAATTCCCGCGTCCACCTCGTCGAGGGCACGGGCTGCCACCACGCGACGCGGCTCTACCGGGTGGAGGGCGGGGGGCATCATACGCCGACGGGGCTCGAGCGGCGACAGCGGCCGCCGATCGGCGCGCTGCTCGGCCAGCAGAATCACGACATCGAGACGGACGAGGAGATCTGGATCTTCTTCGCCGACAAGCGGCGGCCCTGACGGGGGTGGGCCCGGGGAAGGAACGGGGCTCAGGGAACGAGCTGGGCCTTCACGGCGGGCCAGCGCATCTCGGCGCGGTCGAGGGCCTGTTCCGGATCCGTGGTGAAGGCCTGGCGGTTGGCCTCGGAGTGGAAGACGTAGAGACGGTCGCGGTAGAGCGCCCAGACGGAAGGATGCCCGGCGGTCGGCAGGCCGTTGCCGATGGCGACGGGATCGTAGCCGCCGAAGCGGGGCTCGTAGACGGCGGGATCCTGCATGAAGGCCTCGCGGTTGCCCTCGTTCATGAAGCGCCACGTGGCGCCGGACCAGGACAGTTCGTAGGTCGCGGAACCCTGGCGTGGTTCCCGCTCGGTGAAATAGGCCACGGGATCGAAACCGTAGATGGCGAGGCCGGTCAGGCGGTCCGTGACGATGCGCTCGGTGGTGGCGGCGCGGGTGCCGGAGTCGCCGGTCATGCCGATCAGCACGGCGATCCCGGCATAGAGCCCGGTGATCGCCAGGGTCCAGGCGAGGGGGCGCAGGAATTGCCTCAACACCGACATGATCTCACCCGATTCTCATCCCTGATCGTTATGGGACCATGCGTCCAGAGGGTAACTTCTTCCTTACCTGGACCGGCTAAATCCCGGTCTGGTGACCAGATGGTTACCATCTCAGTCCAGCATGGGCCAACCGCTCCGGGCCGTTCGGCTTCGGACCCTTTCGAGAGGTGAGCATGCGCCATCCCACGTCCTTCGACCGCCGCACGGTCCTCGCCGGCCTCGGCGCGTCCGTCCTCGCCGGCCTCGGCGACAGCGCGCTCGCACAGCGCTCCTACGATTCCCAGTCGCCGCAGACCTTCTCGGGTAACGAGGTCGTCACGGCGGGCCACCGCTTCTTCGGCGGCACCAGCCGCGGACTCGCCAACCTCGTCGAGCGCGCGACGCGGCAGTGGGGCCGGCCGACCGCCTATATCCTCGGGCAGGAGGGCTCCGGCGCCTTCGTGGCCGGCCTGCGCTACGGCGAGGGCATGCTCTACACCAAGGGCGGCAGCGACTCGAAGGTCTACTGGCAGGGGCCCTCGCTCGGCTTCGACTTCGGCGGCGACGGCGCACGCACCATGATGCTCGCCTACCGGGTACGCGACGTGTCGGATCTCGAGCGCCGCTTCATCGGCATCGACGGCTCGGCCTATCTCGTGGGCGGCCTCGGCATGACGGCGCTCGGCGCCGACAACATGCTGGTCGTGCCGATCCGCACCGGTGTCGGCGCCCGCCTCGGCGTCAACGGCGGCTATCTGAAGTTCACCTCGCAGCCGACCTGGAACCCCTTCTGACCCGATGAGGCGATGCTGGGATCGTGACTGACGCAGCGGCCGCGGCACTTTTCGCGGCCGCCGCGGCATGGCACAAGGGTGCCTGCCTGGGAGCAGGGGGAGACGCGCCGTCGTGACCATCGAGACCGCCATGGTCTTCGTCCTGGGTTTCGTTGTCGCCGCACTCCTCTCGCTGGCGCTGATGAGCGCCGTCTGGCGTCGCGCCGTGCGCTTGACGACCCGCCGGGTGGAAAGCGCCGTTCCGCTCTCCATGGCCGAGATCAAGGCCGACAAGGATCAGGTCCGGGCCGAGGCGGCGCTGGCGATCCGCCGGGTGGAGATCGAGGCGGAGAAGCTGCGCGAGGCCGCCAACCTGCACACGATCGAGATCGCCCGCCGCACCGAGACAATTCGCGACCTGAATCTCGAACTGGACGCCCGGGCGGCCCGCATCGCCGGGCTGGAGGGCGACAAGGCGCGGCTCGAGGCCGACGTCGCCTCGCTCGAGGCGACCATCGCCGCGAAGGTCGAGGAGATCGCCGCAGCCGGGCGTGACATCGCCACGCGTGACGCGGCGTTCGCGGCCCTGAGCAGCGACCATGCGGCCAAGGTCGCCGAGAGCGACGGCCAGCGCGTGGAAATCGTGGCGCTGCGCACCCAGACGGAGAACCAGCGCAACCAGATCGGCAAGCTGTCCGCCGACCTCGCGACCGCCGAGGCCGATCTCGCCGGCCACCGCATGTCCTATGCCGAGACCTCCAATCTCCTGACCTCCGAGCGCCAGCGTCTCGCCGACCTGCAGGCCACCCTCCGAAAGGAGCAGGAGACCCAGGCAGCCCTCAAGGCCGACCTCGCCGAGACCGGCCGGAAATTCGCGGAAACCTCGACGCTGCTCGCCGCGGAGCGCAAGCGCGCCGGCGAGCAGGCGGGCGAGATCAAGGCCCTGCAGTCGCGTCTCGCGGCGGAGGACAAGCGGGCAGCCAAGCTCGAGCGCGAGCGCGACAAGCTGCGGCAGTCACTGTCGGAGGAACAGGACCGTGCGGCCCGCGAGCAGGTGGCGCGCGATGCGGCCGAGCGCAGCCTGGCGAGGGCCGAGGCGGAGCGTGACCGGGCCCGCAGGGAGATCGACGAGGTGAAGGAACGCAGTTCCGAGGCGGCCCGCAAGCTGCAGATCGCCGCCGAGACGGCGCTGGCCGAGAAGAACGTGCTGGAAGGCTCGCTCGCCAAGGTGCGCGAGGATCGCACCCGCATCCAGCGGGAGGTGGCTGCGCTCACCCGCTCGGCCGAGAGCGCTGTGGCGCGGGGCGCCGGCGAGGACGCCGACCTGCGCAACCGGATCGATGACGTCGCCATCGAGGTGGCGCGCGTCACAGCGCTGCTGGAGGGGCCGGGCTCGCGGATCGACCAGATCCTCGCGGCCAGCGGCCCGGCGGCGCCGGGCGGACGGCGGCGGCGGAACGACATGCCGCTCGCCGACCGGATCCGGGCCGTGCTGGAGGCGAGCCGCGGCAACCAGGCCGCGGAATGACCTCACCCGATCAGGAGCCGCGCCGCCCGTAGCGGGCGACGCGCTCGATCTCGCCGCGCGCGATACCCATGTCCTTCAGGAGGGCAGGGCTTACCTCGTTCAGGTCGCGGATTGCGCGGCGAATGCGCAGGTGCTCACGCATTGCGGCGACGAGCGTTGCTACGCCGGCGAACAGGCGGCCCGGCGCGACGGCGGCGGGGGAGAGGTGGCTGGTGGACAGGGACATGGTGGTCTCCAACGGTTCGGTTCAGGTGATCCCTTGTCCCGCACTGCCATTGCTGCAATGCGGGATCGAACCGTTGGTGGTGTTTCAATTGTAGATGGTTCAACGCGCAGGCATCAATCTGTGTGATGCCTTCCATCAGCGCGGTGCCGGATCCCCGGGGCGGAGACCAGCCGGGTCCACCCAGCCGCCGCGCCGGCTCACTTGCGCGAGAAGCTCTGGCGGATCTCCTCGAAGCTCTCCTTCATGCGGTCCTGGATGACGCGCACGGCCTCTGCATTGGACTTCTGGACGAGCTCGGCCATGTCGCGGGTGTTCTTGACCGCCGCTTCCATGGCCCGCTTGGCGAACTCGCTCTGCGCCGCCATCATTTCCTGGGCGCTGCCGGGCAGCTTGAAGTTCTCGGCGGCGGCCTGGATGTCCTTCACCGCGGCCTCGACGATCTCCTTCTGCTTGGCGGCAATGGCGGTGGCGCCTTCGGCGGCGGCCTTGCCGCTGGCGGCGAGCGCCTCGAGGTTCTTGCGGTGATGCTCGACGATCTTGTCCATGTCGACCGCCGGGACCTTCATGTCCTCGCCGAGCTTCCGGAACATGTCGAGCATGGCTTGGGGCGTCTGGGTCATGGCTGGCTCCGCTGCAAAGGACGTTGGGACGGCAAAGGGGGCGTGCGCCCGGCATGCCGGACGCCGGGGAGAGCCCGACACTAGGCCCCACCGGTGACCGTATCAAGAAGCCCGCAGCAGCACCTCGATCGTGTGAAGGACGAGGCCGGCAAGGCCCCCGATCAGCGTGCCGTTGAGGCGGATGTATTGCAGGTCGCGACCGATGTTCAGTTCGATCAACCGGATGAGCTGCCTGAGGTTCCAGGACTTGACCTGGTCGGCGATGAAGCGCGAGGCGCCGCTCTTCTGCTGCTCGACGAGGGTGGAGAGCGCCACCACGAAGCCCTCGTTCATCTCCGCCTTCATGCGCGGGTCGGCGGCGAGCTTGGCGCCGATCTCCGTCAGGATCGTCGTCATCTGGGCCTCGATGCGGGAATTCGGCGAGGCGACGTCCTTCTCCACGAAGGCGATGATGTTGCGCCAGAGCTCCTGGGCGACGTCGCGAAGCTCCTGGCGGCCGAGGACGTCGTGTTTCAGCCGCTCGGCCCGCTCCGCATAGTCCGGGCTGTCGCGCAGGCTGGCGATGAAGCCCTGCACGAAGCGGTCGAACTCCTGGCGCAGGGCGTGGTCCGGGTCGTCCCTCACCTCGTCGAGGAAGGTGCCCGTCGACTTCAGGATCCGGGAGAGGAGATAGGCGTCGGCCTTGAACAGGTTGAAGAGGGTGGGAAGCTCCTTGCGGATCTTGTCGCGGATGCCCTCCACCGTCGCGGGATCGTTCAGGATGCGCTCGATGGCGCCGATCAGCTCGTCGAGGAGCCGCTGGTGGCGGCGGTCGGCCGTCACCGCCCCGAGCAGTTGTGCGGCGAGCGGCCCGAGTTTCAGGGCGTTGACCTGGTCGGTCAGACGCTCGGCGAGGAACTCCTTCATCCGCGACTGGTCCATGCCGGCTACCGCCTTCGGCAGAAGGTTGACGGCAAAGCGGGAGAGGCTGGCGCTCTTGGCGGGGTCGGCAAGCCAGGCGGCGATGAGAGCGGCGAAGTCCACCTCGCGCAGCTTGGTGCCCACAGGGCCGGGGGCGAGGAAGTTGGTCTCGACGAACTTTCCCAGACTGTCGGCGATGCGGTCCTGGTTCTTCTGGATGATGGCCGTGTGCGGGATCGGCAGGCCCATCGGATGGCGGAACAGGGCGACCACCGCATACCAGTCCGCGAGGCCGCCGATGGTGGCGGCTTCCGCGAAGGCCGCGATGAAGCCGAAGGCGGGGTGGCGGTGCTCGAGCAGCTTGGCGGCGATCATCACCGTGATGCTGACGCCAAGGAGCGAGGTCGCCACCAGCTTGGCGCGGCGCAGGGCCGCCTGCTTCTCGAGATCGCGCGCCGAGAGCGGGGCGTCGTCGGTATCGAGCCGCGTCGGTTCGGCCGGCGGTGGTGAAGCCATGCGATGTCTCTCCGGGCGGTGGCAAGGTTCAGATAGGCTGCCGGTACGGCGGGAAAAAGGGCGGGCGTCCGTCGGGATTATATCGCACTGCACAATAAATGTTGCGATGCAGCATAATTCGCGCTATATGGAGGGCGTCCACCGTGCCGTTCGGGCGGTGGCCCATGGCTCAGACGAGAATGGAGACCTTCCGATGTTCGACCAGACGATGAAGACGGCCGCCGAGGCCACCCTGTCGCAGATGAAGCAGGCCTTCGAGGGCCTGACCGCTGCTCCCGCCACCTTCCCCGTTCCCCCCGCCGTGCGCGACCTTGCCGCCCGCGGCGCCGAATCCGCCAAGGCCGGCTTCGCCGAGGCCGAGGCCGCCGCGCGCAAGGCAGCCGCCGGCGCCGAGACGCTGGCGACCTCCTTCGCCGGTGCCGGCGCGGACCTCGCCCGCTCGGCCGTGGCCGGGGCCGTCGCCAATGCGACCATGACCCTGGACGCCGTCCAGACCGTCCTCGCCGCGCCGAGCCTCCAGGAGGCCCTGCAGCGTCAGGGCGCCTTCCTGACGGCCTTCGGCGAGGCCAATCTGGCCCGCGCCGAGGAGGCCTTCGCCCGTGCCCGCGACGTCGCGGCCGAGGGCGTCCGCACGATCCAGGCGGAGGCGCAGGCCTTCACGGCGTCCCGCGCAGCCTGACCGTTCCCACGCCGTTCCCCCCAAAGAGAAGGCCCGCCGGACATCATCCGTCGGGCCTTTTCTCGTCATGGTCGGCCGTAGCAATCAGACGGCGACGACGAGCGTCGTCCCGGAGGCATGCTGGCGGGGCTCGGCGAGCGCCGGCTCGCTGGTCATGGGGATGAGGCCGGTGACCTCGCCGGCCTCGGCGGTGAAGCGGGCACCGAACTTGCGCGCGAGGGCGCGCATGGCCCGATTGCCCGCCGTGGAGGTGATGCGCAGCTCGGGGAAGCGGGAATAACGGGCGGCCGCCATCACCGCCTCGAACAGGCGTGAGCCGATGCCCTGGTTGCGGAATTCCGGCTCCACCGAGAAGGCGATGTCGGCCGGTTCGCCGGCGGTCGGCGGATGAAGCTCGGCGCTGCCGCGCACGGCGCCGCCGAGGTCGACCCAGGCGAAGACGCGGGTCCGGCCGGCGAAGCAGCGGGCCGAATAGGCCGTGACGAAGCGATCGTCGGCGACGCCGTTGAAGCGCTCGCGCCGGCCCTGCGGGTCCAGCCGGAGAAGGTGTTCGCGATGCAGCGCGGCGTCGGAGCCGGTGAGTTCGCGGATCGTGCCGAGCGCGTTGAAGGCTCGTGCCATGGTGATCTCCTCGTGAATCGTCGTCCCGAGGCGTTCACATCCCTAGAAGGCGTTACATTGTGCGGTGCAGCATGAATGTCAATGCCGCCCGCGCAGGTCGGGCCTGCACGTTGCCGAGACGCCCGAGGGCGCCTCGCGTCAGCGGGTCGTCTGGGCGCGGCGCGGGGCAGGCCGCGCCGGCTGCGCCGGAGCGCCTGCAGCGGGCGGATCGCTCCATTCTGCAGGGGCGGCGATGCGCACGGCGGCCTCGGGCTCGGTCTTCGCCGTGAAGGTCTGGACCGCGAGGCGGGCCGCGACGAGCGTCTGGGGGTCGAGGCGGGCGGCTACCTCGTCCCGCTTCTTGCCGGCGTCCTGGTCACCGCCCGCGGCGGCGAGCGCGAACCACTTGTAGCTCTCGGCCAGGCTCTGGTCGACGCCGAGGCCGCGGGCATAGAGAATGCCGAGGTTGTACTGGCTGTCGGCGACGCCGTGCTCGGCGGCGCGGCGGAACCAGACGGCCGCCGTCTTGTAGTCGGGGCGCGGGGTCGCCTGGCCCTGGGCATACATGACGGCGAGGTTGTGCATCGCCTTGGCGTTGCCCGCTTCGCCGGAGCGCTCGTAGAGCCGGCGGGCGCGTTCGAAGTCGCGCAGCACCCCGGTGCCCTTCTCGTAGAGGCTGCCGAGGCGGTACTGGGCCGGCACTACGCCGGCATCGGCAGCGCGCTGATACCATTTCGCCGCTTCCGCCGCGCTGACCGCGACGCCGCGGCCCTCGAGGTGGCGCGTGCCCATTTCGTAGGCTGCCAGCGGATCGCCGCCGTCGGCGGCGGCCTTCAGCGCGGCCGGCACCGTGACGGCGCGGCCGGTGCGGGTGTCGACCGGCTGCCAGCCGGACGGCGACAGTGTCGTGCCGGGCGGCGGCGTGCGGGCACCGGTGACCGAGCCCGTCGTGTCCGGCGCGGAGGTGTCGCCCTCGGGAACCCCGGGGGCGGGGTCGGTCGCCGCAGGAGTCGCTGACGGCGGGGTCAGCTCGACCGGGGTCGAACTGGTGGAGGCGGGCGAGAAATTCGACGCCGGGGCGGCGGCCGGAGCCGCAGCGATCGGCGCTGCGGCCGGCGCATCGATGGAGGCGGCGGGGATCGCCGTGCGCGGCGATCCGGTGGCGTCCATCAGGCTGCGGATCTTCGGCAGGGTGGCGATGCCGGCGGCGAGCACCAGCAGGGCCGCGGCGATGCCCATCAGGATCGTCTTGCGGTTCACGGAGACGACCGGCTTGGTCTCTGTCTCAATCTCGCCCCCGATGCCCGGCGCGAGGACGGCGGGTTCGGCCGCAACGAGAGCAGGAGCGGCCTCGGCGGGTTCCGCCTTGCCGCGCCAGCGGGGCTTCTTCGGTTCGGCGACCGCGGGCTGGGCCTCGTCCTGGACCTTCGGAGCGCCGCGGAAGCGGGCGAAGAAGCCTGCCTTGGCGCTTTCCTCGGCTTCGCTCCGCACGGCGGGATCGACCGCGGCGGCGCGGGCCGCGCGGCGGGCGGCGGCGATGAAATCGGTCTTGCTGCCGCCGGTCGAGGCGGCACCGGGGACCGGCGGGCGAACGC
>NZ_JBQVQL010000069.1:0-26019 GCF_052440005.1 Phreatobacter sp.
CGCGCCTCCTCCAACAAGCCCGAACTCGTCGTCGTCGTGGAGAGCCCGGCGTCCGAGGCCCGCATGCACGAGATGTTCCGCGCCGTCGACGCCGTGCTGCGCGAGAACCCGGAAGTCGGCGCCTACAACCAGACGATCTGATCGAAGCAACCGCAGATGTTCTCGGTGTATCGAGGCCAATCGAGACGAAATGAGCGCCCATGATCGGACACACTGACTCACTCGTTCGGTGGCTGAAGACGGAATCCCTGCCGTTCTGGGCCAGCGCGGGCCTGAATGACCGGACCGGATTGGCGTATGAACAGATGGATGCCGGGGGATCCCCTGATCCCGACGCGCTGCTGCGGGTGCGGGTCCAGCTGCGTCAGATCTATGCGTTTTCCCACGCGTCGGTGCTGGGCTGGCTGCCGAACGGCGACGAACTGGCGTTCCGGCTCTGGCATCGCCTGCGGGAGGTCGCCGCCCCGGACGGCCTCGGGCAGGGCCTCGTGCATCTGCTGTCCCCCGACGGTCAGGTCTCCAATGCGACCCGCGACTCCTATGATCACGCCTTCGCCGTCCTCGCTGTCAGTTGGCTTCGGCGGGCGACGGGGGAGACGAAGCTGGACACGGATATCGACGACCTCATGGGCTTCGTCGACGGCCGCCTGACCGACGATGTCGGTGCGCTTACCGAAGGCTGGCCACAGAGCCTTCCGAGGCGCCAGAATCCGCAGATGCACTGGTTCGAGGCCATGCTGGCCTTGTTCGAGGCCGCCGGGCGTGCCGAGGGGCTGGAGCGCGCGGCGCGCATGAAGGCTTTCATGCTGCACCGCCTTTTAGACAGCGAAACGGATACGATCGGCGAGTTCTTCGGTGACGACTGGCGCGCCGTCGATGGCCCGATGGGGGACACGGTGGAGCCGGGTCACCTCGCGGAGTGGTGCTGGCTCCTTCGCCGCCACGAGACCTTGTCGCAACAGGCCCGGGAGCCGTTGCCGAGCCGTCTCCTCGCCAGCGCATCCCGTACCGAGGATTCCCGCACCGGTCTCCTCGTCAACGAGTGCGACAGGCAGTTCCGCGTGCGCCGCGGATCGCGGAGGTCCTGGCTGGCGACCGAATATGCGAAGGCCTGGATCAGCGAAGTGGAGGCAGGGGTTCCCGGGTCGGCAGCCAAAGCCCACAGGGCCTTGCGGACGATGGACGAGCACCACCTGCGCCGTCCGATCGTCGCCGGCTGGATCGACGAAGTCGACGCAGGGGGGCGACCCGTCCCGGGAAAGATACCGACGAGCATTCTCTATCATGTCTTCGTCGTCGTAGCGGAGGCCGACCGGGTCCTGTCTCCGCTCGAAGGCGTTCAGCATGCGGCGTCCGCATGAAGTGTCACGAAAGCAGGGCCCATCTCGGCGCAGTCGTCGTGATCATGCGGCGAAAGGGGAAGGGCATGGGTGATGCGACACTTGCCGCGGGCCGTGGCGCCCGTGCGGTCGGCACGCCCCGGCGCGATGATCGTCCGGGCGGCAGGATCGGCCGGCGAAGGTCGAAGTTTCGGTTGAACCCCGCGGCAAGGCTGCAATCTTGCCCTGGTGCCGGGGCATTGACCAAGGGCCGATCGGACCTTTCGCAAAGCACAGTATGTATGTATCGAGGGGCCCAACGGGCTGTCCTCGTGGAGGTTTCCAATTCATGACAATCGTAGTGACGGGAGGCGCTGGGTTCATCGGGAGCAATTTCGTTCTGGATTGGCTCGCGCTCCACGACGAGACGGTCGTCAATGTCGACAAGCTGACCTATGCCGGCAATCTCGGTAGCCTCTCCGCCGTGATGGGCGACCCGCGCCACATCTTCGTGAAAGCGGATATCGGCGACCAGCCGCAGATGGCGGCGCTGTTCGCCGCCCACCGCCCGCGTGCGATCCTCAACCTGGCGGCCGAGTCGCACGTGGACAGGTCGATCGCGGGGCCTGCCGCCTTCATCGAGACCAATGTCGTCGGCACTTTCCGGCTGCTCGAGGCAGCGCGCGCCTATTGGGGAGACCTCCCGCTGGACGAGAAGGCGGCCTTCCGCTTCCTCCACGTCTCCACCGACGAGGTCTATGGTTCGCTGGAGCCCGCCGAGCCGGCCTTCGCCGAGACGAACCGGTACATGCCCAACAGCCCCTATTCAGCCAGCAAGGCGGGATCGGATCATCTTGTCAGGGCCTATCACCACACCTACGGCGTGCCGGTGCTGACGACGAACTGCTCGAACAACTACGGGCCGAACCACTTTCCCGAGAAGCTCATCCCGCTGTGCATCCACAATGCGCTGTCCGGCAAGCCGCTGCCCATCTACGGCGACGGGCAGCAGATCCGTGACTGGCTCTACGTCAAGGATCACTGCGCGGCCATCCGCAGGGTGCTGGAGGCGGGCCGGCTCGGCGAGACCTACAATGTCGGCGGCTGGAACGAGAGGGCGAACCTCGACGTCGTGCGGACGCTCTGCGCCATCCTCGACGAGGTCCGGCCGCGCTCCGATGGACGGTCCTACGGCGAGCAGATCACCTTCGTGAAGGACCGCCCCGGCCACGATCGCCGCTATGCCATCGACGCCACGAAGATCCAGCAGGAGCTGGGGTGGATGCCCGCCGAGACCTTCGAAACCGGTATCGCCAAGACGGTGCGGTGGTTTCTCGACAATCCCGCATGGGTCGAGGAGGTGACGAGCGGCGCCTACCGGACCTGGATCGACCGGCATTACGACAGGAGCCTCGTCCATGGCGCGTAAGGGCATCGTTCTGGCCGGGGGCGCGGGGACGCGCCTCTACCCCATCACCGAGGGCATCTCCAAGCAGCTGCTCCCGGTCTACGACAAGCCGATGATCTACTACCCGATCTCGGTGCTGATGCTGGCGGGCGTGCGCGACATCCTGATCATCACGACGCCGGAGGACCAGCCGGCTTTCCAGCGCCTTTTGAAGGACGGCAGCCAGTTCGGGGTCAACCTGTCCTATGCCGTCCAGCCGAGCCCCGACGGTCTCGCCCAGGCCTTCATCATCGGCGAGCGCTTCATCGGGCAGGACGGGGTCTGCCTCGCCCTCGGGGACAACATTTTCTACGGCCAGGGCTTCAGCCCGATCCTGCAGGAAGCCGCCGCGCGTTCGGCCGGCGCCACCGTGTTCGGCTATCCGGTCAAGGATCCCGAGCGGTTCGGCGTGGTGGAGTTCGATGCCGCCATGCAGGCGGTCTCCATCGAGGAGAAACCGGCGCGGCCGAAGAGCAACTATGCCGTCACGGGCCTCTATTTCTACGACAACGACGTGGTGGAGATCGCCAAGGCGGTGAAACCCTCGCCCCGGGGTGAGCTGGAGATCACCAGCGTCAACCAGGCCTATATGGAGCGCGGCGCGCTCAAGGTGCAGGTCCTGGGCCGCGGGTTTGCATGGCTGGACACGGGCACGTTCGAGAGCCTGCTCGAGGCGGCGCATTTCGTCGAGATCATCGAGAAGCGCCAGGGCTACAAGATCGCCTGCCTCGAGGAGATCGCCTTCCGCAACGGCTGGATGAGTCTCGATGCGCTCGCCGCGCGGGCGCGCGACCTCAGCAAGAACAGCTATGGGGCCTATCTCGGCGATCTCGTCCGGCAGGCCAGCCCGGCGC
This sequence comes from Phreatobacter sp., assembly GCF_052440005.1. GTDB lineage: Bacteria > Pseudomonadota > Alphaproteobacteria > Rhizobiales > Phreatobacteraceae > Phreatobacter. The sequence continues at coordinate 3,621 of NZ_JBQVQL010000069.1, forward strand.
GGCCATGAGAGAGGCTGCCCGGTGATCGTCGGACGCGGCCTCGTCGCCACCGCCTTCCGTCCCTATGAGGCGGCGCTGGAGGACACTGTCGTCTTCGCGTCCGGCGTCTCGGACTCGCGCGAGACGCGGGACGAGGCCTTCGCCCGCGAGGAAGGCCTGCTGCGCGACAGCATCGCGACCGGGCGCCGGCTGTTCTACTTCGGCAGCTGCAGCGTCCTCGATCCCGAGATGGCCGGCACGGCCTATGTCCGGCACAAGCTGCGCATGGAAGAGCTCGTGCGCACGGCGCAGTCCTTCACGATCTTCCGGCTTCCGCAGGTGGTGGGTCGCTCCGACAACCCGGTTCTGCTGACCAATTTCCTTCATTCCCGCATCGCCTCGGATACGCCTTTCGAGGTCTGGACGCGGGCGCGGCGCAATCTGATCGACGTCGACCACGTGGCGGCCATCGCCATGGCCATGGCGCCGGATGCGGACTGCATGACGGAGAACGTCGCCTGTCCGTTCTCCGTGTCCGTCTCCGAGATCGTGGCGGCCTTCGAGAAGGTGCTGGGCCGAACAGCGCGGTTCTCCACCGTCGACGCGGGCGGGGCCTACGCCATCGAGGCCGCATGGGCGGCGCGCTGCGCCGCTGGCCTCGGCATTGCATTCGACGACCGATATATCGAGACCGTCATAGGAAAATATTATGGACGCTGAGGCCGCTCCCAAGCTCTCCGTCGTCATTCCGGCCTATGGCAGCGAGCAGATCATCGCCGAGCTGTTCAACCGGCTGGAGACGGTGCTGACCGAAGACCCGGAGGTGAACGGCAGCTACGAGATCATCGTCGTCTGCGACCATTCGCCGGACGGCACCTGGAGCGTGATCCGCAGCGAGGCGGCAAAGCGCCCGAAGGTCAAGGGCGTGCTGCTGCGCATGAACGCGGGCCAGCACAATGCCCTCATGGCCGGGTTCGCACGGGCGCGCGGGCGTATCATCGTCACCATGGACGACGACCTGCAACACGCCCCCGCCGACATTCCCAAACTGCTCGCCGGGATCGCCGCGGGGCACGACGTCGTCTTCGCGCGTTTCAAGAACCGCAATCATGCGGCGTGGAAGGTTTTCGGCAGCAAATTCAACAATCTGGTCGCCGGCTATCTGATGAACAAGCCGTCGAGCCTCTACCTGTCGCCCTTCCGCGCCATGAAGGCGGACATCTGTGCGGACATCCTGACCTATTCGGGTCCCTACGTGTATGTGGATGGGCTCATCCTGTCGGTGACGCGCAATATCGGCACCGTCGACGTCGATCACTACGAGCGCCATGCCGGTGTCAGCCGCTACGGCCTGAAGAAATCCATTTCGCTGTGGCTCAAGATGGCCACGGGCTTCTCCCTCGTGCCGCTGCGGCTCACCTCGCTCATGGGTGTCGCCATCTCCTGCCTCGGCTTCGTCATGGCGATCCTGCTGATCATTCAGAAGTTGACCATCGACGTCATGCCGATCGGCTGGTCCTCCCTCATCGTGACCCTGCTGATCATCGGCGGTTTCCAGCTGCTGGCGCTCGGCATGCTCGGCGAGTATCTCGGCCGGGTCCTGCTGACGATCAATTCCAGACCGCAATATGTCATCGCGGAATCCGTCGGCTTTCCCCCGGCGACCTCCGGGACCGGGAAGGCGTGATGCAGTTCCTCCTCTATTGCATCTGCGGCGGCATCGGCGTCTCCACCGATTACCTCGTGTACTATGCCAGCCTGCATTTCGGCCTCTGGTACCAGTACGCCAACGTTCTCGGCTATGGTTGCGGGACGGTCGTCAGCTTCTTCCTCAACCGCGTCATCACCTTCGGCACGACCAACCGTACGGCGCAGCGCTTCGCCCTGTTCGTGATGGTCGCGGCCGTCGGCTTCACGGCCTCCGCGGTCATGCTGTGGGTGCTCGTGGCGCAGCTCTCGGTCGATGCCACCATCGCCAAGCTGCTCACCCTGCCGGTTGTCGTCGCCATCCAGTTCCTTCTGAACCGCAGCATCACCTTCCGGGACGCCGGGACGGCCCGCTGAACTGCGATACGGCGAGGCGGGCCGTCGACCGGAGGGCGAGGCCTGCTCCGGCATTGCCGGCGAGCAGTCTCAGAGAGGCAGGCGCAAGGCGTTGCCCCACCAGGCGACGCCCTCCTGGACGAGCTCCACGTCGATGAAGGCCGCACCCTTCTCGCGCCACTCCGCCGGCACTTCGATGGAAATGTAGTGGCTGTCGCCCGGCGTCAGGACGAAGGGAAAGCGCGAGCGCGGATTGTCGTAGGCGATGACCCCGCCGTCGGCCCCGAGCACGTGGTAACTGATGGCGACGCCGAGCGCTCCGGACGAATCATTTGCGCTGGACCAGACGCTCTTCGACAGGTTCGTCAGCCGCAGGATGTAGCGCCGGCGCGTTCCGCCCTCGCTTGAGATCGGCCCCTCGACGAGCTCCATACGGTGGGCGCGATCGTTCTCGCCCAGGGGGCCGGCAACGGTCGTCCGGCCGTGATCGAAGATCGAGACATAGGGCTTGCGCACCGGAGGCTCATAAAGCTTGTACCAGTTCCCGCCGACGACGACCTGACGGATCTCGTCTGCGCTCTTCCGCCAGTCGATCCAAGGTCGATCCACTATGGCGGAGAGGCGCCCCTTCTCTTTGTCATCAAGGAATGTTTCCACGGCCGCAGCCAGCGCAGTAGCGGAACCCACATCGAAGAACCGGGCCGATTGAGCGCCGTCCGTCACCTCGCGGAAGACGGGGATGTCGGAAGCGATGACGGGTTTACCGAAATGGCGGGCCTCGACGAGGGGAAGGCCGAACCCCTCAGCGTAGGAGGCCGCGATCAGTACGTCGCTTTGGGCGTAAAGGCGCTGGAGGTCTCGATCGCTCGCCTTGTCGTACCAACGCAGCCGCCGTCCCGCCTCCGGATGGCTGCGTAACCTCTGCACCAGATGTTCGACACCCCAGCCGGGACGCCCGACAATGACTAACTCGACGTCGACATTGGCGCGCCAGAGATCCTCAAACGCGTCCAGCGCCAAGCTATGGCCCTTCCGCGGCTCGACTGTGCCGACCATCAGACATGTCGGTCGACCCGAGCTCAGGTCTGGCTCGAAGGCAGCTGGTTCCGTCGAGAAGTCGGCACCGAGGTGCCAATAGCCGATCTTCATCGGACGGGGAAAGCCGATCCCTCGCAGGAGGGCGTGAAGCTCATCTGCGACGGCCCGTGATATACATACGAATCCGGTTGAATACGTCAGCGCAGACCTAAACCAGTCGGCGAAAATCAGAGGAATCCCGGGGTGGCACATCGCCTCGTAACGAAGTGGCACGGTGTCGTAGAGGCAAGAGACGACCTCCGCACCCCGCATGCGTGCCGTCAGAAGCATGGGCAGATGTGAGTGATGAAACTCCCATGAACTGTCTAGCATAAGGACGGTGTCGCCCCACAAGAACCGAGCCTTCTTCTCCGGAAGTCGATCGACCGCTTGCGCAGGAGCGCGTCCATCAAAGCCAACTCGGTAAAATCCCTCCGGTGAATCCGAGTAAACGACAATGTTATCCTGATCCTCGCGGCCTACCAGATTCCGGACGATCTGTTTTGTGACGCGCTGGATGCCCGTTCCGTGATCGACGCGGACCGTCGACGTTGCATCGATCATAAGGCGATTGCCCAATGGTTCCTGGGGCTCGGCGCGCGCGAAGATGTCAGCGATCAGGTCGGCGGGAAGGTCGATGGGGCCTAGCGCTGCAAGTGTATTGGAGCGAATCTTAGCGAGTGGCGGGCACACCTTACGGCTCCGCCGTGTACCCACAGTTTCCGTCAAAGCTGCGGACGCGATCCCTGCCGATCTCGACCATGTCAGATCTATTGCCCGCTCACGGCTGGTCGTGACCGCGCGCGCGGTAAACTCACGGTCTGTGAAAATTCGCTCGATCCGCACGGCCAATTGATCAGGGCTACGCGGATCGAAAAGGAGGTCCGGATTTCCCACCACTTCAGGGAGCGCGCCAGCATTCGACCCGATGACTGGCGTCCCGCACACCATCGCTTCGAGAGCCGTCAGCCCGAACCCCTCCATGAGGGACGGCTGGATCACGACGGCTGCCGCCTTGTAGAGGGCGACTAGGTCGCTGTCGGACACGTGGCCGAGGCTTACGAAATTGCTCTCAGGCAGGCCGAGGCCAAGCCAATGGGCGCGGATGTCCTCCAATAGACCGGGGTGTTGATCGCCCGCCAGCACAAACTTGAGACTGTTGCGCAGGTTGAAGGGCAAGTTAGCGAAGGCGTCAGGGATGATCTTGACGTTCTTGCGCCAATCCAGTGCGCCTACATAGAGAGCGAAGCCTTTTGCCGGCATGCCCGCGACGGCCACAAGTTCCTGATTCAGTAATCCAAGGAAATCTGGAGAAATACCAGCAAATATGCTGATCGCATTCGTGTTCTTTGATATGTCAATCGCTTCGTTCCGCGAGAAATCCGAAATACATAGGTTTAGGTCGAAAGATCCGTAGAAGCCAAGTCTGCGATAATAGTGAGACTTAAATTTGGGGTTGCTGAGGTAGCGATCTACAAACCGATGAGGAATGGCGTCATAGAAAATTGAAGCGATCGGGACCCCCGGAACCGAGCGGGGAGTGAGGGGAACGGCGAGGTCGCCGACCCCTTCAAAGGGACTCGCTGAAATCGCTATGTCGGGATTGAGGCACGCCACGTGGTGGGCGAGAGCCACCTCGCTCAGGCGGCGCCGCTCGCTGTAGCCGACCACGCCTTCGCCGCCTTCGGCGACGCCGTTCCAGACATGGATCTGTCTGGGGTCGATCCACTGCGCCACGAAGTCGCGCGCCGCGATGGCCTCGTCGCTCATGGCGGCGTTGAACGAAATCGAGAGGTTCAGGTCCTCGCTAGCGAGCGCCCTCAAGAATTCCTGCACGTAGCGGCCGATTCCTCTCAGTCGGCTGGCCGTCTGCAGACACTGGCCGTCGATCCAGACTTTCATGCCCGCCGCTTACCCTTGAGAGTCCTGGATGCTCCGGAGACGAGGCGCTGCCATTCCGAGAGGCTCTCGGGCGCGCAGTCGAGCGCCCATACCGGTTGCGCCGGCGGCTGCGGCAGCGCCGCGCCATAACCGCGGACCGTCGCGAACTGACGCAGTCGTCGGTCCAGAGGCGGAACGACACGCAACAGCGACACGGCCCAATGACGCACCTTCGGACGGCCGTTGAGCCAGACGAGGCCGTGCTCGGCGGCGCGACGAAGGGATTCCTTGGGAGCGGTGACGGCTTTGGCGGCGTGTCCGACGCCGCGAAGGGGCTTGGTGACACGCCAGGACGTGCTGGCATGGACCGCGGAGAGGTCACCGCTCACGCGTTCGACGACGGCAGAAAGGGCGCGAATCTGGGCGTTGGCTGCGGCGAGTTCGTCGTGGCGTCTTCGCTCGCTGGCGTTCAGTCGGGCCTGCAGACTGTCGACCGCAGTGGTCAGCTCCGCATTGGCGGATCCGACCACGTCGATCTGCCTCAGGACCTGCCCGACGAGTGTGGCCTTGTTTTCCAGAGCGGACTCGGTGGCCTTGAGGCGCGCGGTCTTCTTCTGGACCTCGAGCGTCAGTCGTTCCGCATTCTTTCGGGCCGCGGTCAGGCGCGATGCGGTGGACGCCTTTTCCGTCTCCAGCGCCTTGTTGAGCTTCTGCGCCTCTCCCAATTCGCCCGTCCTCTCGGCGAGCCGGCCCTCGGCTTCCGCCAGGGCTGCCCGCCTGGACGCCTCCTCGATCTTGAGCTGACTGACCTCGGCTTCCTTGACGGACAGCTGTGAGGTCAGTTCACCGACGTTCTCCTGGGCGCGGGCGAACGCCGCCGACAGGCTGATTCGTTCGTCCTCCGCGTGCTTGAGCCGTGCGCTGGCGTCGGCGAATTCGCTCTGGAGAGCGGCCAGGCGGGCCTCCGCCTCGGCCAATGCGGCCGTCCGCGACGCTTCCTCGATCTTCAGCTGCCCGATCGTGCTCTCGCGCTCGGCCACAGCATTCCTAAGTTCCGCGAGTTGGCTCTCGACCTGCTCCTGCGCCGCCGTGCGCGAAGCGACCTCGATCTCGAGCCGCCCCAGCGATGCATCGCGGTCGGCGAGGGCGGCGCTCAGGGTGGCAGCCCGCTGGCCGGCGAGGTCGCGTTCGGAGGTCCTGATCCCCAGTTCCGACTGGACGTGAAGGGCAGCGTTGTGGTGATCGAGGATGCGCTGGTTGAGAAGGGCGGTGAAACTGGAATTGCCGTACAGGACGAAGTCGTCGAACACGTTGGGGCCCGGGCCGAACACCGCCAACAGATCCAGGTGGTCCTCGTGCACATAAAATCGGTTGAGGCCGTCAAAATAGGCAAATTGGTAGCCAAGGGCGACCAGGGACGGCTCCCAGTCGGCGAAGGCTGCCTCCGACGAGTTGGGCAGCGTGCTCTCCATGACGACGAGCCAGGGGCGCGCTGAGGAGGGCGACCAGGACTCGACGACGTCCTTTTCCATGCCCTCGACGTCGATCTTCAGCCAATGGATGGGACGCTCGCCGGCCTCGTCGAACAGGGCCGACAGCGGCTTGCGCGGGACGGCGGTCTCGACGACGGCAAGACCCCGCTCCTCGTGCATCCGGGCGACTGCCGGATCGCCGGTGCTCAGGCCCGTCTCGGGGAACTCGAAAAAGGGCAGGGCGCCGTCGCCGGACCCGATGGCGGCTTCCACCACCACCTCGTCCGGCCTGTCCGCACGCAGCTTGGCCGCATAGGCAGCCGACGGCTCGGCGTGGATTCCGCGCCAGCCGCGCTCGTAGAAGGCCTTGCTGACGGAATCGACGACCGGGTCCTGCGCCCCGACGTCGATGTAGAACCCGCCCTCGACATGCTTCAGGGCACGCCAGAGAATCACGTCCTCGAAGTTTTGTGCGTAGGAGACGAACATCAGCTCTCGGGGAAGAGGGAGGATTCAGGTCTGTTGCGGGAGAGGGGCGGCATGACGATCCGCGTGTCCTGACGGAAAAAGCCAGCAACGATCAGACCATCGCCACTAAACGATTCTTGGATGCTGTGCGCTGCAAAAATCGTTCCGTTCATGGAACGCACCGCGTCGAGGCAGTCCTCGTGGGTGGTTTTCGAGCCGGAAATCGATGCGTGGTGGGTGGAGACCACCAGGAACCGGACCAGCCCCGCGGCGACCGCCGCCGGCATGGACTGGAGGAATCCCAGTTCGGCGCCCTGTGCATCGATATGCAGGACTTCGATGGCCCGTCCGCCCACCCGTGCGAGGACGCCGGCCATGTCCAGGCGGGGCACCACGACCGTCGCGTTGTCGCTTTCGCAGACCATCTCCACGGCGTCGGCCGCAGGGGCGCCGATCGCGGCCTGGTGAAACGTCATGCGTGCGTTCTGGCCATTCAGCTCCATGTTGCGGCGGCCGACGGCGAGGTTGTGGGGATCCGGCTCGATGCAGACGGCCTCGGACCCCGGCACCTCATCGAGATACCAGAGGCTGTAGTAGGACCAGAAGGCGCCGAGCTCGACCATCAGCGTGTTGTGGCGGGCGTAACGGAGGAGGTGGTGGAAGACCAGTTCCTCCTGCGGCTCGTGGTGGCCGCGCAGCGCCCGGATGATGTGGGCCATCCAGTCCCCGTGATAGCCGCCGGCGACCACCTTCACCCCGTTGTGCATGATCTGCACCGGGCCGTCGGGTGTCGCGACGATGCGACCGGCATCCGGCGCCTTCGGCAGGGCGTCGCAGTCCCGGCAGCCGATCGTCATCAACGTCCGTTCAAGCGGGTCCATCGGTCCGCCCGTTCGTCAGGGTGATGCTGGCCTCGAGCGCGGTCGAACCGATGAAGAACGGCCGGTCGACGTTCACGACGTCGAAGACGAGCATGTTGTCCTGCCACTCGTAATTGTCGCTCAGGTGGGTCTCCGACGAGGTCAGGGCCGTGGAGACGCTGTAGGATCCTGGCCCCAGGTCACAGGCGAAGGCGATCTCGCAGATGACCCTGTCGCCCGCCTTCGCCTTCATGGTCTGCCTGCTGTGCCACGTGTTGGTGCCCCAGACGATATGGCCGGTCCGTTCACGCATCATGACACCGACGACCAGCGTCTCGATGTCCTCCGCCGCGTCGACCGTCAGCGTCAGGACCAGCTTCTGGCCGACGGTCGCCGTGGAGACCGGCGCCCGGGTTCCGTCGTCGACGAGATCGACGTGGCTGACGACGGCCGCATAGCTTCCCGAGCGCGTATGGAGCCAGCCGCCCTTGACCCGCCGCTGCTCGACCGAGAGCAGCGCGTTCTCCTTGGCGGCCATCAGCGCATTGTAATAGTCGACCACCTCGTCGGGCGGCCCGTCCTTGACGACCGTGCCCTTGCTGAGGAGCAAGACGCGGTCGCAAAGCGCGCGCACCGATTCCAGCGCGTGGGTCACCAGGATGATGGCGCTGCCCTCGTCCTTGAACTGCCGGATGCGGTCGAAGCTCTTGTGCTGGAAGTAGCTGTCGCCGACAGCCAGAATCTCGTCGATGATCAGCAGGTCGGGGCGCCGCGCGGTGGCAAGGGCGAAGGCGAGGCGCGCCTGCATGCCGCTCGAATAGGTCCGGAAGGGGCGGTCGAAGAAGTCGCCGATCTCCGCGAAGGCCTCGATATGGGGCATCAACCCGGTCAGCTCTTCGCCCGACATGCCCATCAGGCCGCCGCCCTGGTAAATGTTCTGGCGGCCCGTCAGTTCACCGTTGAACCCGATGCTGAGCTCGAGGATGGCGTTGATCTGGCCCGCGACCGCGATGCTCCCGGTCGTGGGGCGTACGGTGCCCGTGATCATCTTGAGCAGCGTGCTCTTGCCGGCGCCGTTTTCCCCCACCAGGGCGACGGCCTGGCCTGCAGCGACGTCGAAACTGATGTCGCGCGCCGCCCAGAAGGTTTCGCGGGGCGTGCTCTTGACCCCGAACCAGGTTGCGAAACGCTCGATGTTGGTGGCGAAGGACGTGTAGCACTTGCCGACGCCCTGCAGGCTGAGGACCGGGGGGCTCATAGGCGCACTCCCGGACCATCGGGCGCGGCCAGGCGCAGGCTGCGCGGGCCGCGCGGCTCCCGTGGCGGGACCGCGACAGCCGTCTGGTCGATGGAACGTCTCGAAGTGCTCATGGGATAACGCTCGTCTAGAGGGCGTCGACGAGATCGGGGCTCGCGCGCCGGAAGATCACGAACGAGAGGGTCACGGCCACACAGGCCAGCGCGACGGGCGGCCAGAGGGAGGCCGGCGACGGCCATGCGTTCAGGAGAAGCGCATCCTGATAGATGCCGACCAGCGACGTCATCGGATTGAGCTCGAGGATGACGCGGAATTTCTCGGGGACGACGTTCTTGCTGTAGACGATGGGCGTCATCCAGAACCAGAACTGGAGAACCACGGTCATCACCTGCCCGATGTCCCGGGCGAAGACGTTCAGGACGCCGAGAAAGACGCCGAGCCCGAAGGCCAGCATCGAGATGATCAGGATGCCCGGCAGGATCGCCAGGGTGGCCAGGCCCGGCACGTGACCGATGAACAGCAGGATGAGGACGATCGCGGCGAGGAGGACCAGATGGTTCACCAGAGCCGTCCCCCACACGATGAAGGGGAGGCAGAGCCGCGGAAAAGCGATTTTCTTGAGCGCCGCTGCCTGTTCGATGAAAATGGTGACGTTGCGATTCAGGATTTCCGAGAACAGGCCCCAGGCGGCCATGCCGGACAGAAGGTAGATCGGGTAGGCCGCCTTGCCTTCGACCTGAGGCAGGCGCGCCCCCAGAACCTCGGCCAGCACCACCGCGAAAATCAGTGACTGAATGATGGGATGAAGAATGATCCAGAAAAAGCCCAATCTAGACCGGGCAAAGCGCGCGCGGAAATCGGCTTTGATCGACCCGATAACGAAGTAACGGTACTTCCACAGGCTGCCCAACACAGCTATGCAACCTTCGCGCGATGGTGAATTGCTACCGTTCTGGTCATCTTAGTCGCTTTGCTTCAACGGTATGGCCCCGAGTTACCCAGGAACCTTTACGTCGCCTCGACGTTCCCGCCATGCTCTCTCATGCGTGCAACCTCTGCGCCAAGTCAAGAATTTCGATTGCCTCCCCCGATCCTCCTGCCGCTCCGCGCGTGCTATATGGCCTCAGCCCGCGCGAACGCGCGCGCCCTGTGGCGCGGTATGTGGACTTCGATCCTCTCGCTGGCTTTTTGATGACCGGGAGAGGGTGCTACAGGTTGAGCGGGCTGTGATGGGGGATTTCCGACACGCGTTGTGGAGAGTTGTGCCACATCGCCTGCGTCGCGCGGCGTTCGACCGGTTGTCGCTCGTCCTCGCCCCGCGGCTCGGCGCGTCCCCGCTTCAGGCGGAGCCGCCCTTCGTGGTCGCGGGCGCGTTCGGTGCGCCGACGGGACTGGGCGAGGCGGCGCGGCTGACCGCGCGCGGGCTGATGGCGGCCGGGCAGGAGGTGAGGATCATCGATCTCACCGAGGCATTCCGGCAGTCGCGCGTCGTGCCGGTCCCCGAAGCCCCGGCCGATGAGGGGGGTGGCCGAGGAACGCTCATTCTCGTGACGAATCCGCCCGTCTCCTCGTTCGCGCTGTCGCGGATCGGTCGATCCCGGCTCCAGGGGCGCCGGCGGATCGGGTCGTGGGTCTGGGAATATCCCGATGTCCCGCCCTCGTGGCGAGATCATGCGACGCGTTTCGACGAGGTTCGCGCTCCCACACGCTTCGCCGCCGAGGTGCTCGCGTCGGCGCTGGGCCAGCCCGTGGCCCTCTGGCCCTATCCCGTGGCTCTCAACCTGCCCGCAGATACCGCGATGGCTCGTCCGGCGCAGAGCCGGACCGATCTCCCCACGCTCGGCTTTGCTGCCGATACGTTGGCCGCGTTTGCACGAAAGAATGTTTACGCTACGTTAACCTGCGCTCGTAGACTGGTGGCGGCAGGGCGTCCCGTCCGGCTGTCTCTCTTGCTGCGCGGAGGACGGCTGCCCGAAGATTTTCTTTCGGTTGCCGAACTTGCACGTGCGGAGGGGGTTCTCATCGACATCGTCCACAACGAACTCACCGTGGAAGAGATGGAACGATGGTGGCGCCGCATCGACATCTACATGTCCCTGCATCACGCGGAAGGGTTCGGCCTGACCGTCGCGGAGGCCATGGCGCGCGGCATTCCGGTGGTCGCGACGGATGTCGGCGCGACGGCTGATTTCTGTGACGCCGATACGGGCTGGCCCGTCGCCTCCCGGATGGGCACCTCCGCGCCCGTCTTCGATCTTGCCGGCCCTTCGACGTGGCGTGTGCCCGATGTGGACGATGCGGTCCGCCAGGTCATGATCATCCTTGCCAGCCCGCAGGATGCAGCAGACAAGGCGTCGCGCGGGAAGGCCCGCCTCGTCGATGCATTCGGCGTTCCAGGCTTCCTCGAGGGGCTGCATGCGCCGCGGTGGATCGAGAGCCGGTCCTCATGAGCATCCGCGTCCTTCTATGGTACTGGGGCCGTCGCGGCGGCGGCGCGCTGTTCACGAAGCTGCTGGCGCGGCACCTGCGCGAGGCCCACCCCCAGTTCGACCTGTATGCGAGCCTGTCGTCCGGCAATGATCTGATTGACGAGATCGCGCCCTGGGTCAGCGACATGGACGTCGTCCAGTCCGTGGGAGGTGACAATGCCGGCCTGGTCGATGCGATGCGCGCCATTCCGCGCTGGAGAGGGTCTTTCGCGGAAGCCCTCGAACGGCGACGGCCGGACATCGTCGTGGCGCCCATGATGTTCGCTGGCCTCGGATCGGCCGTTGATCTCGTCGCCAAGGGGAAGGCGCGGCTGGCTTACGTGGTCCATGATCCGGTTCCCCATCAAGGCGACCGCTGGGGTACCGCACAGCGGCTGATGCAGAATCGCGTGCTGGCGAGGTCTCATCGGGTGATCGCCATGTCGCATGCCATGGCCGAGACCCTCGCGCGCCGGAAGCGGCTGGCTCCCATCGTCAGCGCGCAACCACTGGAAGGCCATTATCTCAGCGAGTTTGCGCCGCTTCCCGCCCGCAAGCCCGATGGGACGACACGATTTCTCAGCCTCGGCCGCCTGGTCGACTACAAGGGTTTCGATCGGATCGCCGGGGCGCTACGCCAACTGCCGGCCGACGCGCCTGTCAGGCTCACGATCATCGGCGACGGACCAGCGGCAGAGCAGGTTCGCGCGACGTTTTCCGACGATCCCCGGGTAACGATCGATCTGCGCTGGACCGATACGAGCGCCCGCCGGGCAGCGCTTGCGGCCCACGATGCGCTCCTCTGTCCCTATACCGATGCGACGCAGTCGGGGATCGTCTGCGAGGCGTTGACAGCGGGGCGTCTGACGGTCGTCACGCCCAAGGGAGCCCTGCCCGAGCAGGTGGGCGAGGGCGCTGCGGGCCGGGTCGTCGACGATCTCTCGCCGGGCGCTCTTGCGCGGGCGCTGTTGACCCCGCTGCCCCCTCCCGACGCGGTCGCGGCGGCGTGCCGGGCGCAACTGGTCGAAGCCCACGGACTGTTGTCCTGGGGAACTGTGCTCGAGGACCTCGCGGCGGAGCGCTGAAAGCGCGCCGCGCGATCGCGTCAGGGCAGCAGTTTCGGCTGCGTCAGGGCAGCAGCTTCGGGTTCCGCCAGCCCTGCACCCCGTCGACGACCACGAGCGGAGCCGGTCCGAGATGAAGGATGGCGGGGCGCTCGATCTCGAGGAGCCAGCCCGCGGCCAGCAAGGTCTGGAAGATGCGTCCCTCGATCTGCCGGGAATGCGTGCCGACGAGGATGTAGGCGACTCGTTCGGCCAGCGTCGGCAGGCAGCTCTCGATGAGATCGGCCTCACCGCCCTGAATGTCGATGTGCAGCAGGTCGATCCTGCCGTGCGGCTTGGCGAGGTCTTCCAGCGCGATCATGGGAAGCTGGTCGTGCGTACCCCGCTTCAGCGCCTTCGCGATGTCGCGATCGCTGGCGTTGAAGATCGGCTCGAGCCCCCATTGAACACCGGCATGGTCCTGACGCGGGAACAGCGCCTGGCCCCTCGTGGCCGCGGCGATGCCGTGGTGCAGTTCCACGCTCTCGGACGGGAACCCGTTGACGGCACAGGCTTCGCGCGCGAAGCCTATGTGCCCCTCATCCCCCTCCACGCCGATCAGCGTCGGCGTGAGGCCGAGCCGCCGCGCGGCGACGCCCGTGTTGTTGAGCCAGCATCCCCAGCCGCAGCCGAGCTCGATGATGGTGAAGCGCTCTCTGGCGAGTTCCACCGCGCGGAGGGCCGCGGCCCATTCGGCGATGTCGGCATGCCAGTTCGCGGGGATTGGGATGGCTTCGACTTCGCCGGCCCTTCCGGCCAGAAGTGTCGGGAAAAACTTGGGGTCGATCCGGACCCCGAGGTAATTGGTGAGGTAGCCTGGCGTCGGCTGGAGTCCCGTTGCCGCATGCCGCCGCATCGTCTCCTGGGCGTCAAAGGTTGAGTTGTAGTAGAAGAACGGGCTGCTCACGTCGTGTTTCCCATGTCCGCGGTGGAATGTCATTGGTGAGCTTTAACGATAGCAAGCTCGTCTTTCAGGTACATCGTGCGCAGGCAGCGGCATTTGCCGGCCCAAGGATATCACAGCCAAGCTGCCGTCAGATGCCCCGGGTTGCCGCCAGCATGTCGGACAGCGTGTCGAAAATGTCCCGCCGGGGTTGCCAGCCGAGGACCTCACGCGCACGCGCGGGATCGCCCACGAGCACGGGGATGTCGTTGGCGCGCCAGCGCGCGGGATCGACCTCCACCGTGACGGGCACGCGCGCACGCGCGACCAGCCCGTCTAGCAGCGCGCGCATGCGCGTGCCGCGGCCGGAGCAGATGTTGAGCACGGTGTCGGCGGGAATGGCCTCGGCGCGCAGTAGCGCGGCCACATAGGCCTCGGCGACGTCGCGCACGTCGAGGATGTCGCGCTCGGCGTCGAGGTTGCCGACCTTGATGACCGGGGGCTGCTCGCCGCGCTCGATCCTGACGATCTGGCTGGCGAAGGACGGCACGGCGAAGGTCTCGGTCTGGCGCGGGCCGGTATGGTTGAACAGGCGGAAGCGGATGGCGCGCAGGCCCTGCAGGGCGAGGACTCCGAGGCCGAGATCGGCGGCCGCCTTGGTCGCCCCGTACTCGCTGGTGGGCAGCAGCGGATCGGTCTCGCGCAGGGGGCCGCCGTGCGCGGGCACGCCCCCGTAGGCCTGGCTGGAGCCGGCGAAGAGGAAGCTCGCCGCGGGGACGTGGCGCATCACCGCGCGCGCGAGGTTCAGGGTGCCGAGGACGTTGACCGTCCAGGCCATGTTGGGATCGGCGGCGGCCTGGGGCAGGGCGCTGATGCCGGCGAGGTGCACCACGTGCGTCGGCCGGACCGCGGCGATCATCGCGTCGGTCGCGGCGGGATCGGTGATGTCGAGCGCCGCGATCGGCCCGAAGGCGGTCTCGCCGGCGTTCTGGCCGGTGAGGGTCAGCGCGACCCCGCCCGGCGCCTGAGCACCCAGGGCGGCGACCACGTAGGGCGCGACGAAGCCGCCGCTCCCCGTTACCAGAACCCTCATGCTCACTGCCGCCGATCCGTCAAAGATGCTCGCCGCGCTTCAGGCGTACCATATCGGCATCGACCATTTCGGCAACCAGCTGCTGCAGCGTCGTCGTCGCCGCCCAGCCGAGCTTGGCCTTCGCCTTGTCCGGGTTGCCGAGCAGCACTTCCACCTCGGCCGGGCGGAAGAAGCGGGGATCGACGGTGACGTGATCCTCGTAGTTCAGGCCCACATGCGCGAAGGCGAGGCGGCAGAAGTCGCGTACCGAGGTGGTCACGCCCGTGGCGATGACGAAATCCTCCGGCTTGTCCTGCTGCAGCATGAGCCACATGGCCTCGACGTAATCGCGCGCGTGGCCCCAGTCGCGCATGGCGTCGAGATTGCCCAGCGCCAGGGTCTTCTCCTTGCCGAGCTTGATGCGGGCGACGCCGTCGGTGATCTTGCGCGTCACGAACTCGATGCCGCGCAGCGGCGATTCATGGTTGAACAGGATGCCGCTGGAGGCGTGGAAGCCGAAGCTCTCGCGGTAGTTCACGGTCATCCAGTGGGCGTAGAGCTTGGCGACGCCATAGGGCGAGCGCGGATAGAAGGGCGTGCTCTCGCTCTGCCGGGCCTCCTGGATGAGGCCGAACATCTCCGAGGTCGAGGCCTGGTAGAAGCGCGCCTCGGGCCGCACCATGCGCATGGCCTCGAGCACGTTGTGGGCGCCGAGCGCCGTCACCGAGCCGGTGAGCAGGGGCTGCTGCCAGGAGGATTTGACGAAGGACTGGGCGCCGAGATTGTAGATCTCGTCCGGCTTCACCTCCTGCAGGATGCGCACGATGCTCGTCACATCGGTCAGATTGCCGTCGTGGAGGGTCACCTTGTCGGCGATGCCGAGCCAGATCAGGCGCACGTTGATCACGTCGGCGGATGCACTGCGCCGGACGAGGCCGTGGACGGCGTAACCCTTCGAAAGAAGAAGCTGGGCCAGATAAGCACCGTCTTGGCCGGTAATTCCGGTGATCAGAGCAGTCTTCATCGCATCCTCAAGGGTAGCCTATGCCAGATGCCCGGATAGCGACTGCCGGGACCGGAATCAATCGCTAAGAAACCTGAAATCCCCGCCGGGGCCCGTATTTTTTTGCAGCGCACCCGCGACCGGGCGGCCGGCGGCCCGGGGCGTCCGGGCCGTTCTCGCGGGCCGCACTTGATGTTGGCCGCCGCAGATGCGATGGCAGGGCGACGTTTCCCCCGCGGACGGACCGTCCTGCCGCTGCCGCGCCTTTTTTCCGGCAGGCCAGGCCGACGCCTCCGGTCGCAAGCCGACCTTGCCGACAGGTGCGCCATGACTGCTGCGACCCCCCTGGCCGACCATCACGACGACGCGGGCCGCGCCACCCCGCCCGAAGCGGGGCGCCACGTCGTCGTCGTCGGCGGTGGCTTCACCGGCCTCGCCGCGGCGCTGAAGCTGCTCGCGGCCGGCTGCCGCGTCACCGTGCTGGAGGCGGACACGGCCCTCGGCGGCCTCGCCGGCGGGTTCGACGTCGGCGGCTACACGCTGGAGCGCTTCTACCACCACTGGTTCAACAACGACGCCTATGTGATCGACCTCGTCAAGGAGCTCGGCCTGGAGGACCAGGTGGTGCTGCGGCCGACGCGCACCGGCATGTACCACGCCAAGAGCTTCTTCCGGCTGTCGAGCCCGCTGGACCTGCTGACCTTCACGCCGCTGAGCTTCTTCGACCGCATCCGGCTGGGCATGGTGGTGTTCCGGGCCCGGGCGGTGCGCGACTGGATGACCCTCGAGGGCCAGACCGCCAAGGAATGGCTCATCCGCATCTGCGGCGAGCGGGTCTACAAGATCGTCTGGGAGCCGCTGCTGGTGGGCAAGTTCGGCCCCTATGCGGACGAGGTCTCGGCGGTCTGGTTCTGGAAGAAGATCGCCCTCAGGGGCGGCTCGCGCAGCGCCGACGGCCGCGAGGTCCTGGCCTATTACCGCGGCGGCTTCGCGGCGCTGGCCGACGCCATGGGCGCCGAGGTGCGCCGGCGCGGCGGCGAGATCCGCCTGTCGACGGGCGTCTCCCGCATCGTCGCGGAGGGGACGCGGGCCAGGGCGGTGGAGACCACCAGCGGCGAGACCATCGCCGCCGACGCGGTGCTGGCGACCCCGGCCCTGCCGCAGATCGCCGACCTGATGGAAGGCGCCGTGCCGGCCGAGTATCTGGCGAGGCTCCGGCGGGTGCGCTACCTCGCCAATGTCTGCCTGGTGCTGGAACTCGATCGCAGCCTGTCGGAGACCTACTGGCTCAACGTCGCCGACCCGAGCTTTCCCTTCGTCGGCATCATCGAGCACACCAATTTCGAGCCGCCGGCCTCCTATGGCGGCCGGCACATCGTCTACCTGTCGAAGTACCTGCCGGCCGAGGACCCGCTCTACACCATGGCGGACGGCGAGCTGCTGGACTTCTCGCTGCCGCATATCCAGCGCATGTTCCCCGCCTTCGAGCGGTCCTGGGTGGTGGGCCACCACGTCTGGCGGGCGCCCTATGCCCAGCCGATCATGGAGCGGCACTATTCGCAGATTATGCCGCCGGCCGAGACGCCTCTTGAGAACGTGTTCATTTCCACCATGGCACAAGTCTATCCGGAAGACCGCGGTACCAATTACGCCATCCGCGAGGGCCATGCGGTGGCGGAGCTGATCGCAGGACGGGTGGGCAAAGGCTGAAGCTGCTATGAATTTCAACGAGCAGCTAAATTGAGTGGATCATGACCCAAATATCAGAACCTGATCTTCTCCGGATGATCGACGATTTGGCGGCGACGCCCGATACGCAGAAGTACCAAGATCTTTCGACCATTCATATGGCACCCGTAGAGGTTGCAGATATGTTACAAGAAGATCCGTTTGGGTCCTTGTACAGGAAGATGGCAACGGACCTTTATCTGCGCATCGCCCGGCGCGATGTCTACAGTGCTGTCGAGGATGAGAAAAGCGGGCTTGGATCAGTGCCGGATATATGGCGCGGGAGTTCCCCTTTTGCATTTCAGTCTAGCAGTTTTGTAGGTGAATTTCTTGCCGCATGGAGTGCTATATTTACGGCGCTAGACGTTAAAGAAGGGGATAGTGTTCTCGAATATGGGCCCGGTAGTGGCCAAGCCTTGCTGATGCTCGCCCGGACCGGAATCCGTGCTTTCGGAGCCGATATCGATGAGGAATCACTTGCGCTCGTTAAGCGTCAAAGTGAGGCTATGGCGTTGGATGTTCGCTTGGAGCGAGCCGCGTTTGGAGAGGGCTTCGCCGGCGAGCGGTTTGATCGTATCCTATTCTTTGAGGCTTTCCACCACGCTTTGGATTTCGAGACGCTTCTGCTTCGGCTGCATGACCAGTTGAAAGCAAATGGAAGGCTCGTGCTTTCCGGTGAACCGGTTGTCGATGGGCCGCATGGTTCCGTTCCCTACCCGTGGGGGCCACGGCTCGATGCCTTAAGCGTCTTCTGCATTCGCCGAAACGGTTGGATGGAACTTGGATTCCAACGCGACTTCTTCGTCCGCCTGCTTATGCGATGCGGCTGGCTTGTCGATTTCAAGCCAGGACCCGTTTTTCGAGCCTGGACGTATATCTGCAGCCCAATCGGCAAAGAAACCAACGTCGGTGATCCGCTTTTGCTCCCCGGAGATGGCTGGGGATCTGCTGAAGGCTCGCACCGGTGGACCGTGGGCACTCGGGCAAGTTTGCCGCTCCCTGGTCTGCGTTATCCGTTGATGACGGTAGCGCTGGAGGTGACAAATTACCTCCCTCAACACAAGACTGTAGAAATCCAGGCAGGGTCGCGGACGCAAACGGCAATTGTGCGTTCGGGAACTTCACATCGGTTTGAGTTCGAGTCACTCCGAGACGCGATGGAGCTCATGATTTGCACAGACCTGACCAGCATTCCCGGCGAACCACGCCAGCTGGGCATCGCAGCGAGGAAGCTGGTGGTATCGCCAGTTGCTGACTAACCTGCCTAAACGGCCCAACCGCATGACATTCATGCTGGCGGCGGTTGTCACCGTTGCCGAACTTCCAGGGACGTTAGCGCAACCCCAAGAACTCGGGGATCAACATTGTGGCCCAAGGCAGCGGGCGACGAGGCGTCCCTTGGTGTAAAGACGATCTTCAGCGTGCCGTTAGCGGAAACGTCTGGAGGCAGGCTTATCACAAACGGTCGTCGGCTTGCCGGGAAGCTCCAGGTCTCTGCAGGCCTGTCGTTTACAGTCACGTCAACTGTGAACGTCGGTTTGGATGGTGTAACAAAGGCATTGGCGGTGACGAGGACGTCTAGAGGTTGATTCCTGAGGCGATCCGGAAGCTCGAGTGCCACCGTAGCGGCTGTTCCTTTGCTCCAGACACCCCAAGGCTCAACAGGCCACCACCCCTCGGTCAGATAGGCGGCAGCCCCTGATCCCGTGACAAATGAGATTGTGCCGCCATCCGGTAGCCTGGCGGGCGCCGACAGGCAGGTCGACGGCACGATGACGTAAATGTCCGCGTCGGCGTAGCGCTCGACGCAGGCCTTCAGGGCGACCGTCGCGCGATTGACCATGACGAAACGGGCGTCGCGTTCGGCGACGAAACTGGAATCGATCAGGCTCACCGGCCTCGGGTCGGCGAGCGGCATCTGGAAGGTCGAGACGGAGATCATGTAGCGAATGACCGGCTGGATGGTCTCGGCGAGCGCGGCGGTGTTACCTGGCTGGAAGGCCGGGAAGGCGAACCGCACCGCGTGCTCGGCATGACCGATAGCCCGCACAATGGGATAGAGGGGGATTCCCGGACGCTGCAGGGTCAAGGCCGTCAATCCGGCGGCGACGAGAGGCACCCCGACGAGAGCCCGCAGAGCGTGGCTGCCGCTCCAGTTCGACAAGAAGGGGGGGGGCGTTGGAGCAGCGCGGGCCAGGGCGAGGAGGCTGAAGGTCAACAGCAGAAAAAAGTGCTTCTTCACGGCATAGAGAGACCCGTCGCCCAGGACCTTGAGCATTAGCCATTGCAGGACGACCAGCGCTACCGAGGCCACAAGAGCGGATAAGACGACGAGGTCGACCTCGAACGGCCGGGCCGCCAACCAATTCTTGCCAGTGCGGAGGGCCAGGGCGACAAATGCGACGCCCGCCACCACGAGGAAGGCCGGGTTGCTGATCTCAAACTCCAGCGCGCCATCGTTCTGGGAGAGTTCGCGCATGTTCGCCATAGCGGGATGAAACCGCAGCACGGCAAGCCCTGCCGCTGCAAAGGCGAGAAGACCGAGAACCGCTCCCCAGGGAACCGCTCTCGCCTTCCATAACTCTAGGGCAATGCGGGCTACCAGAAACAAGCCGAAGGCCGCGAGGAGGTGGATGGCAGGCAAAGCGTGAACGCCGAGAATTGCGGCGGCACTTGCTAGTACCAGGCCGATCTGCACCGCAGGGTGGTTGAGGCCGGGCCGGCAGAGGGCGACGAGGACGAGGAGATAGAGGGCGAAGGCGACCAGCTGCGAATAGAAGAAGTTGCCCACCACCTCGAAGCCGAAAGCGCCATAAGTTCGCACGGCTGCAGCGCTGAGGGCGAAGAAAATCAACAAGCTCAGTAGGCGCCCGCCGTGTCCTACCAGCCAGCACAGGGCGACGAATCCGCCGTAAATCGCCACGATGCAGACGAGCCACATGGCCACCAGGCCCGAACCGACGATGTGGCCGAGGCCGGCGGCCAGCCAGTGGCTCAGCCGTGGGTAGATCCACATCACCCCGACATTGGGGGCCGAGCGGATGTTGGTGGCACCGTTCTTCATCAGCTCGTCGACGACAGCGAAATGATGCGGGAGATCGACGCTCAGGGAGTGGATCTGCCCGCCGAACAGGAAAATCAGCAGCAGACACAGGCTCAGATGGATCGCCAGACTTTGCCGCTGCATGGTTCTTCTCCGGCGCCGTCGGAACGGCATTGCGTTGCAGCACTACCGGATCGACGGCGGCCCAGCAATCGCGGAGGCCGATCTCGCGACATTGACAAGGAGTTAAAATTCCTATATTAGGACGATGTGCCGAATGGAGACGTCCGATGTCCGACACCGCCCGCCTGTCTCTTCCTGTTCTCGCCGCCGCCCAGGCGCAGAAGCACGTCACCCACAACGAGGCGCTGGTCGTGCTCGACCGTCTGGTTCTGCTCGCCGTGGACAGCCGCAGCCTGTCCGCACCCCCCGCCGGCCCGGGGGAGGGCGGGCGCTGGCTGGTGGCCGCGGGCGCTGCCGGCGACTGGGCGGGCCATGCCGGCGACATCGCGATCCGCGAGGGCGGCGCCTGGCACTTCCACGCCCCCCGGCCGGGCTGGCTCGCCTATGTGGTGGAAGAAGACCTCTTCGTCGTCCGCACCGCCGCCGGCTGGCGGGCCTTCGCCGTGGGGGACACGCTGCCGCAGCTCGGCATCAACGCCACGGCCGACGCCACCAACCGCCTGGCGGTGGCTGCGGCCGCGACCCTGTTCAGCCATGCCGGCGCCGGCCATCAGGTGAAGATCGACAAGAGCGCGCCGGAGGAGACCGCGAGCCTCGTTTTCCAGACCGGCTTTTCCGGGCGCGCCGAGATCGGCACGGCGGGCAGCGACCGCCTCCAGGTCAAGGTCAGCGCCGACGGCGCGAGCTGGATCGAGGCGTTGACCGTCGACCCGGCCACCGGCTTTCTCGGCATCGGCACGGCGGCCCCGGCGGTCTCGGTCGAAGTGACGGGCCACGTCGGGCGCATCTCGTCACACAACTTCGCGTCTTGGGCCGTGCGGGCGACCGGGGCGGGCGGCCGCGAATACCGCTTCGCCGCCACCGACGATTCGAACGGGCTGGGGGGCGGGCGCTTCGTGCTCTTCGACCAGACGCTGTCGGCCATCCGATTCATGGTCGACGATCACGCCATGCAGCTGATGGTGCCGCCGCGGGTGCCGGCCCATGCGGTGGCGGCGCTGCCGTCGGCGGCGGCGAGCGGGGCGGGGGCGCTGGTCTTCATCGGCGACGAGAGCGGCGGGCCGGTGCTCGCATTTTCCGACGGGGCGGCCTGGCGGCGCGTCACCGACCGGGCGGTGGCGGCGTGAGGGCGGTCTCAGGCCTCGGTGCGAATCGCGCTGCGCAGCGAGCGTTCCAGCGTCGCGGCGATCTGCACCTCCGAGGCCCGCTCGGCGAAGTCGCGCAGGACCTGCGGCGGCAGGCGCACGGCGAGGGCGGAGACGAGCTCGACGAGCTGGGCGAGGCTCGCCTCGAAATGGGTGCGCAGCGCGGCCGACGTCGCCGGCGGCAGTTTCGCGTGCAGGGCGCTCGCCACCATGATGGCGGACTTGTCCAGCGCCTCGCCGGTCCGGATGACGCGGTTCACGCAGAGGCGGACGAAGGAGGACAGGCAGCGTTCGACTTCGGTGGCGACGGATTGCATGGTCATGCGCTTGTGATCCAAACTCACCCGGGCCCGGGCCGACGCGCTCGCAGGAGCGACTGGCGGATTGTGTCTCATGAGGACCCGGTGAAGGCAAGGAACCCGTCATGAGGTCCGCCGATGGGCGGCAGGCGGGACCGGGCCCCGCGGCAGGCTCCCCCGCGCCGCTGGTCATCTGCCTCATCAACGAGGCCTGGTTCTTCCGCTCGCATTTCCTGCCCTGGGCGAGGATGGCGCGTGCCGGGGGCTTCGACCTCGCCGTCTTCACCACCCCCGAGGCGGGAGCGCCCGCCTTCGGCGAGGGCATCGCGGTCGTCGCGAGCGCCGCCCGGCGCGGCGGGCTGCTGCCGCGGGGATTGTGGCGGGCGGCGGGGCAGGTGCGCGCCCTGGCGGCCGACCGGCGCCCGGTCATCCTG
>NZ_JBQVQL010000070.1:0-25427 GCF_052440005.1 Phreatobacter sp.
CGCTCGGCGACCGGGTCGCCGACCTCGTGGGATGGCCGCTGCTCCGGCTCCTCGGCCGCCTGCCGGCCGGCTGCGGCGCCTGGACGGTGCGCATCGCCGGGGGTCTCGTCATCGCCGGGCTGATCCTGCCCATCGTCGTGGTGATGATCATCTCGTTCAGCAGCGCGATCTATCTCACCTTCCCGCCGCCTGGCTTCTCGCTGCGCTGGTACGAGCGCTTCTTCTCCGACTCGAACTGGCGCTCGGCCTTCTCCAATTCGCTGACGGTGGCGATGATGTCGGCCGTCATCGCGGTCTCCCTCGGCGCGGCGGCGGCCATGGGCATCGTGCGCGGCCGCTTTCCGGGCAAGTCGGCGGTGATGCTGGTGCTGGTCAGCCCGGTCATCGTGCCGCCCGTGGTCCTCGGCCTGTCGCTCTACACGCTGTTCCTCAGGCTCGACCTCGTGGGGTCGATGTGGGGCCTCGCCGCGGCCCATGCCATCGGCGGCATTCCCATCGTGGTGGTCATCGTCGCGGCGGCGCTGCAGAGCGTCGACCGCCGGCTGGAGCAGGCGGCGGCCGTCCACGGCGCCTCGCCGCTGACGGTCTTCCGCACCGTGACGCTGCCCGCGATCGCGCCTGGCCTCGCGGCCGCGACCTTCTTCGCCTTCCTGCACTCGTTCGACGAACTGGTCCTGTCGCTGTTCCTGTCGAGCGCCAACCTCAAGACGCTGCCGCTGATGCTCTGGGCGGACGTCAACTACCAGCTCAACCCGGTGCTCGCCGTCGTGTCGACGCTGGAGGTCCTGTTCATCCTGGTCGGGGTGGCGCTGGCGGGGCCGGTTCTCGCCCGCTCGCGCGCCGCATGACGCAACAACAACCGAATCCTGATGGGAGGAGAAGTCCAATGGACAGCCTGACGAGACGGCGACTGACCCAGTCGCTCATGGCGGCACCGCTGGTGCTCGCCGGCACCCGCTTCGCGGCCGCGCAAGCCAAGCAGGTCATCATGCAGGATCCGGGCGGCGGCTACGGCGAGGCGCTGCGCCGGGTGATGTACGATCCCTTCGAGCGGCAGACGGGCATCAAGGTCGTCACCGTGCAGGAGGCCCGCAGCGGCCCGCGCATCCGCGCCCAGGCGGCGGCCGGCCGGGCCGAGTGGGACCTCACCTTCATCTTCGACCAGGAGACGAAGCTGCTCGGGCCCTGCTGCCTCGAGGACATCGATTATTCGAAGCTGTCGGCGCCGGCGCAGCAGACGCTGGCCGCCATGCCCGACAACCTCAAGCGCCCGAAGGGCGTCGCCCTGCAGGTGATCGGCGTCGGCCTCGTCTACAACACCAACAAGTTCAAGGGCGACAACGTGCCCCGCAGCTGGGCCGACTTCTGGGACGTGAAGAAGTTCCCGGGTCGGCGGGCCATGCCGGCCTGGCCGCGCTTCGTCTTCGAGGCCGCGCTGATGGCCGACGGCGTCACCAAGGACAAGCTCTATCCGCTCGACATGGAGCGGGCGCTGAAGAAGATCCAGGAGATCAAGCCGCATATCGCCAAGTGGTGGACGACGGCGGCGCAGCCGCCGCAGCTCCTCCTCGACGGCGAGGCCGACATGGTGATGGCCTATACCGGATCCATGAGCAAGCTGGCGCTGGACGGGGCCCCGATCGGCCTCGAGTGGAACCAGGGCTTCGTCTATTACGACTTCTTCTCGGTGCCGAAGGGCGCCCGCAACTACGACAACGCCCTGCAGCTGCTCTCCTGGCGGCTCGATCCGCAGCGCGCCGCGCAGCTGACCTCCGCCTTCCCCGTCGCGCTGCCCTCGCGCGTCGTGTTCGAGGCCGCCGACCCGAAGGTCAGCATCTACTGGGCCAACAATCCCGCCAACATCGCCAAGGCGATCGAGTGGAGCCCGGACTACTGGGGCGGCCACTCGCCGCGCGGCAATTCCACCAACGAGGAATATGGGCAGGAGCGGCTGAACTCGCTTCTCGCCCAGGGCTGAGACCTCCTTCAGGCCCACCTCCAGCGGTCGCGCTCCTCCGGCGCGGCCGCTTTTTTCATGGATGCGCAGAGCCCGAGGGCTCAGCGCCCCATCGCATAGAACTCGTCGTTCGGCCGCATGCTCGTGACGTTCGCGAGCCGGTTCGACATGCCGAAGAAGGCGGAGATGGCGGCGATGTCCCAGATGTCCTCGTCGTCGAAGCCGTGCTGCTTCAGGACGGCGATGTCGTCGTCGCCGACCTCGTAGGCGCGCTGCGAAACCTTCATGCCGAAGTCGAGCATGGCCATCTGGCGCGGCGTGATGTCCGCCTTGCGGTAGTTGATCGCCACCTGGTCGGCGATGTGGGGGTCCTTGGCGCGCACGCGCAGGATAGCCCCGTGGGCCACCACGCAATACTGGCACTGGTTGGCGTTGCTGGTGGCCACGACGATCATCTCGCGCTCCGCCTTGGTCAGCGCGCCGGCCTTGTTCATCAGCGCGTCGTGATAGGCGAAGAAGGCGCGGAACTCCTCGGGCCGGTGGGCGAGGGTGAGGAAGACGTTGGGCACGAAGCCCGACTTCTCCTGCACCGCCATGATCCGCTCGCGGATGTCGTCGGGCAGGTTCTCCAGCGGAGGAACGGGAAAGCGGCTGATCGCCTTGTCGGCCATGGCGTGTGTCTCCTGTCAGGCGGCGGCGATGGCCGCGAGGTGGTCCTGGTAAACGGCGATGGCGTCGCCGGCATCGCCCCGGTAGGGCTCGACGCGGACGAGGCAGGTGTGGGCCGAGCAGCCCTGGCCGAGCTGTGAGGTGCCGATGTCGAGGGTCAGCACGTTGGGATTGCCTGCGATGTCGAGGCCGCTGTTGCCGGCGGGCGTGAACCAGGCCCCGGTCGGCAGCACCACGACGCCGCGGCGCACGGTGTCGCTGACCTGCGCCGTGGCGAGGCAGGCACCGCGCCCATTGGAGAGGCGCACGAGCCCGCCGTCGGCGATGCCGAGGCCGGCGGCGTCCTCGGGATGGATGCGCATCTGTTCGCGGCCGTTGCGCTTCAGGGCGAGGCTTGCCGGGCCGGTCTCGAGCTGGCTATGGAGCCGTCCCGCCGGCTGGTGCGAGATCAGGTGGAACTCGTCCTCGGCGGCCGCGCCCAACCATTCGGCCGGTTCGATCCAGGCCGGATGGGAGCGGCAGTCGGCATAGTCGAGCCGCGCCAGCGCCTCGCTGCCGAGCACGATGCGGCCGCTCTCGGTCTTCAGGGCGAAGGCCTCGGGCGCCTCGCGGTATTCGGCGAGATAGGTGTGGTTCTCCTTGACCGGGCAGGCGGCATAGCCCTCGGCCCAGAAGCGGTCGAAGTCGGGCATGGCGAAGCCGTGACGCTCCTCGGCACCGGAGCGGACCGTCTCGTAGATGTGGCGCAGCCATCCCATCTCGTCGCGCCCCTCGCTGAAGGCCTCGTCGTGGCTGAGCTCGGCGGCGATGGCGCGGAAGATGTCGTAGTCGGAGCGGGCCTCGCCGACCGGGGCGATGGCCTGCTGCATGGCGAGGACGAGGTCGGAGCGGCGGTTGCCGGCGATGTCGTTGCGCTCGATCGAGGTGCTCGCCGGCAGAACGATGTCGGCGCGTCGGGCGGTGGCGGTGAACATCGGGTCCTGGACGATGATGGTCTCCGGCCGGGTCCAGGCTTCGCTGAGGCGGTTCAGGTCCTGATGGTGGTGATAGGGGTTACCGCCGGCCCAATAGACGAGGCGGGTGTCGGGATAGGTGCGGACCTTGCCCTCGTAGGAGAATTCGGCGCCCGGGTTCAGCAGCATGTCGGTGATGCGGGCGACCGGGATGAAGCTGTCGATGGGACGCTTCAGCTGCGGCATGTAAGGCGACAGGCCGATATTGATCGCCGCGCCGACACCGCCGAGCGAGGAATAGCCGTAGCCGACACCGCCGCCGGGCAGGCCGATCTGGCCGGTGACGGCGGCAAGGCCGAGGGCCGCCCAGAAGGGCTGCTCGCCGTGATGGGCGCGCTGCAGGCTCCAGCTCACGGTGAGCATGGAGCGGGTGTCGACCAGGCGCTTCGCGAGCGCCGCGATGGCGTCACGGTCGAGGCCGGTGATCCCGGCCGCCCAGGCGGCGTCCTTGCGTTGGCCGTCGGCGCTGCCGTCGAGATAGCTCAGGAAGCGGTCGGAGCCGCTGGTGCAGCGGGCGAGGAAGCCCGCATCGTGGCGACCGGCGAGGACGATCTCGCCGGCGAGGCCGAGCATGAGGGCCGCGTCCGTATTGGGGCGGATCGGCCACCATTCCGCGCCGACGTCCTCGGGAACGTCGTCCCTCAGCGGCGAGACGAGGATGACCTTGACGCCGCGGGCACGGATCGCCTGCAGGTTTGCCTCGAGGGTGTGGCGGGCAATGCCGCCAGCCTCATTCTGCGCCGTCCGGGGCGTGAGGGCGCCGAAGACGACGAGGGTTTCGGTATGGGCGGCGATGGTGTCCAGCGTGTTGGCTTGGCCGCCACAGGCGGCGTCCTCGCCGAGGACGTGGCGCAGGATCACAGGGCCCGCGGCGATGGAATAGGTGTCGACGTGGCCGGTATAGCCGCCGGCGAGGTTGAGCATGCGCTTGAGCAGCGAGGGCGCGTGGTGGAAGCGGCCGCAGCTCGTCCAGCCATAGGATCCGCCGAAGATGGACGCATTGCCGTGGGTTTCAGAGACGCGGCGGATCTCGCCGGCGACGAGGCGGATGGCCTCGTCCCAGCTCACCGGCACGAAGCGGTCCTCGCCGCGGGCGCGACGGTCGCTCGCCTCGCGCTTCTCCAGCAACCCTTCGCGGACCAGCGGGCGGGGGACGCGGCGCGCCGTCTCCGCCCATTCCTTCACCGAGTGGATGATGGGCGAGGGAGCGGGGTCGAGCTCGAAGGGCTCGGTGCCAACGATCCGGCCGCCCTCGACCAGGAGCGTGTAGGCGCCCCAATGGCTGCAGTGCCTCACCCGGCGGATGTCACCCATTCACCTGTTCCCATCGTTCGGTCCGCCGAGACACCGCCCGGGCCGGCATGGATACAGCCGCCGGCCGGGCGGCACCATCGGCGGCGCCCCCAACGCTGCCATGCGGGGCGGGGTCACGAGGCCTCGCGCAGCCGGTCCAGCGCCGGCTTCGCCTGCTGGCCGTAGGTCTTGAACTTCTCGAGAACCTCCGCGATCTCGGGGTCCGAGAGGCGCGGCGGCTCGCCGAGCGGCAGGCAGAGCAGATATTGCTGCGCCAGGCTCTCGACGGTCACGGCGAGGGCCAGCGCCTGGGCGATGGAGCCGTGGGCGGCGATGACGCCGTGATGGGCCATCAGGCAGGCGCGGCGGCCCTCCAGCGCCGTCAGGACGGCGTCGGCCAGCGCCTGCGAGCCGAAGATCGCATAGGGCGCGCAGCGGATGCTCGGGCCCCCGGCGGCGGCGATGGCGTAGTGGATGGCGGGGATGTCGCGGCCGAGGATGGAGACCGCCGTGGCGTGGGTCGAATGGGTGTGGACCACGGCATTGAGGTCCGGGCGCGCCCGGAGGATGTCGCGGTGGAAGCGCCATTCGCTGGAGGGCAGCACGTCGCCGTCGAAGCTGCCGTCCCAGCGCATCGCCACGACATGGCCGGGCTCCAGCCTGTCGTAGGGGATGCCGGTCGGCGAAATCAGCAGGCCGTCGCCGTGCCGCACGCTGATATTACCGGCAGTGCCGCGGTTGATGCCGAGGCTGTTCATGCTGCGGCACGCCTCGATCAGTTCGCGGCGCAGGGCGGTGTCCTCGGTCATCGGTCCTCCGGCAACGTGGCGCTGGCGCGCGGCCTCATGCGGTCTTTGCCTTGGCGGGAGATTTGGCGGCGGATTTCGGCCCCGCCTCCGGCAGGGCGTCTCGATAAGCCTCGCCGTCGACGGCCATCTCGTCCAGCACGTCCGCCGTGTGTTCGGCGAAGGCGGGCGGCGCGAGGCGATAGGAGGCGGGCGTGCGCGACAGCTTGATGGGGCTGCCCGTGCCGCGATAGGCACCGATGTCGACCACCATCTCGCGGTGGATGGTGTGGGGGTCGGCCACCACCTGGTCGATGGAGCGCACCGCGCCACAGGGGACGCCCGCCTTGATGAGGCGGTCGGCCAGCGCGTTGCATTCGAAGGCGGCGAGGGCCTGTTCGAGCAGCGCCTTCAGCGCGTCGCGGTTGACGTTGCGCTCGCCGTTGGTGGCGAAGCGCGGGTCCTGCGCGAGCTCCTCGGCGCCGATCTCCCGGCACAGGGTCGCGAACTGCCGGTTGTTGCCGACGGCGAGGAAGATCGGGTCGGTGGCGGTGGCGAAGGTATCGTAGGGGCAGATGTTCGGGTGGGCGTTGCCGGACCGGCCCGCGACCTTGCCGGAGAGGTAGAAATTCGGCAGGTGCGGGTGGAGCAGCGACACGCCGCAATCATAGAGAGTCGCCTCGACGAACTGACCCTTGCCACTCGCCTGGCGCTCGTGCAGCGCCATCAGGATGCCGATGACGGCGTTGAGGCCGGTCACCATGTCGACCACCGGCAGGCCGACGCGCAGCGGCTCGCCGCCGAGCTCGCCGTTGACGCTCATCAGGCCGGCGGAGGCCTGGATGGCGGCGTCGTAGCCGGGCAGGCCGCCGAGGGGACCGTCGGCGCCGAAACCGGAGACCCGGCAGTGGACAAGGCGGGGGAAGCGCCGCTCCAGCTCGTCGCGTCCGAGGCCCCAGCGCTCGAGCGTGCCAGTCTTGAAGTTCTCAATGAAGACGTCGGCCGTTTCGAGCAGCTTGAGCAGCAGCTCGCGCCCGGCCGGGGCGGAAAGGTCGACGGCCATGCCGCGCTTGTTGCGGTTGAGGCCGAGGAAGTAGCTCGCCGTCCCGTCGAGGAAGGGCGGGCCCCAGCCGCGGGTCTCGTCGCCCTCGGGGGGCTCGATCTTGATGACGTCGGCGCCGTGATCGCCGAGGATCTGGCCGCAATAGGGGCCGCCGAGCACGCGGCTCGCGTCGATGACCCTGATGTCGGAGAGGGAGCCGGGGCGGGGCGATGTCATGAGGGTTCCGATCGGTCAGGAGGCGAGAGCCGGCACGCCGTCCAGTGCGGCGAGCTCGCTGCGCATCTGGGCGGCGAAGTCCGGATAGGTCTCGGACAGTTCGTCGAGCACCCGGCCGCGCAGCAACGCGAGGACCCCCGCGCCGGGGGCGGCGGTGGCGGGCGGCGCTTCGCCATGGGCGAAGGCGAAGCCGGTCGCGGCCTTGACGCCGGCGAGGTCCTGGCCGGGATGCAGGCTTTCCAGCGCAAAGCCGCGGCGGGCCTTGTCGAAGCTGAACAGGGCCTTGCCGGTGAGGAGGGCCGCGGGTCCACCCGGGCGGTGGATGTGCGGGCTGGTGACGCCGGGCGCGCTGATGAAATCAACCTTGTCGACGAAGACGCGGGGCGTGTGCTCCTCGCGGAAGAGGATGACACGCGGCACGACGAAATAGAGATAGGCCGAGCCGAAGGAGCCGGGCCACCGCGGAGCGGAGCGCGGATAGTCGCCGGCGCCGACGAGATTGATGTTGGCATGGCCGTCGATCTGGCCGCCCCCGAGGAAGAAGGCGTCGATGCGTCCCTGACCGGCGCAGTCGAACAGTTCGGCCGAGCCGTTGGTGAAGAAGTTGTGCTCCACCGAGCCGAGGATGGAAAGCCGCAGCGGCGCGCCGCCGGCCTCCTCCTGCAGGGCGCGGCGCAACATGGCGCCCGCGGCGGGAATGGGGGAGGAGGCGCCCACCGCCACGTGGCGGGCTCCCTCGAGGAGCCGGGCGATGGTGGCGATGAGGATCTCGCGGGGATGGACCCTGGTGGTCATGCGGCCTCGCGGGCAGCGGCGGACATGTAGTCGCGGAAGCCTTCCGGGGTGCGGGCGGCGGCGGCGTAGCGGCGCAACTCGGCGATGTCGGTGCCGTACTCGCCCCAGAGGCCGTAGGGCCAGGCGCCGCGGGGCGCCAGGGCCACCTGCTCGACATAGAGCGCGGGCAGCGTGCCGGCGGCGCTCATCTCGTTGCCGAGGAGGTTGTCGTCGACGATGCGTTCGACGGTGACGATGGTGGCGGCCGAGGCATAGGCCATGGCCGCGAGTTCCCGCCGCCGGCCGATCCAGACGTTGCCGGCGCGGTCGGCCATGGGGGCGTGGAAGATGGCAATGTCCGGGCGGATGGCCGGGATCAGGACGATGGGGTCATCGCCCTCGGCGAAGGGGTTGTCGGCGACGCGCCAGTCCGGCCGATTGGCGAGGAGGTCGGTCTCCAGGACGCCGCGCATGGGCATGTAGGGGATGCCCTTCTGGGCGGCCATCAGGCCGGCATGGATGGCGGGGCAGGTGGCATCCCTGACCTCGATCGCCCCCTCGCCCACCGCCCGGTTGAAGCAGGGCGCCCCGCCCGCCTCGCCGAGCGAGACGGCGCTGGTCTCGACGCGCCTCACGAGGCCCGCGCCGACCAGCTGGTCGACCTGCAGGCCACCGGTCGGCACGCAGACGAGGTGAAGGTCGCCGGCCCCGTGGCGGATCATCGGCCCTGTCATGGCCATCGAGACGCCGGCATAGTCGACCGGCAGCGCAATGCGCATGCCGGCCTCGATCCGGCGGGCCAGGGCGCGAAGATCCGACTGCACGTTCACCTCCCGGGGGTCCGGGTTCCGCCCGGCTTAATCGTTCTACATTATAGAACCATATTCTGAATTCAGCGTAATCGGCGGCCCGGCAGCCTGTCAACGCCAATCGCGCCGCGTCCAGGGCCGGGCGCCTCCGTCGAATGGCGCGGGGGAGGCGGCAGGGCGTCCGTCTTGACAAGGCCCCCGCCGCGACGGACCATGAATTCAGAATAATGTTCCAGAATGTGGAACAAAGGTGAGGCGCGCGAAGCGCCCGGGACGGGATCCAGCAGCCATCGACACGCGCTTCCGGCTCGGCGCCCCGTCCTCCATCGAAAGCTCCCCTCCATGCCCCACGACTACGACGTCAGCGTCTGCGGTACCTACATCCTCGACATCCTCGGCGTGCCGGTGACGGAGATTCCGCCGGGCGGCGGCCGGCTCTTCATCGACGAGATCAAGCTGACGGTGGCGGGCACCGCCGGCGGCACGGCTCTGCCCTGCGGCAGGCTCGGGCTGAAGACCCTCGCCGTGGGAGCTGTCGGAGACGACGAGAAAGCGGACTGGCTCCTCGGCGCGCTCGCCCGCGAGGGGATCGACACGGCTGGTATGGACCGCCTCTCCGGCGTGCCGACCTCGGCGACCATCCTGCCGATCCGCCCCGACGGGTCGCGTCCCGCGCTCCACGCCAAGGGCGCCTCGCGGCAATGGCGCATCTCGCCACAGGTGCAGGAGAAGGCGACGGGCGCCAAGGTGCTGCATTTCGGCGGCGTCGGCTCGCTGCCGGCCATGGACGGCGCGCCGACGGCGGCACTGCTCGCAGCGGCCAAGGCGGCCGGCTGCATCACCACCCTCGACCTGATCGCCGCCGGGCCGGGCGCCCTCGCCCTGCTCGAACCGAGCCTCCCCCATGTCGACTTCTTCATGCCGAGCATCGAGGAGACGGCCGCCATCGTGGACAGCCATGATCCCGAGGCCTGCGCCCAGTTCTTCCTCGCGCGTGGCGTCGGCGCCTGCGCCATCTCGCTCGGCGGCGAGGGCTCCTTCGTGATGACCCGCGACGGCCGGCAGTTCGCGGTTCCCGCCTTCCAGGTCGCCGTGCGCGATACGACCGGGTGCGGCGACGCCTATACGGCGGGGTTCATCGCCGGCCTCGTCCGCGACTGGGATCTCAAGGACTGCGCGCGCCTCGCCACCGCCACCGCCGCGCTGGTGGCGACCGGCCTCGGGTCCGGCGCCAACGTCACCTCCTTCGACGACACGGTGCGCGCCATGAACGCGCTCCCCGTTCGCGCCGCGGCCTGAACCGACACAAGACCCCACCCCTTTGGAAACGACCATGACACGCCACGCCATCATCACCGGAGCCAGCCGCGGCATCGGCCGGGCCATCGCCCTCGGCCTCGCAGGACGTGGCTACGACCTCGCCCTCACCGACATCGCACCCCAGGAGTCGACGCTCGCGCAGACGGCCGGGGAGGTCCGCGCCCTCGGCCGGCGCTGCGTGACGATCATCGCCGACGTCGCCAAGCCCGAGGATTGCCGCCGCACCGCCGCCGAGGCGCTGGCGGGGCTCGGCCGGGTGGACGTGCTCGTCAACAATGCCGGCATCCTGAAGATCGCCTCCATCGAGGACCTGACGCCGGAGATCTGGGACCAGACCATGACGGTGAATGCCCGCGGCGTCTTCCAGATGACCCAGGCGATCATGCCGCACATGCGCGAGCGCCAGTACGGGCGCATCGTCAACATCGCCTCGCTGGCGGCGCGCACCGGCGGACCCGGCCAGTCGCACTATGCCGCGTCCAAGTCGGCAGTGGTGGGCTTCACCCGCGTCTCGTCCATGGAGCTCGGCCAGTACGGCATCACCGTCAACGCGGTCTGCCCGGGCATCATCGTCACCGAGATGGGGATGAACAACCTGCGTGATCCCGAGCGCGTGGCGCATTTCGAGAGGGTCACCGACCTGCACCGCCTCGGCCAGCCGGAGGACGTGGTGGGCCCGGTTGCCTTCTTCGCCTCCGACGATTCCGCCTTCGTCACGGGCCAGGCGCTGAACGTCGACGGGGGGATCTTCTACAGCTGATCCGCAAGGCTCCTGTGGAGGGACGGTATCCTCCCGCGGCAGTCTGCGGGAGGATGTTGTAACGTCTGCACAGTCGCGTATAGGTCGTCGTTGTCGCGGCTCTGTACCGGCGTCGTGCGTTCCCGGTCCGAAGAGCCAGAAGAAGGTCGTTCCTCGCCCATGGACAAGGCTTTCCGTAAGGGTCTGCGCCTCCTCGAAGCTCTGGCGCGCAGCGAAAAGCCTCGTGGCATCACCGATTTGGCGACCGAACTCGCCTTCACCAAGAGCAACGTCCATCGTGTGCTGTCGACCCTCCAGGCCGAGGGCTACGTGGAGCAGATCGCGGCGAACAGCACCTACCGGCTGACAACCAAGCTCTGGGAGCTGGGCAACGACGTCATGCGACGGATGGACCTGATCCAGATCGCCCGGCCGGCCATGGCGCGCCTCGCCGAGGCCACGGGCGAGACGGTGCACCTGTCGGTGCTGCGCGGCACGGACGTCATCTATCTCGACAAGATCGAGAGCGCCCATCACATCCGCGCCCACACCAGCGTCGGCATGCGCGCCCCCGCCTTCACCATGGCGACGGGCAAGGCCATGCTCGCCCACCTGCCCGACAGCTACCTGGAACTCTTCCGGCCGCACCTGCGCAGCTACACAAGCACCACCCGGACCACCATCGAGGCGCTGCGGGAGGACGTGGAACTGGCCCGCCGCCAGGGCTATGCCGTCGTGCCCCACGGGGAGTGGCGCGAGGGGATCGCCGCCTGCGCCGCCGCCATCCTCAACCGGTCTGGCGAGGTGGTGGGCGCCATCGGCATGTCGGGACCGGATTCCCGCATCAAGCGCAAGCAGCTCAAGCTCTTCGCCGATCACGTGATGGAGGCCGCGCGCACCGCGAGCCTGGCCCTCGGCTACGCCCCGCGCGACGAACGCTGAGCCCGGCGTCAGGGACCCCGCCAGGGAAACTGCGCCAGGCGTCACGATCTGCGACATCATGGGAGGTATGGTCGGCGCCGGCGGCCTTGCGTTCCGCCACCGTTTCGATATTTTCAGGAATAACTGAAAATACGAAAATCCGGAATGCCCCCGATGATCCGGTTTCGCCTGCCGCCCGCCATCCGTTCCCATCCTGTCGCCCCGGCGGGCGAAGCGCTGTCGCGTCGTCCTGGGACCGTCTCCCCCCGCATCGGCCGGACACGGCCGGTCACCCTCCCCGAGGCCTGAGCCATGGACCCGACCGTCCTCGCGCGCATCCAGTTCGCCGCCAACATCTCCTTCCACATCCTCTTCCCCACGATCACCATCGCGCTGGGATGGGCCCTGGTCTTCTTCAAGCTGCGCTATCGCGCCACGAAGGACCTGAAGTGGATGGACGTCTACCACTTCTGGGTGAAGATCTTCGCGCTCAGCTTCGCCCTCGGCGTCGTCTCCGGCATCACGATGAGCTTCCAGTTCGGCACCAACTGGCCGGGCTTCATGGAGCGCGTCGGCAATGTCGCAGGGCCCCTCCTCGCCTACGAGGTACTGACGGCCTTCTTCCTCGAGGCAGTGTTCCTCGGCATCATGCTGTTCGGCTTCCGCAAGGTGCCGGGCTGGCTGCACACCCTCGCGACCGTGCTGGTGGCCGGGGCGACGACCCTGTCGGCCTTCTGGATCATCGTGCTGAACTCGTGGATGCACACACCCACGGGCTTCGAGATCCGCAACGGCGTCGTGCATGCGACCAACTGGATGGAGATCATCTTCAATCCGTCCATGCCGTACCGGCTGACGCACATGCTGCTGGCTTCCGGCCTGACCACCGCCTTCCTGATCGCAGGCCTCTCGGCCTATCGCTGGCTGCGCAATGACCGCTCGCCGGCGGTCATGTCGGCGTTGCGCTTCGGCGTCGCCGTCGCCGCCGTGCTCATTCCGCTGCAGATCCTCGCCGGGGACATGCACGGGCTCAACACGCTCGAGCACCAGCCGCAGAAGGTCGCGGCCATGGAGGGCAACTGGGAGACCGGCCCCAACAAGCCGCTGCTCCTCTTCGCGTGGCCCGACGAGGCAACGCGCTCGAACCGCTTCGAGATCGGCGTGCCGAATGGTGCCAGCCTGATCCTGAAGCACGATGCCGAAGGGATCGTGCCCGGCCTCAACGACTTCCGCGGCCAGCATCCCCCCGTCGCGCCGGTCTTCTTCGCCTTCCGCATCATGGTCGGCATCGGCATGCTGATGCTGGTGGTGTCGTGGGCTGCGGCCTGGTGGCTGTGGCGGCGCGGTGAGCCGCATCCCTGGCTCGCCCGCGTGCTGGTCGGCATGACCTTCTCCGGCTGGCTGGCGACGCTCGCCGGCTGGTACGTCACCGAGATCGGCCGGCAGCCCTGGCTGGTGGCTGGTGTGCTGCGCACCGCCGACGCGGTGTCGTCGGTGCCGGCCGGCATGATCGGCCTCACCCTCGCCGCCTATCTCGTCACCTACGTCCTGCTGCTGGCCGCGTATGTCGCCACGCTGTTCCTGCTGGCGCGCAAGGGCGCGAAGCCGCAGACCATCGAGACGGGACCGACCTCCCATCCCAACGCCTTCGTCGCCGCGGAGTGATGCCGATGTTCGACGATCCCGCCATCTGGCTGCCCGTCGCCTTCGCCGCCCTGATGGGCCTGTCGATCCTGATCTACGTGATCCTCGACGGTTACGACCTCGGCGTCGGCATCCTCATCCCCATCGCGCGTCCGGAAGAGCGCGACCGCATGATCGCCTCCATCGGGCCGTTCTGGGATGCCAACGAGACCTGGCTGGTGCTGTCGGTTGGGCTGCTGCTGGTCGCCTTCCCCGTAGCCCACGGCATCATCCTGACGACACTCTACCTGCCGGTGGCGGTGATGCTCATCGCCCTGATCATGCGCGGCGTCGCGTTCGAGTTCCGCGCCAAGGCGGAGCCGGCCTGGAAGGCGACCTGGGACCGCATCTTCTTCGCCGCGTCGCTCATCACGGCGCTGGCGCAGGGCTACATGCTCGGCCTCTACGTGATGGGGCTCGACCGCAGCCTCGCCACCGTCGGCTTCGGCGCGATCACCGCGATCTGCGTCGCGGCGGGCTACACGCTGATGGGCGCGACCTGGCTCATCATCAAGACCGACGGAGACCTGCAGCGCCGGGCGGTGCGGCGCGCCCGCGTCGCCCTGGTGGTGACCATGGTCGGCTTCCTGGTGATCTCGATCGCGACGCCGCTGGTCTCGCCGCGCATCTTCGGCCGCTGGTTCTCGGTGCCGGAGATCCTGATCCTGTCGCCGCTGCCGCTGGTCGCCTTCGCGCTGGCGGCGTCCGTCTGGGCCGTGCTGTCGAACCAGCCGCATGGCCAGGACCGCTTCGCCTGGGTGCCCTTCGCCGGTTCGGCGGGCATCTTCACCCTCGCCTTCCTCGGCCTCGCCTATTCCTTCTACCCCTTCATCGTGCCGGACCGGCTGACGATCTACGCCGCCGCATCCGCGCCGGAGAGCCTGATGATCATCCTCGTCGGCGCCCTGGTCGTCGTGCCGGTGATCGTCGCCTATTCCGCCCTCAGCTACTGGGTCTTCCGCGGCAAGGCGACGGACCTGCGCTACGACTGAGCGGGATCAGGCGACGCGGACCAGACGAACGGCGAAGAAGCCGTCGAGCCCGGCCCGGGCCGGATCGGCGTCCGGCCAGTGGGAGGGCAGGGTGCGCAGGTGCCCCGCCGCGGTGACGAAGGGCGCGATGCCCGGCAGCTCGTCGGGGCGGATCGGATCCAGCGCCAGCCGCGGCTCGCGGGCGAGCAGCGCCGCGATCTGCGCCTCGCCCTCCTCCGGTTCCAGGGAACAGGTGCAGTAGACGGCGCGGCCGCCGGGCTTCAGCAGCACGGGGAGCCGGTCGAGCAGGCGCGCCTGCAGGCGCGCGAGGCCCTCCACGTCCGCGACCGATTTAAGGTGCATGACGTCCGGGTGGCCGCGCACCGTGCCGGTGGCTGTGCAGGGTGCGTCGATCAGCACCGCGTCGAAGGGGCCCTCGAGGTCGAGCGCGTCCATGGCGCGGACGGCGACCTCGCACTTCAGGCGCTCCATGTTCTCGGTGAGCCGCTCCAGGCGGCGGGGAGAACGGTCGACGGCCGTGACATGGGCACCCGCCGCGGCGAGCTGGGCCGTCTTGCCGCCAGGCGCGGCGCAGAGGTCGGCGACGGAGAGGCCGGCGATGTCGCCCAGCAGTCGGGCGGGCAGGGCGGCAGCTGCGTCCTGCACCCACCAGGCGCCGTCGGCATAGCCGGCGAGGTCCGGCACGGCGCCTTCCGCCTTCAGCCGGACCGACCCGGTCGGCGTGAGCGTGCCGCCGAGCTTCGTTGCCCAGCCTTCGGCATCGGATTTCACGGTGAGGTCGAGAGGCGGCTCGGCGGCGATGATCGCAGCGATGGCCGCGGTCGCTTCAGCGCCCCAGGCTGCCGTCCAGCGCTCGCGCAGCCAGGGCGCGAGGTCGTCGAGCGGGTCGAGGGAGGCGCGCGCCTCCTCGCGGTCGCGGGCGAGGCCGCGCAGGACCGCGTTGGCGAGGCCGGCGAAGCCCTTGGCCTTGCGGTCGTTCTCCACCATGCGCACGGCGCTGTCGACGGCGGCATAGTCCGGCACGTCGAGGAAGAGGATCTGGCAGGCGGCGATCCTGAGGACGGTCTCGAGCCGCGGCAGGCCGTCGGGAAGGCCCTTGGCGAGGCGCTCGGCCAGCAGGCGGTCGATGGTGCCGAGCCGCCGCAGGGTCGTGGCGGCGATCTTGCGGGCGAGGGCCCGGTCGAGGGCGTCGAGTTCGGTGGGCTGCTCCAGCGCCTCGTCGAGGGGCCGGCGCCGCAGCATCACGGCCTCGACGAGGTCGCAGGCCCGGCGACGGGCCGGCAGGCCGGGATGGGCGGCAGGCTTCGGCTTGATGGTCTTGGGCCGGGCCTTGTGGAAGAACGGACGCTTGCTCATCGCGCCCGTTTAGGCGTCGCCACCCCCCACGGCAACCCGAAAGCCCAAGGCGATCAGCCCCAGGGGCCGCCGCGACCCCGGGCGCCCCAGGGCGCCGGCTGCGGCTGGGCGTAGCCGAGCGCACCACCGGTGCCCCAGGCCTGGGCGAGCTGCTGCAGGGCGGCGATGCGGTTGCCGGTGTCGGGATGGGTCGAGAACAGGTTGTCCATGCGCTCGCCCGACAGCGGGTTGATGATGAACATGTGCGCGGTCTGCGGATTGTGCTCAGCGGTGCCGTTGACGCTGTGGGAGCCGGCGATCTTGGCCAGCGCCGAGGCGAGCCAGATCGGGTTGCCGCAGATCTCGGCGCCCATCTTGTCCGCCTCGTATTCGCGCGAGCGGGAGATGGCCATCTGCACGATGGAGGCGGCCAGCGGCGCGAGGATCATCATGGCGATGGTGCCAATGATGCCGAAGCCGCCCCGGTTGTCACTGCTGCTGCTGCTTCCAGAAAACGCGGCGAAGTTGGCAAGCATGGAGACGGCGCCGGCGAGCGTCGCGGTGATCGTCATGATCAGCGTGTCGCGGTTCTTGATGTGGGCGAGCTCGTGGGCGATGACGCCGGCCACCTCCTCGCGCGACAGCGCGTTGAGCAGGCCGGTATTGACCGCAACCGCCGCGTTCTCCGGGTTGCGGCCGGTGGCGAAGGCGTTGGGCTGGTCCTCGTGGATGATGAAGAGGCGCGGCATGGGCATGCCGGCGCGCTGGGTCATCTCCCAGGTCATCTGGTAGAGGTCCGGCGCGGAGGCCTGGTCCACCTCCTGGGCGCCGTACATGCTGAGCACGGCCTTGTCGGAACCCCAGTAGCTCCAGAAATTCATGGCGGCGGCGATTGCCAGCGCGATCAGCATGCCGGCCTGGCCGCCGATGAGGAAGCCGACGCCCATGAACAGGGCCGTCATGCCGGCGAGGAGGATGGCGGTCTTCATGTAGTTCATGGCGCGAACCCTCGTGAAATCGGATCACTAGATCGTGTGCAGGGTGGCCCGGGACAAGAGGCGCGTGCGTCGCACCATCCCATCGCTTGCGTACGAACGACCTCATCTGGTAATCCGCCAGATCGACCGCCGCCGCCTGCCGGAGATCCCGCATGACCTATGTGGTCACCGAGAACTGCATCAAGTGCAAGTACACCGACTGCGTGGAAGTGTGTCCGGTCGATTGTTTCTACGAGGGCGAGAACTTCCTCGTGATCCATCCGGACGAGTGCATCGATTGCGGCGTCTGCGAGCCCGAGTGCCCGGCCGAGGCGATCAAACCGGACACCGAGGCGGGGCTGGAGAAGTGGCTCGGGATCAACGCCGATTTCGCCGCGCAGTGGCCGAACATCACGCAGAAGCGTGATCCGCTGCCCGACGCCAAGGAATGGGACGGCAAGCCCGGCAAGGAGCCGCTGCTGTCCTCCGCGCCGGGCAAGGGCGACTGAGCCGTTTCCGGTAACCACGCCCGGGAGAATGGGCGGCCGGCGGCCGCGGCCGCGGGCTGTCGAAACCGCAAGCCTTTGAATTCGGCGAAAATTGTGGTACGGTCCTGCCACAGTCGATCAGAAAAGCGGTCCCACCGGTACGCTCCCCTCGTGCGGAGCGTTATTTTTCGGAAAACTCCGACAAATCGTCGCGATGGGCCCTCCTCAGGGTGCTGATCGCGCCGCGGATGATCGTTTCTCATCGTCTGACGTCAGGGGCCGGCCGGGGCCTTCAACCCCGGTCCATGTTCCTTTCGCGCGAAAAGCCACGGCGCTCCAGGGCGGCCGTGGGTCCGCCGCCGCGCCACGCGGGGCGGGCATCACCAGCGGCCCTCATCCGGCCGGCGAGGAGTAAGGCGCAGTATGACCGTGAAGAAGAACGCGCAGACCCGTCAGGGCTTCAAGACGAACGAGTACATCGTCTATCCGTCCCACGGGGTCGGACAGATCGTGTCGATCGAGGAGCAGGACATCGCTGGGTTCAAGCTCGAACTGTTCGTCATCACCTTCGAGAAGGACAAGATGACGCTTCGGGTGCCGACCGCCAAGATCGCCCAGGTCGGAATGCGCAAGCTCGCCGAGCCCGAGGTCATGGCCAAGGCCATGGAGGTCCTCAAGGGCCGCGCCCGCGTCAAGCGCACCATGTGGTCGCGCCGCGCCCAGGAATACGAAGCGAAGATCAATTCCGGCGACCTGATCGCCATCTCGGAAGTTGTGCGTGACCTCTTCCGCTCCGACGCCCAGCCGGAGCAGTCCTACTCGGAGCGCCAGCTCTATGAACAGGCCCTCGACCGCATGGCGCGCGAACTCGCCGCCGTCGAGCGCGTGGTCGAGACCGAGGCGGTCAAGCTGATCGAGGCGCAGCTCGCCAAGGGTCCGCGCCGCGGGCCGGCCAAGGCCGAGGCGGACGACGCCGACGAGGCCGACGAGCCCGAGGTCGAGGCGGCCTGACCGTCCCGATCCTTGCCGCAATGACGAAAAGCCCGGCCATCGTGCCGGGCTTTTTGCTGTGTGACCGCGGGGTGGAGGCGTCTGTCCCATTCCCTGTACCAGCCAGGAGGCCTTCGACGCGGCGGATGGTCGCAAAATGGGGCCGAACGGGCGTCCCGGCTGTTGATCCATGACGCGCGGCGGGTCGTAATCGGCGGCAAGAGAACAGGGAGAACCTGTCCCGGGCAAGCTCAGGGAGAGCAGCGATGGCACAGGTTTCCGGTATCGGGCAGAGCCTGGCGAAGGCCGCCAGGAGCGCGCCCTTCCTCGACCGCGAGGAGGAGCAGGCTCTTGCCGTGCGCTGGAAGGATCGCGACGACGAGGTGGCCCTCCACCGTCTCGCCCAGTCGCACATGCGGCTCGTCATCGCCATCGCGTCCCGCTTCCGCCACTACGGCCTGCCGATGGCCGACCTGATCCAGGAGGGACACGTAGGTCTCCTCGAGGCGGCCTCGCGCTTCGAGCCGGAGCGGGACGTGCGCTTCTCCACCTACGCCACCTGGTGGATCCGCGCCTCCATCCAGGACTACATCCTGCGCAACTGGTCGATCGTGCGTGGCGGCACGTCCTCGGCGCAGAAGGCGCTGTTCTTCAACCTGAGGCGGCTCCGGGCGCAGCTTTCGCAGACCATGGGCTCCGGCATCGGCGCCGCTGTCATCCACCAGCACATCGCCGCCGCCGTCGGCGTGTCGCAGGCCGACGTCGCGGTGATGGACGCCCGCATCTCCGGCTCGGACCTGTCGCTCAACGCGCCGAGCCACGAGAGCGACGGCGGCACCTCATCCGAGCGGCTCGACCACCTCGTCGACGCCGCCCCGCTTCCCGACGAGGTGGTGGGCGAGGCGATCGACAGCCGCCGCCGCGTCGCCTGGCTGCGCGACGTCCTCACCGTCCTGTCGGAGCGCGAGCTCAACATCATCCGGGCGCGACGTTTGAGCGAGGAGGCGGCGACGCTGGAGTCCCTCGGCGAGCGCCTCGGCATTTCCAAGGAGCGGGTGCGGCAGATCGAGAACCGCGCCATCGAGAAGCTGCGCAAGGCCCTGGTGGACCGGCACATCGACGGATCGGCGCTGGTCTGACCTTCCTCAGTCCTCGAGCGGCCGGGCCTCTTCGGGGAGCATGATCGGGATGCCCTCCCGGATCGGATAGACGAGACGCGCCGCCCGCGAGATGAGTTCGCCGGCCTCGGCGTCGTAGTCCAGCGACCCCTTGGTCACCGGGCAGACGAGAACCTCGAGGAGCCGCGGATCCACCGTGCCGGGCCGGGTGGGCGGCACGGCCGTCTTGGTCTCGGCGGGCCGCGGGTCTTCGGGATCGAGGGGCGTGGACATGGGGCGGGTTCCCGTGGTGAGCGGATGACGGCCGGTCTAGCCCGTCGCGGGCCCGGAGGCCAGCGATGTCAGTTCAGGGGCTGCTTGTCGTCTGCCGGCTTGTCCTTGGCCAGCGCCACCTCGGTGACGGCGACCAGCAGGGCCGCCCGCGTCTTCAGGTCGGGCGCCTCCAGCAGGGCCTGCTTCTCCTTCAGACCCCAGGGCGACATCATGCAGAGCGCATTGACCAGGATCTCGGTCGGGGCGCGGCGGATGCCGTCCCAGTCGGCCTCCATGTCGTTGACGTCGAGGAATTCCTTCAGCGTCTTCAGGAGGCCGTCGCGGTCGACGTCATCCTCGCCGACGCGCGCCTCGAAATCGCCCTGGTAGGGCGCGCAGTCGATCTTGCACTGGCGGTAGGGGGTCGTCACCGCCAGTTCCTCGACGATGCGGAACCGGGAGATGCCCGTGAGGCTCAGCATGTAGCGGCCGTCACCGGACTCGGCGAGCTGGGTGATGCGTCCGATGCAGCCGACCGCGGAGAGGGTCGGGCGCTTGGCGTCCTCGTCGGCCGGGACGGGCTGCACCATGCCGATCAGCCGGCGGCCGGACAGGAAGGCGTCGTCCACCATCGCCAGATAGCGCGGCTCGAAGATGTTGAGCGGCAGCTGGCCGCGCGGCAGCAGCAGGGCGCCGGGCAGCGGGAAGACGGGAACCACGTCCGGAAGGTCGGACGGGC
This sequence comes from Phreatobacter sp., assembly GCF_052440005.1. Taxonomy (GTDB): domain Bacteria; phylum Pseudomonadota; class Alphaproteobacteria; order Rhizobiales; family Phreatobacteraceae; genus Phreatobacter. The sequence continues at coordinate 20,134 of NZ_JBQVQL010000070.1, forward strand.
CGCGATAGGTGGTGTTGGTGGCCATGGCAGGGCTCCGTGGCGCGAAGGCAGGACGATCTCGTGACATCTAGGCGCGCGGGCCGCCGCTGCCAGCCCCGCGCCGATCAATTCAGCGCGCGAGGCCGTGATAGGCGGCGTTGGGACGCATGTCCGTGGCGGAGGCCATGCGGTTGGACATGTTGTAGAAGGCGGCCGTGGCCGAAATGTCCCAGATGTCGCGGTCGGAGAAACCGGCGGAGCGCAGCGCCTCGCGGTCCGGCTCGTCCACGGTCCAGGGCGCTTCGGTCAGCTTCACGGCGAAGTCCAGCATCGCGCGCTGGCGGGTGTCCAGCCGGGCGGCGCGGTAGTTCATCACCAGCATCTCGCCGAGTTCCGGGTCGCCGGAGAGCTGGCGCACCGTCGCGCCGTGGGCAGTGAGGCAATAGTAGCAGCGGTTCACCGCGGAGACCGCCACGGCGATCATCTCGCGCTCCAGCTTGCTGAGGCCGGAGGGCGCCAGCATCAGGTCGTTGTACATGGCCGAGAAGGCCTTCAGCTTGGCCAGGTCGTGGGTGTAGGCCAGCAGCACGTTGGGCACGAAGCCGATCTTGTCCCGGCACTTCTGGAAGAAGGCCTCGGTCTCCGCATCGAGCGGGGCGGGCGGAAGGTCGAGGGCGGTGAGCGCTTCGGCGGGTGCGGCCGCGGCGGCCTTCGTCCTGGCTGGCTTTGCCGGCATGGTTGTCTCCCGCAACGGCCGGTGGCCGATCCATCCGGCCGCCGTCATCACGGCGTCGCAGGGTGGTAGCATGGGCCGGAGGAGGGGCGAAATTGACTTTACGGCCGAGGGAGGCCGTGGTCATCCTGCCGCACGCGCCCCCAGCGACGAATCCGGCGCGAGGAGACGAGCATGAGCAATCGGGCCGAGGATGCGCGGGGGGCCGCGGCCATCATCGAGCAGGCCGGGATCATCCTGCGCGGAACCGAGGCCGGCATTCCCGCCGACTACGTCGCCGACCTGTTCGGCCGCGCCGATGCCGAGGACGTTGTGGCCTATGACGCCCGCGACATCGCGGCGCTCGCCTCGGCGAGCCACGCCGCCCTCTCGCGGCGGGTTCCGGGTCGCCCCTCGATCCGTCTCTCCGACCCCGAGCCGACCTCGGCCGCCTCGCGCCTCGCCGCGGTGACGGTCATCGAGGTCGTCAACGACAACATGCCGTTCCTGGTCGATTCGGTGCTCGGCGTCCTCGCCGAGCAGGGGCTGAAGGTCTGGCTCGTCGCCCACCCGATCCTTACCGTCGAGCGCGAGGCGGACGGCGCACTCTCCGCCTATCGCGGTCTCGAGGCCGATCCTGCCGCCAGCCGCGAGAGTCTCATCCACGTCCATGTCGACCGGATCGGCGAGGAAGCCCGCCGCGCCGGGCTGGTGGAGGAGCTGGAGGCGACGCTCGCCGACGTGCGCATCTGCGTCGCGGACTGGAAGCCGATGCAGGAGCGCGTGCGCGCCATCATCGAGGACCTGAAGTCCAATCCCGTGCTGCCGGTCACCGAGATGGCCGAGGGCATCCAGTTCCTCGAATGGCTGGTGGCCAACAACTTCACCCTGCTGGGTGTGCGCGACTACGCCTATGTCGGCGGCGTCGCCGAGGGCCAGCTCGAGCCGGAATTCACCTCCGGCCTCGGCATCCTGCGCGACGAGAACGTGCGGATCCTCCGCCGCGGCGCCGACCTCGTCGTCATGACGCCGGAACTGCGCGAGTTCCTGATGCAGCCGGTGCCGCTCATCATCACCAAGGCCAACGTGCGCTCGCGCGTCCACCGGCGCATCCACATGGACTATGTCGGCGTGAAGCGCTTCGACCGGCAGGGGCAGCTGATCGGCGAGGCGCGTATCGTCGGGCTCTTCACCTCCACCGCTTATACCCGCTCGACCCGCACCATCCCCTATCTCAGGCGCAAGGTGGACCGGGTGCTGACCCGCGCCGGCTTCGATCCGGACGGCCATTCGGGCAAGGCGCTGGTCAACGTGCTGGAGAGCTATCCGCGCGACGAGCTGTTCCAGATCGACGACGAGACGCTGTTCAACCACGCCATGGCGGTGATGCAGCTCGAGGACCGGCCGCGCGTCCGGGTGCTGCCGCGCGAGGACCGCTTCCACCGCTTCGTCTCGGTGATGGTCTACGTGCCGCGGGACCGCTTCGACACCACGGTCCGGCTGGCGATCGGCAACCACCTCGCCAACGTTTACAACGGCCGCGTCTCGGCCTTCTATCCGTTCTTCCCGGACGGGCCGCTGACGCGGGTTCACTACATCATCGGCCGCTCCGGCGGCGAGACGCCGCGCATCGACCGCACGGCGCTGGAAACGGCTGTCTCGCGCATCGTCCGGACCTGGAGCGACGGCCTCGGCGAGGCCTTGGCCCTCATCCACGGCCCGGCGCGTGCCGGCGACCTCACCGCCCGCTACCGCGACGCCTTCTCGGCCGCATACCGGGAGGCGGTGCCGGCGGAGGACGCCATCGGTGACATCCGCATCCTCGAAGGGCTGTCCGACGCACGGGCGCTGGCCATCGACTTCTACCGGCCCGACGCGACGGACCGGACCGAGGCGGGCCTCAAGGTCTTCGCCCGCGGCCGGCCGATCCCGCTCTCCGAGCGCGTGCCGATCCTCGAGGCCATGGGTTTCGCGGTGGTCGACGAGCGCACCTACGAGATCGCGCCGGCAGGGGCGGCCCCGGTCTGGCTGCACGATATGTCACTCGCCCGGCCCGGTGGTCAGGTCATCGACCTCGAGGCCCTCGACGAGAAGCTCGAAGCCGCTCTCATGGCGGTGATGCGCGGCGATGCGGAGAGCGACGGCTTCAACGCGCTCACCCTGGAGGCCGGGCTCGCCTGGCGGGACGTCGCCGTCATCCGCACGCTCGCGCGCACGCTCAGGCAGATCCGCGCACCCTTCAGCCAGGACTATCTCTGGGCGACGCTGCGCAAGCACGCGGCGATCGCCAAGGGCGTGGTGCTGATGTTCCACCTGCGCTTCGACCCGCGGCTCGCCCTCACGGTCGAGGAGCGCAATGCCAAGCTCGCCGACCTTCTCGGCCGCTTCGAGGAGAGCCTGAAGCAGGTGTCGTCCCTCGACGAGGACCGCATCCTCAGGGCCTTCATCAACCTGATCCAGGCGGCGGTGCGCACCAATTTCTACCAGACGGGCGAGGACGGGCTGGTCCGGCCGACCATCGCCGTCAAGTTCGAGTCGAAGAAGATCGACAACCTGCCGGCGCCGCGCCCGCTCTACGAGATCTTCGTCTATTCGCCGCGGGTCGAGGGCGTGCACATGCGCTTCGGCAAGGTGGCGCGCGGCGGCCTGCGCTGGTCGGACCGGCCTCAGGACTTCCGCACCGAGGTGCTCGGCCTCGTCAAGGCGCAGCAGGTCAAGAACGCCGTCATCGTGCCGGTGGGCGCCAAGGGCGGCTTCGTGCCAAAGCGCCTGCCGCCGCCCGCCCAGCGCGACGCCTGGCTCGCGGAAGGCACCGAGGCCTATCGCATCTTCGTCCGTGCGCTGCTGCAACTCACCGACAACATCGACGGCAGCGCGATCGTGCCGCCGCCGGAGACCGTCCGGCACGACGGCGACGATCCCTATCTCGTGGTCGCCGCCGACAAGGGCACGGCGACCTTTTCCGACATCGCCAACCAGCTCTCCCTCGACAAGGGCCACTGGCTCGGCGACGCCTTCGCCTCCGGCGGCAGCCAGGGCTACGACCACAAGGGCATGGGCATCACCGCCCGCGGCGCCTGGGAGGCCGTGAAGCGGCACTTCCGCGAGATGGGCACCGACATCTCGGCGGCGCCCTTCACGGTGGCCGGGGTGGGCGACATGTCCGGCGACGTCTTCGGCAACGGCATGCTGCTGGAAAAGACGATCAGGCTGGTGGCCGCCTTCGACCACCGCGACATCTTCCTCGATCCCGCGCCGGACCCGCAGGCCTCCTGGGCCGAGCGCAAGCGCCTGTTCGACCTGCCGCGCTCGTCCTGGGCCGAGTACGACAAGAGCCTGATCTCGGCTGGCGGCGGCGTCTTCTCCCGCTCGGCCAAGGCGATCGCGCTCTCCACCGAAGTGCAGGCGCTGCTCGACCTGCCGAAGGCCCAGGCGACGCCGCAGGAGGTGATGAACGCCATCCTGAAGGCGAAGGTCGACCTCCTCTGGTTCGGCGGCATCGGCACCTATGTGCGCTCCGGCACCGAGACCGACGACCAGGCCGGCGACCGCGCCAACGATGCCATCCGCATCACCGGCGCCGACATCCGGGCGAAGGTGGTGGGCGAAGGCGCCAATCTCGGCATGACCCAGCGCGGCCGCATCGAGGCCGGCCGTGCGGGCGTCAGGCTCAATACCGACGCCATCGACAACTCGGCGGGGGTGAACACCTCCGACGTCGAGGTCAACATCAAGATCGCCCTGACGACGCCGGAACGCGACGGCCGGCTGGATCCGGAGGCGCGCAACGCCCTCCTCGCGGCCATGACCGACGAGGTCGGCCGCCTCGTGCTGCGCAACAACTACCTGCAGACTCTCGCCCTCTCGCTGGCGCAGCGGCGCGGGCTCGAGGATCTCGGCTTCCAGCAGCGGCTGATGCAGAGCCTGGAAACCCAGGGCAAGCTCGACCGGGCGGTCGAGTACCTGCCGGACGAGATGGAACTCGGCGAGCGCCGCCGCCGCGGCGAACCGCTGACCCGACCGGAGATCGCGGTCCTGCTGGCCTACGCCAAGATCGACCTCTACGACGATCTGGTGGCCTCCTCCGTGCCCGACGATCCCTATCTCGCGCGCGAGCTGGTGCGCTACTTCCCCCGGCCGGTGCAGGACCAGTTCCCGGACGCGGTGGAGAGCCACCGGCTGCGCCGCGAGATCATCGCGACGGGCCTGTCGAACTCGATGATCAACCGCGGCGGCCCCGCGTTCGTCGCCCGGCTGGTCGACCAGACCGGAGCCGACGTCGCCACCATCGCCTCGGCCTTCGCCGCCGTGCGCGATTCATACGGCATGACGGCGCTCAACACCGAGTTGGACAGCCTCGACAACCGCATCGCGGGCACACTGCAGCTCGAGCTCTACGCGGCGATCCAGGATCTGCTCATCGACCGGGTCATCTGGTTCATCCGCAACGTCGACCTCAGCCACGGCCTCGCCGACGTGGTGGCGCACCACCGCGCCGGCATCGAGGCCGTCGCGGCGGGCCTCGACACGGCCCTGCCGGCGGAGGCCGCGGCGGCGCGGACGGCACGCACCGTGGAGCTCCGCTCCGCCGGCGTTCCGGATC
>NZ_JBQVQL010000071.1:0-25320 GCF_052440005.1 Phreatobacter sp.
GCCGGGCCCGGCGGGGGCGTCCTCGCGCGATGGCGCGGCGTGGGGAACGGGGTCGGGCGGCGGCGTTTCAGCCGCGGGCGGCTCCCCCATCACGGGTGGGACGGGCTCCGGTTCCGCGCCGCCGGTGACGGGGGGCACGGCTCCATCGACGGCTGCGGCATCCGCGGGAGGTGCGTCGCCCGGGTCCGAACCGGCCGCCGGGGAAGCCTCGGTGGCGGAGGAGGTTTCGGCGAGGGGCGTCACGTCGGCTGGCATATCGGCCGGCGTGTCGGAAACAGGGGCGGCCACGGCCTCGTCGGGAGCAAGGAGCGGGGTTGACGCGGGAGGGGCGTCCGCTGTGGTTTCGCCGGCCGCCGCCGCGGGCGTCTCCGTTTCCGGGGTCGCCGCGATCTCCTGCGCTTCCAGCGTGATGGTCGGGGCCTTGCCGCGACGCCGCGGCTTCAGGTCGTCGCTCGGGCGGTCGTCACTGGCCATAACAACTGTCTCCCGCTTGCCCCTGGGCATGATCTAGCGCGCTGGCGGACCTCGCCGCAACCCGAGCCAGGTCAAAGGGCGGCCAGAAGGTCGGCCTCGCGCGGACGTTGAGCGGTAATGACGCACGAGGGACGGAGAGGTTCCAGGGCGGCCGCAACCGCCGCCGAGAGGCAGAGATGGCGCAGGACACCCGCCTCCGGGGCAAGCCCGGCAGCGGTGCAAAGCGTCGTGAACAGGCCGGCGGCGCGGGGCGAATAGTGCAGCGCGGCGGCGAGGGAGCCGCTTCGCAGGGCATCACCCACCGCCGGCGGCAGGGTCGCCTTCGCCCGCATGCGGTAGACGGTGGCGGGGACGACGGAGAGGCCCGCCGGGGCGAGGGCGGCGGCCAGGTCGCCGGCCCGCTCCTCGCCGCCCGGATGGAGGATGCGGGCGCCGGCGGGGAGACCCGCAGCGGCGATAAGGACCGCTAGCGCCGCTACGTCACCTGCCGCCGACCTGATGTCGCGGAAGCCTGCGGCGGCCAGGGCCTCGGCGGTGCGGTCGCCTACCGCAAAAGCCGGAAGCGGCGCGAGTGCTGCCAGCGCTCCCGGCGGCAGCATGGCCGGCGTGCGTGCGCTGGTGACGGCGATGGCGTCGTAGGCGCCGCCGAGGTCCGCGGCGACGGGTTCGGCCTCGAAGAGCGGCGCCAGCAGCGCGGCGTGGCCGAGGGCTGCGAGGCTCTCCGCCGTGCGCGAGGCCTCGGGCTCCGGCCGCGTCACGAGGACGCGCATCAGTGGGTTCCGAAGAAGCCGGCTCCGGCGCGTCCCTTCAGTTCGGCGCCGGCGTCGCGGCCGAGGGCGACGGCGTCGCCCGACGTTCCGGAGCGCGCGGCAACGTGGCTCTCGCTGCCGTCGGGGCGCAGAATCTCGCCGGTGAAGGACAGGCTGTCGCCATCGAGCGTGGCGAGGCCGGCGATGGGGGTGCGGCACGAGCCGTCGAGCACGGCGAGGAAGGCGCGCTCGGCGGCGAGCGCCAGCGCTGTCGGCCGATGGTCGAGCGGAGCGAGGAGTTCGCGGGTGCGGGTGTCGTCGAGACGCGTCTCGATGCCGATGGCGCCCTGGCCGACGGCGGGCAGGAACCGCTCGGAGGCGACGATCTCGGTGACCTCGTGGGCGATGCCGAGCCGGTTGAGTCCGGCCATGGCGAGCATGGTGCCGGCGACGTCGCCGGCATTGAGCTTGGCGAGCCGGGTCTGGACGTTGCCGCGGAAGGTGATCACCTCGAGATCGGGCCGCTCGCGGCGGATCTGCGCCTGGCGGCGCAGGGAGGAGGACCCGATCACCGCGCCCTTCGGCAGCCCTGCGAGGGTGGTCGCGGCGCGGCCGATGAAGCCGTCGCGCACGTCCTCGCGCTTCAGGAAGCAGACGAGCCCCAGCCCGTCGGGCAGGAGCGTCGGCATGTCCTTGGAGGAATGCACGGCGAGATCGATGCGGCCGTCGAGGAGCTGCTCCTCGATCTCCTTGGTGAAGAGCCCCTTGCCGCCCGCCTCGGAGAGCGGCCGGTCGAGGATCGCGTCGCCGGTCGTCTTGATGATCTCGACGGCAATGTCGTCCTCGGAGACCCCGTGGGCCGCACCGAGGAGCCGTCTCACCAGGTGGGCCTGGGCCAGCGCCAGGGCGGAGCCACGGGTGCCGATGCGGAGGAAGGGCGATTGCGCCATGGGAAGGTCCGGTGATACGCGGGACCCGGATCATAGCGAGGGATCGGCGGACAGGAAGTCCCCGTCGAACCTCCCATGGCGGAGGACAGGGCCTTCATGCTGGTTCTCGGGATCGAGACCACCTGCGACGAGACGGCGGCGGCGGTGGTGCGCGTCGGCGCGGATGGTCGCGGCACGATCCTGTCCAACATCGTGCGGACCCAGATCGAGGATCATGCGCCCTATGGCGGCGTGGTGCCAGAGATCGCGGCGCGCGCCCATGTCGAGATCGTCGACCGGGTGACGGCCGAGGCGCTGCGCGCCGCCGGTATCGGCGCGGCCGATCTCGACGCGGTGGCGGCTGCCGGCGGGCCCGGCCTCGTCGGCGGCGTGCTCGTCGGGCTCACCACCGCCAAGGCCATGGCACTGGTGCTGGGCAAGCCGCTTCTGGCGGTGAACCACCTCGAGGCGCACGCCCTGACCGCGCGTCTCACGGACGCCGTCGCCTTTCCCTATCTCTTGCTGCTCGTCTCCGGCGGCCATACCCAGCTTCTCGCGGTCCGCGGCGTCGGCGACTACGCCAAGCTCGGCACCACCATCGACGACGCCATCGGCGAGGCCTTCGACAAGGTCGCCAAGCTCCTCGGACTGCCCTATCCCGGCGGTCCCGAAGTGGAGCGCCGTGCGCTCGCCGGCAACGGCCGCCGCTTCGCCTTTCCCAGGCCGCTGCAGGGGCGGCCTGAGCCGGATTTCTCGCTCTCCGGCCTGAAGACGGCGGTTCGGCTGGCGGCTGAAGACCTCAGGGCCTCGTCGGGCCCGCTCTCGGCGCAGGACGTCGCCGACCTCTGCGCCTCGTTCCAGGCGGCGGTGGCGGACATGGTGGCGGACCGCTGCAAGCAGGCGATCCGGCTGTTCCGCAGCCGCCACGGAGAGCCCACGGCGCTGGTCGTCGCGGGCGGCGTCGGCGCCAACCAGGCGCTGAAGGCGGTTCTCCAGCGGACGGCGGACGTGGCCGGCCTGCCGCTGGTGGTGCCGCCGCCGAAACTGTGCACCGACAACGGCGCGATGATCGCCTGGGCCGGGGCCGAGAGGCTGATGGCCGGGTTCAGCGATCCGCTCGACATCGCGCCGCGGGCGCGCTGGCCGCTCGATGCGGGCGCCGCCACGGTCGGCTCCGGGCGGCTCGGGGCCAAGGCATGAGTTTCGGGGGAGGGTCGGCGTGATGACGACGGAAACCAGCGTGGCGGTGCTCGGGGCCGGCGCCTTCGGCACGGCGCTCGCCAACGTGGCGGCGCGGGCGGGCCGGAGCGTGACCCTCTACGCCCGCGACGCCGCCGTGGTGGCCGAGATCAACGGCCGCCGCAGCAACGCGGCCCGCCTGCCGGGTGCCGAGATCCACGAGCGTGTGACGGCGACGACCTCGCTCGTCGAGGCGGCCTCCGCCGCGATGATCCTGGTCGTGGTGCCGGCGCAGGCCCTGCGGGCGGTGCTGGCTGCCGCCGCCCCCTACATCCGCCCGGGCACCCCGCTCGTCATCTGCGCCAAGGGCATCGAGCGGGGAACGGGCCATTTCCTCTCCGACGTGGCGGCGGCGGAGGTTCCGGGCGCCGTTCCCGCCATGCTCTCCGGGCCGAGCTTTGCCGCCGACATCGACCGCGGCCTGCCGACGGCGGTGACGGTGGCCGCGGCCGACGAGGCGGTGGCGCGGCACATCGCCGCGACCCTGGGCTCGCCGGCCTTCCGCCTCTACCACGCCACCGACCTGCGCGGCGTCGAGATCGGCGGCGCCACCAAGAATGTGCTGGCGATCGCCGCGGGAATCGTCGCGGGCCGCAAGCTCGGCGCCAGCGCCACCGCCGCCATCACGGCCCGCGGTTTCGCCGAACTGACGCGGTTCGGCACCCATTTCGGCGCGAAGCCGCAGACGCTGATGGGCCTGTCGGGCCTCGGCGACCTCATCCTCAGCTGTTCGAGCCTGCAGTCGCGCAACTTCGCCCTCGGCCATGCCCTCGGCGAGGGCAAGGGCCTGGAGCTCGTGTCGGGCAAGGGGGCGCTTGCGGAAGGCGCGCTCACCGCAGAGATATTGGTGGAGAAGGCCCGCGAGGCCGGCATCGACATGCCGATTGCCGAAGCCGTCGATGCCGTCCTCGGCGGGATCATCGACGTCGACCAGGCGATCGTGCAGCTGATGGCGCGGCCGCAGCGGGCGGAGTGACGGCGATGCGGGACAACGAGAGGCGAGGGACCGAGCGATGACCAATTTCTTCGACAAGCTGGCGCGTGGCGTGGAGGCCGCGACCAAGGCCATGGGTTCGGACCTCGTTGCCGAGACCCATCCCTTCGACCTCACCCATTCGGTGGTCTTCCCCGTCGCCAAGCTGATGAAGCGGCGCACCGGCGGCGAGCCGATCGTGGTGATCGAGCTCTCCGACGGCAAGACGACGATGACTCTGGCCGAGTTCGACCGCTTCGTCACCGAGCTCGACGCCTTCCGCAAGCTCATTCCCTCGGTCGCGACCGGCCCGAAGATCGAGGGCCAGTGATGGCGCACTGGCTCTACAAGTCCGAGCCCTTCAAGTGGTCCTGGGACCAGCAGGTGGCGGCGGGCGACACGGGGACGTTCTGGGACGGCGTGCGCAACCACGCCGCCAAGCTCAACCTCATGCGCATGAAGGCCGGCGATCGGGGCTTCTTCTACCATTCCAACGAGGGCAAGGAGATCGTCGGCCTCGTCGAGGTGATCCGCGAAGCCTATCCGGACCCGACGGCGGAAGCGGGCGAGCCCTGGGTGGTGGTCGACATCAAGGCGGTGAAGCCGCTGAAGACGCCGGTGAGCCTCGAGGCGGTGAAGCACGAGCCGGCGCTCGCCAACATGGCGCTGCTCAAGCTGTCGCGGCTTTCGGTTCAGCCGGTGACCGACGCGGAATGGGCCACCGTCTGCCGGATGGGCGGCATCGAGCCCTAAGAGGCCCTGCGCCGCGCGGCGGCCGCACCCGCCGCGTCGAGGCTTCGCATCGGCCGCTCGGCCCGCTATCATGGCTGAAACGCCGTTTCGTCCCTCCCCGAGGCTCGACCCATGTCCACGTCACCCGCGCCGCGCGGCCCGCTCGCCGGCATCCGCATCCTCGACCTGACCTCGGTCATCCTCGGGCCCTATGCGACCATGCTGCTCGGCGACATGGGCGCCGAGGTGATCAAGGTCGAGAGCCCGGCCGACGGCGGCGACATCATGCGCAAGCCGGGCGCCTGGCCCGAGGCGGCGGGGCCGGGCATGGGCCCGCTCTACATGATGTACAACAAGAACAAGAAGTCGGTGGCGCTCGACCTCAAGCGGCGCGAGGACCAGGAAGCCTGCATCGCGCTCGCCCGCACCTGCGACGTCGTCTGCTCCAACATGCGGATGGACACGGCCGCCCGCCTGAAGATGGACTACGACAGCCTGAAGGCGCGGCTGCCTGACCTCATCTACATCCACGCCGCGGGCTTCGGCGCCGACGGTCCCTATGCCGGCCGGCCGGCCTATGACGACCTGATCCAGGGCGTCTCGGGCGGGGCCGACATCCTGCCGCGCGTCGATGGCAATCCGGCGCCCCGCTACCTGCCGACGCTCGCCGCGGACAAGACGGTGGGCCTGTTCATGGTGCAGGCGGTTCTTGCCGCCCTGTTCCACAAGCAGCGCACAGGCGAGGGGCAGTTCGTCGAGGTGCCGATGTTCGAGTGCTACACGCATTTCGTCATGCACGAGAACCTCTACGGCCACGTCTATGACCCGGCGCCCGCCGGCACCGGCTTCGGCTATGGCCGCATCCACAATCCGGACCGGCGGCCCTACCAGTCGAAAGACGGATGGATCGGCATCGTCCCCTACAGCGATCGCAACTGGGCGGACTTCTTCGCGCTGGCGGGCCGGCCCGAGCTCAATGCGGATCCGAAGTTCTCGAGCTACGAGGCGCGGATGCGGAACATCCAGGAGCTCTATTCCATGATGGACGCGATGGTGGCGACCCGCACCAACGCGGACTGGGAGAAGGTGCTGAGCGAGAAGGCCATTCCCTTCGCGCCGATCAACCGCTTCGACGACCTGATGGAGGACCCGCACCTGAAGGCGGTCGGGTTCTTCCAGCGGCATGCCCATCCGGACGGCTATACCTGGGTGGACATGAAGCACCCCGTGAACTACGCGGCCTCCCCCGCCTCCACCCGCCTGTCGCCGCCGCGGCTCGGGCAGGACACGGCCGAGGTGCTGCGCGAGGCAGGCGTCGAGCTGCCGAAGGCGGCGGAGTAAGCGGCGGGGGGCCTTGCGGGCCCCACCCTCCCCGCGCTGCGCCCGGACAGGGGGACTTTGACGTCCCGCATGATCTGGCTGCGTCGGGCCTGGCCCCGGCGGAACCGCCCGGACTGGACGAAGGGCCCCCGGGCGCTACCTTCTCGCGCCATGCAGCGCCTGCTCAAATTCGGCCATACGATGGGGGCGATCGGGCTCATGGGAGCCCTCGCCTGCCTCCTGGTGCTCGACCATCTGGCGCCGCCACCGTCGGACTTGAAGAGCTTCGCGTTGATGCGCGGCGCGATGGCGGAGATCGCCACCTGGGTGCTGCTTCCCGCGCTGCTCCTGACCCTGGTTCCGGGCCTCCTGTCCCTCTCCGTCACGCCCGCCTTCCACAATGCCGGCTGGGTCTGGGCCAAGACCGCCTCGGGGATCCTGGTTTTCGCCGGCGGTTTGCATGTGGTCGGGCCGCTGCAGGACCTCGGCCGGCAGAGCGCCGAGGCGCTGGCGGGCCGGCTCGACCCGGCGACGCTGGCGGAATCGATCGCCCCCGGCGAAGCCAGGACCATGTGGATGCTGATGGCGGTGTCGACCGCCAATGTGGTGCTCGGCATCTGGCGCGGGCGGATCCTGCGCTGATCAGGGGCCTCTTGCCCTCAGCGCCCCCGGTAGACCTCGGTCTCGAAGGCCCGGAACACCCTGATCGCCCGCGGATCGAAGAAGGGCACGATCTGGGTGATGAAGACGCCCGCGAGGCCGTTCTTCGGGTCGATCCAGTAGAAGGTGTTGGCGAACCCTGCCCAGGACAGGGCCCCGGCCGGTCGCCCCTCGGGGGTCTGCTCGCGGTTCTGCTGGAAGCCGAGGGTCCAGCCGGTCGGTTTGCCGCGGAAGAAATCGGCGCTCCTGAGGCCCATGGGCGACATCAGGCCGAGGGCCGGCACCGAGAGCTGCGGGATCTGGTCGGTCATCAGCCCGGCGATGCTCTCCGCCCCGAGAATCCGCTCGCCACCGAGGCTGCCGCCGGCGAGGATCATGCGCAGGAAGGTCAGGTAGTCGCCGGCGGTGGCATAGAGCCCGCCGCCGCCGGAGGCGAATTCCGGCTCCTGCACCACCACCATCTCGGTGGGGACGTAGGTGCCGTCCTCGGTGACGCCGTGGACCGTGGCGCGCCGCGCCATCTGGTCGGCGCCGAGACGGAACATGGTGTCCGTCATGCCGAGGGGTGCAAAGATCCGCTCGCGGAACACGGTCTCCAGCGGCTTTCCCGTGACGATCTCGACGATCCGGCCGGCCCAGTCGGTGGAGATGCCGTAGATGAAGGCCTCGCCAGGCTCGCCCACCAGCGGCGCGCCGAGGGAGGCGAGCCTGCCGGTGTTGGTGGCGGGCAGGCCCGTCGCCTTCATGTATTTGCGCAGGGCGGAGGAGGCGAAGTCGTAGGTGTAGCCGGCGGTATGGGTCAGGAGGTGGCGCACCGTCACCGGCCGCGCCGGCGTGCGGGTCAGAGGGCGGCCCTCGGCGTCGAAATCGTGCAGCAGGGCGGCATCGCCGATCTCCGGCGCATAGGTCGAGGCCGGCGCGTCGAGGTCGACCCTGCCCTCCTCGACCAGCTGCAGCAGCGCCACCGTGGTGATCGCCTTGGTCATGGAGGCGATCCAGGCCACCGTGTCGGGGGTCATCGGCGCGTCGGCGCCGAGACGCCGGGTTCCGAAGCCGCCCTCGTAGAGAAGGCCGTCGCGGTTCGCGACCATGGCGACAACGCCTGGAATCTCGCCGGCCCGGGCGGCCTCGCTGAGGATGGTGTCGAGAGCGGCGGTCATGGCTGTTCATCCGGGCGGCGTGAGGGGCGGCCACATTCGGCGGCGGCCGGGGCGGGGTCAATTCGGCCGAACCGCCAGCCCGCCCGCGGGCGACCAAAGTGTGAGACAGGGCCGGCTTGAGCCGTCGGCAGCCGCCGACGTATGGTCGGGCGCGATAAGGGACAAGCGGCCGGACCAAGGCTGCATCCCGGGGAAACGACAGCGTCGCCGGCCCGATCCCGCCGGCGGCCGTGAGAGGGGAAAGCCATGTCGGACAAGCTCTATCCGGTCAGCGCGGACTGGGCGTCGCGCGCCTATGTGGACGATGCCAAGTACAAGGCCATGTACGAGGCCTCGGTGAAGGCGCCGGAGGCCTTCTGGGGTGAGCACGGCAAGCGCATCGACTGGATGAAGCCCTACACGCGGGTGAAGAACACCTCCTACGACCCGCACAACGTGTCGATCCGCTGGTTCGAGGACGGCACGACCAACGTCTCCTACAACTGCGTCGACCGGCATCTCGCCAAGCGCGGCGACCAGGTGGCGATCATCTGGGAGGGCGACGACCCCAAGGACGACGCGAAGATCACCTACCGGCAGCTTCATGCCCAGGTGATGAAATGGGCCAACGTCCTGAAGAGCCAGGGCGTGAAGAAGGGCGACCGCGTCACGATCTACCTGCCGATGATCCCCGAGGCGGCCTATGCCATGCTCGCCTGCACCCGCATCGGCGCCGTCCATTCCATCGTCTTCGGCGGCTTCTCTCCCGACAGCCTCGCCGGGCGCATCGAGGATGCGGCGACCTCCGTTGTCATCACCGCCGACGAGGGCCTGCGCGGCGGCCGCAAGGTGCCGCTGAAGGTCAATGTCGACGCCGCCGTGGAGAAGATCCCCGGGGTCGTGAAGAGCGTCGTCGTGGTGAAGCGCACGGGATCGCCCATCGCCATGACGGCGGGCCGCGACCACTACTATGCCGACCTCGCCGCCACCGTGCCGGACGAATGCCCGCCGGAGGAGATGAACGCCGAGGATCCGCTGTTCATCCTCTACACCTCCGGCTCGACGGGCAAGCCGAAGGGCGTGCTGCATTCCACCGGCGGTTATCTCGTCTACGCCTCGATGACGCATCAGTACGTCTTCGACTACAAGGACGGGGACATCTACTGGTGCACGGCGGACGTCGGCTGGGTGACCGGCCACAGCTACATCGTCTACGGGCCGCTGGCCAACGGCGCGACGACGCTGATGTTCGAGGGTATTCCGACCTATCCGTCGATCTCCCGCTTCTGGGACGTGGTCGACAAGCACAAGGTCAACACGTTCTACACCGCCCCCACCGCCATCCGCTCGCTGATGGGCGCCGGCGAGGATCCGGTGAAGAAGACCTCGCGCGCCTCGCTGCGCCTGCTCGGTTCGGTCGGCGAGCCGATCAATCCGGAAGCCTGGGAATGGTATCACCGCGTGGTGGGTGAGGGCCGCTGCCCGATCGTCGACACCTGGTGGCAGACCGAGACCGGCGGCATCCTGATCACGCCGCTGCCCGGCGCCACGGCGCTGAAGCCGGGCTCGGCGACGCGGCCCTTCTTCGGCGTGCAGCCGGAGATCGTCGATGCCGAGGGCAAGGTGCTGGAGGGGGCCTGCGAGGGCAATCTCGTCATCTCCGACTCCTGGCCGGGCCAGATGCGCACGGTGTTCGGCGATCACGAGCGCTTCGTTCAGACCTATTTCTCCACCTATGCCGGCAAGTATTTCACCGGCGACGGCTGCCGCCGCGATGCCGATGGCTATTACTGGATCACCGGCCGCGTCGACGACGTCATCAACGTCTCCGGCCACCGCATGGGCACGGCGGAGGTCGAATCCGCTCTCGTCGCCCATCCCAAGGTCTCGGAGGCCGCCGTTGTGGGCTATCCCCACGACATCAAGGGCCAGGGCATCTATGCCTATGTCACCCTGATGAGCGGCGAGGACCCGACCGAGGAGCTGCGCAAGGAGCTCGTCGCCTGGGTGCGCAAGGAGATCGGCCCGATCGCCTCGCCGGACCTGATCCAGTTCTCGCCGGGTCTGCCGAAGACGCGCTCGGGCAAGATCATGCGCCGCATTCTGCGCAAGATCGCCGAGAACGAGTTCGGGGCGCTGGGCGACACCTCGACGCTGGCCGATCCCGCCGTCGTCGACGACCTCATCAGCAACCGGCAGAACCGCAAGGGCGCCTGACATGGGGAGGGCGCCCGCCTTGCTGGCGGCGGCCCTCACCCTCGCGCCCTGGCCGGCGTTCGCCTGCGCGCCCGAACGGGTCGAGGCGGTGTCCGGGCTCCGCGCCGAGGCGCCCCTCACGCTCGCAGGGCCAGACGGGCGACGGTTTCGCCTCGCGGTCCTCTCGGGCGAGGCGGCGGTGCCGGCCGCAGCCGTCACCCGGGTCGCCATCCTCGGCCCGGGCGACCGGCACGAGCGCATCCCGGTTCTGGCGCTCGGGCCCGATGGTCCGGTCGAGGCGGACCTCCTGCGCCGCGGCCTGGCGCGGCTCACCCCGACGCGCCTCGTCCCCCGCGACTGCTGGCGCCTCATGGAGGCGGCCGAGACGGAAGCAGCTACCGCCAGGCGTGGCATCTGGGCCACGCCCCAGTCACTTCTTGATACAAACGATGTCGAGGCGCTGAGGGCCGCCGAGGGCCGCTTCGTGGTCGCGACGGGCCGCGTCCGCAGCGTCCGGACCGTCAATCGCATCACCTACGTCAATTTCGGACCCCCCAGGGCCGGGGCGCTGACGGTCACGATCCACGAGCGCGACATGCCCGCCTTTCGGGAGTTCGGGCTTGAACCCGCCGCAATCCGTGGGCACATGCTGCGGGTGCGAGGGGTCGTCACGACCCGGCGCGGCCCCTTCATCGCGGCGGCGATGCCGGAGGCGATCACTATCGCGGAGGCACCCGTCCGGGGTGCAAGGTAGCCCAGGACCGTGTCTCGGTTCGACGGAGCAGCGCATGTGCATTGGCCGTCGCCCCGCGCGGCGGCGCTGGCGCTCGCGCTGATCCTGGCCGGCTGCGCCACCGCGCCGGACACCACCGCGCCGCTTCCCGAGCCGGTTCCGACCGAAACCCGGCTGCCGCCGCTGACCAGCCGCGACCACGGCCGCATCCTCACCGCCTTCGGCGGCGAATACAGCGCGCCCGGCATCGAGCGGCTGGCCACCGAGGTGCTCGACCGGCTTGCCGCAGCCTCTGACAAGCCGGACCAGCGCTACCGGCTGACCGTGCTCAACTCGCCGACCATCAACGCCTTCGCGCTGCCCTCGGGCCACCTCTACATCACCCGCGGCATGCTGGCGCTCATCAACGACATGAGCGAGTTCGCCGCCGTCCTCGGCCACGAGATGGCGCATGTGTCGGCCCGCCACGCCAACCAGCGCGAGGACCAGGTGCGCACCAGCGAGCTCGTCGCGGTGATGCGGGCGCGCCTCCTCAACGACATGGCCGGCGCCGAAGCGCGGCGCGAGGCGGCACGGGTGTCGCTGGCCAACTTCTCGCGCAGCCAGGAACTGGAGGCCGACACGATCGGCGTCGCCCTCATCGCCAAGGCCGGCTTCGACCCCTACGGCGCCTCGCGCTTCCTCGAGACCATGGACCGCAACGCGGCGCTGCGCTCGCCATCCCAGGCCTCCGGGGGCGGCCCGGACTTCCTCGCGTCCCATCCCTCGACGCCCGAGCGCATCCGCCAGGCCGTGCTCGCGGCGCGCCAGCACATGGCGCCCGACGGGCGGCCGCGCGACCGCGAACGCTACCTCAGGGCCATCGACGGCATCACCTTCGGCGAGGATCCGCGCCAGGGCGTGGTGCGGGGCCGCAGCTTCATCCATCCGCGCCTCGGTTTCACGGTGACGGCGCCGGAAGGCTTCACGCTGGAGAATTCGCGGCAGGCTGTCACCGGCCTCGGCCCCAACGAGATGGCGATCCGCCTCGACGTGGTGCGCGTCCAGGCCAACCAGGCGCTGACCTCGTACCTCTCCTCCGGCTGGATCGACGGGCTCGCGGCGGAGACGGTGGAGGCTGTGACGATCAACGGCTTCCAGGCGGCGACCGCCGTGGCGCGCGGCAGCGACTGGTCATTCCGCATCTTCGTGGTGCGTTTCGGCAGCGAGGTCTACCGGATCATCTATGCGGCCCGCGACCTCAACGCCGAGGTCGACGGCAGCTTCCGCGCGTCGATGGAGACGTTCCGGCGTCTCACCAGCGCCGAGGCGGCGGTGAAGCCCGCCCGCGTGCGCACGCTTCGCGCCGGCGAGGGCGACACGGTCCTGACCTTCGCCCGCAGGATGCAGGTGCCCGACCGCGCCGAGGAGCGCTTCCGCGTCCTCAACGGGCTCGGCGACGGCGAGCAGCCGCGCGGCGGAGAACTCGTCAAGGTCATCGCGGAGTAGAAACTACCATACAAGCACGGCCGGACGCTTGCATCGGCGCGCGCCTTGGCCTTTGCTCCTCGCCCCGACCGAGGAAACGCCAAAGGCAACGACCATGACGCTCAAGACCTTCGACCTGACCGGCCGCCGCGCCCTCATCACCGGATCGGGCAGCGGCATCGGCCTCGCCTATGCCGAGGGCCTCGCGGGGGCAGGGTGCGAGATCGTCCTCAACGGCCGTGACGAGGGCAAGCTCGCCAAGGCCGAGGCGGCCCTCAGGGCGCGCGGCTTCCGCGTCACCTCCAGCGCCTTCGACGTCACGGACCCGGCGGCCGTGAAGGCCGGCGTCGACGCGATCGAGAAGGACGTCGGCCCCATCGACATCCTCGTCAACAATGCCGGGATGACCATCCGCCAGCCGCTGGAGGATTTCCCCGAGGATGCCTGGCGGCGGGTCATGGCGACCAATATCGACAGCGTCTTCTACGTCTCCAAGGCGGTGGCGAAGCACATGCTGCCGCGCGGCTACGGCAAGATCATCAACACCTGTTCGGTGATGAGCGAGCTCGGCCGGCCCTCCATCGCGCCCTACACCGCCTCCAAGGGCGCGGTGAAGATGATGACGCGGCAGATGGCGGTGGAATGGGGCCGCCGCGGCATCCGCTCCAACGGCATCGCGCCGGGCTACTTCAAGACCGAGCTGACCGACGCTCTGGTGAAGGACGAGAAGTTCTCGTCCTGGCTCGAGGGCCGCACCCCGCTCGGGCGCTGGGGCGACGTCTCGGAGCTGCAGGGCGCCTGCGTCTTCCTCGCCGCGCCCGCGTCCGACTACGTCACCGGGCACGTGCTGTTCGTCGACGGCGGCCTGACCGCCTCGGTCTGAGCCCCTAGCGCACCACCATCACCGCCTGCCGCGACAGCCGCGGCAGGATCTTGGCGAAATCGGCGATCCGGATCGCGACGCAGCCCGCCGTCGGCGTGAAGCCGTCGCGGGCGCCATGCCAGAAGATGGCGCTGCCGCGCCTGCGACGCACCGGCGCGTCGTTCCAGCCGAGCTCGACGATGGTGTCGTAGAGATGGTCGGCGCGGGCGAGGCGCTCCTCGGCCGGACCGGGCGGGCGGCGGATCAGCCGGTTGTAGCGACGGTCGTCCGCGTCGTCGCACCAGGCGTCCTCAGGGCCGATGGCGCGCACGGGGCGCAGAACCTGCGGGCGGACGAGGCGATCGGCGCGGAAGAAGACGCGGCGGAGCGGGAGCCGGGCCCGCGGCGTCGCCCCGTCGCCCTCGCGTTTGTCGCATCGGATGCCGCCGCGCCCGAGGGCGCAGGGGAAGGCGGCGAGGCCGACATGGAGCATGCCGCGGGACGGGCGGCCCGGCAGGGCATGGACAAAAATCCGTGAGACGCGGCCTTTCGCCATGAAAATGTCATCCATATCTCTACGACCCAGTGTGCCGCCGGTATGTAACGTCATCGGCGGCGCGCGCGTAGTGCCTTTCCAGCCTCGACCTTACGGGCGCGTCCTTGCGGCAGCCCTTCTTTCCCCGGGTGATTAGATGAGCCAAGTCCGCAAGATCCTGCTCTGCGACGACGATGCCGACATGCGCGAGGCGCTGTCCGAACAACTGGCGTTGCACGAGGAGTTCGAGACGGTCAGCGTCGATTCCGCCGCCAAGGCGATCCAGACGGTGAAGGGCGATCATTTCGACCTGCTCATCATGGACGTCGGCCTTCCGGACATGGACGGTCGCGAGGCGGTCAAGATCATGCGCAAGGGTGGCTTCAAGAGCCCGATCATCATGCTGACCGGCCACGATACCGATTCCGACACGATCCTCGGGCTCGAGGCGGGCGCCAACGACTACGTGGTCAAGCCATTCCGTTTCGCGGTGCTGCTTGCCCGCGTGCGCGCCCAGCTGCGCCAGCACGAGGCGAGCGAGGATGCCGTGTTCCAGATCGGCTCCTACTCTTTCCGCCCCTCGTCCAAGCTCCTGATCACCGACAAGAACGGCAAGATCCGCCTGACCGAGAAGGAGACGGCGATCCTGCGCTATCTCTACCGGCAGGGCATCAAGCCGGTGTCGCGCGAGATCCTGCTCTCCGAGGTCTGGGGCTACAATTCCGGGGTCACCACCCATACGCTGGAGACGCACATCTACCGGCTGCGCCAGAAGATCGAGAAGGATCCGGGCAACGCCTCGCTTCTCGTCACGGAGGGGGGCGGCTACAAGCTCGTCCCCTGACAGCGTTACCGAATTCCAAAGACATTCCGGTGCATTGTTGAAGATGGGCCGCCTCCGCCCCGGCGCGGGCGGCTCTATTGCCGTTCGATTCCCTTTCAGTCGTGCTAAGCGGAGCCCATGGCCCTCGACGACGACATTGCCCTTCTGGCCCGGGTTCCGCTGTTCGCAAGTCTCGGCGGAGAGCCCGTCCGCCTCCTGGCCTTCTCCGCCGAGACGCGCTTCCTGCGCGCCGGCGACGTGCTGTTCAAGGAAGGGCAGGCGGCCGATTGCGGCTATGTGGTGGGCGAGGGGCGCGTGTCGCTGACCAATGACGGCGGCCTCACCGATCATCTCGCCGGGCCCGGCAGCCTCATCGGCGAGATGGCCCTGATCATCGAGACGCTGCGGCCCGCGACCGCTACGGCGCGCGATCCGGTCACCGTGCTGCGCATCCCCCGGTCGCTGTTCCGGCGGGTGCTGACCGAGTTTCCCGACGCCGCGCACCGCGTCCACGAGGATTTCCGCGAGAAGATGCGGGCGACGACCGCCGATCTCCTGCGCGTCGGGCGGCTTTTCGAACGCGGCTGAGCGCGCCCGGCCTCGCTTGACGCGGGGTCGGCGTCGCACCAATGTCCCGACCGGTTGTGGTCACGTGGGTGACCCTGACCGCGGAGAAGGCGATGGCCGAGACCGGCGCGCGCGGAGGAACCCCCGGCAATGACGGCGCGGACCTGTCCCGCCGCTTCGCCGGGCTCTTGGTCCTGTGCGGCCTGCCGCTGCTGCTCCTCGTCGCGGCGCTCGGCTGGTCGACCTACGGACGGGCCGAACTCACCGCCCAGGCGCGCGACCATATGGTCGAGCATCTCCTCCTCGTCATCGGCATCGTCGCCACCTTCACCGTGCTCGCCGTCGTGGTGTGGCGGCAGTTCGTCGCCCCGGCCGTGGCGCTGGCGCGGGCAGGGGCGCTGAACGGGCGGGGCGAGGCGGCGCCGCTGCCGGCCGTGCCGGCGCCCTGGACGGGGCTGCGCCGCCAGCTGGAAATCTCCATCGGCGAGCAGCAGGCGAAGATCCACCAGCTCCGGGCGATGATCGACGGCATCCCGCTGCGTACCGTCTACGTCGATCCCGACCTCGTCTATCGCGACGCCAACCGCGAATTCCTCGAATTCGTCGGCAAGCCGCGCGAGGAGGTCGTCGGGCACACGGTCGCCGAGATCCTCGGCCCCAAGGTGGTCGAGCAGTACCAGATCCTGGGCGAGCGGGTCCGCCGCGGCGAAACCATGCGCTGGGAGGGCTGGATCCCCTTCGTCACCCGCGGCCAGCGTTACCTGCAGGTCTCGCTCATGCCCTACGTGGCGGTCGGCGACACACGCGTCGGCTACCTCACCTTCACCCGCGACCTCACCGAGCTGAAGCTCGGCGAGCAGGAGCTCGCGCGGAACATGGAGGCGCTGGCGCGCAGCGAGTCGATGAACAAGGCGGTGGTCGTCTCCTCGCTCGACGCCATCATCGTCTCCGACGAGGACTGGCGGGTGGTCGAGTTCAATCCGGCGGCGGAGGCGATGTTCGGCTATTCCCGCGACGAGGCCATCGGCCGCTACGCCTTCGACATCGTCGTGCCGGATGGCATGCGCGACATGCAGATCGGCACCATGGCGCGCTACAAGGCGAAGGTGGATGCCGGGAGCCTCGCCCGCCGCTTCGACACGGTGGCCAAACGCCGCGACGGCGCGACCTTCCCCGTCGAGTACTCGGTCAACACGATCCGCACCGGCGACCACCGCCTGTTCATGGCCCATGTCCGCGACCTCACCGAGACCCGGCGGATGGAGGAGGAGGCGCAGGCGAGCCGCGAGCGGCTGCACCAGGTGGAGAAGCTTTCCGCCATGGGCTCGCTCCTCGCCGGGGTGGCGCACGAGCTGAACAACCCGCTCGCCATCGTCATCGCCCAGTCCTCGCTGCTGGTGGAGAAGGCGGCGAGCGACGACGTGAAGCGGCGCGGCGAGCGCATCCACGCGGCCGCCGAGCGCTGCGGCCGCATCGTCAAGAGCTTCCTGGCCATGGCGCGGCAGAAGCCGCCGCAGCGCGAGCCGGTCGACATGGCGCAGGTGGTGACCGGCGCGCTCGACATGGTGAGCTACGGGCTGCGCAGCTCCGGCATCGAGGTGGACCTCGACGTCACGCCCGGCCTGCCGGTGATCAGCGGCGACAGGGACCTGCTGACCCAGGTGCTCGCCAACCTGATGATCAATGCCCAGCAGGCCCTGATGGACCGGCCGCCGCCGCGGCGGATCGCGCTGAGGGTGTGGCGGGAGGGCGCCGACATCGCCATTCGCGTGGCCGACAACGGTCCGGGCATCCCCCCCGACATCATGCGGCGCGTCTTCGAGCCCTATTTCACCACCAAGCCGGCGGGGGTGGGCACCGGGATCGGGCTTTCCATCTGCCGCAACGTGGTGGAGGCCCACGGCGGCAAGGTCATGCTGAGCAACCGGCCTGAGGGCGGCGCGCAGTTCGACATCACGCTGCCCGTCGCGGCGGCGGGCGCACAGGCCGACGAAGCCGACGTGGCGCCGGCCGGCCGTACCGGCCTGTCGGTCCTCATCGTCGACGACGAGGTGGACGTCGCCCGCAGCCTGGCGGAGATCGTGGAGGGCCTCGGCCACCGGCCGGTGACGGTCGATCGCCCCTCGGCGGCGCTCGAACAGGTCGAGACCAGCCGCTTTGACGTCATCTTCGCCGACCTCAGGATGCCGGGCCTCGACGGAATCGACTTCCGCGACCGCATCCACCGCCGCGACCCGGCGCTGGCGGAGCGCACCGTCATCGTCACCGGCGACACGGTGGCCGGTCCCGACCGGCTGGCGAGGGCCGAGGGCGCCGAGGTCGTGGTGCTCGAGAAGCCCTTTACCTTCGACGACGTGCGCGCGGTGCTCGCCAGGGTCACGGCGACGGGCGAGACGGCGGCGAGGCGGGCCCTCCGCTGAGGGGTCAGGCGGCGGCGCGGGCCGCGCCGTCCTCGGTCATCACATCGGCGAGCGTGCCGTAGCAGCGGGCCCAGGCGGCGCGGGAGGCGTCGTCGAACCGGTCGCCGAGATGGTCGCCGAGGGTCTTCAACAGGGCGATGCCGACCGTCTGGTAGTCGCCGGCGGAGACGCCGTAGCCGACATGTTTCGCGCCGAGGGCGCGTACGTCGTCGATCACGGCGCCGAGGTCGTCGAGCGACAGGATGACGTGGGCGAGCACCTTGACCAGCTTGCCGCGCTGGGCGGAGAGGTCGGCCGGAAACATCGGCCTCAGCGTGCCGTCGAGATGGAAGAGGTTGTCGTAGAAGTCGGCGGCGAAGGCGTCGGCGCGGCGGGCGACGAGGCCGAACTGCTGGCGGATGAGGGCGATCTGATCAGGGGTCATGAGACGGGTTCCGGCTGGAGGTTCAGTGCCCCGATGCTCGCCGCCCCGTCCTTCGCGGCGATGCCGCTGGGCCGGCCCCGCTGTTTCCCCTGTTTCGGCGCCCGGCGACTGAAACACGCATTGACGCTGCACGACATGCGGCGGCACGAATGATGCGGCGAGAGTGTTGCCGTTACATCCCGCAACCCGCAGCGCAAAGCAGAACCGATGCCGCCGCTCAAGACCCTCCGTGCGCCGAGACGGCCTCGATCAGGCCGCTTCCCCGCCCGGCTTGTCGCCGGCATGGCTCGGCAGGTCGAAGACGTAGCCATGGCCGCGCACCGTGCGGATCGCCTCGGTTTCGAGCTTGCGCCTCAGGCGCGCGATGCGGGAATCGACGGCGCGGTCGAAGGCCTCCTCGTCCTCCGCGGGCGCCTGCTCCATGATCTCCTCGCGGGTCAGCACCTTGCCGGGGTTCTCCGCGAAGATGCGGATCAGCGCCACCTCGCCGGCCGAGAGACGGTCGGTGGAGCCGTCGACCTTCAGGATGCGGGCCGCCACCAGATCCACCGAGGCCTGCTCGAAGACGACGAGATTGCGCCTGCGTCCGAGCCGGCGCTGGAGGATGCCGGCGACGCGGGCCGCGAGCTCGCGCAGCTCCACCGGCTTCTGCACGTAGTCGTCGGCGCCGAGCTCGAGGCCCAGCACCCGGTCGATCGGGTCGGGATTGCCGGTGAGGACCAGAACCGCCACGTCGCTGGCGAGATCGGTGCGGATCAGGATGTCGATGCCGTTCTCGCCGGGCAGGCCGATGTCGAGGATGATGAGGTCCGGCTTCTCGCGGGCGAGATAGGGCTCCAGCTCCCACGCCGCCTTGAGGCAATCGACGTCGTAGCCGAGATCGGTCAGGTATTCCCGCACCGCGTCCGCCCAGTCGGGTTCGTCGTCGAGCACCGCTATCCTGCCGCGCCGCGCCATCGTCATCCCTTCCACAACCCGTCGCCGGACAGCCTCGTCCATGCGACACTTCATCCTAATGCGCAGCCCTCCGGGCTGTCACGCATGCTCGCAACTGAAGGGCATCTGCAATGAGAGCCACCGTGGCCATCGTCGACGACGAGGAACATCTGCGCGAGGCGGTCGGGGAATATCTCGAGCTGCAAGGCTTCGAGGTGATGAGCTTCCGCAACGCCCAGGCCTTCCGCGAGGAGAGCGCCGGCAAGGCGATCGACGTCGCCATCCTCGACATCGCCATGCCGGGCGAGGACGGCCTGTCGCTCGCCCGCTATATCCGCAAGTCCGGCCAGACCGGCATCATCATGGCGACGGCGGCCGGGCGCCCCATCGACCGCATCGTCGGCCTCGAGATCGGCGCCGACGACTATCTGGTGAAGCCCTACGAACTCAGGGAGCTGCTCGCCCGGATCAAGAGCGTGCTGCGCCGGGTGAACGCGACGCCGGCCACGGCGGAAGCGCCGTCGCCGGCGGTGCGCGAGGGGCGGAGCCTGCGTTTCGGCGCGCTGACGCTCGACCTCGATGCGCGCCGCCTCACCGATGCCGCCAACGGTCCGATCGAGCTGACCGCCATGGAGTTCGACCTCCTCCAGGCGCTGGCGACGCGGCCGAATCGCGTGCTCTCCCGCGGCCAGCTGCAGGAATTCGCCCACGGGCGCTCCGCCGACGAGAGCGACCGCTCCATCGACATCCGCGTGACGCGCCTGCGCAAGAAGATCGAGCCCGACCCCGAGCACCCGCGCTTCATCAAGACCGTTCGCGGCGAGGGCTATGTCTTCGTCCCCAGCGGAGCGTGAGGATGTCCTCGGCCAGCGGGGGGGCCGCTGCAGAACCGGGTGACGATCTCGCGGCGATGATGCGCGAGGAGGCGCTGGCGCCGAACGGACGGTTCGACACCGGCACGCTCGGCCGCCTGTTCGACGCCATGCCGATGCGGGTGACGGCCGCCGATGCCGAGGGTCGTTTCGTCTATGCGAACCGGACTGCCCTCGCCATGTTCGGCCTGGCGCTTTCGGACGTTGTCGGCCGCACCATCCGCGAGGTCCTCGGCGACGACATGGGCGACCGCACGGCGCCGATGCTCGACGCGCTGCGCCAGGGCGAGCCGCTCCAGTGGAGCGACTGGGTCACCTACGGCAACGGCATGCGCCGCTATGTCGAACAGCTCTATTCGCCCTGTTTCGACCGCCATGGCGCCCTCATCGGCTTCATCGCCTTCATCCGCGACATCACCGCCCTTAAAGAACGCGAGGAAGCGCTGGAGGCCCGCGTCGCCGCCCTGAACGTCGCCGAGACGATCAACACGGCCATCATCAAGACCTCCATCGACCCGATCATGGTGGTCGACGAGGAGGGCGTACTGATCGACCTCAACCCCGCCGCCATGGCGACCTTCGGCTATGCCCGCAGCAATTCGGTGGGGCGTCCGATCTCCGAACTCATCATTCCGCCGGCCATGCGGCGGGCCCATGCGGATGGCATGGCGCGCTACACGGCGAGCGGCATCAGCCGCGTGCTGGACCAGCGCATGGCGATGGAGGCTCAGCGGGCCGATGGCACGATCATTCCCATCGAGCTGACCATCTCGGAGATCCGCCTGCCGCAACGGCGGGTCTTCACGGCGCATCTGCGCGACCTGTCGCAGGTGCGCGAGGCGGAGCGGCAGATGGAGCAACAGCGCGAGCGGCTGCACCAGGCCGAGAAGCTCTCGGCCATGGGTTCGCTGCTCGCCGGCGTCGCCCACGAACTCAACAACCCCCTCGCCATCCTCGTCGCCCAGTCGACGCTGCTGATGGAAACAGCGAGCGATGCCGGCCAGAAGCGCCGCGCCGAGCGCATCCACGCCGCCGCCGACCGGGCGGGACGCATCGTCAAGAGCTTCCTCGCCATGGCGCGCCAGCGACCGGAGAAGCGCGAGACGACGCAGCTCAACGACCTCGTCCGCGCCGCGGCGGAGATGCTGGCCTACGGGCTGCGCAGCCACGACGTGACGCTCGACCTCGACCTCGACCCGGACCTGCCGGTGATCGTCGCCGACCAGGACTTCATCGGCCAGGTGGTCGCCAACCTCGTCATCAACGCCCAGCACGCGCTCGTCGACATGGAGCCGCCGCGCGTGGTCAGCATCGCCACCCGCCGCAAGAACGGCCATGTGCGCCTCGTCGTCAG
Organism: Phreatobacter sp.; assembly: GCF_052440005.1. GTDB lineage: Bacteria > Pseudomonadota > Alphaproteobacteria > Rhizobiales > Phreatobacteraceae > Phreatobacter. The sequence goes on from NZ_JBQVQL010000071.1 coordinate 21,405, forward strand.
CGACAACGGCCCGGGCGTGCCCGAGGCCATCGCGGGGCGCATCTTCGACCCCTACTTCACCACCAAGCCCGCCGGCGTCGGCACCGGCATCGGCCTTTCGATCTGCAAGTCCATCGTGGAATCGCACGGCGGGTCCATCGCCCTCGACCGCAGCGAGGAGGGAGGCGCCCGCTTCACCGTGCTGCTGCCTGCCGCGGCTGCCGCCGCAGCGCCACAGGACGCGGAGGAACCGGCGCGCCCGGAGGGCCTGACCATCCTGGTGGTGGACGACGAGGCGGACGTCAGGGCGAGCCTCGCCGAGATGCTCGAGCTCTTCGGCCACACGATCCTGCCGGCGCAGACGGCGCGCGAGGCGCTGGAGGAAGGGGCGATCCTCGCCGCCGACCTCGTCTTCGTCGACCTGCGCATGCCGGGGATCGACGGCCTCAAGTTCCGCGACAGGGCGCTGGCCCTCAATCCGCGCCTCGCCGACCGAGTGGTCATCATGACGGGTGATGCGGTCGAGGGTCCCGGCGCCATCGAGCGCCATGCGGGAGACGACGCGATCCTGGTGATGGAGAAGCCCTTCACCCTGCAGGACGTGCGCCGGATCCTTGCAGCCTTCATCTGAACTGTTGCGGAGACCCCGAGTCTCCGCGATTCGCAGCCGAATCTTCGCGCTCGGCCCGAGAGTCTTGCGCGAGTCCTCGTATCACCGGGCTGGCTGCGCAGAGTCGCCGTTAAGAATTCGTCAACCAAGATGACTCGTTCGCCCATCGCAAAGACTCTGCGGGGCGCCCTCTCGACTCTGCTAGTGGCCGCCTCGACTCACAGACACCACATCTCGTCGGGAACGAATCGTGACTCATGCCGAGTCAGCGATTCGGGCCCGATTCGTTCCTCACCCGTTCCGGGCATGAATGTGATGACCGCGGGGCGCGAAAAGATGCGCGCCCTTCGTCCCGGCATGATACAGGGATGGAGGAATGACCCTTTCGCTTCCGCCATTGCCCCCCGCCCTCCGCGGGCGTGGGGTCACCGCAGTGCTTGGCCCCACCAATACGGGCAAGACGACGCTCGCCATCGAGCGGATGCTGGCCCATCCCTCGGGGATGATCGGCCTGCCGCTGCGGCTCCTGGCCCGGGAGGTGTACGGCAAGCTCGTCGCCAGGGCCGGAGAGGGCGCCGTCGCCCTCGTCACCGGCGAGGAGAAGATCAAGCCGCCGGGTGCCCGCTACTGGGTGGCGACCGTCGAGGCCATGCCCCTCGACCTCGACGTCTCCTTCCTCGCCATCGACGAGGTGCAGATCGCCGGCGATCTCGAGCGCGGCCATGTCTTCACCGACCGCATCCTCAACCGCCGCGGTCGCGACGAGACCATGCTGCTCGGCGCCGCCACCATGCGCGGGCTCATCGAGAAGCTCATTCCCGGCGCCAACATCGTCACCCGGCCGCGCTTCTCCAATCTCTCCTTCGCCGGCGAGAAGAAGATCACGCGGCTGCCGCGTCGCTCGGCCATCGTCGCCTTCTCCGCCGACGAGGTCTACGCCATCGCCGAGCTGATCCGCCGCCAGCGGGGCGGCGCTGCCGTGGTCCTCGGTGCGCTTTCGCCGCGCACCCGCAACGCCCAGGTGGAAATCTACCAGGCGGGGGACGTCGACTACCTCATCGCCACAGACGCCATCGGCATGGGCCTCAACCTCGACGTCGAGCACGTCGCCTTCGCTGCCGACCGCAAATATGACGGCTACCAGTTCCGCCGGCTGAATCCGGTCGAGTTCGCCCAGATCGCCGGACGTGCCGGGCGCTCCAACCGCGACGGCACCTTCGGCACGACGGGCCGCTGCCCGCCGCTGGAGGACGACCTCGTCCACGCCCTCGAGAGCCATGCCTTCGACGGGGTGAAGGTGCTGCAATGGCGCAACACCCATCTGGATTTCGGCTCGGTGGACCGGCTGCGCGACAGCCTCGACGTGGTGCCGACCGAGCCCGGCCTCACCCGCTCGCCCATCGCCGAGGACCAGCGCGTGCTGGAACTCGCCCTGCGCGACCCGCTGGTGAAGGACCGCGCCGTCGGAACCCCCGCGGTGACGCGGCTGTGGGAAGCCTGCATGATGCCGGACTACCGCAAGATCTCGCCGGCGAGCCACGCAGACCTCGTGACGACGCTTTTCGGCTATCTGACGGGCCGGTCGGGCCGGATTCCCTCCGACTGGATCGCCGCGCAGGTGGCCTTCGCCGACCGCACGGACGGCGACATCGACACGCTCTCCACGCGGATTTCGCACATCCGCACCTGGACCTTCGCAGCCAACCGGCCGGACTGGGTCGACGACCCCGTCCACTGGCAGGCCGAGACCCGCCGCGTCGAAGACATTTTGTCTGACGCCCTCCATGAACGCTTGACGCAACGCTTCGTCGACCGCAGGACGAGCGTGCTGATGCGGCGCCTAAGGGAAAACACCATGCTCGAAGCCGAGATCACCAAGACCGGCGACGTCACCGTCGAGGGCCAGCACGTCGGCCGGCTCGAGGGGTTCCGCTTCGCGCCCGATCCGCTGGCCGGCGACGGCGAGGCCGGCAAGGCGCTCAGGGCGGCGGCTTCCAAGGCCCTGGCGGGCGAGATCGACCAGCGTGCCGAGAAGCTCGCAGCCTCGGGCGACGAGACCTTCATCCTGTCGAACGACGGCACGATCCGCTGGCGCGGCGAGGCGGTGGCCAAGCTCGTCGGCGGAGACAAGGTGCTCTCGCCCCGCGTCCGTATCCTCTCCGACGAACACCTGACCGGCGGTCCGCGCGACCAGGTCCAGGCGCGCCTCGACCTGTGGGTCCATGCGCAGATCGCCAAGCTGCTCGGGCCCGTCCAGGCGCTGGAGAGCTCGGAGGAGCTCACGGGCCTTGCCCGCGGCGTCGCCTTCCAGCTCGCCGAGTCCCTCGGCGTCATCGAGCGGCCGAAGGTGGCCGAGGACGTCAAGCAGCTCGACCAGGAGGCCCGTGCCGTCCTGCGCAAGCTCGGCGTGCGCTTCGGCGCCTATCACATCTACCTGCCGGCGACCCTGAAGCCGGCGCCGCGCGCCCTGGCGCTGCAGCTCTACATGCTCAAGCACGACATGCTGGAGAAGAAGGGCCTCGCCGAACTGCCGGCGCTCGCCGCTTCGGGCCGCACCTCCATCGCCGTCGATCCGGAGATCGAGAAGGACCTCTACCGCCTCGTCGGCTTCCGGGCCCTCGGCCCGCGCGCCGTGCGGGTCGACATCCTCGAGCGTCTGGCCGACATCATTCGCCCGGCGCTCGCCTGGCGGCCCGGCACGCCGACGCCGGAGCCGGCCGGCCATTTCCCCGGCGGCGGCTTCACCGCGACGGTGGGCATGACCTCGCTGGTCGGCTGCTCGGGCGAGGACTTCGCCTCGATCCTGAAGGGCCTCGGCTATCGCATGGAGAAGCGGCCTGCGCCCCCGCCGAAGCCGGTCGTGGAGAGCGCGCCGGCCGCCGCAGCCGAGCCCGCCGCGGACGCGATCGAGGACGAGGCCTCTGCCGAACCGGTCGAAGCGGTCGAGACCGCAGAGCCGGTCGAGGCGGATGCCACGGAAGCCCTCAGCGAAGATGCGTCGCCCGCTCCCGCCGTCACGGAGGAGCCGGCCGCGGCGGCCGCCGCCGACCTGCCGCCGGTGGACGTGGTGGCGCCGGAGTTCGCGGCGCCGGCCATGACCGACACCATGGCGCCCAACGCCGTAATGGACCAGGAGGCAAGCCTCGGCGTCACGCCGCCGCCTGCCCCCGAGGGCGGCGCGGAGGCCGTCGCCGAAGAGGCCGCTCCTGCCGAGCCCGCAGCGCCGGCCGAACCTGCCCTGGTCGAGGTCTGGCGGCCCGGCGGCCGCATGGACGGCGAGCGTGGCGGACGCCGCGACTTCCGCCGTGGTGGCGAACGGGGCGAGGG
>NZ_JBQVQL010000072.1:0-24972 GCF_052440005.1 Phreatobacter sp.
GGCCGGCACCGGCTCGGCACCGTCCTCGGTGATGGCGACGGCCCGCGGCGTGCGTCCGCGGCGACCGGCATGGCGCGGCCCACGGCCCTCGGTTGCGTCGGAAGCTTCCGCCTCCGCCGGAACGGGGAAGGGATCATCGCCCACGGGCTGCGCCCCGCCGGTGGCGTCCACTGCCTCTGCGCTACCGTCCAGACCCTCGGCGCTGCCGTTGGCGACAGGCTCGCCGTCAGGCCGCGAGCGGCGTCCGCCCCTGCGTCCACGGCGACGGCGGCGGCGCTCGGCCTCGCTCGCCTCGTCGGAGCCGGCCTCGCCCTCGGCAGTCACGCCGGCTTCCTCCTCGTCATCGCCCTCGGCGTCCTCGCCCTGGGCCGAAGCCTCGTCGTCGGCGAACTGGCCGCCGCGATCACCCTCTTCGCGCTCGCCGTTACGGCCGCGCCGGCGACGGCGGCGGCGCTTGCGACGGCGCTCGCTGCTCTCCTCGCTCTCGGCCTCTCCCTGGTCGCGGGAGCGGGAGCGCTCGCGGCCCTCGCCGGCATCGGCTTCGGCCTCGGCCTCGACGGTCTCTTCTTCCTCCTCGAATTCCTCCTCGACGAGGTCCTCGGGTTCGACGGGAACGGGCAGGGCCGCCGGCGGCTTGTAGGCCGTCTCGGGCGTGTGCACCTGCGCGCCCTTCTCGATGGCGAACATGTGCTGGCCGGTGATGGTCTCGTCGGCGGTGATGTCGACGCTCACCCGGAAGCGGGTCTCGAGTTCGTGCAGGTGGGCGCGCTTGTTGTTGAGCACGTAGAGCGCGACGGCCGTGCGCGTGCGCACGATGACGTCGTGCGTCGCCGCGCGCAGCAGCTGCTCCTCGACCGAGCGCAGCAGGTGCAGCGCAACGGAGGAGACGGAGCGGACATGGCCGAGGCCGGCGCAGGTCGGGCAGGTCTCGGTGGAGCTTTCCAGCACGCCGGTGCGGATGCGCTGGCGGCTCATCTCCAGGAGGCCGAAATGCGAGATCCGGCCGACCTGGATGCGCGCCCGGTCGTTCTTCAGCGCATCCTTCATGCGCTTCTCGACGGCCCGGTTGTTGCGGCCCTCGTCCATGTCGATGAAGTCGACGACGATGAGGCCCGCGAGGTCGCGAAGGCGGAGCTGGCGGGCGACCTCGTCGGCCGCCTCCAGATTGGTCCGCAGCGCCGTGTCCTCGATGTTGTGCTCACGCGTCGAGCGGCCGGAGTTGACGTCGATGGCGACCAGCGCCTCCGTCGGATTGATGACGATGTAGCCGCCGGACTTGAGCTGGACCGTGTTCGAGAACATGGCGTCGAGCTGCGCCTCGACGCCCGAGCGGGCGAAGAGCGGCTGCGGCTCGCGATAGGGCTTCACGTTCTTCGCATGGCTCGGCATGAGCATGCGCATGAAGTCCTTGGCCTCCTTGTAGCCCTCCTCGCCGCCGACCAGGACCTCGTCGATGTCCTTGTTGTAGAGGTCGCGGATGGAGCGCTTGATCAGCGAGCCCTCTTCGTAGACCAGCGTCGGGGCGTGCGACTTGAGGGTGGTCTCGCGCACCGTCTCCCACATGCGCAGCAGATATTCGAAGTCGCGCTTCACCTCGGTCTTGGTGCGGTTGGCACCGGCCGTGCGCAGGATCACGCCCATGCCGTCCGGAACCTCGAGGTCACCGGCGATGGCCTTCAGCCGCTTGCGGTCGACCGCGTTGGTGATCTTGCGGGAGATGCCGCCGCCGCGCGCCGTATTGGGCATCAGCACCGAGTAGCGGCCGGCGAGGGACAGATAGGTGGTCAGCGCCGCGCCCTTGTTGCCGCGCTCTTCCTTCACGACCTGCACCAGCATGACCTGCCGGCGCTTGATCACTTCCTGAATCTTGTACTGCTTGCGCGGCCGGAAGGTGCGGTCCGGCATGTCCTCGTAGGCATCGCCCGCGCCGACGGATTCGACCTGGTCCTCCTCGCGGGGGCCCTCGCCGTTCTCCTCGTCGCCGTTGCCGTCCTCGTCCTCGCCGTCTTCCTCGTCCTCGTCCTCGTCGCTGGCCGCCTCGTCACCTTCGCCAGCCTCGGCGGCGGGAGAAGCCGCGTGCGTTTCGGCCGGAGCGTTGTCCGCCGGCTCGGATGCTTCGGCGATCGCTTGAGCCTCGGGCGGGAAGTCATTGCCGCCGGCCTCTGCCGTCGCCTCGGTGGACCCGGCCTCGATTTCCGTATCGGCCTCGAGCTCGGCCTCGCCGGTCACGCTCTCCGAGGTCTTCGCCTCGGCCGCCTCGTTGCGCGGGCGGCGCTCGTTGCGGCGGCGGCGGCGGCCGTTGCCGCCCTTGCCCGGACGCTCCGAACGGCGGCTGCGGCCGTTGTCCTCGTCGTCCTCCTCGCGGTGCTGGCGGGCCTCATCGGCCAGCAGCGCCTCGCGGTCGGCGACCGGGATCTGGTAGTAGTCGGGGTGGATTTCGGAAAAGGCGAGGAAGCCGTGGCGGTTGCCGCCATATTCGATGAAGGCCGCCTGCAGCGACGGTTCGACCCGTGTCACCTTGGCGAGATAGATATTGCCGCGCAGCTGCTTGCGGGACTGGCTCTCGAAATCGAATTCCTCGACGCGATTACCACGGACCACCACGACCCGGGTTTCTTCCGGGTGGGCGGCATCGATGAGCATCTTGTTGGCCATCGGATGAGCTCTTGTGTGTTGGGACGGCCGCTCGCGCCGGCCCGACAGGGCCCCGCTCGGCGAGGAATGCCGGGGCGGCGCCGACATGGCGCCGGCGCACGGCCGTCAATGCTGTGGAAAGGAAGGGGGTAGGGCCGGACGGAAGGCAGACGGCGGGGCGGCGAGCGAAAGCGGTGGAACCGCTCGTTCGTCCTGACCCGATAACCGTCGATGCCGGCATGCCGTACACCCGTGAACGTGACGTGCCGCAAGACAGATGCGGCGCAGGGGCACGGTCGTCTGGGCTCCGGGAGAAACCTGAACGGAGCGCGTGTCGGACGGGGAAGCCGCGGAGCCGGATCCTGTTCACCGGCGCCAGTCGCGACTCGCCACCCTCGGGCTCACGAACCATGCTGCAGGGGTTGTAACGGCGCGAGGGGCCGATTGGCAAGCCGGATAAGGGGGGAGGGGACGTGCAGCCCCCGCCCTCCGGCTTTACCCGTTACGTCAGCCAGCCAGCACGACCACCGGTGTTCCGATCCGCACCCGGTCGTGCAGGTCGATGATGTCGTGGTTGAATAGGCGTATGCACCCCGACGACACCGCGGTACCGATGGACGAGGGCACGTTGGTGCCGTGCAGGCGGTACATCGTGTCCCGGTTGCCGCGATAGAGGTAGAGGGCGCGGGCACCGAGCGGATTGTTGATGCCGCCCGGCATGCCGCCGGCATAGCGCGCATTGCGGGGGTCGTAGCGGATCATGTTCGCCGTCGGCGTCCAGTTCGGCCAGGAGCCTTTGCGACCGATCACGGCGCGGCCGTGCCAGAGCGCGCCCTGCCGGCCGACGCCGACGCCGTAGCGGACCGCCGTGCCGCGTCCCGTGACGAAATAGAGATGGCGCTCGGAGGGCCGCACGACCACCGTGCCGGGAGCCTCGCCGCCGCTATAGGCCACCGTCTGGCGCAGCCAGCGCGGATTGACGCCCGACGTGTCCATGGCCGGGAGCGTGACGCGCCCTTCCGTGACGGTGCTGTAGGCGCCCGACCCGCCCCCCGCCGTGGTGCAGGCAGTGGTCAGGATGGCCGGAGCGGCCAGCACGAAGAACCGGCGCGACAGCCGCAGCGGTTCGCTGCCGGTCGCGGTGGAGGGGGACGCGGCACTCTCGAAGTCGTTCTGCATCACTGCGTTGCCCTGCGCTGAGTCGTGGTTAACCCGGATGCTAGACGTGACCTGTTCGCGAAAAAGCCGCAATCACGAAGCCGCGAGAAGGCTCGGTTTTGGGCGCCGTCGACTCTGTGCTGTTGCCCATTTCCCACAGTCGGGCGGGCACGGCGCGCCTGCCCTTGAAGGGAAGGTCACAGCGCCGCCGCAATGGGCGGGGATGGAGGCGATGATCGCCGACAGCGGACAGGGCTCTTCATGATCAGGCTGCAACTCGTTCCCCACGACGGCCTGGGGCCGCTCAAGCTCGGCGCCGCCCGCGCCGCGGTTCGGGCCGCCGCGGCGTCGGCGGGCCTCGCGGCCGGCGAAACCCATGCCGAATCCGACTCCTTCGCCGAGGACACGGTCCAGGTCGACTATGACGAGGCCGGCCGCGCCCGCTTCATCGGCATCGCGCCGCTGCCGGCGGTTCACCGCGCCGTCCTCCTCGGCCTCGACTGCGCCGATACGCCGGCTGCCGACCTCTTCCGCGCCGTCCTGGCGGCCGAGGGCGGGGGGGACGCCGCCTTCGACGCCGACGGCCATCTCTTCCCCCGTCAGATCGTGGCGCTCTGGGCCGCCGACGAGCAGTTCGACCTTATCGCGCCCGGCGGGCGGCGGCGGCCGATCTGGGGTCAGGTCGGAATCGGTACGCCCGCCTATCGCGACCTCCTCGAGAAGACCCGCGCCCGCGACACCTGACGCGTTGCCGCCGCGCAACGGCGGCGCCGGGAAACCGTTCGCATCCTTAACGGGGAGTTAACCGGGCCCGCCCTATGAGCTATCGCAGTCTGGCGGCCGTCGGGCCGTCACCACCGCGATTCTCGGGGGATCATGGGCGCGCGCCTCACCCTTCTGCTGCTGGCCGCGATCACCCTCGGCGGGGCCGACGGTGCCGGCGCGCAGACAACCGGGGCCGTCTCCCCGCCCGGCCGCGCCGTCTCGGCCGCGCCGGACGGGTCGCGCAGCGCACTCCCCGCGGTCGTCGCGGCGGCGCACCTCTCCGTCGACGGGCCGCGCACGCGCCTCACCTTCGATCTGACCCGTCCGGTCGAGATGCGCGCCTTCGCGCTTGCCGACCCCTATCGCGTCATCATCGATCTCGACGAGGTCAACTTCCACATTGCCCCGCCGACCGGCGAGCGCCGCGGCCTCGTCAGGACCTTCCGCTTCGGCCTCTTTGCTCCGGGCAAGTCGCGCATCGTCGTCGAGCTGACGGGCCCTGCCGTGGTCGAGCGGGCGCTCACCATCGAGGGCGGGGAGGGGCGCCCCCCGCGCCTCCACCTCGACCTCGTGCGCACCGACGCCGACGGCTTCCGCCGCGCCCTCGCCGAGCGGGCCGTCAGCAACATCGCCCGCCGCGGCGACCGCGAGACGCTGGGGCCGCGCCTGTCGCCGCGCGCCGAGGAGGACAGCGGGCCGCCGGTCGTCGTCATCGATCCCGGCCACGGCGGCATCGATCCCGGCGCCACCGCCCCCTCCACGGGCGACGAGGAGAAGATGATCGTCCTCGACTTCGCCAAGGTGCTGCGCGACAAGCTCGCCGCCGGCGGACGCTACCGGGTGGTGATGACCCGCGACCGCGACATCTTCATTCCGCTCGCCGACCGGGTGCGGGTGGCGCGCGAGGCCCGCGCCCAGCTCTTCATCTCGGTTCACGCCGATTCCATCAGCGGCGCCAACGAGAACGCCCGCGGCGTCACCGTCTACACCCTCTCAGACCGCGCCTCCGACGCCGATTCCGAGCGCCTCGCCGAGCGCGAGAACAAGGCCGACGCCATTGCAGGGCTCGATCTCTCGGACGAGCCCTCGGAGATCGCCGACATCCTGATCGACCTCACCCGCCGGGAAACGCGCATCTACTCGGCCAATTTCGCGCGGACCCTCGCCGGCGAGATGCGCCAGGTGACGCGCATGCACCGCCTGCCGCTGCGCTCGGCGGGCTTTCAGGTGCTGCGCGCCCACGACATTCCCTCGGTCCTGGTCGAACTCGGCTTCGTCACCAGCCGCCGCGACGTGGAGATGCTGACTTCGGCGATCTGGCGCGACCGCACGGCGGACTCGGTCGCCAAGGCCGTCGACCAGTTCTTCGCCGCCCGCAACGGCGGAGCGCCGGCGCCGGCGGCGCGGCGCTGAAGGCCGCTTTCCCTCAGCGCATGGCGGGCGCCCGCTGGCGCAGGCTCTCCGAGACGACGCCGGCCGCCGTCGACGGCAGCGCCACATAGCCGAGCGATTCCGCATCCGTCGCGCCGTTGTCCACGCCCCAGGCGAAGAAGGCCATCATCGCCCGCGACCGGCCGGTGTTCACCGCCTCCCGCGGCACCGCCACGAAGACGGCCGCGACGAGGGGGTAGGAACCGGCCCCCGGCGGATCGACCAGCACGGTCCGGAGGTCGGTCGCGGCCGCCGCCACCTGCACCGCGGCGCGAAGGCTCGCCAGGTCCGGCGTCACGAAGGCGCCGGCGGCGTTTCGCACGGCCGCAGGCGGCAGGCTCATCGAGCGCGCCGTGGCGAGGTCCACGTAGCCGATGGCGTTCGGCGTCGTCCGCACCGTCGTGGCGACGCCGAGATTGCCGCGGGCCGGCACGCCCACCGGCCAGCGCACGGTCTGCCCGCTGCCGATGGTGCCGCGCCAGTCGGCATTCACCTTCGACAGATAGGTGGTGAAGGCCGCCGTCGTGCCCGACCCGTCGGCACGGCGCACCGGCACGATGGCGGTGTCCGGCAGGGGGAGGTCCGGATTGTCGGCGCGGATGGCCGGATCCGACCAGCGGGTGATGCGACCGGCATAGATCGCCGCGATCGTATCGCTCGTCAGCCTGAGCCGGCCGGGGCCGACGCCCTCGAGGTTGGTGACCATGGCGATGCCGCCGGCGACCACCGGAAACTGGATCGCGTTGTAGCGGTGGAGTTCCTCGTCGGAGAGCGGCGCCTCGGTCGCGCCGAAATCCACCGCCCGCTGCTGAAGGCGCTGGATTCCCGCTTCCGAGCCGCTCGGCTCGTAGTCGAACAGCGCGCCCACGGGCTGGTAGTCCCCATCGCGCTGGGCGCGCTGGTAGGCCTGCGACCAGCGGATGAGCAGCTGGTAGGCGAAGGTGGAGCCGGCGCCGGTGAAGGTCTGGGCGGCGACCGGGGCCGGCGCGAGGAGCGCCAGCCCGACCAGAAGGGCGAGTGCAGTGCGGACCATGGCGGTGCGCCTCACGCCCGGGCCGGGGCAGGGGTCAGCCCGCCGCTGGCCTGCGTCTGGTTCCCCGTCTCGGCGACGGGCACGGTGCGCGACACCGAGCGGCGCTCGGCATCGATGCGCTCGATCAGGAAATAGGCCCGTTCCGCGCTGCCGAGCAGGGCGAGGATGGCGCCGCGCTCGACCCAGGGCAGGTCGTTGCCGAGGCGCAGGGCCTGGGTGCGCAGCTCGGCGAGCCTGGCGATGCGCGGTTCGGCTGCGGCCGGCACGTCGCGGTCCGGCTGGTCGATCGGCACGATGGCCCGCATGGCGGTGGTCACCTCGGCCAGCATGGCGTCGACGAGCTGGCGGCCCGTCGTCCCAAAGGGCTGGCGCTCGACGCGGCGCGCGATTTGGTAGAGCGCCTCGCCGAGGCTCGCGGTGAAGTCCTCCTCCTCGATGAGGCTCGCCACGAGGTCGGCCCGCGCATAGGGCAGGTCGGCCTTGAACATGCCGGAGGTGTAGGACCGGATCTCGCGATTGAGCAGGTCCATCGCGGCCCAGTGCTCCTCCACCTTGTCCGGGGCGTTTTCGTCGCCGCGGGCGATGTCGAGGAATTTCCCTGCCGCCTCGAGGTAGCGCCCCGTCTCCTGCAGCACCGCCGGCACCGCCCGGGCGGGATCACCTGCCGCGGCCTCCGTCAGGAAGCGCGGCTGCGAATAGTCCTCCACATCGTCCAGCGAGGAGGCACCGACCTTCATCAGCACCCGCTCGAAGACTCCGACGAAGGGGAAGAGGAGGAGAACGTTGAAGATGTTGAAGAAGGTCGAATAGACGCCGACCGCGACGGGGACGAGCGGGAAGGTCTCCTTGCCGTTGACGACGACCGGCACGCCGGGGTCGCCGCCGAACCACTGCATGGCCCAGGTCAGTACGTCCATCGAGACGAAGAACAGGGGAATGGTGACGCAGACCCCGATGATGTTGAAGGTGATGTGGGCGTAGGCCGCCCGCTTGGCGTTCTTCGACAGGTTCAGCGAGGCCATCCAAGACGTGATGGTGGTGCCGAGGTCGGCGCCCAGCGAGAAGGCGACTGCCGTCTTCCAGTCGAGGATGCCCGCCGCGCCGAGGCCCATGACGATGCCGATGGTGGCCGAGGATGAATGGATCAGCGCCGTGATGAAGGCGGCGATCAGCACGCAGTAGAGCAGGTTGACGTAGGTGTCCGCCCGCAGGGAGGAGATGATGCTCATCACCTCCGGCATGGCCCGCAGCGGCCGCAAGCCTCCGGTCATCAGGTTGAGACCGTAGAAGATGAGGGCGAAGCCCATGCAGGCCAGCGCGATGTTCTTCACCTTGTCGGTCTTGGCGAAGATGTAGACGAGGGCGAAGATCCCGCCGAGGAAGAGTCCGAGCGGCCCGAGCGGCAGTGCGATCAGGCCGTTGCCGAGCGTGGTGCCGATATTGGCGCCCATGATGACCGCGATGGCGGGCCGAAGGCCGATGACGCCGGCGTTGACGAGACCGACCACCATGACGGTCATCGCGGTCGAGGACTGGATGATGCCGGTGATGAAGGTGCCGGCCATGACGCCCTTGGACGGCGTGCCGGCGAATTTGGCGAGCAGGGCCCGCATCTTGTTGACCGCCAGCGACTGGATGCCGTTGGACATGAATTCGAGGCCCAGCATGAAGATGCCGAGACCTCCGATCACAGGCACGATGACCTGGGTGAACACATCGACCTGCATGAAACGCCCCCTGTAACCCGCAAGACCCCGTGGATCACCGCGATCACCGCGGTGGACAGCCCCACAGCCGGACGCTAGGCAGGCCCCATGACCGGTGCGTGACGGCTGCTCGGCGCCCATCGGTGATGTGGCGGGAAAACCGCACCGGCCGCGCTGTCCCGGCGCGCCATCAGCGGGTCACATCGCCGCCACAGTCGGAGGACAACCGTGCTTCGCATGCGCCTCCCGCTGCCAGAATCGGGCTGCGGGTCGGGCCTTGCGGATGGGCGGCGCGCCAGCCTCGTGCTAGAATGGCGAGACGTTTGGACAGGGCATCCCCAGCCGGTTTCGGACCGGCTCCCTCCCGGGGACGATGAGAGGCGCAGCCCCTGAGGGCGCGAATTGAGCGGATGAGGCTGGTTTTTCGATTTTTCGGCTGGGCCTTCGGGTTGGGGACGATCGCGTTCCTGCTCGGCGCCGCCGGCGTGGCGGTCTACGTCGCGCAGGTGACGAAGGAGCTGCCGGACTACAACACCCTTCGCAACTACGAGCCGCCGATCATGAGCCGCGTCCACGCCGCGGACGGCCAGCTCATGGCCGAGTATGCCCGCGAGCGTCGCCTCTACCTGCCGATCCAGGCCGTGCCGAAGATGGTCGTCCAGGCCTTCCTGTCGGCCGAGGACAAGAACTTCTACACCCACAACGGCATCGACTTCACCGGCATCGCCCGCGCCGCCCTCACCAACTTCCAGAACCGCGGCTCCAACCGCCGGCCGCAGGGCGCCTCGACGATCACGCAGCAGGTCGCCAAGAACTTCCTCCTGTCGGGCGAGCAGACGGTGGACCGCAAGGTGCGCGAGGCGCTGATCGCCATGCGCATGGAATCGGCGTTCACCAAGGACCAGATCCTCGAGCTCTATCTCAACGAAATCTATCTCGGCTTCGTCATTCCCGGCTACGGCGCCTATGGCGTCGCCGCCGCCGCGCTCGTCTATTTCGACAAGTCGGTGCACGAGCTGACCATCCCCGAGGCGGCCTATCTCGCCGCCCTGCCGAAGAGCCCGACGCAGCTTCACCCCTTCCGCAACCGCGACCGCGCGCTGGAGCGCCGCAACTACGTCATCAGCCGCATGGTCGAGGACGGCCACATCACCGCCGCGCAGGGCGAGGCCGCCCGCCGTACGCCGCTGACCGTCAATCCGCGCTCGCCGCGGCAGCAGCAGTTCGCCGCAGACTTCTTCGCCGAGGAGGTCCGCCGCGAGATGACCGACCGCTTCGGCGACAAGAAGCTGCTCGAAGGCGGCCTGTCGATCCGTACCACGCTCGACCCCAAGCTGCAGGTCGCCGCCCGTCAGGCGCTGACCGCCGGCCTCATCCGCTTCGACGAGCAGCGCGGCTGGCGCGGCCCCGTCACCCGCATCGAGGACATGCGCGGCGACTGGGGCATGAAGCTCGCCGAAATCCGCAACTTCAACGACATCGGCTGGCGCCTCGCCGTCGTGATCGACGCGCAGGGCGAGACCGCCCGCATCGGCCTGCAGCCGGGTCGCGAGGCCTCGGGCCAGGTGAGCTCCGCCCGCGATCTCGGCCTCATCACCGCCGAGGGCGCCCGTTGGACGCGCCGGCCGGTGAGCCGCACCCTCAACGCCGGCGACGTCGTCTATGTCGAGCCGCTGGCCGGCCGCGACGGCCAGTTCCGCCTGCGCCAGATCCCGGAAGTCTCCGGCGGCCTCGTCGCCATGGACCCCTATACCGGCCGCGTGCTGGCCATGGTGGGCGGCTTCTCCTTCGACCAGAGCCAGTTCAACCGCGCCACCCAGGCGCGCCGCCAGCCGGGCTCCTCCTTCAAGCCCTTCGTCTATGCCGCTGCGCTGGACAACGGCTACACGCCCTCGACCGTGGTCATGGACGCGCCCTTCGAGCTCGCCACCGGCAACGGCGGCGAGGTCTGGCGGCCGGAAAACTATTCGGGCCAGTTTTACGGCCCGCAGACCCTGCGCTTCGGCATCGAGCGCTCGCGCAACGTCATGACCGTGCGCCTCGCCAACGACGTCGGCATGCCGCTCATCGCCGAATATGCCAAGCGCTTCGGCGTCTATGACGACATGCCCTCGTTCCTGTCCTATTCGCTGGGTGCCGGCGAGACGACGGTCATGCGCATGACCGCCGCCTATTCCATGTTCGCCAACGGCGGCCGCCGCATCCGTCCGACGCTGATCGACCGCATCCAGGACCGCACCGGCTCCACCATCTTCCGCCACGACGACCGCCAGTGCCAGGGCTGCACGGCGCCGCGCTGGCAGAACCAGGACGAGCCGATCCTCGTCGACCGGCGCGAGCAGGTGCTCGACCCGATGACCGCCTACCAGATGACCTCGATGATGGAGGGCGTGGTGCTGCGCGGCACCGCCACCTCGCTGCGCGCGCTGGGCAAGCCGATCGCCGGCAAGACCGGCACCACCAACGACGCCAAGGACGCCTGGTTCGTCGGCTTCTCGCCGGACCTCGCGGTGGGCGTCTATGTCGGCTACGATAACCCGCGCAGCCTGGGTGCCAGCGCCACCGGCGGCGCGCTCGCCGTTCCGATCTTCCAGGACTTCATGCGCGTCGCTCTCGCCGACCGCCCGGCCGTGCCCTTCCGTGTGCCGACCGGTATCAAGCTGATCCGCATCGATCCGCGCACCGGACTTCGCGCCGGCGCCGGCTCCGGCGGGGCCATCCTCGAGGCCTTCAAGCCCGGCACCGCCCCGCCCGACAGCTACCAGCTGATCAATCCCTTCGACTCGGCGGCCGCCGGCGGCCCGCGTCGCGGGCCCTCCAGCGAAAGCAACCGCGCCATCGGCACGGGCACCGGCGGCCTCTACTGAGGCGAAGCCCCCGGGGCGGCCTTCTGGCCGTCGCCGGACCAGCAGCGGACGGGGGCGGGACACGCCCCGTCGTCCGGGCCCAGGCCCGCATTCGGACAGTGCCCATGCATGCCCCCTCCCTTCCGGTCGTCCTCGCGCTCGTCCTAACCACAGCGGCGCCCTCGGCGTCCCTCGCGACTTCG
Source organism: Phreatobacter sp. (assembly GCF_052440005.1). Lineage (GTDB taxonomy): Bacteria > Pseudomonadota > Alphaproteobacteria > Rhizobiales > Phreatobacteraceae > Phreatobacter. The sequence goes on from NZ_JBQVQL010000072.1 coordinate 11,777, forward strand.
CCGCGAGCGGCGAGCCCGCTGGCTCCCGAGGCCTGTGCGGCTCTCGCCCAAACCCTGTCCGAGGCGACCGGCATCGCCGTCACCACGGCGGTCGGCCCGGCCCGCACCGTCGACGACCGTGCCCCGGGCGGCGAGGGCTGCGTCATCACCGGGACGGCCACGGGCCTGACGCGCCGCTTCGGCGACGTCTCGGACCGGCTCGTGGGCGCGCTGCGGGGATGGCGGCACGACGTCCCGTTCGACGCCGACGGCCCCATGAGCCTCGTCAGGCGCTACACCCGCGACGGCGTGAGCGTCATCGTTTTGCTTGAGACCGAGAACCCGCCGGGCACCTGCGCCGACATTCCCATCGGCGACTGCCGCGTGCCGCTGCGGCGCTGGATTTGGACGCTGAAGGCGGTCGCCTGGCGCTGAGCCGGCGGGTCACAGGAAGCTGGCGATGGCCTCCAGCGGCTTCTTTTCCAGCGCGTGGGCAGGGATGGTGGCGTCCTCCGCCGGATGGCCCACCACCATCAGGATATAGGGCTTCTCGTCCGCCGGCCGGCCGCAGATCTCGTTGAGAAAGCCCATCGGCGCCGGCGTATGGGTAAGGCTTGCGAGCCCCGCCTGGTGCAGGGCGACGATGAGGAAGCCGACCGCGATGGAGACAGACTCGGGAACGTAATAGTTCTTGCGCATGACGCCGTCGGCGCTCGCCGAGCGCCGCGCCCCGAACACCGCGATCAGCCAGGGCGCGGTCTCGAGGAAAGGCTTGTCCGGGTCTGTGCCGAGCGGCGCCAGCGCCTTCAGCCATTCCTCGCCCGCCTTGCCGGCATAGAACTCCCGTTCCTCGGCCTCCGCCGCCTCGCGGATGCGGCGCTTCACGGCGGGGTCGCCGATGACGCAGAAGTGCCACGGCTGGTGGTTGGCCCCGTTGGGCGCCGTGCCTGCGGCGGTGACACACGTCTCGATGACGGCGCGCGGCACCGGCCGGTCGGAGAAGTCGCGCACCGTGTGGCGGCGACGGATGTCCGAGAGGAAGGCCTCCGCCCGCGCCTGCATCTCCGCCTCCGGCAAGGCGACGTGGTCTGGGAGCGGCACTGGCCGGTAGGCGGTCGTCGCCATGGGCTCAGGCCTCCGGCTGCGGGTCGCGCAGCAGGTGGTAGAGGATGATGGCGCCGAAGGTGGCGGTGCCGATGCCGTCCAGCGTGAAGCCGGCGATGGTCAGCTTGAAGTTGCCGGCGCCCAGCACCAGGGCCACCGCCACGGTGATGAGGTTGCGCGGGTTGGAGAAGTCGACCTTGTTCTCCACCCAGATCCGCCCCGCCGTTGCGGCGATGAGGCCGAAGACGACGATGGCGAGGCCGCCGAGCACCGGCACCGGGATGGTGAGGATCAGCGCGCCGAACTTCGGCGAGAAGCCGAGCAGGATGGCGATCAGCGCCGCCGCGACGAACATCAGCGTCGAATAGATGCTGGTCACCGCCATCACGCCCATGTTCTCCGCATAGGTGGTGACGCCCGTGCCGCCCGCCGAGCCCGAGAGCATGGTGGCGATGCCGTCACCGACGAAGGCGCGGCCGATATAGGGGTCGAGGTTGCGCCCGGTCATCGCCGCGATTCCCTTGAGGTGGCCGAGGTTCTCCGCGACCAGGATGATCGCCACCGGCGCGATCAGCACCATGGCGCGGGCGTCGAAGACGGGGGCGGTGAAGTTCGGCATGCCGAAGAGCGAGGCCGCCGCAACCTTCGAGAAGTCGATCGGTGCGCCGAGGCCGAGGCCGTTGGCAAGGACGAGGTAGAGGACGTAGCCGGCGAGCGCGCCGAGGAGGATCGGCAGGCGCCGCCAGAGGCCCGGGGCATAGACCGCGAAGACGCCGACAGCGACCACCGTGAACAGGGCGATCCAGCGTGGGAAGGCCGCACCCTCGGCATTGCCCGGGCCGGTGCCCGACGCCATGCCGATGGCGATGGGCGCCAGCACCAGCCCGATGGCCGCCACGATGGCGCCGGTCACCACCGGCGGCATGACCTTCTCTACCCAGCCGTGGCCGATCGCCATGACGACGAGGCCGATGACCGTATAGAGCGCGCCCGCCGCGATGATGCCGCCGAGGGCGAGGCCGATATTGGGCGCGCCGCCCGCCGCCGTGCCGGCCGCCACCGCCGCGAGCACCGGGCCGATGAAGGCGAAGGACGAGCCGAGATAGCTCGGCACCCGGCCGCCGGTGACGACGAAGAAGATCAGCGTCGCGATGCCGGAGAAGAGAATGGCGACGTTCGGATCGAAGCCCATGAGGATGGGCGCCAGAACCGTGGCACCGAACATGGCGACGACGTGCTGCAGGCCGACGACGACGGTCTGGCCGAGCGGCAGCCGCTCGTCCGGCATGACGATTCCGCCGCTCTTCTCGGTCCACCTGGGAAAATAGCCTTCAGCCATGATCGGCCCCCGCAAATGCGCCGCCCCGGTCTCATGCCGGTTTCGGCTGGAGGTGCGACATTAGGCCCGAAAACGCGGCGGCTACAGGCCGCGGGGCCGTCATCCACCGGAAATGCGCGGATCAGGGCAGGGCGGCGACCCCGAGGCCCGCGCAGGCGAGGGCGAGGAGGGAGGCGGCGGTACGCACGCGGTGCCAACGGTTCCAGGGGTCGGCGAAGGCCTTCCACTCCGCGTCCGGCGCGGCGGGCACGTCGCCGAGCCGCTCCAACGCGTCGTTGAGCGGAATGTTCAGGGCGACCGTGACGCCGAAGGTGCCGATGCCATAGAGGCCCGCGGCGGCGGCGAACCAGCCGACGGCGGCGGAACCCGCACCCGTCCACCAGGCGAGCAGGGCCGCGGCAGGCAGGAGCCCTGCGGCGCCGAGGAAGGCCGCGAGGAAGGGCGGGTTGACGATGACCACGTTGATCCGCCGCATGACGGCGATGGCCGTTCTCGCCGGCACCTGGTCGAGGGCCGGCATGACCGAGCACCAGTAGCCGAAGAAAAGGCCCGCAACCGCGGCCGTGGCGAGGAGGGCGACGAGACCCGTGGCGAAGGCGGCGGTCGTCAAGGCGTTCCTCCCGGGTGGTCGGGCGGTCGTCGTCATGGGACCTGCACCGGCGGCGGGCACCATGGCATAAGGCGCTGGCCACCGACTGTCAGCAGGCGCCGCCGGTCACGCAAGGACACCCCATGCCCGTTCTGCCGACACCCCGCGACATCACCCTCATCGGCGTGCCGGTCGAGGAGGGCGCCGGCACGCTCGGCTGCGCCATGGGGCCGCGGGCCCTGCGCACGGCCGGCCTGGCACGCGCACTGCGCAGCCTCGGCCATGCCGTCGCCGATGCCGGCGATGTCACGCCGGTCCCGGCGGCAGAACTCGCCGCAACGGCGGAGGCGCGCAACCTGCCCGTCGTCGCCGGCTTCGCCCGCGCGACCCGTGACGCCGTCGCCACGGCACTGGCGGCGGGGAGCGTGCCCCTCGTCCTCGGCGGAGACCATTCGCTTTCCATGGGATCTGTGACGGCGGTGGCCGATCACTGCGCCGCGGCGGGCCGGCCGCTCTTCGTCCTCTGGCTCGACGCCCATGCCGACTTCAACACGCGGGAAACCTCGCCCTCGGGCAATCTCCACGGCATGGCGGCGGCCCTGGTCGCAGGAGAAGCCGGGCTCGACGAGGTGCTGGGGGCGGGCCGCGCCACCCTCGACCCGCGCCGCCTCACCCTCTTCGGCATCCGCTCCATCGACGGGGAAGAGCGGGCCCTGCTCGCTGCCCGCGGCATCTCCGTCGTCGACATGCGCCTCATCGACGAGTTCGGGGCGGCGGTTCTCATTCGCCGCGTCATCGACGCGGTCGCCGCCGCCGGTGGGCACCTGCACGTCAGCCTGGACGTCGACGTGCTCGATCCCGCCATCGCGCCGGGCGCCGGCACGCCCGTCGCAGGCGGCGCCACCTATCGCGAGGCGCACCTCGTCATGGAACTGCTCCACGAGAGCGGCCTCGTCGGCTCGGTCGACGTGGTCGAACTCAATCCCTTCCTCGACGAGAGGGGGCGGACGGCGTTGCTGCTGGTCGATCTCATCGCCAGCCTTTTCGGCCGCCAGATCTGGGCTCACGACGCATCTGGCATGCGTTCAACTTTGGGATGACTGCCATGTGCCCATTTTTTGGGCGCAGGTAACGCTGCGTTAAGCGTGTCGCTCCGACACTTGGCGCGGGCCGCTGGGGAGCGGCCTCTCTCCCGGAGTTCCGACATGCCGCGCTTCCTGCCAGGCACCAGCCTGGCCGCCAGGCTTTATCTGCTGCTGGCCCTCTTCATCGTCTCGATCATCGCCATCGCCGCCTACAATCTCCATGCCCTGCGCAGCGGGCTCGTTGCGCAGAAGGAGACCGAGCTCCGCCATCTCGTGGAGACGGCGCTCTCCATCGCGCGCGAGGAACAGGCCGCCGCCGGCCGCGGCGCGAAGGCGGATGCGGCCGCCCGGTTGGACGCTGCCCGGCGCATCGGTGAACTGCGCTACGGCCAGGGCGACTATTTCTGGATCAACGACCAGCAGGCCCGGATGATCATGCATCCGACCAATCCGCGCCTCGACGGCCAGGATCTCTCGGCCTTCGAGGATCCGACCGGCAAGCGCATCTTCCTGGAATTCGCCCGCATCGGCCGGGAAGGCGGCGGCATCGTCGCCTATATGTGGCCCAAGCCCGGCGCCGAGAAGCCGCAGCCGAAGCTCTCCCACGTCGCCGGCTTCGCCCCCTGGGGCTGGGTCATCGGCACCGGCGTCTATATCGACGACCTCGAGGCGGCGATCTGGTCCGCGGTGCGGACGAGCATTCTCGTCGTTCTCGCCATCGCCGCTTTCGCGTCCCTCATTTTCTGGCGCATGGCGAGCGCCGTGTCCTCCTCCATCACCCGCATGACCGGCACGATGAACGCCCTGGCCGAGGGCGATCTCTCGGTCGAAGTCCCTGGTCTCGCCCGTCGCGACGAGATCGGCGCCATGGCTCGCGCGGTCGAGGTCTTCAAGGTCAACGCCGTCGAGCGCGCGCGCCTCGAGGAGCAGGCGATCCGTGAGGAAGAGGCCAAGCTCGCCTATACCGCCAAGCTCAGCGACATGCTCGATGCCTTCAAGACGTCGGTCGAGGGCGTGCTGACGAATACCAGCGAGACGGTCACGAGCCTCGACGGCGCCTCTTCGCACCTCACGGCCATGGCCGAGGAAGCCGCCGGCCGCTCCGGCGAGGCGCAGAACGCCTCGGTGCACACCTCGCAGAGCATCCAGAACGTCGCGGCGGCCTCCGAGGAGCTCGCCACCTCCATCGCCGACATCTCGACCAAGGTCGGCAGCGCCACCGACGTGGTCGGCCGCGCCCGCGAGGTGACGGCCGAGTCTGTGCGCCAGATCGGCTCGCTCGCCGAAGCCGGCCGCCGGATCGGCGACGTGGTCGGTCTCATCGAGGCGATCGCCGCCCAGACCAATCTCCTCGCCCTCAATGCCACCATCGAGGCCGCACGGGCCGGGGAGGCGGGCCGGGGCTTCGCGGTCGTCGCCTCCGAGGTCAAGCAACTCGCCGGCCAGACGGCCAAGGCCACCGCCGAGATCGCCCAGCAGGTCACCGGCATCCAGGATTCCACCGAGCGCGCCGCCGCCACCATCGGGTCCATCGCCGAAACCATGTCGGAGGTGGAGGCCATCACCCGCATGGTCGTCGCTTCGGTGGACGCACAGTCGCAGGCGACGCAGGAGATCTCCGACAGCGCCCAGCGCGCCGCCACCGGCACCGGCACACTCACCGGAAGCGTCGAGGCGGTGATCGGCGTCATCGCCCGCACCTCCGAGACGGCCGCCTCGGTCAGCACCCGCTCGCAGGAACTGGCAGGGCAGGCGCGCCGTCTGTCGGACGAGGTGAAGCAGTTCATCATCGCCCTGCGCAGCGGCCCGCTAGACCGCCGGAAGCTTCGCGAGGCGGGCTATGACGGCAAGGAACGCCGCCGCGCCTGACCCGGGGCGCCGCGGCGACAAGGACCGCCGCACCGCATTGACACGAGGGCGCACGTGACTAGGGTGCGCCCTCTTTTTCGTCCACCCCGAAGGGAAGTGCCCCATGCGTGCCGACATCGTCGCCACCGCCGAGGCCATCAAGGAGTCGGTCGGGCTCCTGAGGAGGCATCTTTGACTGGGATGTCTCGGTCAAGCGCCTCGCCGAACTGAACGCCCTCGCCGAGTCCAACGATCTCTGGAACGATCCGGACAAGGCGCAGAAGGTCATGCAGGAGCGCAACGCGCTCGACAGCCGCATGAACGCGCTGACGGAAATCAGCCGCGATCTGAACGACAATCTCGAACTCGCCGAAATGGCCGAGGACGAAGGTGATTCGGCGACGCTGGACGAGGCCGCCAAGGCGCTCGTCGAGGCCCGCAAGCGCGCCGAGCGGCTGCAGCTCGAGGCCCTGCTCTCAGGTGAGGCCGATTCCAACGACACCTATCTCGAGGTCCATGCAGGCGCCGGCGGCACCGAGAGCCAGGACTGGGCGCTGATGCTCATGCGCATGTACACGCGCTGGGCCGAGCGCCGCGGCTTCAAGGTCGAGGTGGTTGAGGAGAGCGCCGGCGAAGAGGCCGGCATCAAGTCGACGACGCTGCTGATCAAGGGCCACAACGCCTACGGCTGGCTGAAGACGGAGGCCGGCGTGCATCGCCTGGTGCGCATCTCGCCCTTCGATTCGAACGCCCGCCGCCACACCTCCTTCGCCTCGGCGACCGTCTACCCGGTGGTGGACGACAAGATCGACATCCAGATCAACGAGAGCGACGTGCGCGTCGACACCATGCGTTCCGGCGGCGCCGGCGGCCAGCACGTCAACAAGACCGAATCGGCCGTCCGCCTCGTCCACAATCCGACCGGCGTCATGGTCGTGTCGGAAGGTTCGCGCTCCCAGCACGCCAACCGCGCCGTCGCCTGGCAGATGCTGCGCGCCAAGCTCTACGAGCGCGAGCTGAAGATTCGCGAGGAGGCCGCGGCGGCTGAATTCGCCGCCAAGACCGATATCGGCTGGGGCCACCAGATCCGCTCCTACGTGCTGCAGCCCTATCAGCTCGTGAAGGACCTTCGCACCGGCAAGACTTCGGGCGTGCCGTCCGAAGTGCTCGACGGCGATCTCGACGGCTTCATGGAGGCGACGCTCGCCATGCGCGCCTACGGCACGAAGGAAGGCGATACCGACGACGTGGAATGACGCACGTCCCTCGAAGACCATCAAGAAAGGCCGCCCCCGGGCGGCCTTTCTTCATTGGGGAGCGCTGAACGACCGGTATTCCGATCTGTGACTTTGCTGCAACAGCTGTATCTCGATGCTGCAGATTGTGGCGGCATGCCACAATTCAGAAACACATGGTGACCAACGTAGCGTCAGTTTCACCCCTACGGATGAAGAATCATGAAGAAGCTCATTATCGCATCCGCCCTCCTCGCCGCCTCGGCAGTGGGCGCCCAGGCTGCCGATCTCGGCGTTGCTCGCGGCCCGGTGGCTGGCGTCGTCGTCGCCCCGGCCTTCAGCTGGAGCGGCTTCTACATCGGCGGTCAGGTCGGCGGCGTTTGGTACAACGACCGCACCCGTGAGTTCGTCACCGCGACGGGCGTCGCCACGGGCTTCAACCAGGGCTTCAACACGGGCGGTATCACCGGCGGTATCCATGCCGGCGTGAACTACCAGATGAACAACTTCGTGCTCGGCCTCGAGGGCGACATCGAAGCTTCCGGCGTCAACGGCGGCTACACCCTGCTCAACGGCAACGGCACGCGCTTCCGGTCGAACTTCCAGGGCTCGCTGCGTCTGCGTGCCGGTGTCGCGGTCGACCGCGCCCTGTTCTACGTCACCGGCGGTCTCGCCGTCGCCCAGATGCGCTACGGCTACTTCTCGCCCGCCGCCATCGAGAACTTCAGCCGCACCCAGGCCGGCTGGACTGTCGGCGCCGGTGTCGAGTACGCCTTCTCGCAGAACTGGACCGCCCGCCTCGAGTACCGCTACTCGGACTACGGCCGCGTGTCGAACGCCAGCGCCGTGGCCTTCCCCGGCTTCACCTACCGCCACAATCCGCGCTCCCACGCGGTTCGCCTCGGCGTGACCTACCTCTTCTCCACCGGCCCCTCGGCCGTGGTCGCCCGCTACTGATCGCGGTCGTCCGTCCCGATAGCGAAAGGCCGCCCGCGAGGGCGGCCTTTTTGTTTGTCGCCGCCGCCCCCAAGGGCTACTGGACGCGCCGGCCCGTCCGGCCGAGGCGCCAGAACTGGCCCGAATAGTTGCCGCAGGGCCTGAGTTCCGGCTGGTCGCTGCTGGGGTCGATGTCGAGGCAGGTCCCCGGACCGCGGAACGTCGTGGTCAGGCGCACCCAGTTTCCCGCCGGCACGATCTGCCAGAACTGGCCGGTGAAGTTGCCGCAGGGTCTCAGCTCCGGACGGTTGGTCGGCGGATTGATGTCGAGGCACATGCGCGCTCCGCGGAACTCGGTCGTGAGCCGCCAGGAGCCGTCGCCGGTAGGAATGAAGCGCCAGTTCTGGCCGGAGACGTCCTGATCGCGGTCGAGCCGCGCCTGATTGTTGCGCGGGCCGCCGTTGAACACGTCCATCGGCATGCCGGTGCCGCGGAACTGCGTGCTCAACTTGTAATAGTTCCCGGGATCGGGGCTCTGCGCGAGGGCGGGAACTGCCAGCACGGCGAGCGTGAGGCACAGGGTGGCGGGAAAGAGCGGGCGCATGGGGTCGTCTCCGGGGAATCGGGCAGCGCAACGAGCAAGTGTCACGCTGGGTCAGCCTAGCCCGGCCGCGTAAGGACACCCACGGTCGTGTGGTGGAGACCTGGAAATATTGTGCCTCGTGGGTCCCGCGGCGGTCTCGCCCGCTGCTGAGGGCGATCCTCCGCGGCTATGCACGGTCGCCCACCGGGCGGCTTCGACGTCTGGCGGTGGCTGGGAGGCGGTTCGGGTTCGGCCGAGGGCATCAGGCCGTGCGGCCGGTTTCCTCGTGGTAGAGGCGCGGCAGGAAGTTCTCGAACATGCCCACCTCCTCGATATTGTGCCTCAACCACGCCTGTCCCTTCTCGGCGGTGAAGGCGAACCGGGTGATCAACGGGCTCAGCAGGCCGGTCAGAGGGCCCGAACCGCCGATAATCAGGCAGTTCTCGTAGTAGGTTCCGCCAGGCCCTGGTGCGAAGTCGTATTCCATCCTGGCAAAGCCGCTGAAGCCGTGGAACGCGGGATTGTGGACGTAGCCCCCCTCGTCGAGGCGCTCTATGTGGGTGATGGTGTCCACCACGTAGCTCGACTTCCGGCCGAGCACCTCGATGAGCCGGATCGAGGCGCCGGGGCCGATGCTGCCGTCGCTGCGGCGCGAGGCATAGCTCGCGTGGACGTGGTCGCCCGGATGCCAGAAGCGGTAGCGATTGTAGCGACGCCCCCCGTAGGTGATCGTTCCCTCCAGATGTGCAAACCACCATGCCAGCATCGCCGGAGTGACGCCGCGCACCAAGTCGTGGCGGATCCAGTAGCGCGTCCGGCCGTCCGGCAGATGGTCGACGCCGCTGTCGGCGGAAGACACCGGCTTCAGTTCGAAAGGCAGCGGCAGTGGAACGGGCAGGCCGGTGTAGCGTGGTGGATAGGTGATGGGGTCGTCGTCGACGGAGAGCAGGGTCATGGTGGTCACGGGCTCCAGAAGTGTATAGTGAGTGCTGCACTTAAATGGGCCGGATATCCCAAGCCGAGAAATATGTAAAGTGAACACAATACAAAAAGGCCCCGGACCCTCCGCATCTGGTCGAGACGTGGACCTCACGGACCCACCGTCCCGCAGGGGCCGCAAGCCATCGCCCGAAAAGCGCGATGCCATCCTCTCAGCGGCGCTTCGCCTTTTCGCGGCGCGCGGCGTCGACGGCACCGCGACGCGCGACATAGCCGCCGCCGCCGCGACGACGGAACGAACCCTGTTCAAGCATTTCGGCAGCAAGGACGGCCTGGTTCAGGCCGTGGTCGAGACCGCCACCTTCGATCTGATGCGGCAGACAGCCTTCGCCCGCATCGACGAGCCTCGCCCCTTTGAGTCGCTGTCGGATTTCAGTGCCTGGCACCGCAGGTTCCTCGCCGACCGCATCACCTCGGCCGGCGCCGCGCCGGATACCTACCGTGTCATGCTGCAAGAGCTTCTGCGGGACGCGGCTTTCCGCAACCGCTACGCTGGCCAGTGGATGGCGCGCGTGTTCGCGCCACTCGTCGGGCATCTGGAGGCGATGCAAACGGCCGGGATCGTCACCGCGGAGCAGCCGGCCGATGCCCTTGCCGGAGCCTTCTTCAGCCTCAACCTGGGATACCTCGTCGCCCGCTTCGTCCTGGCGACGGATGGCGACTGGGCCGGCGAACGCGACGCCGAGAGGCTGGTGGCCATTTTCGCCGCCATTTGCCGCCCCCAGACCTGACGTCGTCCATCAACACCGCGTCGGATAGGCGCGCTGGCCGCTCACCTCGAAGTCGCGCCACATGGTATTGACGGAGCGGATCATCTCCGAGGCCATGGCGCGGGGAAACCGGGCCTGGACGAGATAGACGACGCCGGGCTCGTTCCGCTTCTGGGCGACGAGGTCGTAATAGTCGAGGTCGGTGCGGAAGCGATCGCCCTGCAGTACGCCGCGGCCGCGCACCGCGAAGCCACGGAAGCCCGCCTGGCCCTGCGGCAGCTCCGCATCCTGGCTGATCTCCCCGCGGCGCGGACGCGGACCCTCCACGATCGTGTCCCAGTACCAGGCCTGCGCGGTGCAGGAGCCGCGGGCATTGTTGGCGCTGACCACCACGACGGCGTCCCGGTTCTGCTCGTGAACCAGCACGGAATTGACCGGTCCCGGCAGGTCATTGTCGCTGTCGAGCCGGAAGCCCGGCGGAATGGCGAAGGACCAGCGGTCGCGGCGATGGCGGTAGGGGCCTTCCACCGCGGGAGGGGGGCTGGGCGGCACCGAGCCGGTCACCTCGGCGTCGGGCCTTGGCTGCGGCAAGGGTGCCGCCTGCGGTTCGGCCGGGGCCGGTGGCGTCGCGGCCTCCTCGGCCGGGCGGGGGCGCACCGAGCCCGTGATGACCGCATTGTCGGCCGCGGCTGCGGCTGCCTGGCGGAGGGTCTGGAGTTCACCCTCCAGGCTGGCGACACGTGCCGCCGCCTCCTGCGCCTTCTTCTCGGCGGCGGCGACGGCCGCCTGGGCCGTCTGCAGGTCGGTCTGGCTGCGCCGCGCCTGGCCGGTCGCCTCCGCGGTCTGGTTCTGGCGCTGGATCAGCTCGGTCTGGCTGTGGGCGAGCTGGGTGCGCGCGTTGCGCAGTTTGGCCTCGGCCGTCTCGGCGCGCCGGGCGGCGAGGCGGGACTGGTCGCGCAGGCGGGCGAGTTCCGCCGACGCAGCCGACGCCACCTCGGCCTTTTCGCCGGCGCTGCGGGCGAGGGCTGCGATACGGGGATGCGCATCGCCGCGGATCGGACCGGCGAACTCGGTAAGGCCGGCCGCGGCCATGCTGCCGACCAGGAAGGCGGCGGCGGAGATGCCGATCCACTTGAACGGCAGGTTGCCGTTGGCCGGCCGGGGGGGCGGCGCGACGACGGCACGGTCGAGGGCCGCCCGCAGCCGGTCGTTGTCGCCGGACAGGCGAGCGACGCTCTCCCGCAGCGCCGCGGCGCCGTCGGCGAGGGCCTCGCGCGGGTCGGGCGGCGTCGCCAGCGCATTGGTCCTGACCGCCTTCAGATAGGCGGTGAAGGCCTCCAGCGTCGTCTTCAGCCGGTCCTGCGCGGCGGCGCTGCGCTCCTGCAGGATCCCGTGGGCCTTGCGGAACTCCGCCGCGAAACGCTCGCGCTCGGCGGCATCGAACCGGGCCCAGATCGCCGCCGCTGCGGGATCGTCCGGATGGCGGCGTGCGAAGGCGACCTGTGCCGACACGCCCTCCGTCCCCCGGTCGGCGGCCACGGCGCCGGCGAGCTCGGCGAGGCCCGGTCGGGCCAGCCGGTCGCCCAGCGCCCTCAGGACGGCCTGCCAGGCCTCGTCGTCGGCCGGATGGTCCGCGCCGTCGATCCAGGCCGACAGGTCGGGTGTGGGAAGGGCGTCGAAGGGGGGCTCCAGCTTGGCCGTTTCGACCGGACCGAGCCGTGCAGCGACCAGACGACCGCCATCGTGGGCATTGCGCGCCAGCGTGACGAGCCCGGCATGGTTTTCGGTCGGGTCGAGGATCTCCGCCGGCCAGAGGACGAGCACGGCGCGCGCGTTCGCCGCCGCCTCGCGCAGCGCCTTGGCGGCGCCCCGCCCCTTGGGCTCGATGTCCGGGTGGACGGAAATGCCGAGATCGGCCAGCGCCTGCCGGACGACCTCGACGCGGCTCCTGTCGGAGCGCCGGTGGGCCAGAAACAGATCCGTCACGGATCTTCTCCCGTGTTGTCCCGCCGTGACCGTGCGGGAAGAACCAGATGGCATGCACGTTCCGGGACGCGACCGTCGGCGGCCGCGACCCTCAGTCGGCGGAGGCGAGCCTCACGCCGGCGCGCACGAAGCGCATGGGATCAACGGCCTCGCCGTTGATGCGGGTCTCGTAGTGGAGGTGAGGTCCGGTGGAGCGGCCGGTCGAGCCGATCCGCCCGACCCGCTGTCCGACGCCGACCATGTCGCCCTCCTTCACCTCGATGCGGGAGAGGTGGGCGTAGCGGGTGGCGATGCCGTTGCCGTGGTCGACCTCGACCAGCAGGCCGTAGCCGCCGAGCGAGGCGGCATGGGTCACGCGGCCGCTGCCGGCGGCGAAGACGGGCTCGCCGGTGGCGCCGCGGAAATCGATGCCGGAATGCATCGCCCAGGTGCGCAGGAAGGGATCGAGCCGGGCGCCGAACCCCGAGGAGAGTTCGAGTTCGCCGGCATGCGGCCGGGCGATCGGGATGCTGGCGACGAGCCGGTTCAGCCGATCCTGGTCGCGGATGACCGTCTGCAGGCGGAACACCTGCTTCTCGAAGGGCGAGGCGTCCGGCGTCGGGGCGGGGAGGGGGATGTGCGGGCCGCCGGTGCCGGAGGTGCCGTCGCCGCGGGCCGAGGGGGCGAGCCGGGTCTCGGTGAGGCCGAGCTCGGCGAGCATGGCGCGGATGCGGCGTGCGCGGCGCTCGGCGCGCGTCTCGAGGCCCTGCAGGAGAACCTGCTGGTTCTGCTCGACGCGGTCGAGCGAGCGCTCGACGCCGGCG
>NZ_JBQVQL010000073.1:0-24510 GCF_052440005.1 Phreatobacter sp.
GCCGTAGACGATGTCGCAGGCGTAGGCGGCGGCGCGCGCGGCCGGGCTCTGACCGGCCAAAACCACGCCGACCGTCAGCCCGATCGCCTCGAAGACCGGTGTCAGTTCCGCCGCGTCACGCGCCACCAGATAGTCGTTGACCGTGATGACATGGACCTGCACGCCGGCGAGCGCGACGCAGCCGGCCGTCAGCGCGGCGGTGACGGTCTTGCCCTCGCCAGTCGCCATCTCGGCGATCCGTCCGCGCAGGATCGCCTCCGCCCCGAGGACCTGCACGGCATGATGGCGCAGACCCCGGCGGCGGAAGGTCGCCTCGCGGATCAGCGCGAAGCTTTCCGCCACCAGACGGGGCGTGAAGCCCTGGGCCACCAGCCGAGGCCGCAGTGCCGCCGCCGCGGCGAGAAGGCCAGCGTCATCGCGTGCCGCCATGGTGGCCTCGCGCGCCAGTGTCAGCCGGACCACCCGCCTGCCGCGCGCATCGGCCTCGTGCCAGCGCCGGCGGAACTGCACGGCGACCAGCGCCAGGCCGCGATCCCACCAGCGCGGTTCAGGCGGTCGTCGCTCGACCGTCGGCGCGTCGGCGCGGTCGGGCGACAGCCAGGGGCGCAAGGGGCGAAACGGAGGCAGGGCCGAAAGGATCACCGCCATCGGGCCTCAGGTCTGCAGCCGGCTGAGGAACAACTGGCGCAGACGGCGCCAGCCCTGAACGCCCAGTGGCTCCCACTCGAGGTCAAAGCGCACCAAAGCCCGGGCGCCGAACAGCGCCTCTGCAGGCGGGGCGGTCAGCGCCAGGTCCACCTCGAAGTAGCGTTGCAGCGCGCGAAGGCCGTCGGGGTCGCGCGGGTCGACCAGCGCGCCGCCCCCGCCGAGCGGCCCGAGCGACGGGCTCGGAAGCCGGTCGAGCCCCGCTGGGATCTGGCGCTCGACGCGCGCCTCGAAGATTGCTTCCGCCCGACCGGGAAAGCGAGCGACGACGCTCCGGGTGCGGCTCCTCACCAGGTCTACGTCATCCTGCGAGAGGATCGCCTTCAGCCGCGGTGCGGTGTCCGGCAGCACGTGGCCGAGCGTCGCCCCTTCGGCAAGGAAGCGACCCGGGAGATCGGCTGCCAGCGGCGCCTCGAAGCGGCCATCGGCGCGCGCGCGGGCGAGGAGGCGGGACAACCGCTGGTCCAGGCGGGCGAGGTCGCCCACGGCCGCATCGCGCTCTCGCTGCAGGATCTCCAGTCGGCTTTGGTCGCCGAAGCGCTCGATCTCCAGCCGTGCATCGACCTCTGCCAGTTTGCGAGCGGCCACCTCACGCTCAGCGACCAGGAACGGCTCAGCGAGGCGCGCCAACGGCTGGCCGCGTGTCACCCGCTCGCCCGGCCTGGCGAGGAGCGCTTCCACGAAGCCGGAAGCGCCAGCGCGCACGACCGCGTCCTCGGGCAGCCACACGACGCCCTCGGCGATGACGTGATGAGGGGCGGGCGCGGCGGCGAGAAGCGCGACCGCCCCCGTCACGGCGGCCAGGCTGACGCCGACTGCCCGGCCACGCCGCTCGGCGAGGCTCGGTGCTGAAACGACGTGCTTGACGAGCTTGCCGATCGGCACGACGAGGCCGATCACCACCGCCCAGAGAGCCGCGGCGACGCCGACGAACCACCATTCGGATGCGAGGTAGAGCCCGACTGCAAGGAGTAGCGCGACCCGATAGACATAGGAGAGCGGCGCGTAGCAGGCGAGCAGCAGTCGCTCCGCCCCCGTCGCCGGATCGGGCTGCACGGTACGGGCGCCGAACAGCCGTCGTTCGGCCAGCGTCCCCCACCAGCGGTTGGCACGCGAGGCGAGGTTGGGCGTCTCGGCAAGGTCGCAGAGCACGAAATAGCCATCGAACCTCAGAAGTGGATTGCCGTTGACGAAAAGGGTCGAGAAGCCGGCGACGAGAGCAAAGTTGAACGCGATCGCGCGCGTCAGCCCTGGCTCGGCTGCAGCCCAGACCAGCAACGCCGCCGCGCCCATGAACAGATCGGCCGCCATACCGGCGGCGGACACCAGAGCGCGCTGGCGCTTGTCAGGAAAGCCCTGGACCGAACTCGTGTCGACATAGGGCACGGGGTAGAAGACCAGAAGCATGACGCCACATTCCGTCACCGAGCCGCCGAAGCGTTTGGCGGTCCAGCCGTGCGCGAGTTCGTGCAACAGCTTGGCAAACGGGAAGACAATGGCGAGGAGCGCGAGGTTCTGCGCCGTCAGTGCCTGGTCGGCGACCGCCCCGGTGAGCCCGTCCCAATGCAGTGCAAGGGCGAAGAGACCCGGGACGACGACCGCGAGCCAGACGAGCGCGACCGTCTTCAAGCCCAGGCCGCGCGTCGCCCGGTCGAGCCGGGCGAGCTGTCGGTCCGGACTGAACAGCGGCAGGGTGATCGCGATGGGGTTGCGATAGAAGCGCTGACGTCGCTGGCGCCGCTGTCGCGTCAGACGATCGAGAAGTTCGCGCGTCGCCGGGGCGATACCGGCCTGCAGGAGGTCTTGCTGGTGCAGGTGGGCGAGCACGCGCAGCGCTTCGTCCTGCCCCGGCGCTGCGTCGCCGAGCTGTTCGGCTGCCCGGCGCCAGGCATCGTCCAACGTGGTGCGGCCATCGAGTGCGCCCACGATGGCATAGGCCGGCGCCGAAAAGCGGTGGACGCGGTTTGTGGCCGGGTCGCGCACGACGTACCAGACGGTGTCGTGATAGTCGTGCGCCTCGACGGAAAGGTCGGCGCGCAGCTTCGGTTTCAGGTCGGCGACCCTGTGCCACGACGAGGAGAGGAACGGCTGGGTCACGGGCGCGGCCTCACGGCAGCCAGCGCCAGAGTGTCAGCCGCGCCCGATCGAGGGTGGCGCGCGTCCAGATCCAAAGCAGCGGCGCCCGCCCGATCTCCAGCCGCGCGACACCCTCCA
Organism: Phreatobacter sp.; assembly: GCF_052440005.1. GTDB lineage: Bacteria > Pseudomonadota > Alphaproteobacteria > Rhizobiales > Phreatobacteraceae > Phreatobacter. The sequence goes on from NZ_JBQVQL010000073.1 coordinate 2,920, forward strand.
GGCCCGGCCTCAGCGCGGGTGAGACGCCCTGCAGCCGTGCCTCGACGCGGAACACGGTTCGGCCATCCTGCGCGCTCGCCACCGAGGTGACGGCGGTGACGACGATCGGCAGGGGCGCTTCGGCGAAGCCGGCGAAGGCGACCTGCCCGCGCTGGCCGACCGCGACATGGCGCATGTCGGCATCAAGCGTCTGGATGACGACGCGGAAGTCATCGAGCGGCGCCACCTCGAACATCACCTTGCCCTGCTCGACAGGCGCGCCGAGGAGCTGGCTGTAGTCGCCGGACACCACCAGGCCGGTCAGTGGTGCGACAATGCGGGCGCGGGCGAGACGGGCGTCGACGAGCCCGATCTCTGCGTCGATCTGGGCGATCTGCGCCGCCGTCACGGCCAAAGCTGCGCGGTCACTCCGCGCCAGGGCTTCACGCTGGCGCTGTGCCGCCTTCTGGCGCTCGCTCTCGGCCTTCAAACGTTCGAGCCTCAGGTCACGGTCATCGAGTTCAGCGAGTGGCTGGCCTTCCTCGACCCGGTCGCCGGCGCGGGCGACGGCGCGCGCCACATAACCGGCAAAGGGGGCGACGGCCGCGCGCTGCACCGCGCCCTCCAGCGTCGCGCGGCCGACCACCCGAAAATCGCCTGGCAGCGTGGCCATGATGGCCAGCGCGACCAGGGCGCCGGCGGTCGCCAGCTTCAGGCCCGGTCGCCGCGGGCCGACGAGACGGTGCACGAAGCCGGTGACGCCGTCGACCAGCCGGCCTGAGACCCAACGGTGCCGACTTTCCTTGAGGGTGAGGATGGGGCCGGCGAGCGCGGCGACAAGATCGAGTGTCTCCATCGTGGCGGCATCGAAAGGTTCAGCGCCCGCCCTTTCACATGTGAGGACCGCAATGGTGCGGCCGCGGTCGCGGACGGGCAGCGACGCCACGGCGCGGGCCGAGCCCTCACCGGCAAGCCGCTTGTGAGCGACGTCGATGCGCGGGCGGCGGCCTTGCTCCGGTGGCGTCGCCACCCGGTCGTCCTGCATCGCGGCCTCGGCCATGGCTGTCTCGAGCCGGCGCATCGGCTCGGTGCGACGGTCGATCCAAGCCGAGGACGAGACCGCAACCAGCCGGACACGCGAGCCCTTGCGCCGCCCGAGGCTGACGCGGTCGAGCCCGAGGCGTTCGGCCAACTCGTTCACGAAGGCCATGCGGGCGCCGTCGAGCGCGTTCTCGTCGAGAAGGGCCGCAAGCGACTGAAGGGCGGCGGCTCCGCGCGCGGCACGTTCCTCACCGCCGATCCCTCCGGCGCGGGCGAGTGAGGCGCCGATCCACCCCGAGGCCCAGAGGATGCGGCGCAGCAGTCCCGGCAGATCCGCCTCGGCCAGCGCATCGCACTCGAGGGCCACCACACCGCCCGCCGCGCCCTCCAGGGCGATCGGACAGGCGAGCCGCGTCACGCCGTCCGCTGCGCCCTCCACAACCGGCCGACTCTGGGTCAGTGCGCGTTCGGCGGCTGGACCGAGCGCAGTGACGTCGCGCGCACCCTCCGGCCACAAGGCCGCGGGGGCGAAGGCACCGTCCTCACGCTGAAGCAGCAGAAGGCCGGTCCGCGCACCGGGCGCCTGCCGGCACAGGAGAGCGAGCCAGGTTGCCAGGAAACGCGCCGGTGTCTCGGGTGCCTCGAAGGCCGACCATAGCTCGGCCGAGCCCCGAAAGGCGTCCTCGACCGTGTCGCGCATCGCGCCTTTGGTCGTACGCTCCACCCTCTCCGCTCCTGGTTCCGGGAACGGCCACGTTCGATGCTGATCGCATGCGAAGTGCGGGTGCTTGTCAACCTGACGGAATCGAGAGGCGGAGCCGTCGCATCTCGCTCGCATTCGGCGGCAGTTTGGCAGTCTGCCAGGTCACGGGCGCCGCGCTCGACGTGCGGATTGCTGAACTGCTCGTTCAACTGGCGCTCTGTGGGACGAAGCAGGACCGCACCAGCGAGTTCGCCGCCTTCTACAATGCCATCGCTCGGAGCCTGCAACTCCATCGCCCGCCGCGCCGCGTCCGCCATCGCGCGTGCCCTCTCCGACTGAGACGCCGCCGCCTGCCGCCCCGCCTGAACGAATCCGGCCATCGTGCGTTGTCTGGTTTCTTCCATCCAGGCACAGGCGAGGCCCGCATGCCCCTGAGGGCCACCTACAGGCTTCAGTTCCATCGCGATTTCGGCTTCGCCGCGGCGGCGGAGATCGTCCCATACCTCGCCGATCTCGGCGTCAGCCACGTCTATGCCTCGCCCATCCTGCTGGCGCGGGCGGGCAGCACCCACGGCTACGACATCGTCGACCACAACAGGCTGAACCCGGAGCTGGGCAGCGTCGCCGAGTTCGAGGCCTTCTGCGCCGAGCTCCGGCAATACGGGCTGGGCCTCATCCTCGACTTCGTGCCGAACCACATGGGCGTGGGCGCCGACAACCCGTTCTGGCGCGACGTGCTGGAATGGGGCGAGAGCTCGGACTTCGCCGGCTGGTTCGATATCGACTGGCAGCCGGATACGCCGGGCCTCGCCGGCAAGGTGCTGGTCGCGGTGCTCGGCGAACAGTATGGCGCGGCGCTCGCCGGCGGCCACCTCTCCCTCGCCTATGACGCGTCCCGCGGCGGCTTCGACGTCACCGCCTATGACAGCCACGTGCTGCCGGTGCATCCGGCACTCTACGGCGACATCCTCGGCCGGCGCCACCGGGTGCTGGAGAGGCTCGGCGACGCCTTCGCCCATATCGGCGCCTTCCGCCCGCACGAGAAGGAGCGGGCGCGCGAGCTGCGCGAGCGGCTGCGCGCCGAGGTGGAGGCCTCGCCGGAGGTGCGCCGGGCGCTGCACGAGGCGCTCGCGCGCTTCCACGGAACGCCGGGCGACCAGGCGTCCTGGGCGAGGCTCGACCGGCTCATCGCCCAGCAGCGCTGGCGCATCGCCTTCTTCCGCGTCGCAGCCGACGACATCAACTACCGTCGCTTCTTCAACGTCAACGAGCTCGCGGGCCTCCGGATGGAGCAGCCGGCGGTGTTCGACCACGCCCACGGATTCGTCTTCCAGCTGATCGCCGAGGGCGTGCTGGACGGCCTGAGGATCGACCATATCGACGGGCTCTACGACCCCAAGGCCTATTGCCTGCGCGTGCGCGCCAAGGCGCCGCGGCCGATCACCCTGCACGTGGAGAAGATCCTCGGCCCCCACGAGGCCTTGCGCGAGGACTGGCTCGCCGACGGCACCACCGGCTATGAGACGACCAACCTCCTCACCGGGCTGATGATCGATCCGAAGGGCGAGGCGGCGCTGACCCAGTTCTACCGCCGCTACACCGGCGACCGGCGCGCCTTCAGCCGCATCGCGCGCGAGGCCAAGCTCACCTGCCTCGACAACGAGTTCGCCAGCGAGCTCTCGTCACTGGCGACCGCCGCGGCGCGCATCGCCCAGTCGAACCCGCTCAGCGCCGACTTCACCCGCCACGGGCTGAGGCGGGCGCTGCGCGAGATCATCGCCTCCTTCCGCGTGTACCGGACCTATATCGACGAGGAAGGCGCGACGACCGCCGACCGCGAGGAGATCCTGCGCGCGGTGGCCGAGGCGCGCATCGCCAACGGCGACATCGACGCCTCCGTCTACGACTTCCTCGCCGCGCTGCTGACCACCGACATCGTCGACGAGCCGGGCAGCGGCTACAGCCGGCAGGAGGTGGTCGTCTTCGCCATGCGCTTCCAGCAGGTGACCGGCCCGGTCATGGCCAAGGGCGTCGAGGACACCGCCTTCTACCGCTACATGCGCTTCATCGCCGCCAACGAGGTGGGCGGCGAGCCCGGCCGCCTCGGCGTGACGGCCGCCGCCTTCCACGAGGCTAACCGGCGCCGGCAGAAGGACGCGCCGCTGACGCTGCTCACCACCTCCACCCACGACACCAAGCGGGGCGAGGACCTGCGCGCCCGCCTCGCCGTGCTGGCGAGCGCGCCGCCCGCCTATGTCGCGGCCGTGGAACGCTGGACCGAGCGGCTGTCGCAGGCCTTCGGCGACCGCGAGACCACGCCGGACCCGGCCGACCTCATGCTGCTGTTCCAGACGCTGATCGGCCTGTGGCCGCACGGAGACGCGGCCGGTGACGACGGCGAGACGCTGCGCGACAGGGTGCGCGCGGCCATGGAGAAATCGGTGCGGGAGGCGAAGCTCAACACCGGCTGGGCGGCCCCGAACGGGACCTACGAGAGCGCGCTGACGGAGGTGGTCGACGCGCTCTTCGCCGACGAGGCCTTCACCCAGGACCTCTCTGCCTTCGTCGCGGGTATCGCCGCGGCGGGAGCGGCCAACAGCCTGACGCAGGCGGTGCTGAAGCTCACCATTCCCGGCGTGCCGGACATCTACCAGGGCGCGGAATCCTGGGACTTCAGCCTGGTCGATCCGGACAACCGGCGGCCGGTGGACTTCAGCCGGCGGCGCGAGGCGCTGGCAAAGGCTACGGCGAGCCGCGACCGGGCGCTGACCGCCGAGGACGTGCTGTCGGGCTTCGCCAAGACGGCGGCGATCCAGCGCCTCCTCAGCCTGAGGCGCGAAAGTCCCGCCCTCTTCGCGGCCCCCTACGAGGCGCTCGCCACCGAGGACGACGGCCTCGTCGCCTTCATGCGCGGCGAGCGGGGCGACCGGATCATCGTCGTGGCGCATCGCTTTCCCGGCGGCGCGGCGCCGTCCGGCACCGTCGCCCTACCGGAAGGGCGCTATCACGACGTGCTGCGCCGGCGCGACATCACGGCCGCAGCGGGCGGCCTTGCCGTCGGCGAGGTGCTGACGGCGCTGCCCGTGGCCGTCCTCGTCGCCAGCGCGGGAGGCGCCGCATGACCCGGCGTTTCGGTCCGCTGGTCACCCCCGAAGGGACGCTGTTCCGGTTCTGGGCGCCGAAGGCGGAGGTGGTGAGGCTGGAGGTGGACGGGGCGGACGCCGGCGTCATGACCCGCAGGCCCGACGGCTGGCACCTGCTCCAGCACCCGGCAGGGCCCGGCAGCCGCTATCGCTTCGTGCTGCCCGACGGGCTCAAGGTTCCGGACCCGGCGAGCCGCTTCCAGCCGGAGGGCGTGCACGGCCCCAGCGAGGTCGTCGCGCCCTTAGCCCAGCCGGCCGCTCCCTGGGCCGGCCGGCCCTGGGAGGAGGTCGTGCTCTACGAGCTCCACATCGGCACGTTCACGGCGGAGGGCACGTTCCGGGCGGCCATCGAACGCCTGCCTGCCATCGCCGAGCTCGGCATCACGGCCGTCGAGATCATGCCGGTGGCGGCTTTTCCGGGTGAGCGGAACTGGGGATATGACGGAGTGCTGCCCTTCGCGCCGGCGACGCCCTACGGGCGGCCGGAGGACCTGAAGGCGCTGGTCGATGCGGCCCACGAGCACGGCATGGCCGTGCTGTTGGACGTCGTCTACAACCACTTCGGGCCGGAGGGGAACTACCTCCCCCTCTATGCGCCGCTGTTCAACGAGGCGCACGAGACCCCGTGGGGAGCGGCGGTCAATTTCGACGCCGAGGGCCGCGACGAGGTGCGCGCCTTCGCAGTGGAGAACGCGCTGTTCTGGCTGGAGCACTACGGCTTCGACGGCCTGCGCCTCGATGCCGTGCATGAGATCCGCGACGACAGTCCCAACCACATCCTCGCAGAGATCGCCGCCGCCGTGGCGCGGCTGCCGGCGGGGCGCCCGCTTCACCTCATCGTCGAGAACGAGGACAACGAACCCGCCTGGCTGCGCCGCGACTACCGGGCCCAGTGGAACGACGACGTCCATCACGGGCTGCACGTCGCGGTGACCGGCGAGGACGAGGGCTATTACGGCGACTATGCCGGCCGGGCTGACCGCCTCGCCCGCGCCCTTGCCGAGGGCTTCGCCTTCCAGGGCGAGCCGATGCCCTACCGGGGAGCGGAGCGCGGTGCGCCCTGCCGGGACCTGTCCCCGACCGCCTTCGTCGCCTTCCTGCAGAACCACGACCAGATTGGCAACCGCGCCTTCGGCGACCGCATTCATCACGAGTCGGAGGCTGGGGCGGTGCGGGCGGCAACCGCCGCCTTCCTGCTGGCGCCCCAGATTCCGCTCCTGTTCCAGGGGGAGGAATGGGGCGCGAGCGCGCCGTTCCAGTTCTTCTGCGACCTCGGCGACGACCTGAAGGACGCGGTGCGGGACGGCCGGCGCGCCGAGTTCAAGCGCTTCTCCGCCTTCGCCGACCCCGCGCGGCGGGCCGCCATTCCCGACCCCACCGCACGGGAGACCTTCCTCGCCTCCAAGCTCGACTGGTCGGAGCGGACCCGCCAGCCCCATGCGGAGACGCTCGCCTGGTATCGCCGCATCCTCGCGGTCCGGCGCGAGCGGGTCGTGCCGCTGCTCTCGGCCATGGCCGCCGGCGACGGGGAGGTGACGGACGCGGGGGTGATCACGGTCACCTGGCGCAGCGGCGACAGCCGTCTTTCGCTGCTCCTCAACCTCTCGGCCGAGGCGCGGCGGCATGGCGAGGCTCCGGCAGGCGACATCCTGTGGTCGGAAGGACCGGGCTGGGCTGAGGGGCGGCTCGGCCCCTGGACGGCGCTATGGAGCATCGAGCGGGCTTGACCCGCGCCGCTGCTGCAGGAGCTGGATGCGCCGGCCGGCGGCGGGATCATCGAGCAGTCTCGCGGCCGGACCCGGCAGGCGGTGGCGCCAGTTCGGCTTCTCGGCCGTGGTGCCCGGCACGTTCGGCTGGACGTCGAGGCCGAGCACATCCTCGACCGCAATGACGGCGAGGGCCGAGGGCGTTCCCCCCACATAGGCGACGGCGGCATCGACCACCGCGTCCGGCGCGTCGGCTGGCGGGCGCTCGCACGAGACGAGGCCCGCTTCCTCCGCCGACCCCCAGAACAGACCCCGGTCCCAGGCGCGCGCGCCCTGCCCTGCCGCGTCGTCAGGGTCGAGGTCGACCCCGCGCCACCAGCCGGCCGTGGCGATCATGTCGTGGGTGGAGGTCATGGCAATGGCGTCGGCATCCCAGTTGGACGGATGGCGATGGCCGTGGTCGTCGCGCTCGAAGCGCAGCACGCGCATGCCGGCGATGCCCTCCGCCTGCAGCTTCTCGCGATAGCCGTGGGGCAGCGTCCCGAGATCCTCGCCGATGACCACCGCCCGGTGACGCAGGGCCTCCAGCGCGGTGAGGCAGAACAGGTCCTCCGACGGCATGGCGAGATAGGCGCCCTCGGTGGCGGAGGCGCCTTCGGGCACCATCCACAGGCGGTCGAAGCCCATGACGTGGTCGATGCGAAGGCCGCCGACGTGGGCGAGGCTCGCCCTGAGCATGGCGATGAAGCCGGCAAAGCCGCTGCGGGCAAGGCCCGTCGGCGAGAAGGTGGTCAGGCCCCAGTTCTGCCCCTCGGCGGCATAGTAGTCCGGCGGGGCGCCGATCCCGAGCCCCGTGAGCATATCGGCAGGGCGGCTCCAGCACTGACTGCCGGCGCCCTCCACGCCGATGGCGAGGTCGGCGATGATGCCGATGCGCATGCCGGCCTCGCGGCAGCGGGCCTGGGCCGCCTGTTGCGAGCGCTCGGCGAGCCATTGCGCGAAGACCTGCCGGTCGACGGCCTCCGCATGCTCCTGCCGGAACGCCCGGACCGCGGGAGACGCGGCGTCGGCGAAAGCGTCGGGCCAGGTGCGCCAGTGCCAGCGGCCGGCGTCCTCGCGCAGCATGGCGCCCTGCAGCACCTCGAAGGTGGCGTGGTCGATCAGGGCCTGCGGCGCGGCGGCGCGGTAGGCGGCGAAGTCGGCGGCGAGCGGACCGCCCGATGCGGCGAGCCGCCGGTGCAGATGGTCGAGGAGGACCTGCCGGACCGGCGTCGCCGCCTCCCACGACACGGCGGGAGTGCTTTCCAGCGCCTCCATGTCGGCGCCGATCCCCGCCTCGCGGATGGCCGCCTCGACCGCATCGGCGCCGAGGACGAGGACCGGGTCCGCATGGAGCGGGTTGGCAAAGAGGCGGGTCGAGGGCGAATAGGGACTGAAGTGCCCAGGCGCCGCGCCGAACAGGGCATGGGTGGGGCTGACGGCGACGGCGTCGGCGCCGCGCGCCCCCGCCGCAGCTCCCAGCGCGGCGACGCCGCCGAAATTGCCGATGCCGCCGTCGTGGCGAGATCGCAGCGCGTAGATCTGCGCCGCGAGGGCCCAGCCCCGCCCGCCGAGCCGTTCGGCGATGGTGGGGCCGCGCGCCGGCGCCACCGCCAGGGTCACGGTGCGGCCGGCCTGGTGGACCTGGTAGTAGCCCGGGGTCGCGGGAGCTTGCATGACCGTCCCGGAGACGTCGGCGGAGAGCGTCACCGCCACCCCGGCGCCCCGCTCGTCTTCCAGCGCGACTGCGTCGCCGGAGAAACCCGCGCTCCCGAGGGAGACCTGCCGTCCAACCCGGGTGGTCACCAGGGGTCTGTCCCTGACCGAGGGGGCGCCCGCGGGCTGGTCGGGCGACACGTCCATGGCGGCGAGGATGGCCCTCAGCGTGTCGATGGAAACCGGCCGGATCTCGCCGCGCTGGTCCCGCCAGTCGAGCGCGATGCCGGAACGCCGGGCGAGGTCGCGAAGGTCGTCGTCGCGCATGTCAGCCGCGTCCTTCCGGCTTCAGGATGAGGATGCCGAGCGGCGGCAGGGTGAGTCTCAGGGAGAAGGCCTCCCCGTGAGAGGGCTCGGGAGCGGCCTCGACGCCGCCGCCGTTGCCGAGGCCGGAGCCCCCATAGGCTACCGCGTCGCTGTTGACGACCTCGCGCCAGAAGCCGGGCTCGCGCACGCCGACGCGATAGGCGGCGCGCGGCACCGGCGTCATGTTGGCGATGACGAGAACCTCGTCGGTGCCGTCGCTGCGGAAGAAGGCGAAGACCTGGTTGTCCCGGTCGTCGGCGATGATCCACCGGAAGCCGTCGGGTTCGCGGTCCCGGCGATGGAGGGCGGGAATGTCGCGATAGGCGCGGTTGAGGTCGGCGACGAACTGCATCGCGCCGCGCGGCAGGAGGGCGTCCTCCGCCGGCCAGGGGAAGGGCGCATCGGCGTTCCATTCGGCCTCGGCGCCGAATTCGCAGCCCATGAACAGCAGCTTCTTGCCGGGATGGGCCCACATCCAGCCGAGGAGGAGGCGGAGATTGGCGAAGCGCTGCCAGTCGTCGCCGGGCATGCGGGCGATGAGCGAGCCCTTCCCGTGCACGACCTCGTCGTGGGAGATCGGCAGCACGTAGTGCTCGGAATGGGCGTAGACGAGGCCGAATGTCAGGTCGTTCGGATGGTGGCCGCGGTGGATCGGGTCGCGCCCGAAATAGCGCAGCGTGTCGTGCATCCAGCCCATGTTCCACTTGAAGTGGAAGCCGAGCCCCTCCTCGTCGGTGGGCGCGGTGACGCCCGGCCAGGCGGTGGATTCCTCGGCGATGACGACGGCGCCCTCCCCCTCCGCGTCGATGAGGTCGTTCAGCTCGCGCAGGAAGGAAACGGCCTCGAGGTTCTCCCGTCCGCCATGGACGTTGGGGATCCACTCGCCGGGCTGGCGGCTGTAGTCGCGGTAAAGCATGGAGGCAACGGCGTCGACGCGCAGCCCGTCGAGGTGGAAGGTGCGAATCCACCAGAGCGCCGAGGCCATCAGGAAGCCGCGGACCTCGCGGCGCCCCAGGTTGTAGATCATCGTGTTCCAGTCGGGGTGATAGCCCTCGCGCGGGTCCTCGTGCTCGTAGAGCGCCGTGCCGTCGAAGCGCGCAAGGCCGTGAGCGTCGCCGGGGAAATGCGAGGGCACCCAGTCGAGGATGACGCCTATCCCCGCGGCATGGCAGCGGTCGACGAAGCGGGCGAGGTCGGCGGGATCGCCGAGCCGGGCGGTGGGCGCGAAGAGCGACAGGGGTTGGTAGCCCCAGGAGCCGCCGAAGGGATATTCGGTGATCGGCATCAGCTCGACGTGGGTGAAGCCGAGATGCTGCACATAGGGGATCAGCCGGTCGGCCGCCTCGGTCCAGCTGCCCTCATGGCCGTCATGGGTGCGCAGCCATGAACCCACATGCACCTCGTAGATGGACATGGGGCGGCGGCTGTCGTCGGCCTCTGCCCGGGCCGCCATCCACTCCCCGTCGGTCCAGGCGAATCGCGGCGGAGCAGCAACGATGGAGGCCGTACGGGGCGGCAGCTCGGTGCGCCGCGCCAGCGGGTCGGACTTCCAGGGCAGGCGTTCGCCGGAGGGACCGGTGATGGCGAACTTGTAGGCCGCGCCCGGCGCGAGACCTGGAATGAACAGCTCCCAGACCCCCGCCTCCCAGCGCCGGCGCATGGGGTGGCGGGCCGGGTTCCAGCCGTTGAAGTCGCCGACGATGGAGACGGCACGCGCGTTCGGTGCCCAGACGGCGAAGCCGACGCCCTCGTGGCCGGCATGCCGGCAGGGCACCGCCCCCATCCGCTTGGCAAGGTCGCGGTGCCGCCCCTCGGCGAACCAGTGGAGGTCGTCGCTGGAGAGCATGGCGGGCAGTCCATAGGGGTCGACGGTGCGCTGAACCGCGCCTGCCCAGTGCACGACGAGGCGGTAGTCGATGGGCTCGGGCAGGAGCGCCTCGAAAAAGCCCGGTGACGTTTCGGCGAGCGGTGTCGAGGGACCACCGCCTGCGGGCTCGACTTCCGCATAATAGGCGCCGGGCAGGGCCTGGCGAATGCGCAGGCCCGTCCCCTCCCGGTGGGGGCCGAGGACGGAGAAGGGATCCCCGTGGGTACCGGCGAGCAGGGCGTTCACCACGCCCTGCGGCAGGCTGGTCCCGGGCGCGGCCACGGTCTCGCTGGCGCGCGGAGTGGAGCGGCGGATCACCACGTGGCCGCCTCCCTCCGGGCAGGCCGGCCTGCCCGGGGCGCGATGGCAAAGGGATGCCGGGCCGACCCAAGGGGATGCGGCACGGCGAGACGGAACAGGAGGCGGCGGATGTCGCGCATGATGATCGAGAAGCGAGCCTATGAGATCTGGGAAGCGGAGGGCCGCCCGCCGGGGCGGGCCGAGGCCCACTGGGAGGCCGCGGAGCGGGAGCTGACGGCGGCGCAGCCGACCTCCGCCACCGCCACGCCGACGGAGTCCGCCCTGGAGCGGGCGACCGCCGTGCTCGGAAAGCCCGCGGCCAAAACCCGGGCTCCGCGCGCCGCCGCGGCAGGTTCTGAGGCACCCGACGGCAAGGCTTCGCCCTCGGCGCCCAGCGGGGCCGGCTCGGGGCGACGCAAACGGAAAGAACCGTGAGCCGAGGGAAACAAGGGCAGTTACGCCTCCAGTGCCCGTGAATAGATGGTGGCGTAGCGCGCCGTCGCGCCCGTCCAGTCGAAGCGCTTGGCGATGGCGTTGCGCCGCATGGCGATGAGGTCGGCGCGGCGCCGATAGGCGCCGAGTGCCCGGTCGACCGCGCCGCCCAGGCTCGACGAGGAGAGGCTCGAGAACAGGAAGCCGGAGCGACCGTCGTCGATGGTATCGGCGAGGCCGCCGGTGCGGTAGGCGATCGGCAGGCTTCCGGCGCGCTGCGCATACATCTGGCTGAGGCCGCAAGGCTCGAAGCGCGAGGGCATGAGCAGGAAGTCGCTGCCGGCGAAGACCTGCCGCGCCTCCTCGTCGTCGAAGCCGATATGGACGCCGACCGCGTCCGGGTGACGTTCGCCGAGGCGCTCCACGGCCGCCTCGAGCTCCGGCTCGCCGCGCCCTGTCACGACCAGCTGGCCGCCGCCGGCGATGATGTTTTCCGCCGCCTCCACCGCGAGGTCGACGCCCTTCTGGTGGACGAGGCGCGAGATGACGGCGAAGAGCGGGCCGCGCGAGGGCGTCAGGCCGAAGATCTTGCGCACCTTCCTGGCATTGGCGCGCTTCCATTCGCTCAGCGCCTTGGGGTCGAGGGCCTCTTCCGGCGGTATCACCATGCGGTCGTCGATGCCGTTGAGGATGCCGGTCAGCTCACCGGCGGCGTAGCGGCGGCGCAGCATGCCGTCGAGGCCGCAGCCGTGCTCCGGCGTGGTGATCTCGCGCGCATAGGTCTCGCTGACGGTGGTGAGGTGCGTGGCGAAGGCAATGCCGGCCTTGAGGAAGGAGAGCTGGCCATAGAACTCGGCCCCCTCGGAGGTGAAGGCGGCGTCGGGAATGCCGAGGCTGTGCAGCCGGTCGGCGCCATAAAGCCCCTGATAGGCCAGGTTGTGGATCGTCAGGATCGTGGCCGGCTTGTCGCGGCCCTCGCGCGTGGCGAGGTACAGCGGCGCAAGGGCTGCCGGCCAGTCGTGGGCATGGAGGATGTCGGCCTTCCAGTTGGGGTCGGCCTCACCCGCCGCGACCTCCGCGGCCGCCAGCGACAGGCGGGCGAAGCGCACGTCGTTGTCGGCGAAGTCGCCGGCGCCATAGGGGCCATAGGGCGAGCCGTCGCGGTCGTAGAGTTCGTCGCAGAGGACGACATAGACGACGAGACCGTCGGGACGGGTCAGGCGGCCGAGCGACCAGGCAGGCAGGCCGGCCGAGGCCGGCATGGAGCGAACGACGTCGATCGACCCGCCCTTGCGCCGCACCTGCCGGTATCCCGGCATGAGCACGCGGACGTCGCAGAGGCGGGTGAGCTGGCGCGGCAGGGAGGCGGAGACCTCGCCGAGGCCACCGGCCTTGATGAAGTCGCCCATCTCGGGCGTGACGAAGAGAACACGCGGCCTTTTGCCGCCGAGGGCCGGCGGCGCCTGCGGGTTTTCCTGCGGGGCGGCGGACGCCTCCGGCACGACGGCGGGATCGGCAGCAATCAGAGGCTCTTCAGAAGGGCTCTCGAAGACCTGCATGGTACGCTCGCGGAGATTCAAGGGAGGTCGCGACTACAACGACAGGGCGAGTGACGAAGTTCCTGTTGCGATGCAAAAAAGAGTCCGGCCCGATCGCTGGTCCGGGGAACCCCGTCCGGACGATCGCGTTGCTCGCCAGAACGTGCAGATCGCCTGCCCGCGAGAGCCTTAAGAACCCCCCATGACAGCAACGCGAATGACGCCGGGCGTCCCCCATGACCTCGGCGCGACCTTCGACGGCGACGGCGTCAATTTCGCGCTGTTCTCCGCCCATGCCGACCGCGTGGAGCTCTGTCTCTATGACGAGAGCGGCCGCACCGAGACCGCACGGCTGACCCTCCCGGAATATACCGACGAGGTCTGGCACGGCTACGTCCCCGGGCTGAAGCCGGGCCAGCTCTACGGCTACCGGGTGCACGGGCCGTTCCGCCCCGAGGAGGGGCACCGGTTCAACCCGAACAAGCTTCTGATCGATCCCTATGCGCGCCAGCTGCACGGCACCATCGCCTGGGACCCGGCCGTCTATGGCTACGTCCTCGGTACGGAGGAGGACGCCGACCTCACCTTCGACGAGCAGGACAGCGCGCCCTTCATGCCGAAAGGCGTGGTGAGCGACTTCGGCCTCGACGCCGCCCGTCCGGCGGGCCCGCGGGTGCCCTGGGACCGCACGGTGTTCTATGAGACCCATGCCGCCGGCATGACGCAGCTCCACCCGGCCGTGCCCGAGGCGCTGCGCGGCACCTTCGACGGGCTGGGGCAGCGGGCGATCATCGACCACGTGAAGAGCCTCGGCGTCACCTCGGTCGAGCTGCTGCCGATCCACGCCTTCGCCGACGACCACCGGCTGGAGGACCTCGGCCTCAGGAACTACTGGGGCTACAACAGCATCGCCTTCTTCGCACCGATGGGCCGCTATCTCGGCAGGAAAGGCCTTGCCTCGTTCCGCGACATGGTCCGCGCCTACCACGACGCCGGCATCGAGGTGATCCTCGACGTGGTCTACAACCACACCGCCGAGGGCAACGAGCGCGGCGCGACGCTGTCGTTCCGCGGCATCGACAACTTCTCCTACTACCGCACGATGCCGGACGCCCACCGCTACTACATCAACGACACCGGCACCGGGAACACCGTCAACACCAGCCATCCCCGCGTGCTGCAGCTCGTGCTGGATTCGCTGCGCTACTGGGTCGAGGTGATGGAGGTCGACGGCTTCCGCTTCGACCTCGGCACCATCCTCGGCCGCGAGCCGCACGGCTTCGACCCGCGCGGCGGCTTCTTCGACGCCGTCGGCCAGGACCCGGTGCTGCGCAAGGTGAAGCTCGTCGGCGAGCCCTGGGACATCGGGCCGGGCGGCTACCAGGTCGGCAGCTTCCCGCCGGGCTGGGCCGAATGGAACGACAAGTACCGCGACACGATTCGCGGCTTCTGGAAGGGCGAGAACGGCCTCCTGCGCGACATGGCGGCCCGGGTCACCGGCTCCGGCGACATCTACGACCAGCGCGGGCGCAGGCCCTGGGCGGGCGTCAACTTCGTCACGGCCCACGACGGCTTCACCCTCGCCGACCTCGCCACCTACGAGGAGCGCCACAACGCGGCGAACGGCGAGGACAATCGCGACGGCCACGGCCACAACCTGTCGATCAACTTCGGCGTAGAGGGCCCGACCGACGATCCGGCGATCCAGACCCTGCGCCGGCGCCACATGCGCAACCTGATGGCGACGCTGCTGCTCTCGCACGGCACGCCGATGCTGCTGGCGGGCGACGAGTTCGCCAATTCGCAGGACGGCAACAACAACGCCTATTGCCAGGACAACCCGATCGGCTGGCTCAACTGGGACGCGGTCGGTGCCGAGGGCGAGGCGATGATCCGCTTCGTCCAGGACCTGATCCGGCTGCGCGCCGAGAACGCCATCTTCCGCCGCGCCGGCTTCCGCGACGAGGTGGTGCTGCGCTGGCTGAATCCGGCGGGCGGCGATCAGGAGGAGGAGCACTGGGACGACGACCTCGCCCGTGCCATCGCGCTGTTCATGGTGTGCCCGGACGTGACCGAGGGGTTCTCCGAAGCGCTGGTCCTGTTCAACGCCTCGGAGAACGGCGTGTCCTTCACCCTCCCGGAGCGGGCCGGGGGACAGGGCTGGACCGTGCAGGTGCGCACGGAAGACGAGGGCGGCAACCCGGAGGACGGCGCGGTGATCCTCGGGCCCCGCTCCCTGATGGTGCTCGCCTGACGCGGCTCAGCCGCGCCAGTCGGCGGCGGGCAGGTCCCAGATGGTGCGGGCATAGTCGCGGATGGAGCGGTCGGCGCTGAAATAGCCGCATCCCGCGATGTTGGCGGCGGCCATGCCCTGCCAGGCGCCGGGATCGCGCCAGAGGCCGTCGACCCGGCGTTGGGCCGCCTGATAGGCGGCGAAATCGGCGAGGACCATGAAGGTGTCGTCGCGCTTCAGCGCCTCGACCAGCGGCCGGTAGCGCTCGGGCTCGCCGGGCGAGAAGGCGCCGGAGGCGACCGCGTCCAGCACGTCGGCGAGGCGGGAATCCCCGCGCAGGATGTCCTCGCTCCGGCGCGGCGCGCGGCGCTCCTCGGCGACCTCCGCGGCCGTCATGCCGAAGATGACGATGTTGTCCTCCCCGACCCGCTCGGCGATCTCGATATTGGCGCCGTCGAGAGTGCCGATGGTGAGCGCGCCGTTGAGCGCGAACTTCATGTTGCCCGTGCCCGAGGCCTCCATGCCGGCCGTCGAGATCTGCTCGGAGAGGTCGGCGGCCGGGATGATCAACTCGGCGAGGCTGACGTTGTAGTTCGGCACGAAGGCGACCTTCAGCCGGTCGCGCGTCACGGGGTCGCGGTTGATGACGGCGGCGACGTCGTTGATCAGGCGGATGATGGACTTGGCGGTGACGTAGCTCGACGCCGCCTTGCCGGCGAAGATCTTCAGCCGCGGGGGGATGTCGCGCCAGGGCTCGGCGCGCAGCGTGTCGTAGAGGGCAATGGTCTCGAGGATGTTGAGCAGCTGGCGCTTGTACTCGTGGATGCGCTTGATGTGGACGTCGAAGAGCCAGGAGGGATCGACCGCGAGGCCGAGGCGGTCCCTCAGCTGGCCGGCGAGACGCTCCTTGTTGGCGCGCTTGATGGCGCCGAGCCGGTCGCGGAAGCCGGATTCGCCGGCATGGGCGGCGAAATCGGCGAGGTCGACCGGGTCGTCCAGGCGCTCCCGCCCGCAGGTCTCGGCGACGAGGGCTGCGAGGGCGGGATTGGCACCGATCAGCCAGCGCCGCGGCGAGACGCCGTTGGTGACATTGCGGATGCGGCCCGGCGCCATCTTCGCCAGGGGAGCGAAGACCGTCTCCTCCATCAGCCGCGAATGCAGGGCGGAGACGCCGTTGACGCTGTGCGAGCCGACGAAGGCGAGATGGGCCATGCGCACGCGCCGGCCGTGGTGCTCGTCGATGAGCGACAGTTCGGCGAGGTCGGGATGGCCGGGTATGCGCGCCGCGGCGTCGAGGAAGACGGCGTTGATGCGGAA
Organism: Phreatobacter sp.; assembly: GCF_052440005.1. Lineage (GTDB taxonomy): Bacteria > Pseudomonadota > Alphaproteobacteria > Rhizobiales > Phreatobacteraceae > Phreatobacter. Next base: position 19,240 of record NZ_JBQVQL010000073.1, read on the forward strand.
GATGATCTGCATGTGGCGCGGCAGCAGCCGCTCCATCAGCGTCACCGGCCAGGTCTCCAGCGCCTCCGGCAGGAGCGTGTGGTTGGTGTAGGCGATGCTGCCGCGCGTCACCTCGAAGGCCTCGTCCCAGGGAAGGCCGTAGTCGTCCACCAGGAGGCGCATGAGTTCGGCGACGGCGAGGGCGGGATGGGTGTCGTTGAGCTGGATCGCCGCGCGGCGGTTCAGCGTGCGCAGGTCCTCGCCGTCGCGGACATGGCGCAGGACGAGGTCATTCAGCGCGGCGGCGGTGAAGAAATACTCCTGCCGCAGCCGGAGCTCCTGGCCCTCGGGGGTTGAATCGTTCGGGTAGAGGACGCGGGAGATGGCCTCGGCCCGCACGCGTTCCGACACGGCCCCGGCCAGGTCGCCGCGGTTGAAGGCCTCGAGGAACAGCGGCTCCAGGGCGCGGGCGCGGAAGAGCCGCAGCGTCGTCGTCGCCTGGCCGCGCCAGCCGACCACCGGCATGTCGTAGCTGACCGCCAGGACCCGCTCGGCGGGGATCCAGCGGGCGGCGTCGCCCTCGCCCTGTTCCACCCGCCCGCCGAAGCCGATCTCGTAGGCGCGGTCGCTGCGCTCGAACTCCCAGGGATTGCGGAAGGAGAGCCAGTCCTCCGGGCGCTCCACCTGCTCGCCCTGCTCGATGGCCTGGCGGAAGAGGCCGTGTTCGTAGCGGATGCCGTAGCCGATGGCCGGCACGCCGAGGGTCGCCATGGATTCCATGTAGCAGGCGGCGAGGCGGCCGAGGCCACCATTGCCGAGGGCGGCGTCCGGCTCCAGCGTCTCCAGCGCGTCGAGAGACTGGCCGAACTCGGCGAGCACGTCGCGCAGGGCCTCGCGCAGACCGAGATTGCTGAGGGAGTCGTTGAGCGAGCGGCCGATGAGGAATTCGAGCGACAGGTAGTAGACGCGCTTGCCGACCGGGGTGGAGGGCGGGCGCCAGGAATCGACCATCGCGTCGCGCACGGTGAGGATGGCGGCGGTCAGCCAGTCGTGATCGGCGGCGTCCTCCGGCAAGCGGCCGACGGAATAGCGCAGCTTGCCGAGCAGGGTCTGTCGCAGGGCGGAGCGGGACGCAGGCTGGTGCATGACGAAACCTTCTCGCGGGCGCGGGCGATTCCCCTCCGAGAACCTCTGACAGCGTTACGCTGCGGGCGCGTGGGCCGGCAACCGGCCCCGGATACCACCCGGCTTCAGCGGCCGCGGAGCCAGGCGAGGAATTCCGGTGCGGCCTGGCGGACGGTCAGGGCCAGGTGCAGCGCCGTGGTGCGGGCCCAGCCGCGGGTGCGGTAGCGGCGGCTGCTGGTGGTGACGCTCGCCCCGACCGGCCGGACGGGCACGCCGGCACGATGGGCGCGCCAGACGAGGAGGTGGTCCTCGCCGCGGGGGACGGCGGGATAGCCTCCGAGTTGCCGGAACAGACCCGCCTCGATGCACAGCGCCTGGTCGCCGAAGGGCAGGCGCAGGAGACGCGAGCGCAGGCGGGCCCCCGCGCCGTTCAGCGCCATGACGGCGGGTCCGTCGAAGGAAAGGTCGAAGAAGAGCAGGGCGCCGGGATCGCGCCGGACGGCGGCGCGCAGGGCCTCGACCGCGTCCTGCGGCAGGCGCGTGTCGGCATGGACGAACCAGAGGAAGGCACCACGGGCTGCGGCGGCGCCGGCATCGAGGGCCTCGGCGCGGGTGCCGCCGCGCGCGAGAATCACCTCCATGTCCGCAGGCAGGCGCGCGATCAGCTCCCCGGGCGCCGGTTCGTCCGCCGCCAGCGGCACGACGACGCTGAAGGTCGGCGGATCGACGGCCGCCGTCCGCCGCTGCTCGACCGCAACCGTCACGCCGGCGTCGCAGCGCCGCAGGCAGCGCCGCCGAGCACGCAGAAGGTGGCGCAGAAGCGATGGTTGAGCGGCACCGGCCGGGCCGCCTCTTCAAGGGTCGCGCCGAGTTCGAAGGCGGGGTCGTAGGCGATCAGCGTGCAGGCGAGCACGGAGGGGCCGGCCGCGCCCTTGCGGCGCACCACCATGCGGGCGGAGGCGCACATGACGTCGTCCGGGCTCTTGTGGAGGATACCCCAGCAGGCCTCGGTGATCTCCGGCGGGTCGGCGTCGGCACGCATCTCGGGGAATACGACGAGACTGACGGGATCGTCCCAGTCGAGCGCTATGCCTTCCGCGGCGAGGGTGCGGCGATAGCCCTCGCGCGAACCCGCTTCCGCGTCGGCGGCGAGCCGGCGGCCGGCAAGCTCCAGGCGGAAGCCGCCGCCCGCGAGGAAACGCAGCCCGTCCATCGCCTTGGCGAAAGCCCCGGGACCACGTTCGGCGTCGTGGACGACAGCGCGGTAGTCGTCGAGCGAGACGCGGATGCGGAGCCTGGCGCCATGGGCCTGGCGCAGCCGGAGCAGCGCGGCGCGGTGGCGCATCATCGGGCGCATGGCGTTGGTGAGCACGAGGGTCTCGTGGCCCGCCTCCAGCACCGCCTGGAGGATCGCGATGATCTGTGGGTTCATGAAGGGCTCGCCGCCGGTGAGCCCGATCAGCGTCACCGGCAGGCCGTCACGGCGGATCTCGTCGAGCGAGGCCTGCACGTCGGCGAGCGTCAGATAGGCGAGTTGATCGTTCTTCGGCGAACTCTCGATGTAACAGTTGCTGCAGGTGATGTTGCAGAGCGTGCCGGTGTTGAACCACAGCGTCTCGAGGCGCTTCAGCGCCACGGCGGCGCGCCGTTCGCCCTTAGCGGTGACGGCGGGATGTTCGAACTTGCCGATGGTCCGGCCGCCTGGCTCTCGGGTGGTCTGCTGCAAAAGGCTGCACTCCGTGGGGGTCGCTTCGTCGCCGTTCGCATCCCGGCCGCAAATCGTTACGCGGGGAGCCACCTTTGGTGTCACGATGGCGACCGGTGATTCAAGCGGCGGAGGCGGTGGCGGCGACAACTTCGTGTGAGGGGGCGAAACGCGGCCACCCTCCCGCCCGAAGGAAACATGCCGGACGCTGAAAGGTTCACACAGGCCATGGACACTGCCCCCTCCCCCTCCGCCGCCAGGCGACCGACCCTGAACGGCGACAGCGTCTCCTGCGACATCTGCGTCATCGGCGCGGGCTCGGCCGGCCTCTCGGTCGCGGCAGGCGCGGTGCAGATGGGTGCCTCCGTCGTCCTCATCGAGAAGGGCGAGATGGGCGGCGACTGCCTCAACACGGGCTGCGTGCCCTCGAAGGCGCTGATCGCCGCCGCCCACAAGGCCCATGCCGCGGCCGCGAGCGCGGCCTTCGGCGTCACCTTTCCCGCGCCGGAGATTCGCTTCGACACGGTCCACGACCACGTCCACGGCGTCATCGCCGCCATCGCGCCGCACGACAGCGTCGAGCGCTTCGAGGGCCTCGGCGTCATGGTGATCAGGGCAGCGGCGCGCTTTCTCGACACCCGCACGGTGGAGGCGGGCGGCCGGCGCATCCGGGCGCGACGCTTCGTGGTGGCGACGGGCTCGCGCGCGGCCGTCCCGCCAGTGCCGGGGCTCGCGGAGAGCGGCCATCTCACCAACGAGACGATCTTCGGGCTACGGCAGCGGCCTGACCACCTCGTCATCATGGGCGGCGGGCCCATCGGCGTCGAAATGGCGCAGGCCTTCCGCCGGCTGGGATCGCAGGTCACCGTGATCGAGCAGCAGGCGATCCTGGGCCGTGACGAACCGGACGCGGTTGCCGTGGTGCGCGAGGCGCTCCTCGCCGACGGCGTCGCCCTGATGGAGGGCCGCAAGGTCGCGGCCGTGCGGCGCACCGCGGACGGCGTGGCGGTCGACCTCGCCGACGGCGCGCCGGCGATCACCGGCAGCCACCTTCTCGTCGCCACGGGGAGGCGGCCCAACGTCGAGGGCCTCGGCCTCGAGGCGGCCGGCATCGCCACGGGCGACAAGGGCATCACGGTGGACGCGCGGCTCAGGACCAGCAACCGCTCCGTCTTCGCCATCGGCGACGTCTGCGGCGGACCGCAATTCACCCATGCCGCCGGCTATCAGGCGGGCATCGTCATCCGCAATGCGCTGTTCCTGCTGCCGGCCAAGGTGAACTACGCCGCCCTGCCGCGGGTCACCTACACCGACCCCGAACTCGCGCAGGTCGGCCTGACGGAGGCGGAGGCCCGCAAGGACGGCCACGCGGTGGAGGTCCTCTCCTCGCCCCTGTCGATGAACGACCGGGCGCAGGCGGAGCGCCGCACCGACGGCTTCGTCCGCGTCGTCCTCGGCGCACGGGGCCGCATCCTCGGGGCGACCATCGTCGCCCCCCATGCCGGCGAGATGATCGGCCTCTGGGCCCTCGCCATCAGTTCCGGCGCGAAGATCGGCGCCGTGGCCGGCCTCGTCCTGCCCTATCCGACCCTGTCGGAAGCCTCGAAACGGGCCGCGGGGAGCCACTTCACGGCGAAGCTCTTCGGCCCGACGACGCGCGCCGTGGTCGGCTTCCTCCAGCGCATCATCCCCTGAGGAGGCCCCATGTCGCCCCGCGCTCTCGCAACGGACCGGCGTGTCTGGATCGCCCTCGCGGCGGTGGTCGTGCTCGTTGGCCTGCGCTGGTCGGGGGTGGCGGACTATCTGTCGCTGGAGACGCTGCGGACCCACCGGGGAACGCTCGCCGCCTGGGTGGCGGCCAACGGCGTCCTGGCCGCGGCGGCCTTCGTCGCGGTCTATACCCTGGCCGTCGCCTTCTCCGTCCCCGGCGCGGTGTTCCTGACGCTGGGCGGCGGCTTCCTGTTCGGGGCGGCGCTCGGCACGGCGCTGACCGTGACGGCGGCGACCATTGGCGCGACCCTGGTCTTCCTCCTGGCGCGCACGCTGTTCGGCGCCAACGCCCTCGACCGTTTCGGCCAGCCTGCGGCGCGGCTCGCCGCGGGCATCCGCCGCAACGCCGCCTCCTACCTGCTGGTGCTGAGGCTGGTGCCGCTATTCCCCTTCTTCCTCGTCAACCTGGTGCCGGCCTTCGTCGGCGTGCCGCTCGCCACCTATGTCGCGACGACCTTCGTCGGCGTCATCCCCGCGACAGCGGTCTTCTCGCTGGCGGGAGCGGGCCTCGGTTCGGTGCTCGACCAGGGCGGCACCATCAGCCCGGCGTCGATCCTGACGCCGGAGATCCTCGCCGGGCTCGGCGGCCTCGCCCTCCTCTCGCTGGCGGCGATCCCGCTGCGGCGCTGGCTGGAGAGGCGCGACGGCGGCGAGGCGGGGTGACATGGGCGCGGAGACGATCGGCCTCGGGC